>JANNSZ010000072.1:0-50092 GCA_031403195.1 Planctomycetota bacterium | reverse complement strand
GGTTCTTCCGGGATTTCCGTGGCATGGGGGCATCGGAATCGAGTCGTGGCGGCGTAGAGTGTCGTCATGGACACACTCTCAACCCATTATGCCCGCCTCCTAGGAATCGATGAATCCTGGAAGGTGGAAGACGTGAACCTTCAAGTCGATCAGCGGCGTGTCGAGATTCGCCTCGCTCATGTCGGCCGTGGCGTTTCCTGCCCGGAATGCGGACGAACCTGCGGGCTGGCCGACCATGCTGACGAGCGACGATGGCGGCATCTCGACACCATGCAGTTCGTCACCGAGATTGTCGCCCGTCTTCCTCGCTGCCGGTGTCCCGAGCATGGCGTGAAGACGATCGTGCCTCCATGGGCCGCGAAGCATTCCCGGTTCACCCTCCTCTTTGAAGCCTTTGTCGTCGAAGTCCTTCAAGCCTGCCGCACCATCAATGCCGCCGCAGCGATGCTCGGGCTCCCGTGGGATGCGGTGCAGACGATCATGGACCGAGCCGTCGCGCGAGGGCTGTATCGCCGCGAAACCGCTGTCGTCGCGCATGTGGGCCTCGATGAAAAGAGCTTCGGAAAGGGGCAGGACTACATCACTGTCCTCACCGATCTCGATGGCTCTCGCGTCCTCGATGTCACCAAAGAGCGCACGGAAACGGCCGCAAAAGCCGTCCTGCAGACCTTGACGAAGGAGCAACGAGAGGGCGTGCAGGCAGTCGCGGCCGACATGTTGCATGCCTATGCGAAAGCAGTGGCTCAGGAGCTTCCCAACGCGGAGCTCGTGCATGACAAGTTTCACGTTGCCAAGTACCTGGGAGAGGCGGTTGACCAGGTGCGTCGAGCCGAGAACAAGGCTCTCCAGTCCCAGGACGACGACCGCCTGACGGGGACGCGGCAGCTGTGGCTGTTCAACAAGTCGAACCTGTCTCATCGGCAGCGACGCCGGTTCGCTGCCATCAGGAAGGGTGATCTGAAGACGGCCAGGGCGTGGGCCCTCAAGGAAGAGTTCCGATGGTTCTGGCGGCACGTCTATGCCTTGAGCGCCGAGGAGTTCTTCGAACACTGGTACGCGTGGGGGGCTCGATGTCGCCTCAAGCCGATGGTCAAGGTGGCGAAGATGCTCAAGAGGCACCTGCCGAATCTGCTGACCTACTTCCGTCACCGAATCACGAATGCCACGAGTGAGGGATTCAACAGCGTGATCCAAGCCCTGAGATACGCAGCCCGTGGCTTTCGATCCTTCGCGAACTACCGAACTCGCATCCTCTTCTACTGCGGCAAGCTCAACCTCATGCCACAGCTACCGTGCCACTGAAATGCCGGAAGAGCCAAAAGTCATTGCTTGAGCAGATGGCAGGGGTGCTTGCAGGCATCCTCCCGTTTCCGCTTGTTTCCCTGTGGCCATTCCCAGATATAGGGGTATTCGGATACTTCGTGTTTGGCGCCAATAGCATCCTGTGGGCGCTCTGCATATTTTTCGCCGGCAGTTTCCTTACGCGGAGATATCGCCAAGGGGAGGACGAAGCCGCTTGACGAAGTCATCGACAACGAGTGACTTCTGGGCGGCCTATCGCGAACTCCCTTGAGACATCAAGCGGAGGGCAGATAGTCTTGTGGGTGGTTCTTGCTCCAGTGGCCCTGCCGCCGACGAGTTCAGCCGTTCGGCAAGTGAGTTCAGCGACGTGGACGAATGGAAGTCGCAGTTGATCGCTTTGTGGGTTGCGTTCTCGGTCTGGCGACGGGCGATGCCCTCGGCGCCCCCTATGAGGGCGGCCCTGCGGAGCGACTGTTGTGGCGGCTTATCGGAAGAACTTCCGACGGCTGCCTACGATGGACTGACGACACGCAAATGGCCCTCGACCTCGCGGAGTCCCTGCTGGCTGAGGGCGAGGTGTGTCCTGGGGATCTGGCACGACGATTCGCCTCGAGCTACCGCTGGAGCCGCGGTTATGGCCCCGGGGCGACACGAGTTCTTCGACGCATTCGGCGAGGAGAACCGTGGGAGGCAGCAGCGAAGGCGGTGTACGCCGCAGGCTCATATGGCAATGGCGCCGCGATGCGAGCGCCCGTTCTGGCTCTGTTTTTTCCGCATGACCGCGACCAGGTGATCGCGGCCGCGCGGCTTTCTGCCCGTGTGACCCACACACATCCGCTGGGGATCGAGGGAGCGGTCATGATCGCGGTTGCAGCACAGGCACTCCTGCAAGATGCGTCTGTCAAAGATACGGTGGCGTACGTTCGGGCCGCCTGTGAACTGCCAGAGATGTCGAGGCGGTTGGAAACGATCAGTGACTGGCTTGGTACGGAGCAGCAACCCCGCCCCCGCGATGTAGCGAGAAGGCTGGGGAACGGAACTGCCGCGCCGGCATCATGTCCGACGGCGCTCTATGTTGCCCTGCGGCACATCCGCAAGCCGTTCGAGGAGATGATGCAGTTCCTGATCGCCTGCCGTGGCGATGTTGACACTCTGGCATCGATGGCGGGTGCGCTCTGGGGCATAGCCAATGAAGACAATCGCCTTCCGTCGGTTCGTCTCGAATCCCGTGACCATCTCATGAGGATCGCCACTCAACTCTTCCGGATGAGGGCGCACACCGTCGTGAAGTGATGGGCTGGCGTTGAAGCCACAGGTGTGGATAATGCGGTGCTCGGGAGCCCTGGATCGTCATCGTCCATGAACAGCAAACCCAAGCAAAAAAAAGGGGAAAAGCGGCCGGTATTGTATATCCCGACCTGGGCCCTGGCCGTCGTTCCACTGTGCCTGGGATTGGCCTGGTATGCCTATGGCCAACGCCAACGCCAACGAGCCGTTCAGGCCGTGATATGGATCAACAGCAAGGGCGTGGATGTCACGTTCACGCCGGGATCGCCACGCACTGTTCGGTTTACGAACGCCAACATCACCGATGAAGATCTGGCAGCGTTTGTGCCCGCGTTCAACGGATACGCACCGCCTGGCTTTGAGCCAATCGGCAAGCTCCGCCTGAATCGTTCAGCGGTCTCCGACGATGCCGTGGAGCGATTTCGCCGCGCTGTGCCGAACTGTGAAGTCGAGCGGTGAGCCGATCGGACGGTCCGATGCTGGCTCAGTGACATGTCCGCCCTCGGGGCGGAGCGGCGTCCAGGTTCCTGTTCACCATATCCTCCGCCTTGCCGCCTTCGGCTTTGTTGTGTGGCCGCAGCGCCGCGTCAGTCTGGGCCCGTCCGCCTCTTGCGGCGGGCATCTTTTTCCCGCAGCTTCTTGAGCTTCCGCCGCTCGTCGGCGGTGAGGCGTTTGCCAGTATCCCCCTTCGGCTTGGTCAGCCGGCCTGCGGGATTGGTCATCTGCGCCTGGAGCTTTTGGACCTGCTGCATCCGCTCCCGCACCCCAAGGCCCGCCATACCCTTCATCATCGCGGCCATCCCGTCGAACTGTTTGACGAGATCACTCACTTCATGCGCCTGGACACCGGAGCCCGCGGCAATCCGGCGACGGCGGGATTGGTCGATGAACCTGGAGGGGTTGCGTCGCTCGTCGGGGGTCATCGAGTCGATGATGCCGAAGAGCCGATTCATGTCCTTCTCAAGGTCGGCATTGCCGAGCATCTCTTGCATGCCGCCCATGCCGGGAATCATGCCGAGCACCTTGCCAAGGGGCCCCAGCCGCCGGGTCTGCGAGAGCATCTTCTTGAAGTCGTCGAGCGTGAACTCGCCTGCCTGCAGTCGCTCCTCCTGGAGCTTCATCTCGTCCTGATCAAACTTCCGCTGGGCCTCCTCGACGAGTGACAAGACGTCGCCCATGCCGAGAATCCGCCCTGCCATCCGCTCCGCATGAAAGTCCTCGAGGGCCTCGATCTGCTCGCCGGTACCGATGAATTTAATCGGTACACCCGCCACGCTCTTCACCGACAGTGCCGCGCCACCGCGGGCATCGCCGTCGAGCTTCGTCATGATCACGCCATCGAGTTGCAGCGCTTCATTGAAGGCTTTGGCACTCATGACCGCGTCCTGGCCGGTCATGGCGTCGACGACGAGGTAGGCCTGATCGGGGCCCACGCTCCGGTCGATTCGTGAGAGCTCCTGCATGAGCGTCTCGTCGATCGCCAGCCGGCCGGCTGTGTCGAGGATGACGGCTGAAATGTTTTCCTTTCTCGCGCGGGCGACGCCGGCGGAACAGACTGCGACGGGATCGGTGGCTGCACCGGCAGGCATGTCGGCCGGGCCATGCACCGGCACGCCGAGCTGCTTCCCGAGCACGATCAGCTGCTCGATGGCCGCGGGCCGCTGGAGGTCGGCCGCCACGAGCATGACGCCCTGGCCCGTCGCCTGAATTCGCTTGGCGAGCTTCGCGCAGGTCGTCGTTTTGCCGGAGCCCTGCAGGCCGCAGAGCATGAGGACCGTGGTGCGGCCCGGCTGAAGATGGAGCGAATGATCCACCGGCCCCATCAGGCTCACGAGCTCGCGGTGCACGATTCCCACGAGTTGCTGGGCCGGGTCGAGCGATTCGAGAACCTTCTCGCCGATGGCCTCCGCCGCGACCCGCTCGAGGAACTGCTCGGCGACGTCATAGGCGACGTCGGCCTCCAAGAGCGCCGTGCGAACCTGCTCGAGCCCCTCCCGCATGTTGGAGGCGGAGAGCTTGCCCCGGCCGCGGAGCGAGTTGAAGGCAGAGGAGAGGGAGGCGGTCAGCGACTCGAACATGAGGGCGAGCGATCCGTGGACAGCGGAAAGCTCACGAGTATAACGCTCGGGAAGCACCTTCCATCGCCATCAAAGCCCCTGGCGCGAGCGGGGGGACTGCGGGCTGCACTTCGTCGCCTGTGCCTTCAGGAGCGGGCTTGCCCATCAACCCGCCCGCCCCGCAGTGGCGCGAAGGGCTTTTATCCGGCCTCACTCCCCCTGGTGACGAGCCGCCCGATCGGGAGGCGACACACGCTGTGCCGCACAGCCCCGACGCGTGGCCGGCGAAGGCGGCGCGTCACCGGAGGGAGGAGGCCTCTGGGCTGCTCAACTAAACGTGCCCGGCTGGTCGGTGGCCCGTGGCGCCGAAGGCACGACCATGCCTCCTTCTTGGATCATCCCGTCGCCGCAGCAGGGAGCTGCGCCACAGGGGGATCCACACGGATCACAGGCCGGAGCACATGGTGCCTGCATGACGGGGGCACAGGGCTCTGCCTGCCGACCGCACGGCGAGCGGAACTCCATGAACGACGGCCGTCGGCAGCTCGAGCCACCACCAAAGCAACTGCTGCAGCCCGGGGCCGCCACCAGGGCGGAGAGGGCGAGGGCCAGACACAACAACCGTGACATGACGAGGTTCTCCAGGCAGGGGCAGCGGCACTCCTGTCCGCCGCAGGCCGACACATTGGCAAGACGAGAACGGCGTCATCGACGCCGCCAAGGGAAACGTAGCTCACGATTCGTGACCGCGCCGTGACGGCAATATCAACATGAAAGTCTTCTGATTGCGTGATCCCGTCGCGTCGTAACGGTTGTGCCGACCGATTGGTGAAGGAGATCCGAGCACGGGAAGTTTCCTGTCGCAAAGACATGCTGGGCGTACGGAAGTGGGCTACCGTTCATTGCAAAGCTTGCGTTTCGAGTGTCGCTTGTGTCTTTCGCGTAGCTTCGTCGATACCCATCTCCATCATGACCGCGCTTCGCCGACACATCGTCTCCTGCATCGCGGTTTTCGCGATGGGCATGGCAGCGGTGTCAGCAGCCGCTGAGGATGTCACCGCCGATGCGGTCGAGCCTACCGATACTGCCGAGGAGGCTGACTGTCCGGCGGAGCTTGACGTGTGGGTCGTGAGCACCAGGTGCCTTCCCGGAATCTGTTCACTGCCCAAAGAAGTCTCTTTTGGCATCGAGCGGCTGGTTGGTGAGCCATGCTGCCGCCGCTGGGAGCGAGCCGAGTTGGCAGAGCTGGTCAGCGAGCCTTGGCGACCGTTTGTCGTCTTCATCCACGGCAACCGGTATTCGCCCGCGGACGCCAAGGAACAAGGGCTTGCGCTCGCGCGGCGGCTAGCCCGACATGCCTGCGGCGGCGTTGCCCCGCGGGTCGTCATTTTTTCTTGGCCGAGCGAGCAGCAGGGTTTTCTGCTCAAAGACGTACGTCAAAAGTATGAGCGGGCCTACGCCGACGGCCACTATCTCGCATGGCTCCTGTGCCAGCTCGAGCCGCAGCAGCCCGTGTCCATCGTGGGCTATTCCCTTGGAGCCCTCGTGGCGGCCGAGGCGCTGGACGACCTCGCCCGCACGTCGCCAGACGGCATTCGCTGGGCCGATCGGCCAGGGGGAACGAATCTGGTTTTCGTGACTCCGGCGGTGCGGTGTGATGCCTTCGCACCGCGAGGACCGTATCGCGATGCTATCGAAGGACTCGACGCAATGTCGCTCCTCATCAACTCCCGCGACGGAGCCCTACGGTTCTTCCCGCTCCTGGAGCCCGCCGTACGGGTCGACGCGATGGGCTACGTCGGCATGCCGCGCCGCTGGATGCCCGCGGAGGTTGAGTACACATCGCTGAACGCCGCTGGCATGGTCGGCAAACTCCACACGATGTGGCAATACCTCGATTCACCGGCGCTCTCCAGCCGGATCGCAGGTGGCGCCCTCAGTGGCCTCAGCCAGTAACAAGGGGCTGTCTTTACGCGGCGCGGCGGGCGGGCATGCCGCCGTCTTTGGCGAGACGCGCCTCCACCATCTTCCGTACGACATCGGGCATCGCCGTGCCCGCCGTCCAGCCGAGTCGCTCGGTCGCCCGCCTGGTGTCGGCCCGGCCGTAGGCGATTTCGGTGGGACGCACGAGCCGCGGGTCGCGGGTGACATGCCGCCGCCAGTCGAGACCGACGGCCCGAAAGGCCTCCGCCACAAACTCTTCGAGGCTCGATGTGACGCCGGTGGCAATCACAAAATCTTCGAGCACCTCCTGCTGGAGCATCCGGTGCATGGCCACGACGTATTCGGGGGCCCAGCCCCAGTCGCGGCGGACGGAGAGATCGCCGAGGCAGAGCGCGTCCTGCTCGCCGCGGGCGATCCGGCAGGCGGCAGACACGATTTTTTGCGTGACAAACCGCTCGGGTCGCAGCGGGCTTTCGTGGTTGAAAAGGATTCCGGTGGCGGCGGCGATGCCGTAGGCCTCACGGTATTGAGCGATCTGCCAGAAGGCGGTGGCCTTGGCGATGCCATAGGGGCTGCGTGGCTTGAGGACCGTTTCCTCGCTCGCCGGCTCGTCGCCGGTGTTCCCAAACATTTCGGAGCTACCGGCGTTGTAGAGTCGCACCGGACGGCCGAGCAGGCGGATCGCTTCGAGGAGATTGACCGTGCCGACGACGATGCTCTCGAAGGTCTCGACCGGCTGGTCAAACGAAAGCCCCACGCTCGACTGGCCGGCGAGGTTGTAGATCTCATCGGGGGCAGCTCGCGTGACCGCCTGGAGCGTCGATCGAAAATCGACCGGCGACATCGACACGACCGTCACGCGATCGCGGATGCCGAGTGAGGCCAGCCCATCAAACCGGCTGGCCTGAGCGTCGCGACTGGTGCCGACCACGGTGTAGCCGTGAGCGAGCAGGTGGGCAGCGAGGTACGCACCATCCTGGCCACCGATGCCGCAGATGAGCGCGGTACGGCCTGTCGACTCACCGGTCTGCTCGGAGGGGAGGGCATCCATGGGGCGGGGAGGGTAGCAGCCTCGCGAACCCCGGAAAATCGCAGTTCGAGCCGCGATTTTGCGGTGAATCGGCGACGAATGGCTGGTAGGATTCGGGGGCGGCGGGATCGAGTCTGCGATCCCGCACCGCGGAGCCGCCCATGATACCCAGCCGCAGGGACTTCATTCAGCACTCTCTGCTGGGAAGCACGGGGGTGGGCCTGGGCATCGCCTCCACCACGGAGACTCACGCCAGCGCCGTGCCTAATGCTGCGAACTCGGCCAGCACGGACCAGGTCGATGTGCTCGTGGTCGGTGGGGGAACCGCTGGTCACATTGCCGCGATCCAGGCCGGACGCGCAGGCTCAAGCGTGCTGCTCGTCGAGCGAGGCAGCCAGCTCGGTGGCACGATGACCACCGGGGGCGTGGCGTTCCCCGGGCTCTTCGATGCGTGGGGTCGGCAGGTCATCGCCGGGATCGGCTGGCAGCTTGTCAAGGAATGCGTGCAGCTCGACGGAGGCACGCTTCCGAATTTTGCCAAGGTGCCACAGCACCATTGGCAGAACCAGGTGTTCATCAACCAGTTCCTCTACCCGCTCATCGCCGAGGAGAAATGCCAGCAGGCCGGCGTGCGGATCGCCTACTACGAGTTCCCCCAGGCAGTGGAGAAAGTCGGCGACGGCTGGCAGGTCGATTGCGTCGGTTTCGGCACGACACGGCGGGTGCTCTGCAAGCAGATCATTGACTGTACCGGCGGAGCGGAGGTGGTGGGCCTGCTTGGCTTCCCGCGACTGCGCGATGAAGAGCGACAGCCAGGGTCGTACCTCTTCATGCTGGGCGAGGCGCACGACCCGGGCCGGAATCAGATTCACAGGCTGTATGTACACGGTGCCGATTCAACCAGCTCACGGACCGTGACCGAGGCCAACCTGACTGGGCGAAAGTCGATCCTCGCCAAGGTGCGAAGCGACGGCAAACGGCTGATGCACATCCAGCCGGAGACCGGCTTCCGCGAAAGCTATCGGATCGAGGGGGAAACGCTCATCACGGTGAACGACTACACCTCCGGCCGGATGTTTGAAGATTCAATTGGCTATGCCTTCTACCCAGTCGATCTGCACACCAAAACAGGTGTGAAGCCGCAGCCCCTGAAGCCCGGCATCGTGCCGACCATTCCGCTGCGGGCGCTTGTCCCGAAGGGCAGTCGAAACATCATCGTCGCAGGCCGGTGTGTGAGCAGCGATCGCTTGGCAAACTCCGGGCTGCGGGTGCAGGCGTCGTGCATGGCCATGGGGCAGGCGGCCGGCGCCGCGGCGGCGCTGGCCGCCAAGGCAGGAACCACACCGCTCGAGGTGCCGCTCGAGACCATTCGCGATCTGCTCCGCACCCACGCCGCCATCATTCCGGGCGATGTGTTTTGATGTTTGAAGCAGCGACTCACGGCTTTGCGCCCGGTGGGGATGGATGAGTTCTTCAACGCCCACCAAGACGTCACAGCCTCGGCCGGGCGGCCTTCGCCGGCGTATCGTCACGCTGCTCACGGCGATGACGTTTCTCGTCCTTGCGGTGACGGGCGTCTTGGCCTTCATGGTGCCGTTTTCTATACGAATAGTCGGCGTGCATGCACTGACAGGCTTCGTGTTCATCGCCCTCATTGGCTTGCATGGGTTCAATAACAGGCGTCCGCTCGTCCGCTACCTCCAAAGCAAGATGGCGTGGGTCACGCTCGCCGTCACGGCCGCCATCACGCTCCTTTTTTGGCAGCAGCCGGCCGCCGTCCGAACCGTGCTCGGCTGGAGCGGCAATCTCGGGCCGGCCACGGAGCGGTTCGCGATCGGCGAGGACAGTATCGTGTTCGACTATGCGCCGTCGCCTGGATACACGCTGCAGCTCACGGTGAAACCAGGGCCCTCCTACCAGGCGAGCGCCCCGCCACACATCGCGATCTGGCTCGAGAACCAGGGGGGCTATCACATCAAAACCCTCGTCGCACCGGCGGCTGCCGAACTACCCTATTGGGCGTTCAAACACGCCGGGTGGGAGCAGGCCAAGCGGAAGGCCGAGGAGCTTTCCACGGTCGATGCCGTGACGGCGCCCACGCCCAACGGCTCGTTCGATCCTGCCGACTACATCCTCCCTCGAGGCTCGAAAGACTTCACCCCGTACCGCCTGCTCGTCGAGATCAACCAGCCGGGCGACTCGCAGCCCTCGCTCGTCCACGCAGTCGAAATCGACAACAACCTGCCTCGCACCTTTCAGCTGCTCGAGCTCAAGGGCTACCCGAAGCGGGAAGCGGATGACGAGAACGGGAAGAAGACGTGGGGCCTCTACTACGTTGATCCGAGCATGGCCGCCGCTGTTGAGCTCATCGACAGCGCCCTTTTGACGATCGAACGAGCACCATAGCCCTCGCGTACCGAGGCCTAGCCTGCGAACCACATGGCGGTCCGGGAAAGGCCCGCGGTGAGTGTCACTTCAGGTCGCCAGTTGAGAACGCTGGCGGCCAGGGTTGCGTCGACCAGATTGCTGCGCAGGTCGCCTGCGCGGGCAGGACCGTAGACGGGCACTGGGAGGGATGCTGGCCGGCCCTTGCGGGCCAGGACCTCGGCCATCGCGGTCCGCAGAGCTGCCTCGAGTTCGTTCACATCGGTGCCGATGCCGGTGCCGATATTGAAGCTTGCGAGCGTGCCGGGGCGGATCGCGGCTGATTGGATCGCGGCCAGGTTCGCCCGTGCGACGTCGGGGCCGTAGCAATAGTCGCGGACATAGCGGCCGTCACCGTTGATCGTGACCGCTTCGCCGGCGAGATATCGCTTGCAGAAGATCGCCACGACGCCCGCTTCGCCATGGGGATTTTGGCGTGGGCCATAGACATTCGAATAGCGCAGCGCCACGGTCTCGAGGCCATGCTCGCGGGCGAAGAACGCGAGATACCGCTCGCCGACCCACTTCGTGATGCCGTAGGGACTCACCGGATCGGCCGGCGTCGTCTCGGGGGCAGGGCTCGTGACATCGCCGTAGAGCACGCCGCCGCTCGATGCAAACACAACCCGCTTGACCGCATGCGTAGCCGCAGCCGCGAGCACATGGATGAGCCCCATGACATTGGCCTGGGCGTCGAAGGCCGGCTCACGGACTGAGCGACTCACCGACATCTGCGCCGCCTGATGGCAGACGGCATCGGGCGTTTCGGTGGCGAAGACGCGTTCGACGGCGGCCGCATCGGCGATGTCGGCCACGTGCAACGGCACGTCGGCCGGAAGATTGCCTCGCGATCCGCTCGAGAGGTCATCCAGCACGGCCGCCGAGTGCCCGGCGGCACGCAGCGCATCGACAATGTGGCTTCCGATAAAACCGGCACCGCCGGTCACGAGCACCTTCATGGAATCTCCGCGAGTGTGATGGATTCGTCAGGCCGCTTGCGCCGCCCGGCGAGATGGTGTGAGAGCATAGCCGCCGCCGCGGTCTCACGGACGCTTGGCCGGGAGCTCCTGCTTGAGCTTTTCGATGACGGCGGAGACGAGTTCGGGCTGCCCGCGGTCAGCAAACGCCTCGGCGAAGGGGTCGCCCGTCGCTTCCATCATCGCCAGAAGGTCGCGTCGCAGGGCGTCGATCTCAGCCTGGTGCTTGGGAGCGTCGATCAGATTCTGCCGCTCAAACCGATCTGCTTTGAGGTCGTAAAACTCCTCGGGCACGCGGAACGAATAAAAATCGGCACGGGCTTTGATGGCCGGACTCGTCTCGGCGGCCGCGAGCATGGCCTTCCACGTAAGGCCCGCCATGTTTTCGGCGTGGTATTTCTTCGTGCCATTGCTCCAGGCGTTCCATATATAGGAGTGCTCTCGGGTCCGCAGGCACCTCATGGGCAGCCAGTTGTTCCCGAAGGCGGCGTTGTAGACGGTGAAGACGCGGTCCCAGCCCGGCATGGTGTTGCCTCGGAGGGCCGTGGTGAACGAGCGGCCGTCGATTCCGGGAAGTGGCGCGAGGCCCAGGGCGTCGAGGAAGGTCGGTGTGAAGTCGAGAGTCGTGACCATGTGGGTCTCGTCCACGCTGCCGGGCTGGGTCACTCCTGGCCAGCGGACGATGAGCGCCCCGCGGGAGCTGTTTTCGTAGCTATTCGACTTGCCGAACGGGAACGACATACCGTGGTCGCCGCCGTAGTAAACGACGAGCGTATCGTCCGTGACGCCCTCTTCTTCGAGCACCGCGAGGACGGCGCCCAGAGCGTCGTCGAGCCGACGCACGTTCGTGTAGTAGCCAGCGAGCTCGCGGCGAACCTCGGGGAGATCTTCCAAGAACCCTGGCACCTGGGTGATCTCGTCAACGGTTACTCGCCGGCTGGGCTCTGCACCACCGGCGAGATCGTCAGGCCCCTTCATGCCGATGAACGGGCGATGCGGGTCGTAGCAGTTCACATTATGAAAGAAGGGTTTCCCTTCAGCCTTCGCCTGACGAACAAAATCGCGGGTCGCGTCGGCGAGCTTTGATGGATGCCGGCTGAGCGTGTCGTCCCAGGCATCGGCGCAGAACTGCGCGCGCGGCTGGAGATGCTTTCCCTTGCCGAAGCAGGACAGGAGATAGCCAGCCTTTCGCAGTTCCTGATTCAAGGTCCGCACATCGGGCTTCACTGGGAAGAAACCCATCGAGCCTGAGCGGTGTGGATAGAGCCCGCAGAGCATCGTTTGCCGCACCGGCTGGCAGACGGCCACGGTCGAATAGGCATGCGCAAACCGCAGCCCCTCGGAAGCCAGCCGGTCGATGTGGGGCGTGAGATCGCGGATCGGCCCGCCAAAGACCGCAGACGAGTCAAAGTTCATGTCGTCGGCGGTGAAAAAGAGCACGTTCGGCGGCGCGGCCTCGGCGGCGGCGGGAATCCAGGCAATCAACACGAGGACAAGGCGCACAAAGATTCTCATGCCACACTCACTGGGTGTTCACGACGGAAGGCTCCGAGTCTATCGCCTCATAAACGCTCCCACGCCATGACGACTCCCAAAACCCTCGAACGCTTCCTGCGCTACGTCCAGATCGACACGACCGCCGTGCCCGACGCCGGCTGTTACCCGAGCTCGGCGGGGCAGCTCGAGCTCGGCCGCGTGCTCGCTGAGGAGTTGCGCGGGCTGGGGCTCGACGATGTGGAGCAGGACGCGCACGGGCTGGTGTGGGCAACCGTGCCGGGGAACACACCCGGCATCGAGGCGATTGCTTTGTGTGCCCACATGGATACCTCGCCTGAGACATCGGGAACGAACGTGCGGCCGCAGGTTTGGGCCAACTACGACGGCGGCGACCTCGTCTTGCCGGGCGACCCTTCCAAGGTGCTCTCGCCGCGGGACAATCCCGAGCTCGCCAAGTACGTTGGCCGCACGCTCATCACGACCGACGGCACGACACTCCTGGCGGCCGACGACAAGGCCGGGATCACGGTGATCATGGAGGCGGTGGCCCGGCTCGTGGCGGACCAATCGCTTCCCCACGGGCCAATCCGAATCTGCTTTACATGCGACGAGGAGATCGGCCACGGCGTCGATCACGTTGATCCTCAGAAGCTCGCCGCCGTCTGCTGCTACACGCTCGACGGTCACGGCCAAGATGAAATCGATGTCGAGACGTTTGCCGCAGATCTCGCGGTGGTCACGTTCACCGGCGTCAACATTCACCCCTCGATCGCCAAGGGCCGCATGGTGAATGCGGTTCGCGCGGCAGGGCGGTTTGTCGACCTCCTGCCGCGAGAGGGGCTGGCGCCCGAGTCGACCGACGGCCGTGAAGGGTTTTTGCATCCATATGCCATTGAGGGGGGCGTCGCTGCAGCCAAGCTCCACACGCTCCTTCGTGATTTTGATGCCGTCGCGCTCGCTCGCTATGCGGAGCTTCTGCGGAAGGCCGCGGCCGAGATCGAGCAGGAGTTTCCCGGGCTCACGATCGATGTCGCGATTACACCGCAGTACCGCAATCTCGCCGACGGCCTCGCAACCGAACCCCGGGCCGTCGCCTACGCCGAGAAGGCCATCCAGAACCTCGGCCGTGCTCCGCGAAAGACAATCGTCCGCGGTGGCACGGATGGTTCGCGGCTGACCGAGATCGGCGTGCCGACACCGAATCTTTCGACGGCCGAGCACAACCCTCACTCACCTCTCGAATGGTGCTGCCTCGAAGAGATGGAAGCGGCTGTCGAAATGCTCATCGAGCTCGCGGCCGTCTGGTCCCGCGGTGGCCGGTGATCGCGGGTTGCCTGGCCATTTCCACGCGAGGCTGTCATAGAAAGCCCACCTCCGCGAGCCCGTAGGCAACCCGCTGCGGTGGCTCGGGGCTGACCGTGCCACATCGCCGGACGTTCGCTACGGGCATCGTGCCCTTCGCTCACTCGGTGTAGCCCTCGCTTCGCCATCCCTGGCTACGCTCGGCCTACAACGCTGGCTCCGTGGCACGGGCAACCCCTCGCGGACGCCGCTTTCGAATCGCAGCAAGAAAACGCTGCCGCGAGCGAACTGGTAGCCCGGTCTCTTTCAAACCGGTCTGAATGCAGATATTCCTTGATTCGGGCCATAGAACGCGATTTATTGACTTTTAGTCTTCATTTAGATAAATTATCCTCCGAAAAATAAAAGGCAATAAAATGATCCACTTCCCACGTCCGGGTTTGGCTCAGGAGCTGGTGGTGGCGCTCCGCGGCGAGGCTACCTTCAGCGACGCGCATAACGGCCTGTTTCTCGCTGCGCCCCGCCGCACGGGGAAGTCCACATTCCTTCAAGGTGACCTGGCCCCGGTGCTCAAAGCCGCCGGTGTCGTGGTGGCCTATGTGGACCTCTGGGCGGACCCGCGGCGGGATCCAGGCCTGCTCATCGCAGATGCGATTGCACGAGCGCTCGCCCCGCATACGGGCGTCATGAGCCGGGTGGCGAAGCGAGCGGGCGTGGAGAGCGTGACGGTCCCCGGCTTGGTCAAGATCGACATCAGCAAGATTGGCCAAACCGACGGCGTCACGCTGCCCGATGCGCTGCGGGCACTGCACGCGACCGCGAAGGCACCGGTGGCCCTGATCGTGGACGAGGCGCAGCATGCGCTCACGAGCGACGCCGGGGAAGCCACGATGGCAGCACTCAAGTCGGCCCGCGACCAGCTCAACCGGCCTGGCAAGGTCAACCTCATGCTGGTGATGTCGGGATCGGATCGCGACAAGCTACTCCGACTGGTCAACTCGAACGGCGCACCGTTCTATGGCTCACACATTTCACGGATGCCGCCGCTGGGAGAGGATTTCATTGAGCATGTATCTCGGCTCATCACCGAGCAGCGGCCTGCCTTGTCGCCCGTGGACTCGTCGCTCTTGTTTCAAGCGTTTGAAGGATTCGGCCATCGGCCTCAGTTCTTCATGGAAGCGCTTGGGCAGGCGCTCAGCCCTTTGTCGGGCCTCTCGAGCGTGCGTTTTGAGCAAGCGGTGATGGAGGCGGCTCGGGAGCAAAAGCGGGCAGACGAAGCCCAGATGGAATCCGAATACCTCGCCCTGCGGCCGTTGGAGCAAGCTGTGCTGTGGCGACTCCTTGAGCAGGGGCCGCGGTTTCGCCCATATGACGCTGAGGCGATCCAATTCTACTGGAAGCGAGTGTCTCGGCCGGTGACGGCCCAGCAGGCGCAGGCCGCGATCGACTCACTCCGCGATCGCACCCCAGCGGTCGTGTGGAAGTCTGCTCGCGGCGAGTATGCCGTCGATGATGCGGCCATGCACCGATGGTTCGAACAGCGAGTGCAAGATGGCCGTTGGCCACCGGTTGATCCGCAAGGCCACCTAGCGTTCGATGAAACCACCGACGATGAGTAGCCCTCATGAACCCACGGGCACATGAGGCGACGACGGCTCGGGGTAGCCGCCGTGGAATCGCAGAAAAATCGCCAACTGGGGCATTCCGATCCTTGTTCCGGCATCGCGAGTTGACGCCGCCCCGCGCCGCCATTTTCGACCGCCGTCAACACAATGACCCAGCTCTATAACCCTTCGGCATGGCGGCATCGCGTGTGGCAGTGGGGCAAGTACGTCGTGCCTGGGGCCTGCATGGTCCCCTCCCTGCGAAGCGTTCCGGCGCCGATTCAGCAGGTGCCTTTTGCCGAATTGCTCGCGCGGTATCCCGATCGCGTCCACGCCCGCACGCTGGGCATCGATGCGTCGCAGCCGGCGATGCCGATCCGCGTCATCGACCACGGCCGGTCGTCTGCGTTCACGCTCGAGGCGACTGCGCCCACTCCCGTCGTGGTGTACACGGTGGATGGTGGCAGTTCCGTGGGCCGCGGCTGCTGCCTTGTTGGCCCAGGTCGAACGGCCATTCGGGAGACGGGGTTTTGCCTCGATCGCGGCTTCGCAGGCCCCTTCACACCGAAAAAACTTGACCCTCGATATTGGTGGCACCGCTCTCGAGGGGATCTCACGGCCCGCTTCCGGCTCCGGGAGCCCGAGCACGTTCCAGGCCGTGTCGTCGTGCTCAATAATTGGCGGTCGCACAACTTCTATCACTGGCTCGTCGAAGTTGCCCCGCGGGCAGCGGCGGTAGAACTCGCCGGGCTCGATGTGGCAGGCTACCTCGTGGATCATCGCCATGGCTACCAGCGCCGTGTCCTCGAACTGCTCGGCATTCCGCCCTCGCGGTGGATCCAACCCCACGCAGGATTGCACCTGTCGGCCGATCAGGTGCTCTGGGTTTCACAGCCCCTGGGAATACTCCTCAGGCATTTTGTCCGCACGCTCGCGGCTGCGATCGAGCTGCCAGAGCAGCCGGCCCAGACTCGCCGCCTGTTCATCAGCCGGCGCCGAGCCGTGCATCGCCGGCTGATCAATGAGCGCGAACTCGAGCAGGCACTTGAGCGGCTGGGCTTCGAGAGTGTCTGCCTCGAGGACATGCCGTTTGAACGCCAGGCCGCGCTGATGCGAGAAGCCTCCCTCGTGGTCGCGGTCCATGGGTCGGCGCTCGCCAATGCGATGTTCGCCAGCCCGGGCACACGCATCGTCGAAATCTATCCGCAGCGGCGGTCCAACATGAATCTGTACCCCTTCTGGAGCCGGCTCTACGGACTTGACCATCATGTGGTGCTGGCGTCGTGTTCGACGTTTCGCCAGAGGCTTACGGTTCCTGTGCGCGATGTACTCGATGCGATCGCCATGGGCCCCACGTCGACGCGATGACTCGCCGCCACCGACATCGCTACCGCAGGCGGAAGGAGACGCGGATGGGTTTCGTGGAATCGGCGGGTGGAAGCGGAACGAGCACAAAGGCATCGGTCACGATCGGGCTCCACTCGGCGCCTTCGACGATCTCGGTGGGGCCGAGCCGCCGCGGCAGGAACTGGACGATCGGACGGCCACCTCGCTGGGAACCGTTGGTGTTCACAGGCGCGAACGACCGATCCCAGTCGAGCGGCGTGATCGCGAGCGTGAAGAGGCCGTCGCGTTCGGTGAGGGTCTGGCCAAACTGGAGTTTTCCGTCGGCCAGACGTGCTTCCCACGCAGGGTCACCGTAGAACGCGACCACATCGCGATCGAAACGAAGGCCGCGTTCACTCTTCGGATCAGTTTTCGTCTCCAGGCGATGGACAAGGGCGTGATGGTTGGCATGAAACGCTTCACACAGGGTGAACCGCCCAGGCTGTTCCACGAAGTAGTCGAGGCAGCCCCAGCCCGCATAGCCGAACCAAGTCGGCACCGTGTACCCGATCATCTGGCGGACAGCACAGCCGTTCATGAACGCGAGTGCCAGAGCATCCGGGCCATCGATATGCCCAGCCAGACAGTTGCCTACCGGCAGCCACACCTTCGTATTTTTTGAAGCGACAGGAATCCGCGTGCCCGCGGTGTCGATCCCGACGAGTTGGCCGCCCGCCGATCGGAACTGGCCGTTGCGATAGGCAAACCCGATCTGCCAGTCGCGTTCGGTCGCATGGCCGCTGGTGACGATGAGATCTGTCCGGCCGTCGGCCAAGAGGTCCGCCAAGGTACTCGTGGTGTCGTCGGGCGCACGCCGCTCCTCGGGCTCCTTCCCGGGCGCTTTGCGGACCATGTGGCCCTTCTGAAGCTCGCTGTACCACTCCCCTTCGACGACGCAATCGAGCGCGATCTCTGTTGCGGCGGTCACGTGCCGAACCACGAGGGGCTCAGCCGTCTGCGCGATTGTCAGGGCGTTCGATGCATCGAAGCCGGTCAGAATGCCCCAGAGAACATCGCCGTAGGGATCATCATCGAGGGATCGCGCCAGCTGGTGCACCGCGGCGACGAACGCCCGCCCTGACTCCTCGGGCCGCACCACGAAACAGGCGTAGCGGGGCATCGCATCGGCGAGAGGCTCTGCGGCCTCGTCAACGGTGTCGCGCCACTCGATCACCGTCGTACCCAGGCCACGATGCTTGGCCTCGAGCGCCGAAATGACAGCGGCCCAGGCGTGGTCCGCCTTTGTCGCAGCCGAAACGACGATGCAATAGCCGGGCGGCTCTGCGGCGGTTGCCGGATCATGTGCCATGAGCATCGGCATGGCCGTAGTGACGGCGATCACAACCCAACGGCAAGCGATCATGAGAGGCAGTCCGCAGGTGGCCAAACAGAGTTTCCAATACGCTACACTTTTCGAAGTCGACGTGAGTGACTTTCGACCGCTCTGCCAAGCGGTCCGATCCCGCCTGGACAACTCCCCCGATGCTGGCCCCTTCCCGTGGCAAAGCGATCGTCGCCCTGATCGTCGCCGTCGCGCTCGCGGCCATCCTTAGACAGCGTGCGGCAGCGGGTAACGCCGATGTCACACGCATTGACAATGGCACCGCATCGATCGGCGTCGATCGAACGATGGGGGGGGCGATCACCTGGCTCGCGTGGAAGGCCCATCCCCAGAATGTGGTCAATATCCACGACCCCGGACGGCTCATCCAGCAATCGTATTACGCCGGAAATTCATTGGATCGCATGGCCCAGGGGCAGCCGAAGGCCTGGAGCCCCTGGCCCTGGAACCCCATCCAGGCAGGCGGCGTGGGCAGCTGGGCAAGGATTACCAAGCTCGGGAAGACGCGGGATGGAATCTTCTGCGAGACCATCCCGAAACTGTGGGACATGCCCAACGAGGAGGCCGCGGCCGTGATGCGGCAGTGGACTGGCTTTGAGCCGGGCATGCCAAATGTGATTGTCGTGCGATGTGAGTTTGAGTCGCGGCGGAAGCTCAACGACCGCTGGGGCGACGCCAGAGTCCCCCGGCATCAGGAGCTGCCTGCCTGCTACTTCACGCGGTCGTTTGGCGCGGTGGAAAGTTACCTCGGCAGCGGGAAGTGGCGGTCGGAGAAGCAACCGTCTGGTCCGCCATGGGGCAGAGTCACGCCGCCGCGCAACGTCGTCACCTGCTTCGACACTGCGGGCCAAGGCATCGCCGTGTATAGCCCTGTGACGACCGGCCACTGGAATTTCGGTCCCCATGGGGAGGGCGTTTCGGCGGATCCGCGGGCGGGCCCCTGCATGCACGTGGCACCTGTGGAAACCGTGCCGCTCGGTCCACAATCTCGCGTTCGCTTCCGCTACTGGCTTGTCGTCGGCCCCAAAGCAGCCATCGTTCCGCGGCTCGAGGCGCTGGAAAAGAAATATTCGGACGAGCAGATCGAACTTACCAATGGCAAGGAAGGTATGTCGGTCCGATCGAAGTAGCCCGTGCGCGACGGATGCACCGCATGCCTTCGGCATGCTGACCCCAGAAGGGCTAGAATTCCAACATGAACCTCATCTTCGAGAGCTACTCATCGTCTGATCCGGTTCGCGCGGCGGAGCTTGAGCGGGTCCGCCAGATCAACACGGAGGCTGGCGTCTTCGAGCGGATCGTGCCGGTGGCTGACGGTGGCCGAAAGACCTATGCCGAGCTCTTGGCGCTCGCGGCCAATCGCTTTCCCGGCGAGGTCTGCGTGCTTGCCAATAGCGACATCGCGTTTGACGCGTCGCTCAAGGGTGCCGCCGAGTGGTTGCGGCACACACGAAAACCGTCGCTCGTCGTGCTCACGAGATGGGACACCCCCACGAGCCCGTCGATGGAAGGCCGCATTCATCCACAGAGCTGGAAGTTCTTCTCGCACTCGCAGGACACGTGGATGTTTATCGCCGGCAGCCTGCCGGCGTTCGAGGCGGGTTTCACGCTCGGCATCCCGGCCTGCGAAAGCCGGCTGGCATACGAGGCCCACGCAGCGGGTGTGGCGATCGCCAATCCCGCACTCACCGTTCGCACATGGCACCACCATGCCTCAGCCGTTCGTACCTGGAAACTCCGCGAGAGCTACAAAGGCCCACTCTTTTTTCCGCGACTCACCACGCTCGAAGGGATCACCTGCGAGGGCTACATTCTCGACCGCTCGGGCTGGCGGACTCGGAAAGAGGTTGTCGAGGCCTGATGCCGCACGGCCACAAGCCTGTCACCAGCGGGCGATCGCGAATCATCTCCCCGAAAAGTTGACCTGCCCGCGCCGGGCCGTATCCTTACCGGTGGCTGTCGCGGGCGATGCGCCGGCGACCACGTAGTGACGCTTGAAATGAATACCGGGCTGGATGCCAGAAAACCCAGAGCCTCGCGAAGGTCCGGTCATGAGCGGACCTTCCAAAGCTCGATAGGCGACGCGTGCGGCATGAACGAGAGAGTGCGACAGCGTGATGCGACCAGCCGACGGCGTGGCTTCAGCCTCGTCGAACTGTTAGCGGTGATTGGGATTCTCGGCATTCTTGTCGGGCTCACCCTGCCCGCCGTGCAGTCGGTTCGCGAGGCTGCTCGTCGATCAGCATGCAGCAGCAATCTCCGGCAGATGGGGGTCGCGATTGCCAGCCACGAGTCGGCACGCCGAATGTTTCCTGCCGGCAACGACGCGTTGAACGGTCGCAACCACGCATGGAGCTCTTTCATTCTGCCGTATCTCGAGGATGCGGGCCTCGCAGGCCGATTCAACTATGCGGTGCCGTGGAACCATTCGCAGAACCTCGACCTCGCCGACACGGTCGTTCCCATCTATCTCTGCCCCAGCGGTATCGTGCGATACCCCGGCAAACAGGACTATGGTGGCGTCTTGGGGAGTGCCGTCACCCTCAACGAGAACGACACACGGCCAGCTGGCTGGGCCCACGGTGGCATTCTCTACGCGACCGCCACCGACACCCCACGAAAACCCTGCCGGGCCGCCGAGGTCAGTGACGGCCTGTCCCACACGCTGCTCGTGAGCGAAGGCGTCGATCGTGGCTTCGCCGACGTGGAGACACTCGCGCGGATCGGCAATGCCCTCTGGGCCTGCGGTACCAACTGCTTTCTGCACAACTCCCCGGTGCTCAATACCCCCGCTGTCGACGGGTTTCGGAGCAACCATCTGGGCGGTGTTCACGGGCTCTATGGCGACGTGCGTGTGTCGTTCATGGCCGATGGCACGGATCCCCTGGTCCTGATCGCCATCTGTACCAAGGCAGGTCGCGAGGCCGTCGGCACGACGCCGTAGCGGCCCTCATGAGGCCTTCATAAACGGGGGTTTTTTCACGAAATGCCCATCTTTTGACCTGGCCGCAGGGTTCGCTAGGATGATGGGAGTTTCCAGGCCTCCAATTCATCCAACCTTTCCGTCATCGTGGAGTTCGTCGCATGTTCAAGGCCAAAGCACTTTCCGTTGCGACACTTTTCGTCGCCGTCATGTTCGCCGTACCGGTGTTTGCCGGTGGTGGGGCGAATATCCCAGTCCGCATGAAGAACGTCGGAGTGAGCCCGGTGGCTGTGAATGCCAAGTCGGGCAATGCGACTCAGCAGCAGTTGCTCCAGGGTACGACAGTCTTGGCGGCCAACGGCATCGCTCAGTTTCAGGTGAAGGCTGGAGCCTTCTCCGCTATCGCTGCCAACCCGAACGCGCCGACAGTGGTCAACAGGGTGCGGAACTTCGACACCCGCACGTTCAAGACGATCTACCTCTGGGCCCAGCAAGACCTCACGACGGCGACGCTCGTCGGGGCTCCTGCCGGCGTCAAATTCTAAATCTCTGAAGGGCCCAGCCAGCCATAGGCGATCGGCAGCTTGTCTGAGTGTGGCAGGCTGAGGTTTGTCATCGCCGAGTGCGGCAGCCACTGAAGTCGTCGGCCGCTGACGAGGCGATGAAATGTCAGGCCTCACAGCGATACGAGCCCGCGGGATCGCCGCGGCGTGGCCCGCGGCGATCGTCCTTACGGCGATGCTCATGGCGACGCCGTGGCTCTGGCAGGAATGCGTGCCAGCGATTTGGCTGGGCGTGGCCGCTGGGCTTTTCTTTGTAACGGGTCGGCGTGGCTGGCGGGCCGAAGTCGCCGTGCTTGCGGCCTGCACCCTCGCGATCACGTTCGCATTCCACTGGACGCCTCAGGCGCTCGCCGGCGCGATGCGTTCGAGCTGGTTGGTTGGTTTCGCGTTCGCCATGCCGATCATTCTCTGGGACGCCTGCCGACTCGCGCTTCCCTTCTGGGCTGCCGGTCGTCTCACGAGCGACCCATGTGTGGCTTGGCTTCCGGCAGGTCTGGTGGCCGTCGTTGCTGAACGCCTCATGCCGAGTGTGTTCCCCTGGAAGCTCGGCTACTCGCAGCTCGCTTGGCCCATCACCGTCCAGTCTGCGGCGCTCGTCGGTCCCGAAGGCCCGACCTTCATGCTCTTTGCAACCGCTGGAGCGTTCATGGTGGCAGTCGCCCTCGTTCGTCGTGGGCCAGGCAGGCGGATGCCGATGATTGCGGTGGCCGCAGTCGCCCTCGCACTTGCCAACCTTGGATACGGAGTGATCGCCATCAGCCGCGTCCATGCATGGATGGCTGCGGCCCCGACCATCCGCCTGGCGATGGTTCAGGCCGATCCCGACAAGGACTCCGCAACCGAGACGCTTCGGCGACTCACCCGCGAAGTCTCGAGTCGCGAGCCGCCACCCGACCTCGTCCTGTGGCCTGAATGTAGCGGTGGTTCTTATGAAGAGGGGCTCGACTCATTCGCTGACGAGGCGACGGTGTTTCGTCGATCGCGCGATCCTCATCGAGGCTTGCGACCGCTTCCCGAACCAACCTGTCCGCTGTTGCTTGGGGGCCGCATCTACAGGGGCTTTCGCGAACGCCCAGACAGCATCTATCAGGCGGCGCTGCTCCTCGATACGAATGAGCGGCTGGCCGGCACCTATTTGAAGCGGCACCTCATGCCCTTCGGCGAGTATGTGCCGTGGGCAGATGTGGTGCCCGAATTGCGGCTCTATTTTCCGATGGAGACACGCTACGACCGAGGTGGAGAACCTGCCGTCATTGTCTGCGGGAAGGCCCGCATCGGACCGCTCTTGTGCTACGAGGACATGGTGCCAACGGCCGCCGAAACCCTCGTCGAGCGGTCGGCCAACGTGCTTGCCTCGCTTGGTCACGGCGCAGACTTCTCCATTTCGCTCACGCTCCTGCAGCACAGGCTTCTCGCCCAGAGCCGAGCCATCGAATCCCGTCGGATGCTTGCCCGATGCACCTCCACCGGCGAGACCTGCGTGATTGACGCGACGGGCCGCGTGACGGCGAGACTGCCGCTTGGCGTGGAGGACGTGCTCGTGGCCGATGTGCCGCTGCTGGAAGGGACGACGCTCGCCGGCCGTCTCGGCCCGGCCTTCCCGATAGCCTGCGGCATGGCCCTGCTCGGGATGTCGTTCGGCAGGCTGCGAAGGATGGCGGGTTTGGTGGAACGGTCGGCTGCATGAAGCCATCGCTGGCCTTGCGGCCGTGCCGCTGATTCTGGGATGAGCCTTCGCGGGGCTTCGGATGATCGCTTGCCGGAGCGTTGTCGAAGCCCCTCGTTCCTGGGAATCAGCCATGCGAATGCCAAGCGTGTTCAAGCAATCACGGCGGCGCAAGCCTGCCCCCATGCCGCCCGACATCGACGACGAGGCCCGCAACGTCATCGAGACGGTCACCCCGTTCACGATGACGAGTCCCGAGCGGATTCTGGCGTTCCGGGACGCTCTCCGGCATGTCTGCCGGCATACAATTCCTGGCGACATCGTGGAATGCGGCGTGTGGCGCGGCGGCAGCATGATGGCCGCAGCGCTCACCCTCATCGCTGTGGGGCACCGCCGCCCCCTGTGGCTCTACGACACGTTCGAAGGCATGTCGCCCCCCGCCGACACCGACCGCGACGTGCATGGCACCGATGCTGCCACGCTCCTGGCCGCCGAGGATCGTCGCACTGGCGATACCTGGTGCTATAGCCCCTTGGAAGACGTCACAGCGAACGTCCTCGCGACCGGCTACCCGGCAGACCTTGTCCGGTTCGTGCAGGGCCGCGTCGAAGAGACAATTCCGGCACATGCACCTGAGCAGATTGCCGTCCTGCGGCTTGACACCGACTGGTACGAGTCGACCCGGCACGAACTCGAGCATCTCTACCCACGGCTCGCGGTCGGCGGCGTTCTCATCATCGACGACTACGGGCACTGGGAGGGCGCGCGGCGTGCCGTCGATGAATACATCGAATCGACCGGCGCGAGGCTTCTGCTCTCCCGTATCGACTACACCGGACGGATGGCTGTGTAGCTCGATCCATGAATCCGCCTGCCTCTGTTTCACATCAATTATGATCCGCCTCCTCGCATCCCGACCAGCGCTTCGCCGACCCCCGCGGCCGTTGGTCAACCTCGGCTGCGGTCGCCGGCGTCACCCCGACTGGACGAACTGCGACCTCGTCCCAGATGGCCCGGATGTCTTTCCCGTTGACGTGAGTCGACTGCTGCCCTTTGAGCATGCCTCGTGCGACGCCGTCTATGCCGCCCATGTGCTCGAGCATTTGGCCGTCGCTGACGCAGAGCGTTTCGTCACCGAGATCCATCGCTTGCTGCGCCCAGGCGGCATCGTGCGGCTGGTCGTGCCCGACCTCGAGGGCATCGCGCGAGCCTACCTCGCGAGTCTCGACCGGGCCGCCGCGGATAGGAGCGACGCGAGCCGCTGGGAGCACCGCTGGATGACCATCGAGCTCCTCGACCAGCTCGTGCGAGATGCGTCCGGCGGGCTCATGCGGCGCTGGTGGTCCTGCGACCCGGTGCCCTGCCGCGGGTTTCTCACGGGCCGCGTTGGTGAGGAGGCTGCCTCAGGCATCGCGGCTGTCGCGGCGGCTCGCGCGAGTGCCGGCGAAGCCCCGCTCGACCCACGAGCCATCTTCCAGGCCACGACGGCTGAGCCACGCGCCGCAGCACGATTCGCGGCGTCGGGCGAGCGTCACCGCTGGATGTACGATCGCGTCTCGCTCGCCACGCTGCTCGAAGATGTCGGGTTCCGCGAGGTGCGTCCGATGGACGCCCTGACCTCTCGTATCGCGGGCTTCACAGCTGCCTGCCTCGACACGGATTCGGCGAGCCGCCCCCGGAAGCCTGACTCACTCTACGTCGAAGGAGTGAAGCCGTGAGGACGGTCCGCAAGGCATCGGCATGGCGAGATCACAGCGACAGCCCGCGCTTCGCCTGTCTGGCGACGCATGCCGGTCACTCAGGGGGCGCGGCCATCGCGCTCGAGCGACTCGCCAAAGGCCTGCGGGACCAGCGTGCCATCGTCGAAATCGTGACGCGAGGTGATTGCCCTCCCGCGACCCCTCGTGAACACCAGTTCGATCGAACGATCCGCCGCGCACTCAAGCGCGGTCGCACACCACTCTCGAACACACTCTTTACGGCCGATTGGCCGGCCCTCGACGTGGTGGGTCACCCCGCCGTGGCGGCCGCCGACATTGTGAATGTGCACTGGGTGGCCGGGTTTGTCGCGGCGGCTGGCATCCGTCGCCTCGTGGAGTCTGGGAAGCGAGTTGCCTGGACGCTCCACGACATGCGTCCGTTTACTGGCGGCTGCCACTACGCGGCGGGCTGCCGCGGGTTTGCGGGGAACTGCCAGGCCTGCCCGCAACTGGTGCGAGCCCTTCACGACCTTCCGGCCCGAAGCTTGGCCCGCGCCCGCCGTCGCCTGGCGGGTCTGCCGCTCGTGTTCATTGCACCGAGCCAGTGGATTGGCGACGAGCTCTATCACTCGAGTGTGTTTGATCCACAGGCACACGAGATTTCGGTGATTCCAAACGGTCTCGATCTCGACCTGTACCGCCCTGCCGATGCGGCGACCGCCCGGCGTCGACTCGGGCTTCCAGACAATGCTTTGTGCATCCTGCTCGGGAGCGTCTCGCTGTCAGAACATCGCAAAGGCAGCGATGTAGCGCTCGCCGCTGTGGCCCGGGCCGCGGCCGCGCTTGCGTCTCGCTGTGGCCCGGCTCCGGTCGTTCTCGCCAATGGATCGGGCGAGCTCACGATTCCCGGCGTCTCGTGTCACAACCTCGGCAGTCTCGACGAAGCGGGCGTGATCGAGGCACTCCATGCCTGTGACGTCTACCTCACGATGGCCCGCGAAGACAATCTGCCCAACACCGTCATGGAGTCGCTGGCCTGCGGCCGACCCGTTGTGGCAGGTGCGGCTGGTGGCATCCCCGAGATGATCGAAGACGGCGTCGAAGGGTGGCTCGTGCCGGTCGACGATGCTCCTGCCGCCGCTGCCGTGCTTGAACGCGTAGCCCTCGACCGATCGCTCCTCACCGCCGCTGGCACGCAGGCCCGCGAGCGGGCCGAACGGCAGTGGGATGCGCATCTTCAGGCTCGTCGGTATCTCGCGCTGGCAGACGCCTGGCCGGTGGATCGAATCCCGGGGCCACTCGGACACGCACCTGATGCGATTCCGCGTCCCGATCGTTCCACGCCCGCGGCTGCCGTGGTTCACCGAGGCGGCCCGCTTCGAGGCCCGCTGCGCCGCATGCGCCGCCTGGCACGCCGCCGGCTTGGCGTACGGCGTTCATCATCGGTGGGAGAGTCCCAGCCATGAAGCTCTTCCGCCCCGCGCCACCACTCCTCGATGCGGCCGACTTCACAGGTCCGGTTTTTCCTGAGTACACATTCCCGCCGCCGGCCGCTCTTGCCGATGCCTACTTCGCTGCCTGCCGTCGGGGCTTTGCCACGATGGCTGACACCCGTGTGGCGATCACAGGGCTGGCTCGAAATGTCGGCCGGGTGCTGCCGTTGACCATGCAGCGCATCGAAAACCTGGGCCGCTGTTTCGCTGACTACAAGGTCATCGTCTACGAGAACGATTCAACCGACGACACCCGTCTTAGTCTCGCCCGCTGGTCCCGCGGCAACAAGCGAGTGCATCTCATCACTGAAGTGCTTGACGACCCGGTGAACCCGACGACTCGCTGTCTCGCCCGCGCCGCTCGCATGGCCCGCTACCGCCGGCGATGCCAGGAAGAGGTGCTTGAGCAGAGCCGGCAATTTGACGCCGCGATCATCATCGACTTCGACATCCAGGGCGGCTTCAGCATCGACGGGATTGCAAGCAGCTTTGGGTATTCGGACTGGGATTTTGTCGGCGCCAACGGTTTGATCTGCCGCCGCGACGGCCTGCGGATGAATGCGCTGCGTCAGTACGACACCTGGGCCCTGCGGTTTGACAGCAATCTCACGCCACTCACCACGCGGATCGCCGCCAGGTACGTCTACGAACGCGGCAGTCCGTTGGTGCCGGTCACAAGCTGCTTTGGAGGGCTCGGCATCTATGCGATGGAGGCCTACGCCGCTGCCGCCTACGCCGAGGACGATCTCGAGCATGCAACCTTCCACCGTTCGATGATCGCCAACGGCCACTCGCGACTCTTTCTGAATCCGAGCCAGCTTGTGATCTACGGCCGCCGCCATCGCTTTGGTGACGGTTTTGTGACGGGACTCCTGCGACTCCTTCACGGTGGCGGGGGCCGCCAGGAGCTTTTTGCTCGCACCCGCCCTGCATCTGCTGGCCCACCCCCAGCCATCGCCCGCGGCCGCCGCGCGGCCTGAGCACTGGCTGCAGCTCGGGATGGCCCGTGTCATGTCGCCGGCTGCTTCACGCGGCGCAGACCATCCATGGCCCTACTTCGCTTGCCGGGCCTCCGCCCGGTGGTCGCTCCTCCAGGCTCCCGGCGCTTGTCCGCGCGTGCCCTGAAAAAACCAAGTCGCTCACTCGGAGTTGGCTGCGCTGTCTATCCCGCCTGCGCTTCGCCATCCTGGCTGCGCTTGCCAACAACGCCGGCTCCATGACACGGGGCACCCCGAAGCGGATGCTTCCCTCAGGCTCCCGGTTGCTCCGCGCTCGGGTGGCCTTCGGTGGTCTGACGGGTCGGTACGGCATAAAGCCGTCGGTCAGCCGTCGGTCATCGAGCGTTCCACGACAGCCTGGGCAAAGCTCTGGTAGGCAAACCAGATCTGCTTGGCCAGCTTGTCGGGGAAGACGTGGAACGTGTCGTGCTCAAGCGCCGCGAGGATCGCATCGGCGACCACGCTCGGCGGATCGGTGTCATCGAGGCCCGCGGCTTTGGCCATGTCGGTCTCGATGGGGCCGGGGTGGACGCTGACGACCTGCGTGCCCTGCGCGGCAAGGGTTTCCCGGAGTGCCTGGGTGATGGAGTACGCGGCGGCTTTGGAGGCGGCGTAGGTCGCGAAGGCAGGAAACGCGCGGACCGACGCGACGGAGTTGAGCTGTACGAACGCCCCGCCGCCGTTGCGCGCGAGCACGGGTGCGAAGGCCTGCGCCACGCGGATCAGGCCCTTGACGTTGATGTCGATTTCGTAGTCCAAGCTGTCGAGAGCGTCGGCGGCGAGTGGGTTCGCGGTCCTGAGCACGCCGGCGTTATTGACGACGATCTGAACATCGCCGGCGGTTGTGGCGGCGGCAGTGATGGTCTCGGGCTTACTGAGATCGAGCGACAGCGCGACGACCCGTCCGCCAGACGTGGCGACGAGGTCGTGTGCTGACGCGGGATCGCGGACGGCTGCATAAATTCTGGCGGCTCCGGCTTTTAAAAACGCTTCGGCGATGCTCAGGCCGATGCCACGGTTGGCACCTGTGATCAGGACGGTCTTTCCTTTGGGATCGATAGCCATGCAGGGCTCCACGGGGGGGTGCGGCGGTGATCGTGTCGACAGTCTCTGGAGAATATATCTCTGCGCATAGGCATTCCACATCCATGGCCACGTTCGTCGCCGACGGTCGAGAGCCGCGCTGCTTCTCTTCGGGGGGGGCCCCCTGATAGGTTCTCTTCGCGGGGCGGAATCCATTTTCTGTCACGGCTCGCATTCGCTTGCGTTGCCTGAGTGCCCACATTTATTGAATAGGAGTCGACCGTGCGTTTCATTCCTGATGTCTGCGCGAGTATTCGTTGGATCGCACTGTCGGTCATCCTGACGGCCACCGCGGTGCACGGTGAGCCCGTCACGGGCTCGGTATCGGAGCCCATTCCTGAGGCTGATGCTGGAGGGGCGGTTGCCCTGCCGCTCCGTGTGGGCAGCCCCGCGGCTCTCCGAGCGGGCTACTTTTCTCAGGTGCTCGGCGCCAGGTTCGAGATCGTGCAGGTTCCGCTGGCCGGGGGCAGCGTGGTCGATGGAGCGAAGCTCACCGCGGAGCCGGTCGCCGGCTCACCACTCGCCGGCAAGGGGCTCGCCAAGGGAGACCTCATCACGCACCTCGACGGCGATCCGGTCCTGCACACGAGTGAGCTGGAAGCCCACCAGGACGCCACCACGGTGAGTTGGATTGCCGATCAGACTCAGACCACGCGGACGCTCAAGATTGTCATCCAGAATGGCAAGCGGTTCGCGGATCCAACCAACCCCGGCCCCAACGGAGGCATTGTCGGGCCGCCGGTCCAGCAGGGTGACATCGTCGGAAAATGGAATTGCAGCTGCGGAGCCGTCTGGACGTTTCAGCAGAACGGAAATACGGTGACCGGAAGTGAGGTCGACGCGCAGAAAAACAACCGCGTGAACGGCACGCTGAATGGTCGCACGTTCGACTTTGACTACAGCAACCCGACGGGTTTGTCGGGAAGTGGGACGTTCACGGCCGACAGGTCGTTTTCGACCATGACGGGGACGATCAACTGGCAAGACGGCACCAGTTCAACGCCCACCCTCACACGGTTTGGCGTCGGTGCGGGGCCTGGCGCCCCAGCGAATCCGGGTGTGGCGAAAACATACACCGTCATCGGCCTGCGGAACGGCTCGAACCAAGTCATCACGTGTGAGATTCGTTGGGGGAACGGCCGCTGGAAGCCTCTCCAGCTCACCCCGCGCAACCAGTGGACAGCATGGGCCGACGGGCACGGGCAACATCCGCAGCTTCGGGATGCGTCTGGTCAGGTCATTGACTTGGCTGGCACCAAGGTCACGCTGCAGCGCCAGCCGATCTTCCAGGATGGCAACGCATACCGGGTTACGGAAAACAGTGGCCAGATCTTTGTCACGCAGTAAAGGCCAGCGCTTCCGCCGGATTCGTCGGTATCCGTTTAGAGCCCCACTCCCAGGCCGGTGTCTGCGATGTCCTGACCGGTCAGGAGCGTGAAGAAACGGCTGCCATCAGCCGACATGATCTTCAGCTCGTGGTTTCCGTTATTGCCGGCCCGGCCGAGCCAGAGTGAGGCGATGCGTCCGTCCGGCAGCACCACGGGAGAATTGTCGTTGTCGAAACTGCCCACCTGCACCGGCACCGTCTCTGCCTTCCGTAGTCGCCAGATTCGTTCACCATTCCAGTCGGCCTCGAACACGATGCTGCCGTCGGGGGCATACCCGGGGCTGTGCAAGGCGCCCGACCTGGGCGATCCCGCCGGGCTTCCCGCGGGCGTCAGCACCACACGCCATCCGCTGCCGTCCGTATGGACTTCAGCGATCGCCGTACCAGAGCCGGCATACGGCTGGTTCCCGGCATCGAACACCACGGTCGTGCCGTCAGCCGCGATACTCGGGTCGGAATGAAAGGCGTAGGGCGAAGCCCCGGTCAACAGCAACGGAGTGCCCCAGACACTGCCACTACGGCGAATGGCCCACAGGTCGCGAGTGTGAGGGCCATCGCCGGCTGAGTACACAATCAGGTTGCCACCGGATGCCACGGCCACTTTCCCCTCAGCATGAATCACGTTGCCATCGACGCGAATCGCCTCTCCCCACGAGAGATCGGAACGAACCAAAGCCAATCCCGTCCAGTCGCCGATTCCGAATCGATCAGTCTCCAGCACCATCCACTGACCGTCAGGAGAAATGCTCAGACTGCGATCGTTCGATCCGGGAGAGAGGGTATTCAGCCGGGCGCTGAGATCCTCCTGGACAGCCCCTTCCTGGACACCCACTCGGTAGATATGCCCGTCGGCACTACGCCATGCGAGATGGCCGACGCTGACACCTACCGCCTGGTCGTTGTCAACGATCGTGTAGGTGTGCGTGATGCCGGCGCCCAGGCTGGCATTGGTCACGCTCGATAGCGTCACTCGGAATGTCTCGCTCGGCTCTGCCAGCGTGTCATTCACGATCACGACAGGCAGATACTTCACGGTTTCGCCGGGCTGGAAGGTCACGCTGCCGGCCGGCAGGGTGAAATCGACACCCGATGTCGCGGTGCCACCCGTCGCCGCATAGCCCACCGTCACGATTCTGCCGGAAGCCGCCGAGAGTCGCACGGCGATTCGTGGCGTGGCATCTTCACTGCCATGGGCACTGGCGACTGCGAAGCTGACAGACCGCCGCGCGTCGTCATCGAGGATTGTATAGGTGTGGGTGGTGCCGGCTCCCAGGGTGGCATTCACAGGCGACGCCAGTCTGACCGAGAACGTCTCGTTCGCTTCCCGGAGTGTGTCGTTCATCACCGGCACACGGATGCGCTGGACCGATTGGCCCGGTTCGAACGTGAGCGTACCGCTGGTTGGTGTGTAGTCACGCCGAGGCGTAGCCGTGCCGGCAACCAGAGCGAAGCGCACGGTCACTCGTTGACTGGACGGCGTCGATAGCCGGACATCGAACTGTGGAGAGACTCGTTCGCTGCCATGCGAGCTGAGGAGTGCAAAACTCACCGCCGGGAGAGTCGGCGGAGGATCGTTGTCCACAATCGTAAGCATGGCGGTGCCAATGCTGCCCAGCGTCGCTCCGGTCGGTCCGCTCAACGCCACCAGCACCGTCTCGCTAGCCTCATGCACCGAATCGTTCATGATCGGAATGCGAAGCGTTGTGCTCGACTCCCCCACGGCAAAACTGAGCGTCCCAGCGGCGGCACTGTAATCACTGCCGGCCGTCGCTGAACCGTTGCTGGTCGTATACCGAACAGTCGCCGCAGTGCCGGGGTTACCCGAACGGGTCACCATCAGGACTGCCTCGCCAGCGGACTCCCCCACGTCGTACATGGAAGCGCTGAATTGCAGGACACCGACTGAAAGCTGCCCCGACCATTCGTCGGCTCCAATGTCCGTCAGGCCAACGCGGGCCTCCTGGTCGATGTCCTCGGCCACTGCTGTCAATGTCACACCCGCATCGACGCAGGGACTGCCGGCGGCAAGATGGTGGCTCGCGTCCAACTGGGGATTACCCTCAGAGCTCCCGCTTTCACCCGCACTATGGGTCCGCCATTGGGCCAGATTGCCCGTAAAGAGACTGCCATCACGGTCGTCCTCGAACACCGCGCTGGATCCCGCGTGGTAGTAGCGATTGTGGTTCACCGTGAACCCGCCCACGAGGCCGTTGCTCCTGATCTGGAACATATCACGACTGCTGGCAGCCGACTGGACCACGATGTTGTTCTGAAACGACGCTTCCCTGTTGGGCACGAGGAGCGGAACGGGGTTCCTGTCGAAGTAGATCTCACCCGCGCTGAATAGGACTGCCGCCTGCGCCGTCTGCGCCACGTTCACCAGTGTGTTGTTGAATACCTGCGCCCGCAGGGATGCATACATGCCGATCCCCGTCATCTGCGTGTTGACGATGATGTTGTTGCGAATGATCCCGTCGATGTTCTCGTAATAGCCCGGATTCACGTCGGTACTGAAGTATTCAGCGTCGGTGTAGAACCCCACCATGATGCCCCCGACGCCGCAATTGGCGATGACGTTCCGCTGAATGATGCAGCCGGTGGCGCCTCCCTTGGCGTAGAGGCCGTTGGTCGCGATATCGTGAATGTAGCAATCCTGCACCACGAGGCGATTGGCATTCACATTGTCAATGCCTTCGGCGTTGCTGGAGTCGCGCCGGCCTGAGTTATAGATTTCGCTGCGCTGAATCGTAACGTCGTTGCAAAGCGGTGTGAGCTTGATGCAGTCGCGGCCCGTGTCATGAATCTTGCAATCGGTAATCGTGATGTTGCTGGCGCCGTATGTGGGCACCGTGGGCCCCCAGTCCCAGGTCGTCTGCAGCATGACGCCGTAGTAGTAACCGCCCGTGATCTCCAGTCGAGACAGCCGGCCGCCGGAGGCAGCGGCTTCAAATCGGATGGTCGAATCGATATTCGCGTTGTTCAGGGGAGCCGTGACGACCGCCCATTCACCAGGCTGCGACTGGATTGTAATACCAGGCACGTCGATTCGAACCCCGCCGGTATACGTGCCACCCCGCAGCGTCACGGTGTCGCCGGCCGCCGCGGCAGCCAGTGCCCGGGCTAGTGTGGCATAGGGTGCGGCCAGGCTGCCCGTACCCGACGTGTCGCTGCCGGTGGTGGCAACAAAGACGTTGGCGGCGAGCAGCCTGCGTTCTTCAAGGTGCTCCAACTCAAGGGATCGTCGTCGACTTTTCCGCCTCGAGAGGGCCGGGAACCGCGGCCGTGTTCCGACCAGCACATGAGCCCATGTTCGAAGAACCATTGGATCCCCCCTGTGAACGGAATGATACGGGCCACGCTCCGCGACCAAAGTGAGGAATGGCTGAACGCCTCGTTTGCTGTTCCACAGGCTAGCGCTGCGTGCGAGCGCTCGTGATGTTCGAGTAGGCCGATCTGCCAGCTGCGTTGAAGGCTCGGACGCGGAAATAGTACAGCGTGTTCGCCGCGAGATGCGTGGCGACAAAAGTCTGCACGTTCGCTCCAACCCTGGCGATCCGCACAAAATTGCTGCCGTCTCGTGAAACGTCAATCGTGTAGCCTTGTTCGACAACCGAGTTGTCCCGCCACGACAGTCTGATCCGGCTTCTGGAAATCACCGATGCGATGAGGTGGGTCGGTGCCAGCGGCAGGACCGGGCCTTGGATTGTCAGCGTGGCTGAGCCGAAGACGCCGCTGCTGGTCGCACGCACCGTGGCCGAACCGCTGACAGCAGACGCGGTGTACAGCCCGGACGCCGTGACCGAGCCGCCACCAGAGAGCAGCGACCACACGATCGTGGATGGAGTGGCCAGTGTGGCGCCAAACTGATCGCGGGCCGAGGCCACGAATTGCTGCGAGCCACCGGCGTTGATCGTCGCCGTGGCCGGCGTGACCCCAATGCTGGTGAGCGTCGGGTTGACCGTCACCACGACGCTGCTCGCCGCGGAGTGAACGCGGTCGGAGACCGTGGCGGTGAAGGTGTAGGCGCCGGGCTGCGAAAACGTGGCGGTCACGTTCTTGGCGGCGTTGGTGCCGTTGGCGGAAAAGGTCGGAGGAGCGGCCCCAGCGGGTCTTGCCGTGACAGTCCAGGTGTAGGTCAGATTCGCTTCGCCGCCGGTGTCGGCACCGAGCACGCGGAGGTTTGTCGTCGTGCCCGTTACCGGACTTGGACTGGCAGACGCCGCAGTGGCGATGGTCGGCGGCAGATTCACCACGAGATTCACTCGAATCGTGCTGACGCTGTAGGCTGGCATCGTGTAAGAAACGTTCGCCGGGTCGGCGATCGACAGCGTCCCTGCCGAAACAGGATTGGCCGACGCGCCGGTCAGTTGATACACGGCGGCCGACGCCCCCGGCGCGACGTTGTGCAAGTTCATCGCGGCGGTCGTGGCTGTATTGCTCTTGTTGATCGCGACCAGCACGAGCACGTTTGGATTGGTCGAGTCGAGGCTGGCGTAGACCGAACTCGCGATGGCGTTGTCCGTCGTGGCTCGCACGGACGTGTCGCCGAAGCGGCCGCTGCCGCCGTCGAAGTTGCGGAACATCTGGAAGGCCGCGCCGAGAAACGGTTCATTGGAATTCAGTGGCCATTTTGCGGCCGCGAACACGCCCTCACGACCGAAGATGCCGAGCACGTCGGCTTGGGCGATGCCGCCTGAAATATGCTGACCGCCGCCGTAGTTGTATTCCGTGACCGCGAGCTTCGTACCGGGATAGTTGCGGTCGATCTTGCCTTGCAGCCGGGAAAGGAGATTGATCGGGCCGTTGGTTGACCATTGCGTGATCCAGCTTGTTTCCGTGTAGGTCGGATCCCACAGCGACCGCGGGGCTTGCAGCCGCGCCGCCACCACGGCCTCGGTTGTCTCTGTGCCGATGATCCGCACGCCGCCACCCTGGGCTTCGGGATACCAATGCACGGCGAGCGCATCGATCAGCCGATGACCGGTTGTCGTTTCGGCCCGCCGCATCTCCGCGAGGTAAAAGTCCTGGAAATCGCGTCCGGCCGCGTCCGGCGCGCCTTGCAAACGGACGTAGCCGTCCCAGCCGTAGTTATTCGGGCCGAGAATCGTGGCATTGGGCACGATATCCTTGATCGCGTCGGCGTAGTCGATCGTCTTCTGAACCAACTCCGTGTAGGTGACGGCGCTTGGATGAATGGCCGCGTGCGACTCGGCCCACAAGTCCGGTTCGTTGTCGAGCGCAAACCAGATCGGTCGATTCGGATCGGTCTGGCCGTACGGGAAAGTCGTGTTGACCCAGTTCACGAATTCGTCCTGATAGACGTAGGCGTCGGTCAGGTTCGGGTTGAGCGCGAACGCAGAGCCTTTGCGGGCGAGCTCCTGGCGGAAACGAGTCTGCAGATAATTGCTGCCGCTATTCCGCACGTCGCCGCCACCGTTCTTGTCGGCCGACACATAGCCGTTCATGGGCACCGTGACGATCGCTGCGGCGCTGCGGGCCGAGGCATTTTGTAGTCGCGGGATCACGGCGCCTCCCGGCGTGCTGCCGCCGCCGAGATACGCGTCGTTCTGAAAGTAATAATCAATGCCGGCATTGGAGGCGTTGTTTTCCCAGTTGTAGGCCGTCCAACGATTGCCCCCCATCCGTGTCAGCGTGCCGTCGGCATAGGCCCCGTCCAGCAACTGGTTCGCGCCGTAGATGTAGCGCGAGATCGGCTTCACGTCGGCCTGCGGATCGATCGTGAAATGCACGAGGCCCGCCATCAGCGATCGGCCTTCCAGCCGCTCGATGGTCAGGCGGCACTCGGCCCGCGAGCGGCGGTGACGACACGTGGCTGCGGACCGCTTGTTCGTGCGAGGCCAACGGGCTCGCGTGACGAGATCGCGAAGCGTGACCATGAGCGCCCCCTTTCAGAGTCCGACCCATCGCGAGAGGGGAATGACACTGTCGACGCTGTGGCTGAGCTGCCGTTGCGGAGTCCCTGAGCCGTCGGGCCAACGCACAAGCTCTCGTCTGGCCGCACCCCCCCGGTCCGTCCAAATCATTTCGATCTCCATTATACCGCTGAGCTTTGTCCCGATCCGGCTTGAGATTGTTTTGCGAGACTTCCGTCGCAGTGTCGCAGGCAGACACACGCGCTGCGCGGGATCACGACACGGGTGCGGCGGCATGGGAGCCGCCGGTCGATGGGGCAAATCGGGGCGTTCCCCCGCATGCCGCCGGCCCTCTGACGGCTGGAGAAGTGCCGTTGGCTTTCCTATTCTTCGATCCTCTCCCGTCACGATGCAATCGTGATTTGCTCGATGTCCCGAATCGTCAGGCTCGGATTCGTGGAGCCGCTCGTGGAAGAGAGTGCGAAGGTCACCGGATACTTTCCGCCCCAGCTCGAGTAGACACTCACGGTCGCTGAGTGTGTTCCTGAGCCGGCCGACGCACCGTCCACGACAAAATACTGGTAGGTGTCAAAGAGGCCGCCGATCGTCACGCTGAGCTGATCGCCCGCGGTCGCGTTTGAAAACTCGAATGTAAAGACGAGGCCGTACGACGACGACTCAAAATCGAGCTGGCCCGTGACGTTGGCCCCCTTCGATGTCGGCGAGGTGGCAAGCGAGATCACGCCGCCGGTGTAGCTCGCGGCGCCTACCGTCGTGACATCGCTCAGGCTTGCTGGCGTGAACACCGGCGTCTTCGCGTCGGGTGTCGGGTTTCCCGTCAGCACAAACTGCGTCTCGGCGGTCGGCTCTGTCCATGGCTGCCGGTATCCCGGGAGGAGCGTCGGCGGAACACCCGGATTGATCAGCGGCGACCAGCCAAGGCCGTACCCGCTGTCTGCCTCCGTGGCCCCGGCATACCAGGCCGCTGCGTAGGAGTGGTTCTCGCTGGCCAACTCGCCATAGAGCACCGTCGGGGCGAGCGACACATCGACGACGTTTTCGAGACCGGGGAAGTTGGCGTACGTTTCGCCTAAGTACGAGATCGTGTTGTCAACGAAGGTGGTACCCGCAGCCCGCCCGGGCTGAACGTCCGGGAGGTAGTACCAGAGGAGGTTGTTGGCATCGATCTTCGCGGTGAGGTACGACTCGGGCGAATCGAGCACCGAAAGCTGCTCCACGATCTGGCCGGCCCGGCGGAGTTCGGCTGCGGCCACGGTGGCCACCTTCGAGCCGTGGCTGTGGCCCATGACATGGACGCGCGGGGCACCGGCAGTGCCCAGCGTGACGCTGCCGTCGAGGCCCAAGAGTTCGGTGATCGCCTGGGCCAGACGCAGGCCGTTGCGATAGGTGCGGGCTTCGGATGGATATGCCGAGAACACAGAGGTGGTCGCGGATTCGTCAATCCAACTAAACGCGATCACGACGGCGTTCGGATCCTTGGCCGCGAGCGTCGCGGCGAACCCCTCGGGCGAAACGACAAAGTCGGTCGTTGGCCCGTAGGTCGGACTGAACATCCACGGCGACACGGGCGTGCTCGGGGCATCGGGAAGCATCGGATTCGTGGTCTGCCACCACTTCAAAAAGTCGCCCGGATGGGCCGCAGCGTAGGCATTCACGGCCGCCCGCCAGTTGGGTGCCCAGCCATGCGAGATGAAGTAGACGTTCTTGCCGGCGTACACCGACGCGTCTCCCGCGGGCACGGCTGGCTGGCTGAACGTCTTCGTGATGGGGTCGTAGATCCCGAGCCGTGCAAGCTCTGAGCCGCTGGTTGCCTGCACCGGCACCATACCGTTGAACGCCGATCGATCCGTGCCGGCGACAAAGTGGTTCGTAAGGGGATTTGTCGCGGTCGCTCCGAAGGATTCGACAGCCCCCTCTTCGGAAAAGTCTTTCAACCCCAGCCGGCCGGAGAGGCCCCCGATGACAGCTTCAGCCGTGTTGCTTCCATCAGCATCGATGGTCCCGACAGGACGCGACCCGCCCGCGACCCCGGTCACGACGCTCCCGGCCGATGTGAATCCGCCCGTGCCGTTGAGATTGTAGAGATCGAGCCGACGAGGCAGGCTTACCACGATCTCGGGAGTGAGGTCGAGGTCGCGGTTCGTCGCCGCCACATACACAGGCCCGGCGTCTTGCCCGACATCAATGACACTCATCCCGAGCCGGCCAATCGCGGCACTGGCGACCGAGTACACGCCCACATGCTGCACACGCCCTCGCCCAGTCGCGGCGATCACGTCTCCGCGACCGTCGTTATTCATGTCCCGCACCGCGACACGCACGCTCCCATGCGGCCGAACGCCATCACTGCCGAGCGCGGCGTCGGTCGTCCGAAAGATTGCCTTGAGCGAGCCCGTCGCGACGTCGTACACCCGCACCTGCCGCATCGCAGCAAAACGCCCTGCACCGTCAGCGGCCACCACGAGGTCTGCCCGGCCATCCCGATCCACGTCGCCCAGCGCCACGTGAACGCCGCCTCGATACTCCTCGCCAAACGGCAGGAGCGTCGGCATGCCGCTAGCCAGGGGGGCCATGGTTGCCCCGTCATAGAACACGACCCGGCCACGTCCCGACCCGGCGCCAAACGCGAAGTCGGCTGCCCCATCGGCGTTGACATCTCCCACGGCGACGCGGACGCCGCCCGGCACCCGTGCCCCCAGCGGCTGCATCCGTGCGATTTCAGCCCCGGTCGAGCCATCCACCACCCGAACCAGGCCCGAGAGCCCGGCTGTGCCGGTGACGACCACGCCCGACAAGCAGCGTCGGGGTTCGAGCGACTCGATACCGAGCATTGAGGCAGGTTGCCGCGTAGTCCGCCGGCTGCGGTCGTGCTTCGTTCGGTAGCGCATGGACCTCTTTGCCGTACAGGGTTTCGGACACGGAATGTTCCTCAGGATGGTACCCCGGGCTCCCGTCGTTCGCCATATTTCTGCCAACGGGAGCGAGTACCCCTGACGAGTTGCGTGTGATCGAGGGCATCGTGGCGACGGCGCGTGATCGATTCCCGAGCGGCTCGTCATCATGAGGCTTTCGGGATACGCTCCACTGAAAGCCGGGGAGACATGAGCGTCGCATGGAATCAATAGCTCCGATCGAGATGCGGTATCGCTGGTGGCGTGACCCGCGGTGGATCATCTTGATTCTCGTGGCCGCGACCGGCGGCATGGTTCTCTGGGGACTGTTTGGCCCGGAGCCGAAGCTCATTGTCTCCCGCGAGACGACGCTCATCACCGAACCGCTCCGGCCTGACGGCACGCCGGACTACGCGGCACATGTTCTCGATCTCCTGGGCCGCAATACGCCGCCTGAGGAGAATGCCGCCGTGGCCGTGCTCCACGCCACATGGCCGATGGGCCTCGATGCCGAGGACCTGGCGGCCGTCTGCAAGGCGCTCGGCATCCCTGATACGCCCCCCGACGTGCCGTCGCTCGACAGTGCCGACAACGACAAAGCTCTTCGCGACGAGCTGCGAGCGTTTCTCGGGCTGAACGTCTCCGATGACGGCATCCCCATGCACTCAGACGACGAGGCCATCGATCGCGTGATCAAGCTGATCGACGATGCTCGGATCATTCCCTGGACTCAGGAGGAATGTCCTTTGCTCGCGGCCTGGGTCGCGCGGCAGTCGCCCGCACTCGATCTCATCGTCGAAGGTGCGACCAGGCCCAAGTATGAGCTTCCGCTGCCGGATCTTCTGCGTGCCGAGCCAGGCACCATGCTCATCGGGGTCGTGATGCACGGCACGCAGCGGCTTCGCGACGTGTGCCGTGTGCTCATCATGCGGGCGATGCTTCATCTTGGGGAAGGCAGAATGCCGGAGGCATGGAGAGACATCCATGCCGTCCACCGCTTGGCTCGATTGATCGCCCCCGCCGGGAGGCCCAGGTTTTTAATCACGCACCTCGTGGCGATAGCGATCGAAGGCACCGCAAACGCCGCGACGTTCGTGTTGCTCGAGTCGCCCGGACTCACCGCGGCAATGGCCGCTTCGATCCGACGCGATCTCGAGTCGCTTCCGGCGCCTCCCGATATCCGATCGAGCCAAGCGATGGAGCGGCTAGGCATTGTCGATCTCGTCGTCGCAATCGCCCGCATGCCCCGCTCGGAGCGATCAGGGAGCCTTTCTCTCGGCGGGATTGATGAACTGGGTTTAGCATTGGGCACGAGCCTCGACATGAATGTCGTGCTCCGCACGATCAACGACGCGGAAGATCGAATCGAGAAGGCCCTTTCGCTTCCGGACCATCAAGCGCGTTGCCAGGCCATGGATCAGATCATCACCGAGATCACGGCTCGCCCCTTTGGCCCGGGCGGCTGGGAGAAGGCGGCCTGGCTCGCCCAGGCCGCCTTGAGTCGGGGGGCTCGAAGCACCGCGTGTGCCCGAAGCCTCTTGGGGTTTCTCGTGTCGCCGACCAAGGGTGTCCTCGACGCGTATGAGCGACGCCGTGCCGAAGCGGCCATTCTTCGATTGGCCGCAGCACTGGCCGAGTACCGGGGTCGCGGCCTTGGCGGCGAAGGCAGACCCTATCCCGATTCGCTCGAAGGGCTCGTGCCCGAGGTCGTGGCCACCGTGCCGGAAGACCCCTGCTCTGGAAAGCCTTTCCGCTACGAGCGACGAGGCGACGGGTATCTCCTCTATTCGGTCGGCCCCGATGGAGCCGACGACGGCGGCACGAACGACGAGCTTGTGCGAGGCGAGTGGCGTTCCGACGACGACGATGCTGACACCGTGAAGTCCAGGGACATCGCCGTCCGGATGCCACGGCCGAAGCGGGGCCTCATCCCGCCACCGAGCGACGCGGGAAAGTGACCGGTGGTGGTACGATATCCGCGGGGGTGGAGCGGCTGGCGGTCTTTTCCGAGCCAAGTCTGGGCCTCGTCCCACTGGCGTGCGTGCTCGTTTTCCTACGGTGTCGGCTCATGCAGAGGGAGCCGCGGCCCAGGCGTGCAGTCGGGCGTCCGCGAGGGCATACTTGCCTTCTGTAGTCAAAGCCCAGATTTGCCAGCGTGCGGCGGTAGACTTGAGCCTTGCCTGCATCAGGCCCCCCAATCAGCCCCCCCCACCGAGCCCATCTATGGCTACAGCTTCCGAAGTGACTCCACGGCTTGGCGACGATGATGTCGCCGCGATCGACCGCCTCCGCAAAATCCAGGCTCGGCTCAAGAAGGAACTCGCGCGGGTCATTATCGGCCAGGATGACACGGTCGCCCGGCTCACGATCTGCCTCTTCGCCCGCGGCCACTCGCTCCTCATGGGCGTGCCCGGCCTCGCCAAGACCCTGCTCGTGAGCAAGCTCGCCGAGTGTGTGTCGCTGAAGTTCAGCCGCATCCAGTTCACGCCAGACCTCATGCCGATGGACATCACCGGCACCGACATCCTGCAAGAGACCGCCGAAGGCCGACGCGAGTTTCACTTTGTGCCAGGGCCGGTCTTCGCCAACATCGTGCTCGCCGACGAGATCAACCGTGCCCCGCCCAAGACCCAGGCGGCGATGCTCGAAGCGATGCAGGAACACAAGGTGACCGTCGTGGGCAAGACCTCACGGCTCGATCCACCGTTTTTTGTGCTGGCAACTCAAAACCCCGTTGAACAAGAGGGTACGTATCCACTGCCCGAGGCCCAGCTCGACCGGTTCATGTTCCTGATCGAGCTCGACTATCCTAATGAAGACGAAGAGGTCGCGATCGCCCGCACGACCACCGGCGGACCGCCCGCCGAACTCGATCATGTGCTCACTGGCCCAGACATCATCGAATACCAGGAGCTCGTGCGGCGGGTGCCCGTGCCCGACCATATCTATGAGTTCGCCGCGAAGCTCGTCCGGAAGACTCGGCCCAAGGGTGATACGGCACCGGCTTGGCTCAAGCCGCTGGTGGCCTGGGGTGCCGGGCCGCGGGCGGTGCAATACCTCATCCTCGGCGCGAAGGCGCGGGCGGCCCTCGCCGGGAGCTACATGGCGAGGCTCGAAGACATTGAGGCCGTCGCGGCGCCCGTGCTGACCCACCGGCTCATCACGACGTTTGCGGCCCAGGCAGAGGGCATCTCCGCCAAGGAGATCGTGGCCCGTCTGGTCAAGGAGACAATCGCAGAGCAGGTGTGATTTTTGTGGTGTGTGAGCCGACATTCGGCTTTCGGCTCGCCGATGCTCCCGGTGCTGTGCGATGTTCTCAGACAGACAACCTCGGACGTTTTTGGAGCCAGCCGTGCTCTCGCGACTGGCTGGGATACCCCTCTTGGCCCGCAAGCCGATGGTGGGGGGCGTGTCGGGTCGGCATGCGAGCCCACACCGCGGGTCGAGCGTCGAGTTTGCCGAATACCGCAAGTACGTCCCCGGCGACGATCTCCGCCGCCTCGACTGGCGGGCCTTCGGCCGCTCGGATCGCTTTTATGTCAAGGAGTACGAGGCCGACACCAATCTCCGGCTGGTCCTCGTCCTCGATACGAGCGGCTCGATGGGATTTGCCTCGTCAAAGCCCGGTGTGCATGTCGCGCAGCCGATGCCAAAGCTTGACTATGCGCGGCGGATCTGCGGCGCGCTGAGCTACCTCGCCAGCCAGCAGGGTGACGCCGTGGGAATTTCCTGCGCGGCCGGCGGCATCGTGCGAACGCTCCCGCCCCGTCGCAGCCCCGCCCACCTGCGGCTTGTCTTTGACGTGGTTGAAGAAGCCAAACCCCAGGGCGCGACCGGCCTCGTGGAAGTGCTGCATGAGTTGGCCGAGACAATCCGCCAACGGGCACTCGTCGTCATTGTCTCGGATCTCTTTGTCGATCCGACCGAGCTGGCCAGCGCCTTTGGGCACCTCCGGTTTCGCCGGCATGACGTGGGCGTGTTTCACCTGCTCGATCCACAGGAAGTGGCGTTTGAGTTTTCGCGGCCCACGCGGTTTCTCGACATGGAGGGGGGCAGCTCGATATTTGCTGACCCCATCGAGATCGCTGACCGTTACCACCGCGCCGTGGCTGCCTACCTGGAAGCGATCCGCGGAATCGTGCTCGAGGTGGGCATCGACTACCACCGCGTGCTCACCGACGAGCCCTACGAGCAGGTGCTCGCGCGGTTCTTGGTCGGCCGGGCGGTCGGGAGAGGTCTGCGATGACATTCCTGCAGCCCTGGGTGCTGGTGGCGCTGCCACTGATCAGCCTGCCGCTGATCATCCACCTCATCAACCAGCGGCGGTTCCAAACCGTGCAATGGGGGGCGATGCAATTTCTGCTGTCGGCCAAGGCGCTGTCGAGTGGCTACTCGAAGCTGCGACACTGGCTCATCATGCTGCTGCGGATGCTCGCGGTTGCCGCGGTCATCTTGGCGGTGGGTCGGCCACTCTCTCGGGGATGGCTCGCGCTGGCCGGTGGCGGCCGCCCCGACACCGCGATCGTGATCCTCGATCGCAGCCCGAGCATGCAGGCTCGCGACCAGGCCATCGAGGGAACCAAGCTCGCGACAGGCCGCCGCCAGTTGGCTGAGTCGCTGGCGCTCCTCGCCCCGTCACGCTGCGTGTATGTGGCGACAGCCGATGATGATCTGGTCGAGATCGAACCGGGATCGCTTGCAGAGTTGCCCGCGGCCGGCCCAGCCGCGGCGGCGGCGGATATCCCGGGCCTCCTGCGAGCGGCCTACGACCACATCCGCGACAACGCCGCTGGCACGACCGAGGTCTGGATCTGCTCCGATGAGCGGTCCAACGACTGGGCTCTCGACAACGGTGGCTGGGCCGGCCTTCGCGATGCGTATGCCAAACTGCCACAGCAGGTGCGGTTTCAGCTGTTGTCGTTTTCGAAGCCCGAGCCCGCGAACCTCGCGGTGCGTGTCACCGAAGCCACGCTCCAGAAACGTGGCCGCGACACGGAGCTCGTCGTGAGCCTCGTCGTCTCGCGACCTGATGGCACTGATCAAGTCGCCACGACGTCTGTGACTGTCCCGGTAAAATTTGAGCTCGGCGGCGTGACGAGTGTGGTCGATGTGGAACTCACCGGCCGCGAGGCGGTGCTGGCCAATCACACGCTGCCGCTGGGCCGCTCAGCCGTGCGGGGCTGGGGCCGCGTGACGATTGCGCCCGACGCGAACCTCGCCGACAACGAGTTTTACTTTACGTTCGACGAGCCGCCGCCACGGGTTTCACTCATCGTGGCGCGGGAGGCCGCTGCCGCGCGAGTGCTCGAGATCGCCGCGTCGATTCCCCCCACGAAGGACCTGGTGGCACGGGCGGATGTGGTGCCGCTGGGCGGGCTGGCCACGGCTGCCTGGGACGAGGCCGCCCTTGTTCTCTGGCAGGGGCCGCTGCCGAGCGGGACCGATGCGGCATTGGTAGAGAGCTTTGTGAAACGTGGCGGGCAAGTAATTTTCTTTCCACCAGAGGAGAGCGACGCGACACTCTTCGGGGGGCTCGCGTGGGGAGCGTGGACCACGCTTGAGCCCCCGATGCGGCCCGAGCAATGGCGGACCGATCAAGGCCTGCTGGCGAACACGCTCTCCGGAGGAGCACTGCCGCTCGGCGAGCTCGAGGTACGGCAAGCCCGAGGTCTCGTTGGCGACCAGGTCACGCTCGCGTCGCTGGCCGGCGGGAGCCCGCTTGTCGCGCAGGTGAGCGACGGTCGCGGCATCTATTTCTGCACCACGCTTCCGACGCCGCGGCACTCGTCGCTCGCCTCCGAGGGGGTCGTGCTCTACGCCCTCATGCAGCGGGCGGTGGACCGTGGGCTCGAGCCACTCTCAGGCGCCCGGCAACTCGACGCTGACACAGCCACGGCCGCCCTTGCCACGAGCGGTGCCGCATCCGCCGCCTGGGAGCGGCTGGCCGGCAGTGATGACGCGCTCTCGACTGAGAACGGCCTCCATGCGGGGGTGTACTCGGTCGCCGGTCGGCTGCTGGCCGTCAACCGGCCGGCCGCCGAAGACGCCTCACGGGTGGCTGCGGCCGAGCGGATCGACGGCGTTTTTCGTGGGCTCTCGTTTGCGCGGATCACCGGCGAAGCGGGCGTCAGCGACAGTATCGTGCAAGAGATCTGGCGGGCCTTTTTGATCGCCATGCTCGTGGCGCTGGTCGTCGAAGGGCTGTTGAGTTTGCCGCGGCAGCGGGCGATGCAGTCAGACGTGTTCATCCCGCGGGAGGCTGCGGCATGACCACGAGTTTTGAAGGACTGCGATTCTTCACGACGCCGTGGACGATCGGCCTGTCGGCTGCGCTTCTCGTGGCGGTGGCCATCGTGGCCCTGCTCACCTGGCGACGCAGCGGCTTTGGAGTCGGCACGGGCCTGGTGGAAGTGCTCCGCGTGGTGATCGCGGCGCTGGTCGCCGTGCTCCTCAACCAGCCGGAATGGGTCGAGGAGTTTCGGCCCGATGAAAAGCCAGTCGTGGCCGTGCTCGTCGATGCCTCGCGAAGCATGGACACCCAGGATGTGGTCGCATCGGGCGACAAGCCTGGTGCGGCCACGTCGCGGCGCGAGGCCGTCGCGGAGCTTGAACGGGATTCCTTCTGGCGGTCGCTCGAGAAGCGGTTTCACGTGCGGATCGAACCCTTTTCCGTGGCGCCTGAGGCGACGGGAACCGATGTTTCCGGGCCGCTCGCAGAAGCCCTGGAACGCCACAGCAATCTGCGAGCGGTCGTCCTCGTCGGAGATGGCGACTGGAACGAAGGCTCGCCACCGCTGGAAGCGGCCCAGCGGATGCGGCTGGCGCAGGTGCCTGTTTTTGCCGTGCCAGTCGGAAGCCAAACAAGACTCCCCGACGTGGAGCTTGTGAGCCTCGACTGCCCGACGGTGGGCGTCGCCGGGAAGCCTGTCCGCGTGCCGTTCACGATCCATTCGTCGCTGGCGATGGAGCGAGTCGTGCCGGTCACGTTCACGACCAACACCGGCGAAAACCTCCGCAAGGATGTTCGCCTGCCACCGATGGCGACGATCACCGACTGGATCTATTGGACACCGCCGGGCGAAGGGGATTTTGTGGTGACGGTGAACGTGCCCGTGCAGACAGGCGAGCTGTTGCCCGACAACAACACCCGCACGGCGCCGATCGCGGTGCGTCAAGAGAAACTCAAGGTGCTCGTGGTCGAGAGCGTGCCGCGGTGGGAATACCGCTACCTCCGCAACGCTCTCTCGCGTGATCCGGGCGTCGACGTTTCGTGTCTGCTGTTTCAGCCGGGGCTTTCCAAGCGGGGCGGTGGCACCAAGGACTACATCAGCAAATTTCCGGCGGGGCTCGATGAGCTCTCAAAGTATGACGTTGTCTTTCTGGGCGACGTGGGCGTCGGTCCAGGGCAGCTCACTGCGGAAGACTGCCGGCTTCTCAAGGGGCTCGTGGAGTATCAGGCCAGCGGCCTGGTCTTCATGCCGGGCTGGCGCGGGGAGCAGGCGTCACTCGTCGACACCGATCTCGACGAGCTCTGCCCGGTCGTCATCGACCCGACTCGCGCCGAGGGAAGCTCGTCCGAAGGGCTGCGTCGGCTCGTGCTCACCGAGGCCGGTCAGAAGAGCCTGCTCACCAAGCTCGCCGACTCCTCGGGCGAAAACCTGGCGGTGTGGGAGAGTCTGCCAGGAGTGCAGTGGTATGGCCCGGTGCTGCGTGCCAAGGCCGGGAGTGAAGTGCTGGCTGTCCATGAAGACGCCACCAATGAATATGGACGCATTCCGCTGTTGATCACCCGCACGTTTGGCTCTGGCAAAGTGCTCTACATGGCTACCGACGGCGCCTGGCGGTGGCGGAAGGGCGTGGAAGACAAGTACCACTACCGGTTCTGGGGCCAGGTGGTCCGCTGGATGGCCTACCGCCGCAACATGGCCAAGGGGGAGCGGATGAGTCTGTCCTTCGCGCCGGAGCAGCCAGAGCTCGGGCAGTCGATCGCGATCGATGCCCGCGTGGCCACATCCACGGGCGAGCCTCTCTCGCAGGGCGAAGTGGTGGCGCGGATCACGGCGCCGAGCGGGGCGGTCGAGACCGTGCGGTTCTTGCCTCCGGCGGGCGAAGGCGAATGGGGCGTGTTTGCGGCGTCGTTCACGCCCACCGAGCCAGGCAAACACGAGGTCGTTCTCGGCTGCCGCGAAACCAGCGACACGCTCCAAGCATCGTTCTTCGTGCAGGGTGTTGCGGCCGAGGGGATAGGCAGCGTGGCCCGCCCCGAAGTGCTGTCGGAGATTGCCCAGGTCACCCGCGGGCGGGTGGTGCCGCCGGAGCAGGTCTCGGAGTTGCTCGCGGCCCTGGCCGATCTACCGGAACCTGCTCCCGAAGTCCGTCGCCTCCAGGTGTGGTGTCACCCGCTCGTGGCGGCTGTGCTCGTGGGGCTGCTTGGTCTCTTCTGGGTGGGCCGCAAGCGGCAGGGACTCGTGTGATCCTTGAGCGCGGATTCCTTGCGGGAGATCAGGTGTTGCTGCGGCGAGGGGTTGCCCGTGTCATGTCGCCGGACGTTCGCTGCGGGCATCGTGCCCTTCGCTCACTCGATGGAGCCCTCGCTTCGCCATCCTGGCTGCGCTCGGCCTCCAACGCCGGCTCCATGACACGGTCAACCCCTCGCGGAACACGGCTTGAGAAGGTGATGCAGCGAGTCCGGAGGAGCGAGTTGCGGGCGGAGGCCAGCCACCGCCACACTTTCGGCTGAAAAAGTGCGATTCAATCGGCCGCAGCAAGTCGCTACTCTTTGCCACCCTTGGCGAGCCTTCGCTGCTTGCCCTGTCGTTGCCCGGAGGCAAATACCAATGGCGTTAAGACGCTTCTCGTGTTCGAGGTGGCTGCCGAAGGTCGCCATCGCGACCGTCATGGTCTTCGCGAGTCCTGCGGGGCGTGCCGATGGCATCAAGGCGATATTTGATGTTCCCGACAAGATCGAATGCAGAGACGTCACGCCGACCAAGTGCGCTGCCGCGTATCCGGATGTGAAGGTGATCGAAGCCACGATCCGCATATCCGCAAGCTTGGAAGAAGGCACCGAGGACTCGATCGTCGATTTCACATATATGATCAGCAGCCCGGAAATGCGGCTGAAGATCCTCGACTATCTTCCGAACACGTTGCTCGAAAGCCGTTTCGCGGACGATCGCATTGAAGTCACGGATCGCATCGAAGACACCGACACCACGAACTTGGAAGCCCTGGCTGGCTACTCGATATTCTCGCTCAGTGCGGCCAGGAGCCAGGTCAACCGACGGACCGAAAGCAATCAGTACGAACGAATCGCGCCCAAGGCGCTCGTCCTGGCGAGCGGCACGATGAATCGCGGCCACGGTGTCTTCTACAAGCTTCGCCGATCAAACACGGTCTCACTCGAAGGCGCGAAAGAATTCACGTTTCTGGCCAAGGTGCCAAAAAACTGGCGCGGTGACTGGTGCACCGTGATGTGTACGAGTCGTGCGAACAAGAAGACGCTCCTCGGCAACTCGATCGTTTCGGCCGGGGCGGCTCGCGTGGATGTCGGCCTCCACCTCTCTGGCGACAAAGAGGCCGCCGACTTGTGCCGGCAACTCTGCCGGGCCCAGGAGGGCGACGGCGGGCGGCTCAAGAAGCAATGGTGCGAGGAGGCGGCCACGTGCGGGGAGCCCGATACGCCGGTGACCCAGGCCGGCTTCTGGACCGAACGCGTCGATGCACTCGTCCAGCAGGTCGCTCGGAAAACACAACTGGTGCGATCAAACGACGGGAGTCTCGAAGCGATTCGTCGCGCGGTCAATCACATCGAAGAGCTCCTGGGGGCACTCTCCGGAACGCAGTGACCGGACGATAGGCGATAGGACAGTCAGCGGCACTTCTCCCGCCGGAGGATGAGCCCCGCGCCGCGACCCATTGGACATGCCGCCAACGGAGTCCATTGGAGGTCGTGGTCCCGCGGTCAGTCGCGAAACCCCACGACTTTGGGCACTTCACCGGCCAACACATACTCGGACACCCCAAGGGACCTCATTCGTCACTCCTTCGTTCCAGATCATGTCCCGGATCCTCGGGGAACATCTGACGGTACGACGCGATCCAAGTCATGGGGGGCCAGCGTTGACTCGCGTTTCCTGCCGCCAGCGGGACAGACAGGCTTCGGCCGCTGGGCCATCGCCGCTGGCCGAAAGCAGCGCGGCCAGCAGGAGCAGCCCCCGGCCACCGTCGTCGCAGCACAGCGTGGTGTAGTCGCGGAAATACAGTGCGTTGGCCCAGAACAACCTTCCGGGAGCCGAGCGGACATGCGCCGCTTCGCTGTCAAAGTACGAAGTCATGCCGCTGTGATGCAGGAGCCGCGGAGGCTGCTCCGAGTAGTGCGCCAGGCTGTCTAGCCGCCACAGCACGAAGCCGCGGTCGCGGAGAAACCGGTCCACGTCGCCGAACAACGGTTGGTCGCGATACAACGGGTTGAACATTACCTCGGCCTCGATCCCCAAGCAGCCCGCGAGCGTTCGCTCGGCGCCTTGCAGAACATCAAGTTCGGCCCCTTGCGTATCGAGCTTGACGAAGGCGATCTCCCGCACGCGGTCGCGCTCCGAGTCAAACCAGGCGTCGAGGGTGGTCGTCCGCACCTCGACTTCATGGCCGGGCCGCATCACGTGCAGGCTGGGGTACCGGGTGCAGAGCGACTCGTCGGGCGGATAGAGCGAAGCGCACGCGGGATCGACGGTGGTGTGCAGCGTGGCGGTGCCAACCTGCTTGCCCAAGGCCAGCGGCACATACCATTCCTGCTGCTGGTCGGCCTCCGCGTTCAGTCGCGCACATTCCACCTGATCCGGCTCAAACCCGACCATTCGCGCCAGTGGCCGCAATCGGAACCATGAGTCGGCATTGCCCCACCGTGCCCCGACATCGATCACAGTAGTCGCCCCAGGGCCAAGCAACTTCGAGGCAAGGGGAATCGGCATGGTGTGCGTGCGGGACGGTGTGAATGTTTCAGAAGGTGGACTGGAATTCATCCTGCCCAGGACCGAGGGCAAACCTGTTCCCATGGAGCGACACGGGCACAGAAAAGGATAGGACGGCCAATGGCACTTCGGCAACGTGGTGACGGCGGCTGGTCGATTCCGGAGCGTATCCGATCTCGCTCGAGCGAGATCGGATACGCTCCGGGCGGCCTTCGAGCCGTGCGAAACCTCGTGAAAACGCCTGCCTGAGCACTGCGTTTCACGCAGAGCGCAGACCGGCTCCGCCCGTGTCCTTGTGAGGCGCATCAGAGCGCGTGGATATCGATCTCAGGCAGCTCGTCAGGAGAAGTCTGGACGACATCGCGGCCGTCG
>JANNSZ010000071.1:0-27287 GCA_031403195.1 Planctomycetota bacterium | reverse complement strand
TAAAGAAAGTCGCGTCATCACGGGCATTCACGAAGACCAACTCCACCGCGGCTTTGATAGGAATTGGAAACCCGTCCCCAGTCTTTTCGCGATTCTGACCATGATGCGGCTTTCGTGGTCCGTTTTCCGATCGTCATGCAGCTTCCGACCGACCCGCATTTCCGACTTGTCGTATCGCGGTGTGGTCGTAAAAAACATGCTCGACTTCATGGGTGGTGCGGGGTTACTGACAACAATGACGCGACCCAACCTTCGCCCATCTTCGACCGTGATTCGGATTCCGCGGTGCCTTTTCCGCACGGCTTCACGCACCCGACCGATCCGCATTTCGACCTGTCGTGTTGCGGTGTGGTCGTAAAAAAACGCGTATTCATGGGCATTCACGAAGATCAGGCCCACCGCGGCTTTGATATGAATTGGAAACGCGTCCCCAGGCTTCGCCGATTTCCGGCTGTCATGCAGTTTCCGACCACCCCCGCGTACCCGACCTGTCGTATCGCGGTTTGGTCGTACGAAAGTCGCGTGGCCATGGGCTTTTTCATGAACCGGGGCCATTTTTCCAAGATATCAATGACGCACCCCCCTCATGACCGCGACGTCCGTTTCACATCCTCACCCCAGTCACCTTCTCCCCGACCACCTCTCCGGCATACTGGCTTTCATATCAACCAGCACCCGCCATCCCGAACCAAACCAGTGCCCATCGCATCATTCTCCCCCGGCTTTCGTGTTTCGCCCCTGGATCTCGTCGTGCTCATCCTCGGGGCACTTCTCTCGGCGGCTCTTGCTTCCCTCGACTGGTCATGGGGCCTCGTCACGTTCATACCCCTGGCCGCTTTTTTTATTTTTTGCAACGTGTTTCGAGTGTCGCGCCTGCCTGAACTCATCTGGGCGGCCATTTTCCTTGTCCTGGCTGCCTCGACTCTTGTTGTGGGCATTCCTGGGTGGTTCATGACGGTCTCTGTGGCCGTGTGTGTCTTGGCCGTCATTGTGGTGGCCGAAATGCGCCGACCTTCCTACCACGGCGTTCTCTGGCAGCGCATCAATCCCCGCCTACTGGAATGGTGGCAAGAAAACGGCCCACGGCATGACGATCCAGACCACGTCGCCGGCTCTTGAAATGGGTAGGCTTTTGGCGACACGGGCATACACGAGCACACTGGCCTACTCATGCTCACCGTCGACATGAGCTTCGCCGTCCGGATCTATGTCGACGTGCAGATTCATCGAGTGACAACAGACCGGGCAATCCTCGGTGTAGTCCTGATGTGCCCCCGCTGAAACGTCAACGGGTACGACGATCTCCTCACCGCACGAATCACAGACGTAGACGGCTTCCTGATTGGCTGATGGTCGGGGCTTTTTCATGGGGGCGGTGTGAGGCAGGGGTGGGTTCTGTATCGCCCTGGTCGCCGAAGGCAGTGTCGGGCGGTTGTGGGTAGGGTGGGCCTGGTTTTCTCAAATTCTCACTTTCTCAGTTTCGCAGATTGAGAGGGTCGTAGGCTGGGTTTTGACACCAGGTACCCGCAAAAAGGCCGGAAAAATGGCGGAAAGGGCTCAGCGGTGATTGTGAAAGTGAGAAAATGAGAAAGTGAGAATCCCCGCCGGACCCGCCATTTTTGGCGTTCCCGGCGCATCTATATATAGAGGGCGCATGGGGGTGGGTTTTCGGGCGTTTTTCGGGGGCTGGATGGTGGAGCTGATTTCGCCGCCGCCATCCTCCCGCCGACTCCCGACCGCCCCGCAGATCCGACCGGTCGCGGTTGGGTCGTAAAAAGCCTCTCCCGACGAGCTGCCAATGATCGACATCCACTCACTCTGATATGCCTCCGAAGGGCAGGGGCGGACTGCGTTGAGTCTGGAAGCGCGGTGCCGAAAAGGGCGATTCGGGCAGCCTCTGCGGCCGCATGGCATCATGCAAGACAGCCTCCTGCCGACTCGGCTACAGTCAGGCGAGGGTCATCAGCCGTAAACCCGACGCGAAAGGGCCGTTGACCGTCCTGTCCTTTTTCGGTCGCCATTACACCGCTGAGCTTTGTCCCGATACGGCTCGCATTCTTTTGCGAGACTACCGTCGCAGCGTTGCCGGAAGACACGCGCGCTTCGCAGGATCACGCACGGGTTTGACGGTGAAGGCTTCCCGGCCTGAGGAGATACAGACTGTGCCAAACGCATAGCCGCGATCGGCATTTCGTCCCTCCTCGTGTATGCTTCGTGGCTGGCGAAAAGGGTGATTATTCCACGATTCAAACGGGCTATACCATGCGCGAAATGAGGGTGGCGGCCGCGGGAGTCGTTCTGGCTCTCATGATATGGGCCGGATCGTCAGTCCATTCACCAGCGTTCGCCCAGAAGAACGGCGGCGCTGGACCCGCTCCCAAAATCCTCCTCACGGCAACGCTCGATCTGCGACAGCCCCCTTTCACTGGGGCCGTCGAAAGAATCCAAGCCGACGGCCAACTGCGTATTGGTCCCTTCAAGGGGAAGCCGGGCGCGGAGATCCCACCGAATGGTCCAGTCGCCGAAGGACTCTACCTGGGCGTCGTCCGTGGCACATGGAAAGACCTGCGCGACGCCAGGTTAGTGCGAGTCGACGTCACAGAGGTCATGGCAGATGGTGTCGTCGTCGCACGAGTGGGCCTTGGCCTGGACCAGAAGATTCCGGTCGGCAAGCTCATATTTTTGGTTCGGCCACCGCACACGACATCCGCGCAGATGCAGGCCCTCCCGGATCTTGTCACGCTCGAAGATGGACCATTACCGATGGCCGTCCAGGTCGCACCTGCGGCGGGGGCGAAGACCGCAGTCACGGTGACGTCCGGCGCAGATACGCCGGAGCGGAACCTCGCGGCCATCGCCAAAGCGCTCCACCGCTACAACGAAACGAATGGTTGTTTTCCGCCGGCTGCGCTGATAGGCCCCGACGGCAAGGCATGGCACAGTTGGCGAGTGTTGATCCTCCCCTACTTCGACGATCGGTCCTTGAGGGCAATCTATGATCGCTATGCGTTCGACGAGCCTTGGGATGGCCCCCACAACAAGCAACTGCTTGCCCCCATGCCACTGGTCTACACCGATCAAACGGAAGGCAATCTTCACGATGCTTTCACCCGCTACGCTGCCGTTACTGGCCCTGGCACCATGTTTTCGGCCGAGGGTAACCCGTTCGATCCCGTGCTGAAGCCCAGGCGTATTGGCCACGGTACGCGCGACAGCGACCTCCGGGATAGCGCAGCCAGTACGCTTTCGATTGGCACGCTTGGCAACGATGCAAAGATTCCGTGGATTAAGCCCGAGGACGTGGTCGTTGGCGAAAAGCCGTTGCCGATTGGCGCCAACGGAAACTTCGGAGCACATTACAAGTCAGAGAAAGGTAGGTATGCCCTGTTTGCACGTGTTGATGGCGGCCTCGCAGGCGTTTACGACACGATTGACCCACACGCGTTTCATACGCTTCTGACCATTGCAGGCAAGGAAGGAGCCAACTTGGCCAAAATGCCTGATGCTTTTCTGGTGCCCATGCCTGTGCCGGCCAACACGGCCGCCACGCATCCGTCTGCGAAGGCCGCCCCTGGTCAACTCATGACCATCGCCATTTTCGAGGATGATGGCGGCGCGAAGGCGCGGTTCACAAAGTAGCGGCTTGATCGGGGTGTGAAACTGAAAAAGGGCTTCCGGTTCCTGACGCACAGGGCGTGGTCAACCTCTCGCCGCACGACAGCCTCGAACTAGATCGGCTACGCTCGGGAATCGACCAGAAGCCGTCACCACGTTGCCGAAGTGCGGTTGGCCGTCCTATCTTTCGATGCCCTGAGCCGAAACCATCATCTCTGCGTGCTTGTCCAGACGGGGCTTTGTGATCTCGCGGTTCCGTATTGCTCGATGCGGTATTCGATCGACCATCTCCGGATCGACCCGGAGATTCTGAAGAACATCACGTTCGTCGACTACGGCCCGAGACACATGATGTATCTCTCCTACGAAGACCTCGTGAAGCGGGGTGGGAAACATCCGGGGCTTCCTCGCGGTGCCGCCGGCCAAGGAATAGTCGGCCCGCGATCAGGGCCCTTGCGGCGGCGTCGGAATGGCCACGAGGCAGGTTTCACCGCTCGGGACCGCGGCCGTGATGACCACCGAGGTGCCAACGGCTGCGACAAAGGTCTGCGGCGAGAGGTCGTGTGGCAGGAGTCGCCTTTCGGAAAGGACATAACCCTTCTCGGCATCGGGCGTGAGCCATGCGACGCCGTCGGGTGCAAAACAAAGGAGGCGACCATCGGCCGCGAAAGCAACGGGGTCGAGTCTCGTGGTGAACGTGACCGGCACGTCGCGGCGAACCGTGGGCGAACAGATCCGAACGCCCGATCGCACAAGATCGCCACGCCGGGCGAGAAACGCGTCGGTCTTCGGCACGGTCAGGATCGGATCGCCAGCGTCTGGCATCGGCACGTAGGTCTTTGGTCCGAAAATCTGCCAGACGCGGCCAAGGCCGTTGCAGGTTGCGAGCCATGATGCATCGTCCGAGACAAGTGGCAGGCCGGCGAACCGGCCAGGAACATGCAGCGAAACCCCGGGCGAAAATTCCCGCGGAGGTGGTTCCGCCTGGTCGATCGTGATCCCGACATCGGTAGGCGTGATCCAGACAAACCGTTCGATCTCCCCTGGTGCGGTGAGGAGAACGATGCTCTTTTGACCATCACCCCGATCGAGCGGACCGATGAGCCGTGGGTGCTCGAGCCGTCTGGTCTCTCGGAGTTGAAGACGATCGGAGACCGAAAGCGGACAACCCTTGTCATAGACCTCGACGCGGCCGGAGCCGCAGACCCAAAGAAGATTCCCAGTGCGCAGAATCTGAAACGAAGGCGGCAGCTTGTCGGCATGCGGCAGGTAGGCTTGCACGCCCGGAAGCATCGCGGTGGGCGCGGCAGCCAGCATCGCGTCAAAGTGCGTGGTCGCCAGGGCATGCACGTCACCGCCACGGAAGAAGGACGTCCCGTCGAAGAAGACAAGGCGGTCCTGATCGCGGCTGCCGGTGATCCCCTCGATCCAGATGGCAGACCGTCCTGCCACGAGGCGGGCAAGGCTGGGGAGTTCGACATTCGGGTACTCGGTCACCGTCGTAGGGCTGTCGAGTCGAAGCAGCCGCACGGGAGCCTCTTGAACGTCATCCGGCGTTTGATGGGAGGTCGCGGCGCGATCCGGCTTCGTCGCGTCAGCCACCACGACCTTTTTCGTCACGACACCGGCAGTGTCCGCGGGGAGAGTGGCCCCTCGTTCTCGCAACTCGGAGAGCGCCTGGGGTGACAGAGTCAGAAACCACACCTCTCCCGCGGCGCCTGCGGTCGGGTCGCTGAAGAGCGGCCAGATCGCGACGGGAAATGGTTCGGCCGCAGGGGGCTTCGAGTCTTTTAATTCGTCGGCACTGCTCGCTGAAAAGACCCAGAGCACCTCAGTATCGGCGTTCTCCATTGTGCCCGGGCGGTGTCTCGTCTCTCGCAGATACACGCGGCCATGGGCATCCGCGGCGACGACCTTCATGTTCCCGGCAAGGCGGCCTCCCTCGCCGAGCCACTCGAGGCCCCGCTCACTGAGTCGTGCGAGTCCCTTGCCGACGATGATGCCGCAGACGCCGTCCGATGCATCCCGTACCCAACCACTCGCTCCTCGCGGCCCCCACCACCGATCGGGCAACTCACAACTCGGATGCAGCGAGCCATCTGGCTCGAGCCGGGCGACGGCGTAGCCGCGGGAGCGGTTTGCCTCGTCGCGGGTTTCGATCACGAGAACCGCCGAGTCAGCCGTGTCCTGCCGGAGCACCTGCATCACACGAACCGATTGGCCACGGTACAGATTTGCGGTGTCGCGAGGATGCCAGTCGGCATCGATCTCGATGATCCGATCCGTGATCGCAAGCCACTGCCCGTCTTGCAGGCGAACGACGGCCGACACCGGGTGCCGTCCGAGGCCAGAGATCGTTCTGATCGACCATTTTTGTTTTTGGTTCTGGGTGGTGTCCTGGCCGTCACCGTCGAACAGGCCCAGCCGCAGTTGCTGCAATCCGTCGGGGCCCTGCGAGCTTGCGAAGACGGCCAGGCCGTTCGGCCCCACGGGCAGCATGCGGACGGGCGCCATGCGGGACAAAACCTTCGATCCCGTCCAGATGACTGCTTCACCTTTGGTGACTAGGCCGGCGTCGGTCAGCAACACATGCCGATCGCCGACACGGATCGCCTGCCGGACGCCGGCGGCAACGGCAATCGTGCTCGTGGTGTCATGATCCATGATGGCGACCGACGACGGGCCGCTCGGTCGCCTCGGCGACATGGGGTCGGCAGCCGCAATCATCATCCCGCGATCACGGTCCCGGCCGACGACCGATCCTTCCCACAAGATCCGAAACCCGGGCTCGTGCGGGTCCAGGCGATCGAGGGTCGTCTCGAGCGACGCGGGTCGATCAGGATCAACCACAGGCACGACGAACCAGGGATCTCCCGCAGCACCGATGACGACATCCTGAATGTTTCTGGGCAGCGGCACGAGCTGGCCACGTCGTTCGAGCGTAGCTGCAAGCTCTTTGACGAGGAGGCGGTAGAGCGTGTCGTCGTCAACGACACTTGTGTGTGGCGGCGCAGCCAGGGCCGATGCCCCGCAGAGGAGGCAGCTCCACGACGCGAATACCAAAACACAAAAGCTTCGTGGGATGCGATCAGTTCCCGTCATGGGCGGCGGCTTGACCAGGATGTGGCAGTCGGATGATGCCGAGGGCATTCCCGCGCTGCTGGTGAAAAACAGTCCCTATGAGCAGCCCCTCTTTGGTGCACGCCACAGGAGAGAAGTTGCCAACGTCGCTCGCGAGGGAATAGGTTTCGGTGACCCGAAACGCCGCCGGGTTGTCGGGCTTGGCGATAAGGTGGACGAGCCCGCGGTTCGTCCAGGCCCAGCCGGAGCCAGGTCGGTCCGAATAGAGCGACGGCATGTTCCCAGCGGCCCCGTTTGACAGCAGGCCGGGAATTCGAACCGTCCCGGCTATCGCCCCCTTCCAACAGAAATTCACCGTCCCTGGAGGTTTTCCACGAACCTCGTCAAGCCAGACAACACCCGCGGGATCGCAGATCGCGGGCCAGCCGGCATTCGTGAGCGTGGCTTCGACCTTGCCATTCATAATCCGGTGGGCGAGCTGATCCCCGACACGGTCCGACGGTCCCGAGCTGCGTCGCACGGCCGTAGGGATCCAAAGGCCGCCATCGTGATCGCGGACCTGGGTGCGGACGCGCCAGATTTCGGCCGAGTGCGGCGCCTCATGAAACGTCGGTTGTCCGTCGCGCATGCTCCCAAAGAACGACCGGCCGCCATCATGAATCATTCCGAGATCGCTGACATACACGCTGTCTCCCCCCGCGGCGGCCAGGTATTGCACTTGGGGGAAACGTGCCCCGGCCTCCGTCAGGGCGTTTCCGGCCGCGAGCCACGTGGTGCCGACGAGCACGGAGGGGATGCCGCGTTGGGACGGGCGGAGCCAGATGTTGTTCTGAGCATCGACCGCGATGTCACAATGAACTTCACGGGCCGGAGGCAATTGTCCCGCTCTGAATGAATCTGCGATGGCGTCGCGATGGTCTGCGATGAGTTTGTGAAGATCGCTCGACACACTGAGCGTGCCATCACGCCAGTATCCGAACCGCTGGACGCTGAAAAGGAGCACGTCACCGCGACTGCCTGCGAGCATGGACCCGAATCGCTGATACTGGTTCTTGTTCGGCTTTTCGATCGTCTCTTGGCGATCGGCATGCATCCGGACGAGGCCACGATCAGCGAGATGCACCCACACGCCTCCGGCCGCGTCGCAACCGAGCAGGGCCGGTGATTCACGGTCGAGTGGCAGTGTTTCGATCGGGAGGAACCGCCGGTCGTCAGGAAGCCCCGGGCGGAAGGCAGCGACACCTTTGGAGGCAAGGAACACCGTGCCGTCGGAGCGAACAGCCCGCACGCTTGTGAACTGCCGGTCGGGCGCCGTGATGCGAACCGCTGCCGCATCGATATCGATCATGCGGGCAGGCCAGTGTCCGGGCGAGCCGCTAACCCACACCGACGTGCCATCGGCAGAGAAGACGGGATTCATCGAGTTCGTGGCGAACCGATTCCAAAGGTCACCTGAAAACGCGAGGGTTGTCATCGCCCCGTCAGCCGAAACGATGACCAGTCCATCGGCAACCGGTTTGTCATCGCGGCGAATGCCCGATGCGAAGAACACAATCCGTCGCCGAACCTGGTCGTAGACGACGGAATGCGCTCTTTGGAACACGAGGTCACCCATGCGGGTAGCGCCCCCCTGCTTCATGCCCTTGATGGCGGCAACGAGCCCAGCGAGAACCTCAGGGTCGTAGTTTGCGTCAAGGGCTTTCTCGGCGAGGGGGATGCCTTCGGGGCCACACTCTTGAAGTGCCGCGATGGCGGCCTGCCGCCCGCTGGCGGTCGTCGCCTCCCGCAGGTTCTTGATGCGGTCGCGAACTCGTTCGGCGAAGCTCTGTGCGGATTCGGCCGTGAGGATGACAACGTTCCTACCCGCTTGGAAGAGCCAGACAGAACGGTCCGGTCCCGGGCAGGCCGCCAGCACATCCGGGACGTCACAGGGAACGTCGGACCATGCGCCGTCGTTCCACCGCCAGACGATCGTCTTCGGTTCGGACGTCAAGGCGATGACATCGTCTCCTTCCATACTCTGCATGAGGATCCAAGGATTCCTCGAGTGCTGGGGCTCGTCGGCCATCTCCCGCCACGTCCACGTCGTGCCATCGAAGACGTGAACGCCGCGCGACTCCGTGAAAAAACGGTGCTCACCGACGATTAGATTCGGTCCCCCACCTACGTCCCAGCCCTGGCCGAGGCAGTCACCAGTGAAACGGCGTCCCTGCGGAAGCGTCTTCTCGATCCATGCGGTGCCGTCGAAGGCGAGGAGTATCTCGCCGGGATCGACACGGAACCAGACTCGTTTGCCCGGCTCAAAGAGGACGGGGCGAATGCCGGCCAGCCGCGGTGTTGGTTTGTCGAACTCCCGCGCGATCGCCGCTTTGGCGGAGTTGATGTCATGCAGCTTCTCTGGTGTCTCGAGCACGAGCCAGGTGCGGTCATCGGGCCCGATGTTGACCGACTGCACCTCTTCGGGAAACCATTGCCAGAGGACATCACGGAGTTTCAGGGACTCGCCGTCATCCGCAGGTGCCGCCATGCCGGTGAGCCCCACGAGGGCGAGCGTCACCAAGACAGCCGTGCCAGCAGTGTGCGGGTGAAAGCCCATAACTCAACCATCCAAACACCAACGGAACGGCCGCTCCCAAAGAAGTAGACGACACCACTGCCAAAAGGGCAAGGCAGCGCGATGTGCACGACATGCAGGCGAGCTTTCACTCGACAGGCTGCTTCTTCATTTTCAATGGCTTTTCACCAGGCTGGCTGCACGGGAACGACCACAAGATGCTTGTGCCTGCAACGAGTTGCGTAAAACGCGGCGTACGGCACCCACGGCAGCGCGAGCGCGTCCGTCGTCACCATCTGCCACCAGCCTGCAGGGCCTCAGCCCCAGGTTCTCATTGATATCATTGAGGTTCCCCTACGCAGTTTGGTCCTCTTGTTGGCCCGCGTCACAAACCCAAGGCCGCCGCATGAATGAAGAGCCGGTGCATCGCCTCGGCCCCACCATCCCACTCCCACCCTACAGCTACGTGCCCGGTCATGGCTTGCCGCATCCAATCAACGACCCCCAAGGCCACAGCTTCAACACCCAGCACCCGCCACACGTCATCCCCGAGCTGCCTCCAGACCGAACCTCCCGACGCCATGCTCTTGCCGCCTTTCTCGCCACGAACTCGCCCTGGCTCTACGCCCTCGACCTCTTCAACGCTGGGTTCTACTGGGAAGCACACGAAGCCTGGGAACACTTCTGGAATGCCTTTGGTCGCATGAGTCCAGAAGCCCGAAGCGTGGAGGACGCCAGCCACATCACCCGGGATGTCCTTCGCTTCCTTCGATGACCGCAATCACCTGGCTCAGTTCCTCGACGCTCCGCACCCCGACAATCGTCATGAAGCGGCCCACCCCTTTCCACGCGGCGCAAATGCCATCGCCACACTGGATGAGCTTGACGGGTTGGCCACAGCAGGTGGCCGTGATCGACGGCTTCATTGCAAACCAATCCGACTCTTGTTTCACATGCTCGAACAGAGCCAGAGGGGCCCGGCCCGGCGCGGCGTAGAGCGTTTGCACGCACTTGCAGCACGGCATGTCGAACACGCGGATCGACTCGCGGCGAAATCCTCCAGGCAGCTGGTCCGGCGCGACGGACTGGTAGTTCACGAATGAAAACGGCGAGTTGGGCTCGACAAGACGACTGGTGTATTGCGATTGCAACGTCCTCTGCGCCTCGGCGGGATCACGTTGAAAGACATCGACGAACCGAGCAAGGTCGGCATCCATCCGATGGTGATCGTTGGTGGGCTGGTTTGGCCGCTGGGCCAGCCCCACGGCCAGCATGATGGCGGCCGCCGTCACGAGCGTTCCCCAGACGAGCCGTCGTCGGTACTCGGGCTCGATAAATCGCCGAGGCCCTCGGGACGCCGGCTCAAGCTCACCTGGCGGACGATCGAGCATCGCCGTGATCGCCGGCCAGAGATCCGGCGTCTCCACGTCCCGGAGCAACTGGGCCATCCGCGACATGCCGCCGATTCTCGCGAGATCCTCGCCGCAGTCCACACACCGCGTGACATGGTCGCGCACGACGGCATCGCGATCGGGCGGAAGCTCACCGTCGTGAAACGCCGAGAGCATTGGCTTGATGGTATTGCAGCTCATGGTCAGCCGTCCCATCCCATGGTTCGCAATGTGATTTGTAATTGGTGACGCGCCCGGCTGAGCCGAGAGGCAACGGTGCCCTCGGCGACCTGAAGCACTTCGGCGATGCGGGCGTATGACAAGTCCTCGACTTCACGAAGCAAAAACACACTCCGCAAATCGGGGTCGATTCGTGCGAGCGCCGCCTCCAGCAAGTCTTTGTCTGGCAGGGCGTCCACAGGGCTTTGTCGATGGTCAACTGGGTCGAAACTCAACGAGTCGGCCGGGCGTCGCCGGTTGCGGCGAAGAGCCTGCAAGCACTCGTTCGTGGTGACGCGGTAGAGCCATGTCATGAAACGCGACCGTCCGGCAAACGACTTCAGTCCCTGAAAGACACGCAGAAACACCTGCTGGCTGACGTCCGCGGCATCCTCTGGCCCGACCATGCGGGCGGCCAATCGATACACCGGCTCGCGACAGCGCTCGAATAACTCGCGCTGCATCTCCCGGTCGCCTCGCTGGCACGCCTCGACGATCACGCCAAGATCGGCAGGCTCCGGCGTGGCAATCGGGCGATCGTGTGGCAGCTCCATCATGTATTGATGCCGGACGGGCGGTGTTTCTTCCCAGGGCGACGCCCCCTGTCGGGATCGCAGGTCATTGTTGCCGCCGGACGCAGCCGACGCGACCGTTGGTGCCGCGAAACCGCCGTATAGAGAGCACGAACGCCCGACGATCGCCGCGTCAGACTTCCGCGGGAAGATTCTGGCTGGGGTCGGCATCCAATGCTATAGGCTGAGACTTTAGTCCAGTGGCTTCAACCATGCCTTATCCGTTGCTCTCGGCGAATGCCGCCTGCAGGGATGTTTTTTACCCTTAAAAAGGAGTTCGTCGTGCATTCATTCACTACTCGGTTCGTCCTCGCGGTCGTCGCCCTCGCGATGGCTGCCACCATCGGTTTCGCTCAAAGTGGCGCCGATGCCAAGGCCCGTGGGCGATATGACTTCTATGGGAAGTCTGCTCAGCGCTCAATGCGGAGTGCTCGTGACTACTCCCGCGACTACCGGCAGCACGTCCAGGTCGTGTCACCGACGAAGGTCGACGGCGAAGTGGCCAAGGAGGCAGCCGACTCGATCGGCACGTCCATCGTCAAGGCGCAGAAGGACGTGGACGCCATTCGCAAGAATGCCGGCGATGACAAGGAAACGCTGGCATCGCTTGATATCGTGAGCAAGAAGCTTGCGGATGCCGCGAAGCATCACAAGGCGATGAACGAGATCTGCTGCAAGGATGAGGTCGATGCCGACGGTTCGATGGCATGCTGCAAGGACATCGATGAGGCCCTCGAGGCAGCCATCGCGGAACACGAAAAGGTCATGAAGCGGCTCGGGGTCAAGGATACGGCGGCCACGGAGAAGTAGTTCCGCATCAGTCGTATCGTGCGGCCGGCGGACTCTGGACGACCAGCGAGTGTCGATCCAGAGATCCGCCGGAGGTACGCTGCCGGCCAGGTGAGCCAAGGACATTGCCGCTACCGCCAGCTTTTTTCAGCACACGTTCAGTTTTTGTTTCGTAGACCGCATCGTCGCGGCTACGGGTTTGATGCACCAGGCCCTCAGAGACGAGTCAGACCATGAACACCATTTTCAGAATACCGTTTCTTTCTGTCGCAATCGCGGCAGTTGTGTTCCCTGTTGCGAACGCACCGGCCGCGGCCCCCTCAGCATCCCCGGTTGCCAGCCCAGCCTCGGCCACGCCCGCAACGGATGAACACGCTCACAAGCCCGGCGCCAACGGCGGCATCATCGTGCCGATCGGTCGCGACAGCTACCACGCCGAAGCTGTGTTCGAGAAGCAAGGAGTTTTGCGGCTGTACATGCTCGGTAAGGACGAGGGGCGAGTCCAGGAAGTCGAGCGGCAGGCTTTGACCGCCTACGTGAAGCCCGTCGGCGGCGCTGAGGCCATCGCCTTCGCACTCGAAGCGGAGCCCCAGGAGGGAGACGCCGCCAATACTACGTCCCGCTTCAAAGGAACGCTGCCTGCCGACCTGCAAGGCCAATCGGTCGAAGTCACAATCCCCAACATTCGGATCAACGGCGAGCGATTTCGGCTCGGCTTTCCGTCCGTCCTGCCTGGGCACGTCGGCGAGTCGATGCCGTCGGAGCTGGGCAGCGCCGAGGCCCGCGAGCTGTTCCTGACGCCGGGGGGCAAGTACACGGCGGCCGATATCGCGGCCAACGGCAATCAAACGGCAAGCCAGAAGTTCCGTGGGTTCGTTCCCAAGCACGACCTGAAGCCGAAGGTCAGCGACAAGATCTGTCCGATCACGCTCACCAAAGCGAACCCGCAGTGCACCTGGATCGTCGGCGGTAAGACGTACGAGTTCTGCTGCCCGCCGTGTGTCGAAGAGTTCGTGAAGCTCGCGAAGGAGCAGCCGGAGGAGGTCAAAGAGCCGGCCGATTACGTCAAGAAATAGATGTCGCGTTCGGTCCCTTTTTTTCTCGAGGAGTTTGGACATGATCCTGAAATCATTGCTCGTCACGGTCGTGATTGGCCTCGGAACAGGTGGCTCGGTCTTCGCCGCTGATACGACCGATACGGTCACGACGATCACCATCGAAGGTATGCACTGCGTGAGCTGTGCCAAGAAGTTGACCAAAACATTCCAGGCCGTACCAAACGTGGGGGCGGTCGAGGTGAGTGCGGAGACGGGGCTTGCAACGATTGCTCCGAAGGCAGATGAGGTTCCGTCTGCGAAGTTGTTGTGGGAGGCCGTGGAGAAGGCCGGCTACAAGCCTGTGAAACTGGTTGGCCCCGGTGGTACGTTCGACAAAGCCCCACAGTCGTAGGCGTCCTCGCCAACCGTCACAGGTGATGGATGAATCGTCTCGTAGCTCCGTGCATCGCAGTGGCCCTGGTGGCTGTCGCCACGTTGCAGGCAGTGGGGCATGAAGGCCACGCCCCACTGCCCAGCAAGGGCGCGTTGGTCGATGCCGAGAAAGGGACGATCGTCCTCAGCCCCCAGGCGCAGCACGCCTTGCGTGTGGAAACCGCGGAGGTCGTTTCGCGGAAGCTCGAGACGCGGAATCTCGCGTACGCGGAGCTCGTCGCACCCTGGGGGCGTCACGCCTACGCCGCCTCCGTCGTCGGCGGACGCGTCTCGGCCGTCTATGTGAAGCCCGGAGAGAAGGTTCGGGCGGGGCAAAAACTCGCCGACATCAGGAGCCTCGGCGTGGAGACGATCCAACTGGAACTGCTGACGGCCCAGGCGGAAGTGGCGCTGTCTGAGCAGACCCTCGCGCAGATGCAGTATCTGGCACGCGAACAGATCGCCGCCATGCGGGAAGTGAGTGAAGCCCGGGCGCGTCACGAGCAGAACCGCGGGGCCGTGGCTGTGGCCATCAGTAAACTGCGTCAACTCGGGGTCTCGGACGCTGATGTTCGTCGGCTGCTCGAGCATTCGCAGTCGCCGATCCTCGAGACGGTGGCCGTCACCAGTCCGATCGACGGCACGATCATTCACGGCGACGTCACTGTCGGCACCGTCGTTACGGCCAATGAGCACCTCTTTGAGATCATCGACGTCGCGAAGGTCTGGGTGAAGATCGGCGTCCTCGAGCGAGACCTGCACCGCACCCGCGTCGGCCAACGGGTGGAGCTCACGCTGGCTGCGTATCCGCAGGAAGTGCTCGACACCACCGTGCAGGTGAAGGGGCTCTGGCTCGATCCGCTGACCCACTTGGGCACGGTGTGGGGCGAAATCGAGAATCCGCCGGGCCCGGAACCGCGGTTCCTGCCGGGCATGTACGGACAGGCTCAGGTCGTCACGGAGACCGACAAGCCGCAGGTGACGATTCCGACCGACGCGCTGGTGAACGATGGGCTGGAACAGTACGTCCTCCTCGAGGAGGCCGCCACCGCCGAGGCGTTTGAGTATCGAAAGCAGAATGTCGTCGTGGCGGGAGAGGGAACGGGGTACGTCGCGCTCCGCGACGGTTCGGTGTTTCCTGGCGACCGCGTGGTCACGAAAGGAAGCCACGAACTGGGCGGGTTCTTCGTGAGCGGCGTGTTGCGACTGAGCCCTGAGGCCGCAGCCAACATGGGGGTGCGTGTCGAGCCAATCCGGCCGCGCGTCATCGAGAACGTGCTCGAATTCGACGGGGCGATCGACCTGCCCCCGGAAGGACGGGCTTCTGTCGCCTCGCAACTGGAAGGGCGTTTGACGCGGATTCTCGTCGACCGCGGGCAGGCCGTCACCGCCGGCCAGATCCTCGCCGAGGTGTCGAGCTTGGAGCTTCAGGATCTGCAACTGGAGTTGATCGAGGCGGCGGCACAAACGCGTCTCCATGCCGAGTCGCTGGAACGGCTTCGGGGGCTTGCCGTCACCCAAAGCGTGCCTCGTCGGCGAGTCTGGGAGGAGGAGGCGCTTTCCAACACGGCGCGTGGGCGATTGGACACAGCGACCCGGAAGCTGCTGACCCTCGGCCTCACTCCTTCTCAAGTGGCTGAAATCGTCGCCGAGGGCCGCATCGTCGACCACCTTCCCATCCGTGCACCGATCGACGGCGCTGTTGTCCGATTCGACAAGGTGTTGGGGCAAGTGGTGCGGGCCGACGAGCCGCTGTTCGAGATTCACGATCTGAGTCGCGTCTGGGTGCAGGGGTTCCTGACCGAGCGGGATTTTGCAGCACTTCGAATCGACGGTGACACGCCACGGGCGCGGGTCCGATTCGTGTCGGCCCCCGATGCCGTGGTCACGGGCACCGTCAAACGCAGCGGCAACCTTCTCGGCGCGATCGACCGAACACTCTCCCTCTGGGTCGAGCTCGATGCTCCGCCAGACCTGATACTCCAGCACACCATGCTCGCCCGGATATCCGTGGTCCTCGCAGCCGGTGAACCGGCCCTCGCGGCACCCCGAGACGCCCTCGTCTACCAAGGAACGCGGGCCTATGTATTTGTCCGTAACTCCGACGGGGTCTTCGAGCGCCGAGCCGTCGAGACCGGCCGTGCCGATGATCGCTACGTGGAGATCGTCGCCGGCCTGGCGGCCGACGAACCGATCGCCGTCAGTGGAACGGCCCACCTCCAGACCGCCTTCGCGTCACTCCGCTGACGCCTTTCGCCGATGCTCAATTACGTCATCGCCTTCTCGCTCCGGAATCGGCTTGTGGTGCTGATCGTCGGCCTGGGCGTGCTCGTCTTCGGCGGATACCGGCTCACGCAGATGCCCGTTGATGTCTTCCCCGACCTCAATCGGCCCACCGTGACCGTCATGACCGAGGCTCCCGGCCTTGCGCCCGAGGAAGTCGAAACGCTCATCACTCGGCCGCTGGAATACCTGCTCAACGGGGCGACGGGCGTGCAGCGGGTGCGGTCGGCCTCCGGGATCGGGCTTTCGATCGTCTGGATCGAATTCGAATGGGGCACCGACATCTACCGCGATCGTCAGATCGTGGCAGAGAAGTTACAGCTTGCCCGCGAGCGGCTCCCCCGTGACGCCAACCCCGTGATGGCGCCGATCTCGTCGATCATGGGAGAGATCATGCTCCTGGGTTTGCGGTCGACCAAGGAACCGCAGTCTCCCGAGGAGACACTCGAGCAAGGGCTCGAGCTTCGCACGCTGGCCGAATTCACGCTCCGCAATCGCCTCCTGGCGGTGGCAGGGGTTTCGCAGGTCACCGTGATGGGGGGCGTGCTCAAGCAGTACCAGATCATCACGTCGCCAGCCCGCTTGGCCGCGCAGAACGTGACGCTTCAAGAGCTCGTTGCAGCGGCCGAGAAGGCCAACGTGATTTCCGGCGGTGGGATTCTCGAGCGTCCGAACAAGGAGTCGCTCATTCGCATTACGGGCCAATCCTTGACCCTCGAGAAGGTCGCCGCCACACCCGTCGTGTGGCGTGAGCCGCGGCCGGTGTTGATCAAGGATGTCGCCGACGTTCGCTTTGGCGGCCCGATCAAGCGCGGCGACGGAGCCGTGCGAGTGAAGGAGAAAGATGGCTTCACTGGCGGACCGGCCGTCATTCTTGCCATCCAAAAGCAGCCGCATGCCGACACCCTAGCGCTCGATCGCACGATCGACGAGGTGCTCGATCACCTCAGCGGCGACTTGCCGCCGGATATCACGATCGAGCGGCGCATCTTCCGGCAGGCCGACTTTATCCAAGCGGCTGTCGACAACGTCGCGGAGGCGGTTCGTGATGGGGCGATCTGGGTGGTCGTCGTGCTCTTCCTCTTCATGTGGAACTTCCGGACGAGTGTCAGTTCGCTCACCGCGATGCCGCTGTCAATTCTCATCACGGTCCTGGCGTTCCATTATTTTGGTATCTCGATCAATACGATGACGCTCGGCGGGATTGCCGTGGCTATCGGCGACTTGGTCGACGACTCGATCGTCGACATCGAGAACATCTACCGACGCCTCAAGGAGAATCGGCACGCGGCACATCCGGCTAATCCGCTCAGGGTGATCTTTTTGGCCTCGACCGAGGTCCGCAACTCGATCGTCTACGCGACGCTCATCGTCGCGCTCGTCGTGTTTCCGCTCTTTTCACTTGCTGGCCTCGAAGGACGGATGTTTGCTCCGCTGGGGCTGGCCTACATCATTTCGCTCCTCTCCTCGCTCCTGGTGTCACTCACGATCACACCGGTGCTCGGGTATTACCTCCTGCCGAATGCACGGTTTCTCGACACCGAAGAGGATTCGTGGCTGTTGCGGTGGATGAAGCGGCTCGACGAGAAACTTCTCCGGGTGACGCTGCGTCACGCGCGTGCCGTGTTGGCAGTGGTCGCGGTTTTGGTGCTGATGTCCATCTCGGCGATTGCCTGGATGGGAGGTGAGTTTCTGCCGCCATTCAACGAGGGCACGCTCACGATCAACGTCCAGACCGAACCGGGGACCAGCCTGGCCGAGAGCAGTCGCGTCGCCCGATTGGCCGAGGAGCTGGTGGCCGAGGTTCCCGAGGTCATCAGTCTTTCGCGACGGACCGGACGCGCCGAGCTCGACGAACATGCCGAGGGAGTGAATTCTTCGGAGCTTGATGTTCGCCTCATGGAGCACCAGCGGCAGAAGGAAGGGGCCTGGTACGCCGCGCTGCGGCTGATCCCCCTGGCTCATCTCTGGGGCTACGAGACGATCAGTCGCCCGAGGGAGGTGGTGATCGCCGATATTCGCGACAAGCTCGGCCACATTCCGTCGGTCAAGCTCAATGTCGGCCAGCCGATTTCGCACCGGCTCGATCACATCATGTCTGGCGTTCGGGCGCAGATCGCGATCAAGGTCTTCGGGCCCGATCTCCGTGAGCTGCGAGCGGCGGCTCAGGATGTCCAGTCGCGACTGCTCTCCATTCCGGGCATCGTCGATTTGCAGATCGAACCCCAGGTCGAGACGTCGCAGATTCGGCTCGAGATCAACCATCGCGAGGCAGCCCGTTATGGGCTAGCCCCCGGCGATGTGGCCGAGCTTCTCGAGACTGCCTACAAGGGGCGCGTCGTGTCTCAGGTCTTTGACGAAGACCGATCGTTCAGCCTGGTCGTCTGGTACGACGAGGCGTCGCGAAGCGATCCGGAGACGATCAACCAGACGATCATCGTGACCCCATCCGGTCGTCGCGTCGCGCTCGGGCAGGTGGCGGACGTTCTCGATACGACGGGGCCCAACACGATCAATCGCGAGAACATCCAGCGGCGGATCGTGGTGGCGTGCAACGTTCAGGGGCGTGACTTGGCGAGTGTTGTTGCCGACATTCGCGAGGCGTTGAAACCCCTCGAAGAGACGTTGCGCACACTGCCGGGCGAGTATCGCCTCGACTTCGGTGGTCAGTTCGAGGCCCAGCAGGAGGCAAACTTTCGCCTGCTCGTACTCGGCTCTGTCTCGGTGATCGGCGTGTTTCTGCTTCTCTGCAAGGCGCTCGAGTCATGGCGGGGAGCCCTTCAAGTGCTGGTCAACATCCCGCTGGCAGCGATGGGCTCGGTCATCGCGCTGTTGATTGCCAATCAGCCTTCCCATGAGGCGCTGGCGGCGGCGGCCTGGTGGGAGTGGCCCCGCGTGTGGATCGAGGCCACGAATCTGTCGGTCGCCCATTGGGTCGGCTTCATCACGCTGATCGGCATCGTCAGCCGCAACGGCATCATGATGATCTCGCATTACATCCACCTGATGAAACACGAAGGGGAGCCGTTCAGCGAAGCGATGGTGATCCGCGGAAGCCTGGAGCGATTGGCGCCAGTGATGATGACCGCGTTCACGTCCTTCATCGGGCTTCTGCCGTTGCTCTTTGGCGCCGGCCAAGCGGGCAAGGAGATCCTCTATCCGCTGACCGTGGTCGTCTTCGGCGGCATGCTCTGTTCGACGATCCTCGACCAGATCGTCACGCCCGCGCTGTTTTTCGCGTTCGGTCGTAAGGTCTACGAACATGGTGTGCACGACAGCGATTCGGACGATGTCATGCGGCTGGCCCACCAATGGTTCCCTGATGTCCCAGCCGCACCGCCGCCGGCGACTCCTGGGCCGTAGGCACGCCACACCGCCGGAAAAGTCGCCGCGACCATCACCGGTGGCCTGGCCGATCCGTCATCCACGGCAAAACCAAGCGATCCGGCACGATAGCTCTGGGCCTCACAATCCGAAGGGGCCGAAGAACCAGGAGGCGCCGCCATGCGGCAAGGGAGTTCCATGCAAATCCGACTCGACCACGGCTCGCCTGTGAGTCTCAAACCACGGTCATCGTGCGGCCTCTCCCGCGGGGCAATCATCGGAGAATGGCTGGCCCGTGCCTTGGGAATCGCCCTGATCGTGACGGCGGTCGCCCCGCACCGCGCACACGGGCAAGCGGCCGCTTTGGCCGATGAGATCATCATCCTCTCTCGCGGCATCAATCAGCAGGAGCGTGCGCGTAGCCAAACCCATCTTGGCAGCACGGTCGGAGGCGGCGCCAGTCCTTTTTCCTACGACCCCGGTGGTCGAGAGCCGGTGATGGCGGCACACTCGGTTCCTGGCGCCGGGGCCGAGAATGCTCCTGCTCGGGACATCCTCTCCGCCGCCGCTGGCAACGTGGTGGGGCTGCCTCGTTCCGCAGCGCTCCAGGCACCGCAAACGGAAATCCTTTCAGCGTCGGACCTGCCGCTCTATGCACCGCTGGATCTTCCGGATGGCAGTGATGAAGGACCGGCTGATGGGATGACGCTCGATACGGCCATCGACCTGCTCGTTCGGAACAACCTCGACCTGCGAACCAAGTTCCTGGAGATCCCGCAGGCCCGCGCCGATGTCCTGACCGCCGGCCTGCGATCCAATCCGTTGGTCTTTGGAACGGCGTCGGCCGTGCCATACGGCAGTTACTCGGAGACGCGGCCCGGAGAGAACGGCTACAGCATGACCGTGATCCAAGCCATCGACATCAATCACAAGCGGTTGGCCCGCGTGGACGCGGCGTGTCAGGCGATGCACGTGCTGGAGGCCCAGTATGAAGACGCCGTGCGGCTCGAGATTGACGCCGTGGCCACGGCGTTCGTAGACGTGTTGGCCGCCCGCGAGACCGTGCGCTATGCCGAGACGGCGGTGGTGGGGCTTGCGAAGCTCACGGAGCTCGCTGCATCGCAACTCCGGCAGGGAACAATTTCTGAACCGGAGTTCGAGCGATTGGCGATTCAGCTCGATGCGGCGGAGATCGGCTTGGAACAAGCGCGGGCACAACACTACTCAGCCGCGCGCACGCTGACCCGCGCGCTCAACCTGCCGCCGGACGCGGCCGACTCGCTCCGCGTGCGAGGATCGCTGATGCCGGAGGGCGCCGAGCCGCCGCCACGAGATACCTTGGTCTCGCTGGCATTGTCCAGCCGTCCGGATCTCACGGCATATCGCCTGGGCGTTCGCCGTGCCCAGTTGGACCATCGTGTGGCGCAGGCCGAACGGTTCCCGGACGTGTTTGTCCTCTACTCGCCCTATGAGTTCACCAACAACGCGCCAATCGGTGGCCAGAGCGCGCAGTCGTGGTCAGTCGGGGCGATGGCGTCGATCCCGCTGTTCAATCGCAATCAGGGTAATATCCGCCGCGCCGAAGTGAATGTCGCGCAGTCGGAGAACGAGCTGGTGGCCGTTGAGAGCGTGATCGTCCAGGATGTCGACCAGGCGCTTGCCGAGTACCGCGCGGCCCGCAGGGCGGTGGAGCGGCTGCAAACGACGACAATTCCCAGGGCGAAGCGGATGCGCGACGGCGCCCAGCGGCTCGTGACACAAGGGGAAATGGGCGTCGTCGAATACCTCAACGCGCAGCGGGATTACAACGAAATCATCCGCCAATACCGGGATGCAATCGTCCGCTACCGCCGCAGCATGCTCCGCATGAACACCGTCATCTCCGAGCGGTTGTTTCCCTGAGGCAACCTTTTTGGAATCAGGGCCTCCCAATGCTGCCGATACGCCGGCGAACTCTTGCCTGGGCCGTAGCGTAGATACCCCCGGGGGGGTATGATAGTGGGGTGGGTGCCCGACGTCATGCCCACTCAGGTCCCCACCTCACCCTTCGTAGAAGGCCCTCCCATGAACACCGCTTCCAAAACCGTCCTCGTTCTTGCCATTGAAGGCATGTCCTGCGGCCACTGCGTCACCAAGGTCACCAAAGCGCTGAGCGGCATCCCGGGGGTCGAAATCACATCGGTGGCCGTCGGTACTGCCCATCTCATCGTGGCCGACGCCGCGGCGGAGAACGCGTCTCTCGCCGCGCTTGCGGTGGCCGGATATCCGGCTCGGTCAGCGAGCCCGGCGACTTCCTCCCTCAAGCAGGTTGGAGGATGCTGCGGCGGAGCCAGTGCGAACGACGAAGCCAAAACTGGTGGAGGTTCGTGCTGCGGTTGAGCGGCGAGGTCTCAGGTCACGATGTTCCATTCGGAGCGTGTCATGCCACCTTGTGCCGTTTGAACACTTGATTCATGGCTGAATGCCAAAACACCCGAAGCGTAGCGAAGGGATGGTGATGAGTAACCCTTCAAAGAATAATAAGAAGGCCGCATCGACGGCACCTCGAAAGAAAGACCCCACGGCAAAGGCCGCATGCGCCCCCTCGAGCATGGCCTGCTCAACCGGAGCGGGCCGCAAGGCGGCGGCAGTTGATCAGGCCTTGAAGGCGTCGAACATCCTCCGCCTCAAGCGGGCCGCTGGGCAGGTGCGCGGCGTCGCGCGGATGGTCGAGGAGGACCGCTCATGCGCCGACACGATCATCCAGATCGCGGCGGCCCAGGAGTCGCTCCGGGCCGTTGCCAAGAACCTGCTCCGAAACCACCTCAAGCACTGCGCGAGGGCGGCACTCAAAGCGGGCGAGGCCGAGGCGGACGCCATGTGCACCGAACTGATGGACGTGATGTCCAAGATCGCCAGGTGATCCATGAAGACGGAGCACAACCGTGCAGATGACCACCCCCACGACGCCGGCGAAGAGCGAGTGGACCTGCCCCTCAAAGGGATGACGTGCGCTTCGTGTGCCAGCACGATCGAGAGGGCGCTCTCGAAAGCTGAGGGTGTCTCGACGGCGAGCGTGAACTTCCTCACCAAGACCGCGACGGTTCGGTTTGACCCCACATCGACCTCTCGGGAAGCGCTGGCGGGAGTCGTGCGAGGGACTGGGTACGACGCGGTGGTTCCCGCGGCGACACCCGGCCCGCCCTCACCAAACGCTGTAAAGACCAACGGTAGTCACGCCGAGCGCACCGCGGCCGCGCATCACGCCGGACACCCGACCGACGCATCCACCGGCGGTCCTGGGCACATGGAGGGCATGACAGACGATGAGCACGCGGCCTACATGCAGGTCAATGAAGGCGAGCAGGCGATGCTGCGCCGGAAGGTCCTCATCGGGGCAGTGCTGTCGCTGCCCGTGCTGGTCATCGCGATGTCCCACGGCAGGATCGCCATCTTCAATCATGCCTGGATCAACTGGGTCCAGCTCGCGCTCACGACGCCGGTCGTGGTCTGGTGCGGGGCGGAGTTCTATCGCATGGCCTGGGTGGGCCTCAAACACTTCCGGGCCAGCATGGACTCGCTGGTGGCGCTGGGAACCGGCACGGCGTTCGTGTACTCGATTGCCGCGACGGTGTGGCCGGGGTTCTTCACGGTCGCCAGCGCCGCTGGCAGCGATGGGATGGGAATGGCCCCCGTCTACTACGAGGCCGCAGCGGTCATCATCGTGCTTGTGCTACTGGGCAAGCTCTTCGAGGCCCAGGCCACGGGCAACACGAGCGCAGCTATCCACAAGCTGATCGGGCTCCAGGCCAAGACGGCGCGCGTGCGGCGGGATGGGATCGAGCAAGACATCCCGGTGGAACAGGTCATGGTCGGTGACGCGGTCATCGTTCGGCCCGGCGAGAAGATCCCGGTGGATGGCAGGGTGGAGAGCGGCGATTCCTCGATCGACGAGTCCATGCTGACCGGCGAGAGCGTCCCGGTGGAGAAGAAGCCGGGCGATGTTGTCTTCGGCGCAACGATCAACGCGACCGGCACCCTCCAATTCCGCGCGACCAAGGTCGGCCAGGACACGGCGCTCCAGCAGATCGTTCGCCTCGTGCAGGAAGCCCAGGGCAGCAAGGCTCCAATCGCCCGGTTGGCAGACACCATCGCTGGATACTTCACGCCCGCCGTGCTGGGCATCGCGATCGTGACATTCATCGTGTGGTTCTTGGTGGCTCCGGCGGATACTCGCGTGAGCATGGCCTTGCTCACGTTTGTCTCGGTGCTCATCATCGCCTGCCCGTGCGCCCTGGGGCTCGCCACTCCCACGGCCATCATGGTGGGTACGGGTCGCGGGGCCGAGCATGGCATCCTCATCAAGGGCGGCGAGGCGCTGGAGACAGCGCACAAGCTGTCGGCGATCATTCTCGACAAGACCGGCACCGTGACGCGGGGCAAGCCCGCGCTGACAGACGTTCGGGTGCTTCCAGGGACTCTCGAACCGGACCTTGTGCGAATGGCGGCATCTGCCGAACGGCGGAGCGAGCACCCTCTGGCGGCGGCGATTGTCGAGGGTGCGAAGACCCGCGGAATCACGCTCGCGGAACCCAGCGAGTTCAAGGCCGTAGTCGGTCACGGGATCGAGGCGACGGTGGACGGCCGCATCATCCTCGTGGGCAAGCGGGCGCTCCTTGCGGACCGCGGCATCGACACGTCAGCCCTCGATGCCCTGGGCAAAGAACTGGCCACCTCCGGCAAGACGCCCATGTACGCCGCCATCGACGGCAAGCCCGCCGGCCTGATCGCGGTCGCTGACACCGTCAAGCCCGAGTCCAAGGCCGCCGTTGAGCAGATGCAGAAGATGGGGCTCCGCGTGGCCATGATCACAGGCGACAACGCCCTTACCGCCGCGGCCGTCGCCAAGGAAGTTGGGATCACGCCCGACATGGTCTTCGCCGAGGTCCTGCCAGAGGACAAGGCCGAGCACGTCAAGAAACTCCAGTCGCAGGGTCTCATCGTCGGGATGGTGGGCGATGGCATCAACGATGCCCCCGCGCTGGCGCAGGCGGATGTAGGGCTGGCCATGGGCACGGGAACCGACGTCGCCATCGAGGCGTCGGACATCGCGCTCATCCGCGGCGACCTCCGCTCGGTCCCCGAGGCGATAGCCCTCTCGCAGGCGACCATGCGGACTATCCGCCAGAATCTCTTCTGGGCATTCATCTACAACATCATCGGCATCCCGATCGCGGCGGGCGTGCTCTACCCGTTCACCGGCATGCTGCTCTCGCCAATCATCGCCAGTGCCGCGATGGCGTTCAGCAGTGTGTCGGTGGTACTCAACAGTCTTCGCTTGAGGCATGCTCGAATCACGTCTTTGTGAGCGTTGAAAAACCAACTCACGTACTCCCGCCGCAACGCGACGCTGCCTCAGGCAACGTCCCGCGGAAGGATAGGACGGCCAACGACATCTCCGCAACGTGGTGACGGCGGCTGGTCGAATCCAGAGCGTAGCCGATCTCGCTCGAGCCTGTCTTGCGACGGATAGGAGGGGCCGAGATACGCCCGAACATGCCGAAAGCCCTGATACAAGCACGATTTTCACGCTCTCGCGCAGACCGGCTCCGCCCGTGCCCGTGGGAGGCGCATCAGAGCGAGTGGATGTCGATCTCAGGGAGCTCGTCGGGCGCCGCCTGCATGACGTCACGATCGTCATGGGCCTGGACGAGCTCAGGCCACTCGGTCGGCGGACCGCGTGCAGGAGACACCGGTGGCGGCTCCACCGGCTCACCGACGTGCGCGAGGATTCTTCTGATTGGCCCCGGATCGATGATGAAGGCAATGAGCCGGATGTCGCCGCCGCATACCCATGCTGCTCTCTCTCCACCCTATCGCCCATCCAGCCCACGCACCCACAGAACCCGATAGCCACAAGCCAGCTCAGAGCCAATCTGCACGCCGACTTCGTGGCCGCAGGTTCGCCATGGGTCGCCGAAGGCAGTGCGGGGCGGGGAGTGGCGGCGCGTTGGGTGGCGGGTAGCGTGAGCCCGGCCATTCGCAAATTCTCACTTTCTCACTTTTCGAAAACGAACCCCCTTGGGAGCGGTTCTGGCTGCCTCTACCCGCAAAAAGCCCTGGAAAAGCGGCCCATGATCTGCGCCCCCACCCCTCTCACAACCAGAAAAGTGGGAAAGTGAGAATCTGAGAATTTCCCGGCGTTTGGCCACATTCCCGGCTCCGAACAGCGCATCCATATATAGAGCCGGTCTGGGGGTGGGTTTTCGGGCCGTTTTCCCCTGGTTTTCCGCTGGTTGTGATCTCGCTGCCGCCGTCCAAAGGGCCATCGCTGACCGGCCCTTTTTACCCCCCGAAATGATTGCCGGAATCTTGGCCGCTCGCGATAATTTGGCCGTCAGTCTTGGCTATGGGAACGGTCACCCACGGGAACGGAGTCCGCGCCGGCTGGTCTTCGAGCTGGCCTGGTGATGATCGCGGTCGAAGACACCACCACGCCCCCTAAAAATCTCGCGGCATCCAGTGACCCCAACGCAGGCTTCTCATCAGTTTCAAGATTCGAGCGAAGCGTCGCAGCCCGACATCCTCCCCGACAACCTGCACCGAGTCCTGCTCCACACGTTCGCTCCTTTCGTTCAGTGCCACGTGATCACCTGCGGCCTCGATGGATTGCCGGGCGTCTCTTTCGGCCGCTATTCGCTGAGCACCATGAAGTGGCCGTGTAGCAATGCAGACCACCGAAACGCTGTGGACCGGTTCTTTCACCGGCTGTTTCTCGTGGGCCTCCATCCTTTCTTCGTGGCGCTGCGATACGTCATCAAAACCCTGGGGACTCGCTTCGCCCAATTTCGGGATCTCAGCCTGCCGCGTTGGTTCTGGTCCGGCGAAGCGTGCAACCGGCCGCTCGCTCATCGCCGCTTCGCCACCGCTCCCAGAATCTGGCCCAGGCCCCATCATTCGATCCAGCGGACTGACCACGCGAACATCATGGCGGTTCAAGACGTGCAGATAAATCATCGTCGTCTTCACGTCGTTGTGCCCGAGCAGCTCCTGGACCGTGCGAATGTCGGCGCCATCCAACAACAGGTGGGTCGCAAACGAATGCCTGAACGTGTGCGAGGTGATCAGCTTGGGAATCCTGGCCATCTCGACTGCTCGCGCCAGGTTTGCCGGGAACGTGCTCTTGTGAATGTGATGCCGGTGCAGCTTTTCGGTACGTGGATCGCGCGACAACCGTTCCGATGCGAAGATGAACTGCCATTTGAATTCCAGGTGGGCGTTCGGGTACTTGACGCTGAGTGCATGCGGCAGCCACACCGACGCTTTCCCTTCTGCCAGGTCACGTTCGTGCAGGATGAGCCGACTTTGGACCAGCCGCTTCAGTGGTTCCCGCAACTGGTTGGGGAACGGCGTGATTCGATCCTTCTTGCCTTTGCCTCGCTTGACGATGATCTGCATCTGGTCGAAGTCGATGTCCTTGACCCGCAGCCGCAAGCACTCGTTCAGTCGCAGGCCCGCCCCGTACAGCGCCTGCGCCATCGTCAGCATCAGGCCGTCCAGGTGGGAAAAGACCCTGGCGATTTCATCCCGGCTCATCACCGTCGGCACCAGCTTGGGCTTGGTCGAACGCACCGCATCGATGCAGTCCATGTCCCGCTTGAGCACGTACCGAAACAAGAACAGCAATGCGTAGTAGGCTTGGTCTTGTGTCGACTCCGCTACGTTCTCTCGCACGGCCAATTCGGTGAGATGGGCCTCGACATCCCGCGCCGTGATCTTCTTGAACGATTCGAGCGTGTCGAGCCGCCGCTTCTCCATGAACGCCCACACCCGACCGACGTACGCTCGTTCGGTCTTCAACGCCTTGTGCTGCACGCGTAGCGCCCGGCGAAGCTCTTGGATCGCCTCGGGTTCATTCGGGTCAATCTTGCCTGGCGACTCATCAACCTCGTCTCCTTCAGCCGAGCCTAGCCTCTCTTGGCTTGCCCGCTCCTGGAGGGTATCGCGCATG
>JANNSZ010000070.1:0-101855 GCA_031403195.1 Planctomycetota bacterium | reverse complement strand
AATCCGCGAATACATCGAGCACCATAACGCAAACCCGAAGTCATTCATCTGGACCAAGAAGGCCGAGCACATCCTTGAAAAAATCGCCCGCGCGAGGAAGGCCCTCGATAAGGTCCCATCTGAGTGAGACACTACACTAGGGTGCTGTCGTTTGCGGTGGTCGCCACCAAGCGGCAGCGTCAGGGGGTGAAGCCTGCGTAGTCGGCCACCGTGGCTCCGTCGAGGCAGGCGTCGATGATGCTTCGTCCCAGCGGGGCGAGGTTGGAGTCACTGAACGAGGCCAACTGCGCGTGGAAGAACTCGGTCAGTTGCGTGGCACCCGCGGTGTAGGCTGCCACGCCGACCTCCGGCTGAAGGGCGACGTCGAAGAAGAGAGGCTCAAGAGTCTGCCCCTCGATCTGAAGTTGACGGCGGTGGTACCCGAGCAGCGGGCAGCGGGCAGTCACGAGCTCGTCGGCAGAAAAATGGTTCGCGCCGCGGCGGGCCAAATACTCCCGCACGATCCACTGAGGCGCGAAGCCAACCCGCCAGCAGCCGACATGCTGGTTGGGGATCAGGACGAAAAGTGTCGACGCGGTTTCCATCACCTGGTCGAGCAGGATGTTGGCCTGGTCGACCTGTCGGCCGGTTGCGAATGGCCAGTAGCTCCCCACTCCCTCGCTCTGCATGCCCTCCTGGTCAGCGATTGAGGGATTGCCGTGGCCACGCGGTGCCACGAGCCGCCAGAGCCAAGCCAGCGCTGGCGGGAGGATGTGGAACAGCCCAAGAATTCCGTAGGTCGGCTGCTCGGCGGTGCAGGGGGGACAACGGACCCCGAAGCTCCGAACGTGCACGTCCACAGGCTCATTGACAATGCCGGGTATGTACTGGCGTGGCACGATGACGCGGGGATTGGGGCACGGCTTGCCAGGGGAGTCTTCAATCGGCTCCCAGATGAGTGCCGTTGAGCCGGGGTGAGCGTCGATATTCAGAAACAACAACGGACCGGGGGGCTGGATCGTGAGCCCCTCGAGGTGCGGATCGGTGCCGTAACGGGTGATGTGATTGACTCGGATGAACCAACTCTGCTCCGCATCGACGAGCGTAAGCTTGCGACGGCCCTTGGGGACGCCAGGGTCGTCGTGCATTAATCCAGGGTGACAGAGCGCCATGTCGTCAGTGACCGGCTGCAGCTCGCAGCCACGGGGCAATGTCAGCAGCCTCGTGTCGCGGGTGACGGTATTGGTGCCCAGCAGAATCCGGCCATCAGGCTCACGGTGCATCCGCTCGAGCATCTCGCTCTTCCCGCCGCCAGAGGCGCCCTCGTGCATGATCGTGGTCACGTTCTCGTAGGGCGTGACCACCCGCACCGTGCTGCAGTGGGCGGTGGTCCAGGGAATCTCGTCCCGTTCGCCGATCGTGAGCAGCATTCCATACACCCCCTTCTTGGCCGAGGGGCCGGGGTACAGGTTGTAGCTGAAGAGTTCGTGGAGGTTGGCATCCTCGAAGCGCCGATTGTGGACCACAACCTGGCGGCCACCGAAGTGCGTGTGGCGGAACACCGGAGCGGTGTAGACGATTGCGGTGTGAAAAAACGCGGAGCCCTCCGCCCGTACCCGCTCGAGCGGGACGATGCCCTGGAGCATCGCGAGACCAAGCGCGAAGAAGCCGGCGTTCGCTGGGCAGATAGCCAGGGCCTTGACGGGCCGGCCTGGCATGCCCGTCTCAAAGAAGAAGGCCACCAGCGGCTGCTCGGAAAGCCACTGGAGCGTCTCGCTGCGGACGCCGTCGAAGTCGTGGCCGAAGCGGGCCTTGAACGTCGGCTTGTCGGTCGCGGCATCGTCGGCGATGACCATGCAGTCGGGATCTCGCCGCCGAAGCGCGGGATCGGGATAGTTGGCGGCCACCCCGTTTCGGACTCTGCAAACCCTGGCCTCCGGCACGAAGCCCCGGCCCGGGACATCGTAACCGACCGTGAAGAAGCCTTTGGCATCGACGAGATCAGCTGGAACAGCCAGGGCGAGGAGATCCTCGATCGAGCTGGCCAAGGTGAGACGGCCAGCCTGCTCGGCTGCGGAAAGCACCGCCATGGCTGAGTGGGAGAGTGTGGTGTCGGGGAGTTGAGCGAGCATGGTGGCACCTTGGGTCCGGTTAGGCCGCCGACTTCCAGAGCCGGCGGACTCGGCATTCAGCGGGGAGCTCCAGCCACAGTGCCTGGAGCGACAGATTGAGTTCAAAAAGGAAGAGCGAGATGGCTCCGATCAGCGAGATCAAGCTGACAACAAAGCAGGTGGCCAGCGAGACCGCCGCAGCCCCTCCCTGGTAGCCGCTCGCCGCGGCTGCAAACAGGCCCATGACAAGGAGTACGGCGAGCAGCAGGCTCAGGACAGCCAGTGTGATGGCCGACCGGAGCACCCGGGCCCTCTGCGCGAGGATTCGGATTTGGGCGGTTATTTGAGCGGCACGTTCTCCGCCCTCGTTTGCGATCTTGGGGATCAGCATCCGCGCACGGTCAATGATGCGGCCGAATCGATTCGTCATGCTCAGCAAGAGCAGACCAACCCCCGAAACGAGGATGGCTGGACCGACGGCGACATCGAGGAAGCGAACCAGTTCGGCGAGATGCATGGCGGGCCGGGTTTCACGGGATGAATGCCGGATCGGTTCGCCTCAACCGATGCGGGGAGTGTAGCAGCCCGGAACGATCCGTCCTAATTGCCTGTTAGGAATGCTCGACAATGCGCGGCCGGCCCACGAATCAGATCATTGCCAGTGGTATGCCGTGATCCCCTCGAGGTCACGCACATACACGTCACCCCCCTCGATGGCGAGGTGCGCCCAGCTCTCTTTCTCGGCCACAGTCGCGTCGCCGATGAGCTCGAAGGCCTCCGGCGTGGCTCGGATGAGTCGGAGCGTGCCCGTTTCATCGAGCGAGAGAATCCGGTCGCCTGCTGCCACCATGCTCCAGTATCGGCCGAACGGTTTGGTGATCCAGGCCTCTTTGCCCGTGGTGAGATCGAGGCATGCAAAGCGTTGGTTGCGGAGGTGGATGTAGGCATGGTCGCCGATCACGATCGGACTCGACATGTATCCCTGCACCTTGTTGCGCCAGACCTGGTTGACCGGCTTTTCGGCATCCTTTGGATTGATCGCGAAGAGAAACGACCCGCCCCCATAGCTCGTGGTGAACACGTTTCCGTCGTGGACGGTGGGCGTGACGATGTTCATTCCTCGGAAGGCCTCAACCGCTGTCTTCCAGAGCACGACACCCTCCTCGGGATCGACCCCGGCAAGCGAGTCGCGGGCCTGTACGAGGATGTGTGGTACGCCATCCAAGGCGATCGGATAGGGGGACGAAAACGCGCTCCCCATCATGCCGCCGTCATCCTCGAGTACCCGCCAGACGATCGTGCCAGTCGCCTTCTCGAGTTTCACGAAGCCCGCGCCTGCCTGCACATAAAGATGGTCGCCGATGACCAGCGGGCTCGACACGAAGCCGAACGCCGGCAGATCACTCTTGAATTCCTCCATGAAGTCGACGCGCCAGATCTCCTTGCCGGTGGCAACGTCGAGGCAGACGAGCAGATCACGCATGCCGGCCACAAACACACGGCCGGCATCGACGCACGGGGTGGCCCGGATCCACGAGCCGTTCGAGGCCGCGAAGAAGGGGACGCTCATCGCGCCACCCCATTCCGCGTGCCACAGTTCGCGGCCGGTCGCTCGGTCGAGGGCCCGCACATGCTCGGTCTTCTCGTCACGGGTTTCGGTGATGATGACAGCGCTGCCGGCGATGACCGGTCCGGAATAGCCGGGGCCGAGGTCAACCCGCCAGCGTTTCTCGAGCCGCTCGGCGGCCAAGCCGTCGGGCCAGTCGGCCGTGGCGACAAATCCATCACGGCGAGGGCCACGCCATTGGGACCATGACGGGTCGGCGGCGATGGCCGTTGCGGCGATGCCGAGGGCTGCAACGGCTGCCGTTGAGCGGATGAGAACATGGGCAGTTGTTGAATTCATGCACGGGACTCCCAGAGGCAGATGGGATGCCGCAGCATAGGCTTTCTCCCACGGAGCGAAATTCGGCACTTTATTTTGCAGCTCACGGACGTGTCGTCGATACCGACCACGTGTCGGGCGAGCCCGCATCTGTCGTGATGCCCTACGCGACGACGTGGGGAGCCAACCTCATCGTGGCAGGCACCAGCGCCCAGAACCTCCTCTTGCGAAAGCTCTTCGGTGAGACGGCGCTCACGCTGCTCCGGGAGAGCACGCTGCCGCTGTACCTGGCGCAGTGACTGATACCACACGCGTGAGATCAAGTGGCTCAGCTGCCAATTCGATGGGCACCGTATTGCCCAGCAGCCTGAGCGCCGTCCGCACACGTGCGTGACAGGTGACGGAATCGGTGATGATCATGTCGAGTTCGCCTCGCTCGACGAGGAGCCGCAGTCCGGTTGCCGTCGCATCCGCGGGGAGAAGCCCACCATGGCTCGCAGCGAGCCAGCACTGAAAGGCAGCATCCATCGCTGCTTCGTGGAGCCACAGGATACGCCGGCCGCTCGTGCGCCGGGATCGCATGACCTCGTCGAGCACGGTGGAGTCCCACGGGACTTTGCCAACGACGAAGATCACGGCATCGTGGCGCCCCCGCAGGAGCGCAGCAGGGAGCACCTCGACGGGCAGAACGTTCCGAGCCTTGTTTTTATTCGTCAGAATGCCGGCGCCCGAGTCGGCGTTGGCCTCGTACACGGTCGCCTGCCAGCGATCATCATGCCAACGGTCGATCGCTTCGAGGGGCGCGGAGGTCGTCACGACGGCGATTCGGGGCAGTGGATTGGTTTCAGGTGAGCGTTCGTCGCGGAGGGGCGACTTCCCCGTGAGCGATTCCTGTGGGCTGTCCTCCACATGCTCGATGACGCGCTCAGCGGCCCGCGGCCAGCCGAGTTCCTCGGCGGCGAGCCTTCGGCCGAGGGCAAGTGATGCCTTCCGCAGGCTGGGCTGCGCGACGAGTCGAGCCATGGTCGCCGCGATCATCGTTGGATCCCGCGGGTCGCAGGCGAGCTCAGGCAGCACCAGTTCGGCCACACTTGAGGTATTCGAGCCCACCACTGGCGTGCCACAGCCGTAGGCCTCAAGGACGGGGAGTCCGAGGCCCTCGTAGAGGGACGGAAAGACGACCATGTCGGCATGCCTCACAAGGCCGACGAGCTCTGCGTCTGGGACAAATCCCGTGCAGACAACGGCCCTCTGCGGGAGGCCTTCCTCAGCAGCAAGGCGACGGAGGGCGGCTATCCGCTCATTGGACAGCTTACAGACGATGGCTAATTGATATGCGGGGTGATTGCGCCAAAACACCGCGAAGGCGCGGACGGTCATGTGAAGATTTTTGCGCCAGTCGTCGCCTCCCACATAGGCACAGTATGGTCCGGTGAGGCCGTGCTGAGCGGGAACCCCGACCGTGTCACCAGCCGGAAGCGCCATCAGTGATTGCTTCGTGTGGTCGATGTCGCCGTAGATGCAGTGAACGCGGCGGGGATCCATCGCCGCGTGGCGGATCGTATCTTGCCGAGTGGCGTGGCTGATCGCAAAGAGATGGTCGCTGCCTCGCAGCACCTGCAGCGATTCAAAGTAGGTTCTGCGAGCGTTCTCATTGGAGAGGTAGCGGTCGGCAAACAGGAGCGGGATGAGGTCGTAGACAATACCCATCCGCCGTGGCCGATGCCGCTGCACCACGGGCGGCACGATCGCATCGACAGTCCGACCCTTGTGGGGAACAAAAAAGAAGCAGGCGGTGAAGAGCACGTCGACGGGTGGAAGGTGGGATCCTTCGAAATCAGCGACCGTGCACCACGCAGCATGCCGCTCTAACTCGGTCGCCTGCGCGGGCGGCGGGCGGTGCGGGTCATGGAGGAGGAGCCAGCGGTGCCGTGGATAGCTGCGGGCGAGCTCGAGCGTGAGGCTCTGGGAGTAGGCCGGAATCCCGCGTTCACCGTTGATCTGGGCAACCCGAAGGTCGATCAGAACTGTGGCAGGCCGGGTCATGCTGCTTCCCGTGGGGGCCGCGATGACAGGGTGTCCTTTGGCTCTTCGTCGAGCCGGAGGTAGGCCAAGCCCGCGAGTTCGCGGACAAGCGACTCGAGATTTTCAAGGCGCTCTTCGAGATGCCCGAGCCGGTCTCCGTCGCCCAGGAGTCGGCGGAATCCCCGCCGCAGCCTTCGCCCGACAGGCCGCACAAAGCATCGCTCGAAGGATTTCAGCAGCGATCGGATGGGTGACACGAGAATGGCTCCGAAGCAGTATGCAGCCGATGGTCACGCAGCTTTGCGAATGATCAGCGCGATCGAGGTCGAGGCATGACCCCAGAGATTCAGCCGGAGGTGCTTGACCTTGGCAATCGGGACCGACTGCCAATCTGAGTAGGGCGGTTCGTCCACAAAACCGTCAAGGGCGTGGACGCCAGGATGAACATCGAGCGGCTCCACACGGTGACCGGCGGCGGCAAGACGAGCGCAGATCGCTTCCATGTCGCACAGGCGATAGATCACGCAGGACCCCTCGGCGACGGTCGCGTCATTGCTTGAGAGGTTGAATTCGGTCGTGTGCACGGCCACGCCACCGGGCACGAGGCAGTCCATCTGTCGTTCGAGAAACGCGAGGCCGAGCTCGAGCGACCCACAATGTTCGAACGAGCAGGTCGACCACGTGAAGTCGAAACCGGTAAGGTCGTCGGGGATGTGGTTCATATCGACCGGGCGATAGGTGACCCGTTTGCGAAACGCAGGTGGGTCACACAGGCCGTCTTGATTGAGCGCGTCGAGTTCGCCGACCCACTGCCCGGTTTCGGCCCACGGCGTGCGACGTTCATCGTCGGAAGGAAGGTCGGTGGCCGTGATCGCGCAACCACGCGAGGCAAGCAGGGCAGGAAGTTTCTCCGCGCCGACGGCGAAACCGAGCCCCCGACGGCCGGGGCGAAGCATGTCGCGCTCATCGAGCGCCTGGCAGATGAACGCCAACTCCCAGAGCTTACGGTGAGGCCGCCATGGCTCACGGAGCTCGGTAGCCCATCCGCGAAACGTGGCCGAGTCGAGTGTCTGGTGGCGACAGAGTTGCGAGACGAGCTCCCGTGAATCGTCACCGTGCCGCCGATTGCGGAGATGAAGCTCCGGCCGATCCCGGTGGAGGAGGTGCGGGCGAATCACAGGCTTGTCGTCGACCTTCCGTCGCTCGAGTCCGAGCCACTTCCTCACATGGCACGAAAGCCTGCTCATGCTGCCCGCCGTCCCACGTCCGGGATCGCCTTGAGGACCGCTTCCTGTCTCGCGAGCTCGAGATCCTCCTCAACCATCATGTCGACGAGCTCGTCGAAGCTCGTCTGAGGGGTCCAGCCAAGTCGGGTTCGTGCCTTCGTCGAATCTCCCAGGAGGAGTTCGACCTCCGCAGGGCGAAAGTAGCGGGGATCCACTTCCACGAAGTCGGCATAGTCGAGCCCCAGCCGGCTGAAGGTCTTCTCGCAGAAGTCACGGACGGAATAGAGCTCGTTCATCGCGATCACATAGTCGTCAGGCTCGTCCTGCTGGAGCATGAGCCACATGGCTTCGACATAGTCACCAGCAAAACCCCAGTCTCGTTGGGCATCAAGGTTGCCGAGATAGAGCTTGTCCTGAAGCCCCGCCTTGATGCGAGTGGCCGCGCGGGTGATTTTCCGCGTCACGAACGTTTCGCCACGGCGTGGGCTCTCGTGGTTGAAGAGGATGCCGCAGGAGGCGTGGAGGCCGTAGCTCTCTCGGTAGTTGATCGTGATCCAGTGGCCATACACCTTCGCCACGCCGTAGGGGCTCCGCGGATAGAAGGGGGTTGTCTCTTTCTGCGGAGTCTCCACTACCTTGCCAAACATCTCCGAGCTCGAGGCCTGGTAGAAGCGAATTTGCTCGCCCGTGTCGTCCTGCACGTCACGGATTGCTTCCAGAAGACGCAGGGTGCCGACGGCCGTGACGTCGGCGGTGTAGGCCGGCTGATCAAAGCTCACGCGGACATGGCTTTGGGCGGCGAGGTTGTAGACCTCGTGGGGCTTGATCTCGCGGATCAAGCGGACGAGCCCGTTGCCGTCGGAGAGATCGCCGTAGTGGAGGTGGAGGCTCGGCGGATCGCCGAAGATGAGGTGCTCGATCCTCTGGGTTCCAAACGTGCTCGAACGGCGGCGGAGGCCATGCACTTCGTATCCCTTCGAAAGCAGCAGCTCTGCGAGGTACGAGCCATCCTGTCCGGTAACGCCAGTGATAAGAGCACGCTTGCTCATGGAGAGCTCCTGCTGGAAATCGGGTCGTGTGGGGGCCGCTGGTGGCCTGGGGGGGAAGTTAGCAGGGGGCCGGAAGGCGAGAAATGCCATTTCCAGGCCGTTGGCGCCGATTTCGCGGTCGCCGGAGGTCACGCGGTCCGGAACGGCAGGGCCAGGAAGTGGGTTGGGGCAATCATGAACCCGTCGGTGACGTTTGCGGGATAGGAGAGCGGAGCCCGGAGGCCCGGTTCCTCGCTGCGAAAATAGAAGCGGTTGAGCCCGTCGAAGAGTGCGAACTCGTAGCCGTGCTCGAGAAGAATGTCTTCCCATTCAAACCACGTCGGTTCGAAGGAGTATGGATCGCCTCCCGGCAGCTTGGGCCGGATTGCCTCCACAAGGATCACCCGTGGTCGGAAGGATCGCCAGTCGGCACCCAGGAGGACATCCCGCTCAGCACCCTCCACATCGACCTTCAGAAATTCGATCTCGCCCGGTGGCAACTGCCGGGTGATGTCGGCGAGGGGAGTGACAGGCACGCTGTGCGTGGTCCGCTCATAGCCGAGGCTCGCCATGGCCTGGGTGTCAAACGTCTCGCGGTAGGTCGAGAGGCCGGAGTCTCCCCACTCATGAAACTCAGCTGTGCCGGCGGCGGAGCCACAGGCGAAGTTCAGGTTCACGTCGCGTGGTCGTTGCTTCTGAAACTTGAGATGGAATCGCGCAATCGGCTCGACGTTCACACCGGACCAGCCGCGGTCATAGAAATGTTTCGTGACGGAATCGATGACGGGATCGTAGCCACCGACGTCGATGTACCGGCCGTTCCTGACAGCATGGAACACCCGTTCGAGAACAACATCCTCGAAATTCTGCGCGTACGAGATCATGAGAAGGACTGCTCGCCCCGGGAAAGCCACCGTGAACCTGCGCGAAGAATACCACTCCCCACGCAGTCGCAGGAACGGCACTTCACCGCCGCGTCTGATCCAGAATCGTCTCGTAGATCCTGGCGTAGCCCAGTGCCGTAGCGCCCCACGAATAGGTGGCCGCGTGGGCACGGGCGCGGGCCGCGAAGCCGGGGTCGGCTGCAAAGGTGGCCATGCCTGCCTCAAATGCAGCGAGCATCGCTGATGGTTCGTACGAGTCGAGGTAAAAGCCGTGATCGCCGGCAATCTCAGGGAGGCATGTCGTGCGCGCCACGAAGACGGGTCTCGCTGCTTGCATGGCTTCGAGGACCGGGAAGCCGAAGCCCTCGGTGAGGGAGGGAAAAAAGAAAGCCTCGCAGTGCTCGTAGAGCCATTGGCGGCTGGCATCGCTCACCTGGCCTGGCAGCAGCACGCGACCTTCGAGGCCACGGCGAGCGACCTCGCGGCCAAGAAAGTCGCCGTACGGAGTCTCCTTCTTGCCGGCAATGACGAGCCGCCGGTCGGGCATCCGCTCGGCCATGTCGATCAGCACATGAAAATTCTTGTGGGCCAAGCAGTTGCCCACCGTCAGGAGAAACGGTCCAGGCGGGAGCCAGTCGGGGCGTGATGGGGCTGCGGCGGGGCTGGGGGAGAGGCCGAGCGGGACGACATGCAGCGGCCGTCCGCCGAGGCTCAGTCGCGAGGCAACATCGTCGGCTACAAATTTTGAATCGGTGACCACGGCCACGGATCGGTCGATCTTGGCCTGGATGTCGGCCAGCTTGCGGGAGATTTTTCCGACCTGCTCGTCATTGGGCGCCTCGTGGAGGAAGCTCAGGTCATGGATCGTGAGGATGACCGGCACCCGCGGATCGAGCGGCAGGTATTTCGACATCTGATTGGTGACATGCCAGAGTGCCACGTTGGAGGGCGGCAGGAAGGGCCGGATCAGCGGCCTCACGAAGCGCCGCAGCGACTCCTTCTTCCAGCGAGCCACGGATAGTCGATGAAAACCCCCTGGGAAAAAGTGCCGCTCGGCCCCGGGCGGCAAAAAAAACACCGGTTCGAACCGACCAGGGCTGACGGTGAGGATCTCGGTCGCCAAGTACAGCGAAAATCGCCCCAGTCCGCAGTTGATATGCCGCAGCTTTTCAAGGTCGATGACGATGCGGGGCAGTTGAGCGGCCATGGAGTACTCGGTGGGAAGGCATCATCTTGCCGTGAGGTCGCGCAGGCGTACAAGCGGCAGGCTCCCGGCATCGTGTTTGCGTACAGATCCCTCCGAATTGCGGACCGTGGCGCCGGGACGTAGGCTTCCATCCATAAAGCCCTGGTGTCTTGGGAGTGTCCTCATGCCTTGTTGCCTGTCTCGCGTGCTTGTCGCCCTGGTCGTCGCCGTCGTACTGCTCACCGGGCGGTCCGAATCTGCAGAGCCAGCAGCCAATGCCGGCTGGCAGACGCTCTTCAATGGCACCGACCTTACCGGCTGGAACGGGGATCCGGCGATGTGGACCGTCCGTGACGGAGTGATCCATGGTGAGACGACCAAGGAACGGAAGGCCAACGGCAATACCTTCCTGATCGCGAAGGATCTCGTTTTGGAGGACTTCGAGCTGGAGATCTCCTTTCGCTGCTCGACGTCCAACAACTCCGGCATTCAATACCGCTCCAAGCACATCACCGAGGGCAACCCAAAGAACGCCTGGGTGGTTCGTGGCTACCAGCACGAGCTGCGGAATGACAAGCGATTCCCAAATGTTTCGGGCTTCATCTACGACGAGGGCGGCACGCGGGGACGGATTTGCCTCGTGGGCGAGCAGGCGGAGTGGACCGCGGCTGGCAAAAAGGTGACAGGGCAGCTCATCGATCAACAGGGCTTCGACAAGCTCTTCCGGCTGGACGACTGGAATGATGTGCGAATCGTTGCGGAGGGGAAGCGGCTCAAGCACTTCATGAACGGCACAGTCACGCTCGACTTCACCGACGACGACGCCCACGTTCTTCGAAAGGGTGTGCTCGCGTTGCAGCTTCACGCTGGTGCCCCGATGTGGACCGAGTTCCGAACGATTCGAGTGCGGAGCCTTCCAGCGTCCGAGTGATTCCTCGGCGCTCGGCATCCTCCATCACGCTCAGGATGGCGGCACGTCCAAGGCGTGGTGTACCCAGTCTTCCCAAAGCAGTCCTTCGGGAAGTGGGCATACAGCTTCGGTGGGATGCCCCGTGTCTGGATCAGTGAACCTGATCCGCCAGGCATGCAGGGCGATCGAGCTCGTTCGATCGTCGGCCGTGCCGAACATGACGCCCCCGCAGAGGCCATCGCCGAGCACTGTCATGCCCCGCGCCGTCGCCTGCACCCGTAGCTGATGCATGCGCCCGGTGAGCGGTTCGAGCGAAAGCAGCAGTCGGTCATCTCGTGTAGCAAGCACACAGCCAGTGGTGATCGCCTCGCGGCCGTCCGCGGTGCCGTCAGGCACGACCTCTGCGCGGGCGACGTCCGGCACCTTGCGGATCATGTCTCTCCACGCAAACGTGTCACCCACCGCCAAGGCAGCGGCCGTGGAATGGACAAGCGCAAGGTACGTCTTGGCGATCTGCCGTCGCTCGAACTGCCGTGCGAGTTGGCGGGCAGCTCGCGGCGTGGTTGCCATGAGCAAGACGCCTGAGACGGGCCGGTCGAGCCGATGGGGAACCCCGAGAAAACCGCCCGGGTGTCGTCGCTGTCCAGTCGCCCGTGCGATCGTCGCCGCCTCACCAAAAAGCTGGACGCGCATCAGCGATTCGACCGAGGCGATGCCCGGCGGCGCCTGGGTTGGAAGGCCCGGCGGCTTTGCGACCGCGACCACGCCCGACGCATCGTGGAGAATGGGTATGGTCATGTGGAGTCCCTGGCCCTCTACTCGTGTCCGCAAACAACGTATGCTAGCGCAAGCGGTACGGCCAATGATCTCGCAAGGTTCCTGAGACCATCGAGGTTTTGCGAAGCCATTGTGGGCCTCACACAGTCTCGTAATGCCTCCACAGGGAGCCCTCGCCGCTGGCAACGAGTGCGGTGCATGCGACGCCGCCATCAACAATCGCTGAGCTTCGCCATGAAACTCCCGTCCCTGTTTCTCGCCGCCATGAGTGTCGGCGCTGCCGTGGTCGGGCTTGCCCTTCCTGTGGAGGCGACCAATGTCGTCTTCATGATGGCCGATGACTTGGGTTTCATGGATGTGGGGTTCAACCATGCGGGCACGTTTTACGAGACGCCCAGGCTCGATGGGCTTGCCAAGCAATCTGTCCGATTCACGGCGGGCTACGCAGCCTGTCCGGTTTGTTCGCCCACGCGATCGTCGATCCTCACCGGTCAGTATCCAGCCCGCACCCGCAACACCGACTACTTCGGTGCTCCGAATGGGTTTGAGACCCTCCCGGAGCCCTACGATCCCGTCAGGGACGGCCGCTTTGGTCGCTTTGCAGACCGCCCCGTACTCCCCGCGCCCTATTGTTCGCAGCTCGCTGCTAAGCACACCACGCTTGCAGAGGCGCTCAAGGCCGCTGGCTACGCCACCCTGCACGCGGGCAAGTGGCATCTCGGGGGCGCGGGCTCTCTGCCGACCGATCATGGCTTTGATGTCAATATCGCAGGCATGGCCAACGGAAGTCCGCCCGGAGGCAAGAGGTACTTCTCGCCCTACGGCAACCCCGCACTGCCGGACGGTCCACCTGGCGAGCACCTTCCCGATCGCCTGGCCTCGGAGGCTGCGAAGTTTATTGCGGCGCACAAGAGCGAAAAGTTTTTCGTCTACCTCCCGTTCTATTCAGTCCATACGCCGCTGATGGCCCCCGAGCACTTGGTCGCGAAGTATGAGGCGAAGCGGAAGCGACTCGGGCTCGAGCCACGATTCGAGACGGAGCATCCCCGTCAGAATCGGCTGGTCCAGGAGCATGCTGTCTATGCCGGCATGATCGAAGCCATGGACGCTGCGGTGGGCAAGGTGCTTGACGCGCTCAAGACAAACGGCGTCGCCGATGACACGCTTGTCATCTTCTTTTCGGACAATGGTGGCCTCTCCACTTCCGAGGGCTCCCCGACGACGAATCGTCCCTACCGGGCCGGCAAGGGCTGGATGTACGAAGGGGGTATCCGCGAGCCGCTGGTTGTCCGCTGGCCGGCGAAGGGGAAGGCTGGGGGTGTGTGTGACGTGCCAGTGATTTCGACCGATTTCTTTCCGACGATTCTCGACGTCTGTGGACTTGCTCTGTTGCCAACGCAGCATGTCGATGGAGTGAGCTTTGCCCACCTGCTTGCAGACCCCGGCGCGAAGCATGATCGTCCGCCGTTGTTCTGGCACTACCCGCACTGGGGCAACCAGGGCGGCATCCCATGCTCGGCGATCCGCGACGGCGATTGGAAGCTCATTACGTCCGCCTGGAAGAAATCGCCTGAGCTCTACAATCTGGTTGAAGATCCCGGAGAACGAAAAAACCTGGCCGTCGCGAGGCCCGACAAGCTTGCAGAGCTGCAGGCCAAGCTTGATGCGTATCGCAAGGACACCCAGGCCCTTTTACCGTCTCTCAACCAGCATCCAACACTGCCTTTTGATACGTGGTAACGAAGTTCCTCAACACGTATCGAGGCTCAGTGGAGTACGCTCGATGGTTTCGTTGATGCGAGTGACCACGCTTGCTGCGGTGGGCGTGTGTCTTACGGTGGTAGGCCATGCGTCTGCCGGGGCACACGAGGCTGATGTCGTTGTGTACGGCGATGCGTCGGGGGGCGTCACAGCGGCTGTGCAGGCTGTTCGGATGGGCAAGTCCGCGATCCTCGTGTCGCAGTATGGCCACCTGGGCGGCATGTCTTCGAGTGGCCTGGGCTGGTCAGATATCGGGAACGACCAGATCCTTGGTGGACTTGCTCGTGACTTTTATCACCGGCTGTATCAGCACTATCAGGCCCCGGAAGCGTGGACGCACGAGCGTCGCGAGGCGTTCAAGAACGAAGGGCAGGGCGTGCCCGGGCTCAACCCGAAGACCGAGTTGGCTGCGGTTTTTGAGCCACGAGTCGCCGAGGCTGTGTTGGATGCGATGGTGAAGGAAGCTGGCGTGAAGGTGATTGCCGGCCGGCTTGACCTCCGAAACGGCGTCATCGCTTCTGGACGTCGAATCGTCGCCATTCGCCTCGAAGGCGGCACGGAGATCAAGGGCAAGGTTTTTATCGATGCCTCGTACGAGGGCGATCTGCTGCCAGGAGCCGGCGTGTCGTGCGTAGTGGGACGCGAATCGAACGCCGAGTTTGGCGAGAGGGGCAACGGCAACACGGGTGTCTCCAAGAAGAACCAGTTGGTAGACGGCATCGATCCGTATGTCGTGAAGGGTGATCCTGAGAGCGGCCTGCTGCCAGGCATCCCTGCTGATGCTGGCGGCACGATTGGCGAGGGGGACCATCGCCTGCAGGCCTATTGCTATCGGATGGTGCTCACTGACGTGCCCGAGAATCGCGTGGCGATCGAGAGGCCGGCGGGCTACGACGAAGCTGGCTACGAGATTCTTTTTCGCGCGATCGAGTCTGGGCAGAAGGGCGGCTTCTTCAAGACCTCACCGGTGCCCAACCGGAAGACCGACAGCAACAACACCGGCGGTATCTCGACCGATTTCATTGGCATGAACTATGGCAACGACTGGAACTGGGCGACGCTCGGTCACCGCGAGCGGGCAGCGCTTGCGGCGCGGCATCGCGACTGGCAGCTTGGACTGGTCTGGACGCTTCAGCACCACCGGCGCGTGCCGGAGCAGGTCCGCCAGGCCCATGCCAAGTGGGGTCTCGCGAAAGACGAGTTCGTGGATAACGGCTATTGGCCCTACAACCTGTATGTCCGGGAAGCCCGGCGTATGCGGTCAGATTTCGTGATGACCGAGAACCATTGCACGGGAAAGTTGCCGGTCGATGATCCCGTGGGTATGGGAGCCTACGCGCTCGACTCCCACAACACGCAGCGTCTACTCCATCACGGAATGGTCAAGAACGAGGGGGACATCCAGCGATCACTCGGTGGCCAGGCCTACGGCATCTCCTACCGAGCAATCGTGCCGCGGGCTGAGGAGTGTGAAAACCTTCTCGTTCCGTGGGCCCTTTCCGCCACCCACATCGCGTTTGGCTCGATCCGAATGGAGCCAGTCTTCATGGTGCTTGGCCACAGCGCAGGAACGGCCGCCTGCATCGCGATCGACGCCGGCTCGAGCGTGCAGGCCGTCCCCTATAATGAAATTCGCGAACGGCTCGTGCGGGATGGCCAAAGGCTCACGGCGGCTGACTGACGAGGCTGCAACTCCGCGGCATTGCCCGTGGTTTTTGTGCGGTCGAGGTGGACTTCGGTCATGGACCGCCGCAGCCGGGCTGTTTAGGCTCCAGAGTGGTTCTGGAAGGTATTCATTCGAGGACGTGCGATGCCAAATCCCTGGACGGGCAAGGGCAACCCCTACTCACGGGCCGAAGTTCTCGAGCGGCTTCAGGCCACGCTGCGGGCTGGCAAGCCAATCATCGCCGCGGGGGCGGGCACTGGGATCAGCGCTAAGTTTCTGGAGAAAGGTGGCGTCGACCTGATCATCATCTACAACTCGGGCCGCTTCCGCATGGCAGGCCACGGCTCCACGGCCGGCCTCATGGCCTACGGTGATGCCAACGCCATCGCGATGGAGATCGGTGAATACGAGGTGCTCCCCGTCGTTGAGGAGGTGCCCGTCATTTGCGGCGTGCATGCTACCGACCCGCGACGCCGAATGTGGCACTGGCTCGGTCGCGTCAAGGAAATGGGTTTTTCTGGTGTCAATAACTTTCCGACGCATTGCATCGTTGACGGCCAGTTCCGCCAGATCCTCGAAGAAACTGGGATGAGCTTTCAGAAAGAGGTCGACATGATCGGCCTCGCCCGCCGCATGGATCTCTTCACGATCGTCTACGTGGGCACGCCCGACGAGGCTCGCGCGATGGCCCAGGCCGGGGCGGATGTCGTCATCGCCCACGTCGGCACCACGGTTGGCGGTTCGATCGGCGTAACGGCCGCCACCTGCACACTCGAAGAGGCAGCTGGACGCGTGCAGAAGATCGCCCGCGCGGCCCTCGACGAGCGGAGTGATGTGATCTGCCTCTCGCACGGTGGCCCGATCTGCACGCCTGACGACGCGGCGTATGTCAACGAACACACAGACGTGGTCGGTTTTGTTGGGGCATCGAGCCTCGAGCGGCTGGCCTTCGAGCGGTCGCTCCCCGAGCTCACGCAGCAGTTCAAAAGCATTCCGCTCGGCAAGCGGCCTTGAGTTTCAGTGCAGGTCACCCCATGGCGACGATCGCCGTCCTTGGCACGCTCGACACGAAGGGCCGCGAACATGCGTTTGTGGCCGAGCGGATCCGTGCCCGTGGCCATGACGCGCTGTTGATCGACGTGGGCACGGGAGGTGAGCCGGCGGTTGAGCCCGACCTCTCGCGAGCCGACGTGGCGGCAGCCGCCGGCATCGACCTGGCCTCGCTCGTGGCGCGAGGTGACCGGGGCGAGTGCGTCACCGCCATGGCGAAGGCCGCACCGGAGTTGCTGGGACGGCTCGTGACCGAAGGCCGGATTCAGGGAGTGATCTCGCTCGGCGGGGGCGGTGGCACGGCGATCGCGTCGGCCGCGATGCGTGCGCTACCGATCGGATTCCCAAAGCTCATCGTCTCAACGCTCGCCAGCGGCAACACGGCTCCCTACGTGGGCACGAGCGACATTGTGATGATGCCCGCCGTAGTGGACGTGCAGGGGCTCAACCGCATCTCGCGGACGATCCTCACCCGGGCGGCGGGGGCGATTTGCGGAATGGTCGAGGCCGATGTTGCGACGGACGGTGATCGGCCACTCATTGTGGCCAGCATGTTCGGCAATACGACCAAGTGCATTGAGGCAGCGATTCCGCTCCTGGAACAAGCTGGCTATGAGGTGCTCGTGTTCCACGCTACGGGAACGGGTGGCAGGGCGATGGAGGCGCTCATTGCCAGCGGGATGGTGGCGGGTGTGCTCGACGTGACGACCACCGAGCTGGCTGACGAGCTGGTCGGCGGGGTGCTCTCTGCGGGTCCAGAACGGCTTGATGCGGCGGCAAGGCATGGCGTGCCGGCCGTCGTGGCGCCCGGTTGCCTCGACATGGTGAACTTTGGCGAGCGACAGACGGTGCCGCCGCAGTTCGCCGGCCGCACGTTCTACGTACACAATCCACAGGTCACGCTCATGCGAACGACGCCAGCCGAGTGCGCAGTGCTTGGCCGGCTCGTGGCCGCGAAGGTGAATGCCTCGACGGGGCCCGTAAGCATGCTTCTGCCTCGACGGGGCATCAGCGTGATCAGTGCAGCCGGCGGACCTTTTCATGATCCGGCGGCGGACACGGCCCTCTCCGCTGCGATCGAAGCCGGCCTGCGGCCTGATATCCCCTGCCAGTCACTCGACTGCGAGATCAACGATCCCACGTTCGCCCGTGCTTGTGTCGAGGCGCTGCTCGCCAACATTCAGGCTGCGGCTGCGGTGAGTTCACCCTGAGTTGAACACCGAAAACAAATTCGTTCCCCAAGGAGTCATGTGGTATGCCCCAGGTCAAGCATTATGGCATGTTTCAGTTCAAGCCCGAGGTCACGCCCGAAGGCATTGCAACCTGCTTTCGTGAGCTCGTGGGCATGGTCGGGAAAATTCCCGGGCTCATCGACGTTCACCATGGGCCGTATGACAGTGCCGAAGGACTGAACGACGGGTTTACCCACGGCTTCATCATGACGTTTGAAAGCCCCGAGGCACGCGATGCCTATCTCCCGCATCCGGAGCACGAGCGGGTCAAGTCGATCGTGGTTCCTTGTTTGGCTCGCGTGACGGTGTTCGACTTCAATTTGCAAGTGGCTTGAAAGCCACTGCACGTGACACAAGCCCTCCATGGCCTTGTGTCACTGGCCGACCGATGGCAAAGCCGAGGTTTGCCATGGTCGGCAACCGCGGCATCGTGCGGCGGTCATATCCCAGGAGAACTCTCATGCCTTCCCGACTCGCATTCCTCGTCGCGCTTTGTGCCGTCGCTGCCCATGCGTCTGAACCGCAGTCGCTCTTCGACGGCAAGACCCTTGCCGGCTGGGACACGATCGAGGCCGATTCGAAGTGGTGGAGGGTGACCGATGGCATGATCGCTGGGGGCTCACTCACTGAAAAGGTTCCCCACAACACGTTTCTCTCGACCACCGACCAATTCGAGAATTTTGACCTCACGCTCACGATCCGGATTCGCGGGGCAGGGGGGTTCATCAACTCAGGCATCCAAATCCGCAGCATCCGGGTTCCAAAATCGTCCGAGATGTCGGGTTATCAGGTCGATGCCGGGCCCGGCTGGTGGGGCAAGCTCTACGACGAGTCGCGGCGAAACAAGGTGATCGCGGAGCCGCAGGATGCGAAGGCCCTCGCGGCGGCCATCAAGCTGGACGACTGGAATGAATACCGGATCGTTGCCGAAGGGCCGAGGATCCGATCCTGGATCAACGGCGTGCCGGCGCTCGACTACCGCGAGGCGGACGCCTCGATCCCGCTCGAAGGCCACATCGGCCTTCAGGTGCATGGCGGCGGCAAGGCACTCGTGGAGGTGAAAGACATCTCGATCCGAAAACTCCCTCCCTCGCCAGGAGGTGCTGCACCGGCGCCCCTCGCTCCCCCCACGGCGCCGCTTTCCGCCGCTGAAGAGGTGAGGCACTTCGCGCTCGCCGACGGCTTTCGTGCGGAGCTCGTGCTCGACGAGAGCACCGACCCCAAGAACCCGTATGGCAAGTTCGTGGCCCTCGCCTTCGACGCCCACGGGCGGCTGTGGACGACCACCGCGCTTGAGTATCCGATTGATGCCAACGAAAGCCCAGACGCATCCCAGCGGCTCTTTGCTTCAGGTGGCCGCGACAAGGTGCTCGTGATCGATGACCCGTGGGCCTCACAACCCTCGCCGCCGCGGGTCTTTGCGGAAGGGCTCGCGCTTCCGCTGGGTGTGCTGCCGTACCGCGAGGGCGCGTTCGTTCAATACGGCACCGAGATTCGGTTCTACCGCGATACGAATGGCGACGGCCGGGCCGATGGTTTCGAGACGGTTCTCGACGGTTTTGGTGTCCAGGATTCACATCTCTTTCCCCACCAGTTCACGCGGGTGCCGGGCGATTGGATCCTGCTGGCCCAGGGGCTCTTCAACAAGTCGCTCGTGACCCGCCCTGGTAGCCATCCCTTCGCCGACGGCCGGCAGGAGATCCCGTTCGAAGCGTGCAAGCTCGGCCGGTTCAAGCCGAATGGCTCGACCTTTGAGCCCCTGACTGCCGGCCCCCAAAACATATGGGGCCTCGCCATCTCGCGAACCGGCCAGATGTGGCTGCAAGAGGCCAACGACATGGGCTATCCCATCTTTCCGTACGAACCGGGCGTGCACGTCGCGACCAGCTCCCGTGATCGGCTACGGCCCTACCAGCCACTCATGCCGGCCCCGCTGGCGCCGCCGCAGATGGGGGGCACGGGGCTCAGTGGGCTCGCCTTGGCCGATGATCTCGATGGCTGGCCCGGTCCGTGGGGTGCCGGAGCGGGCGCGAATCCGAACGAGCGAGTCTTCTACCTCGCCAACCCGATCACAAACATGATCCAGTCGATCGTCGCGACGCGGGCCGGCGAACGCTTCACCTATCGCAAGGGTCCCAACCTCCTCACGAGCAGCGACAAGGCGTTCCGCCCAGTGGCTGTGCAGTTTGGCCCCGACGGCTGCCTGTATGTGGTCGATTGGTACAACAAGGTCATCTCTCATAATGAGGTGCCGCGAAACCACCCGGAGCGCGACAAAGTCCGCGGTCGCATCTGGCGGATTCGCCACGTCTCTCAGCCCGTGCAGGAACCAGTCGTCGTGGCGAAGGTGGCAACGGAAGAGTTGCCCGCGCTCCTCGGGGCCAAGAATGCGCGGATCGCCGACCTCGCCTGGCAGGAGATTGTTGACCGCAACGCGAAGACGCTCATCCCGAAGCTCGAATCGATCAGTATTGATGGCACAGCCTCTGCCGCCGCCCGCGCGGGCAGCCTCTGGGCGCTCGAGGGCTTGGGTGCCGCGAGTGTGAACGTCGTCGAGAACTTGCGGGCATCTCCTGATGCCGACCTGCGGCACGAAGCGATTCGCGTCGCCGGCACGACCTGTTCCGAGACGGATTTCCGACGGCTCGCCGCGCCGCTCATCGATGATCCGTCGCCGCGTGTGCGGGCTGCGCTGGGGGATGCCCTGCGCCGCATCCCCGTGACCGAGCCCGACACGATTGCCCTGATCATGCAACTTGGCCGTGAACGGGCGACCGGAGACCTGTGGACGGTCTACGACCGTGACTTCGAGCGGTACCTGGCCCGCTGGGCGCTCGAACGCCATCCCAAGCTCGTTGTGGCGTTCCTTGATTCACCGGCAGGCCGTGCAATCCCTGTAGAGAACAGGCTGCTGGCCACGTTGTCGCTCGAGCCGACCGCCGCCGCGGAAGCCCTCGTGAAGATGCTGCCAGAGATCAAGCGGCCGATCTACGACGAGGAGATTCGCATGCTGGCCGCGGAGGCCGACGTGCCCGCGGTTGCTGCCGCGCTGAGTCGTCTGACGACCGAGCCTCCAAGCCGTGAACGATCCCTCCGAGCGTTGCTCACATTTCGTACAGCGCTCAAGAGCCCGGGGCTCTCACCGATCGTGACGCAGGCGGCCACGGAGCTCCTGGCCACGGCCGCAAGCGACGCCGACAAACTCTTGGCATGTGAAGTCGCCGGCGGCTTTGGGGTTCGTGCCCTCCAACCGCAGTTGACGGCTGCATGCACCGATCCGGCGGCGAGCCGAGCCGTGCGACGGGCCGCGATCCGCGCGCTGCGGGAGATGGGAGCGATGTCGGCCGCCGCCGGTCGGGAACTCCTCGAAGCCACAGCCGACGATCAGCAGACCCGTTCCGATGTCATCCTGGCCTGGGCTGAATCTCATGATCCCGCCACGTGTGCGGCACTCGTCGATGCCTGGGACGATCTTTCGTTCCTCGAACGCCAGTCGGCAACGGCCGCCCTCTCGCGGCATCGTCTTGGCGCCAAGGCGCTCGTCGCAGCCTTGGATCGCGACGACATCGACGTATCGAGCCTACCGGTCTCTGTGCTCAGTGACCTGCGGGCTGTCCTCAAGAATGATCCTACGCTCGAGAAAATCTGGTCCGATTTTGCCTCGGCTGCGCCGAGCGTGCTGCGGCTCTCGGGCGATGCAGCTGGGGCAGGACCGCACGTGTCTCTCGACGGACCATTCACCGTCGAGGCCTGGGCGAACCTCGAAACTCCGATTGGCAATGAAGACAGCCTGCTGGCCGGAGACGGTCTCATCGACATGAATTTTCATGACGGCACGCTTCGCGTGTGGACGAAGGCACACGGCGATATCGTGACTGCGAAATCGAAGACGACACCCGATCGCTGGCGGCACTATGCCGTCACCCGCGACGCCGAGGGAGTCTTCCGGATCTCCATCGACGGTGAGATCGACGCCGAGAGCACCGCCCGAGAAACGCTCCCTTATCCCGGGCTGCGAGTTGGCTTCAGCACGTTCCGCAACGCGGGCACCAGCGGGAGACTGGCCGAGTTCCGGGTGTGGAACCGGGCCCGCACCCCCGATGAGATTCGCGCCGACTTCGATCGAAGCTATGTCGGTGACGACAAGCGGCCTGAAAGTCTCGTGACGTTTCATGGCGGCGCATCATGGGGTGATCTCTCGGGCAAGGCCCGTATCGAGCCAGCAATCGACGCCCCCAAGCTCGTGACGGCCGCCGAACTCGCAGACCGCATGGCAAAATTCACGAAGTTTCGGCAGCTCGCAGCCAAGGCTGGCGACGCCACGACGGGCAAGAACCTGTTCGCCACCCGCTGCCTCACCTGTCACCAGCAGGGTGGCCAAGGGGGCAAGATCGGCCCCGCACTCGACGGCCTCGGGCTGACTGGCACCGAAGCCATCCTGCGAAACGTGCTCACCCCGAATGCGGCCATGGAAGGGGGCTACCGTTCCTTCCGCGTCATCACCCGAGATGGCCGGGTCGTGCAGGGCTTGCTCGTGTCGCAGGATGCCGATGCAATCGTGATCCGCCAGCCCGACATTGCCGACCTGCGCATTCCTTCGCGCGATGTGGCCCAGGCTGGCTTCAGCACGATCTCGATCATGCCCGAAGGGCTTCTTGAGGCCATGACTCCGGAAGAGGTTTCCGACCTCTTTGCCTACCTCGCGACGCTCACCGTCGGCCCGCGCTCGCCATAGTCAGGTTCGTGCCGTCTCTCGGGCGATAGTGCGTTTTGGCCTGCGCGTGGCTCGGGGGTTGCTCGCGATGCATTTTCAATGGGCGGTCACACGTGACCTTACGCCACTCGTTGCACCGCCACGAACCAGGCCTTGGGCCCGCCCTCACTGAAGCCCAGCTCCAGCATGTCCGGCCGGACCTCATATCGAGACGGCGAGATGGACTCGATGACCCAGCCTTGGGCAAAGGCATCTTCGATTTCCTTCCGTGACACCCGACGTGGTCCCTGGGTCCCAGGCTCCTCGTCGCTGAAGCAGAGAAAGAACAGCCGGCCACCCGGTTTCACGACCGTCGCTAACCCATCGACGTAGCGACGCCGGTCATCATCACTGAAGACATGGAAGAGCCCGCTGTCGATAGCAGAGTCGAAGACTTCGGGCATTTCTTTGAGAGCCAGGGCGTCCATCACGAGGAACGTTACTGCCCAGCCACGCTCGGCAGCCTTTTGCTGTGCCCTGGCAATCGGTTCAGCCAAGAAGTCGATGCCCGTGACCTTGTGGCCCAATTGTGCGAGGAAGAGGGCATTCTCACCCGTGCCACAACCAGCATCCAGGATCGAACCCTCGATCCGGTCGGCCACGTCGATGAATGCCTTTTGGGGCCTGCCAATATCCCACGGGGCGAGCCCGGCGTACGCGGTCTCGAACGTGTTGCGGTCAGGAACGTTCACGGGTTTTCTCCGGTCACCTTGTTTCGTCTCTGCCGGCACGCCTCGGAGCAATACCGAATCTATGTCTTGAGTCTTGAGTGTATGGGGCCGATGAGGTGAAGAATTGTTTCATCCACCTGCCTCTGCGGTAGGTAGGTGCCCCGAAACTGCTGTGTTGGTGTCAAGCACCAGCCGCACGACGCTGCCCCGCACGGTACGTCTTGATCACGTCAGCAGTCATCGGAGAGAGCGGCTATCCGTCATGCCGCGGTGGATCACGAACGGCCGCTGGAGGTTTGATAATCTCGCAAGCTGGCGTACAGCCCGTCCAGCCCGGTCTTCAAACCTCCCAGGGCCACGGAAACGTGTTGCAGGACTCCGCGGTGGCCCATTGCCTCAATGTGCTCGGCCATCGACAGCAACGGCGTCACTCCAAAAATCCGCAAGCTCCCCTTCAGCGTGTGCGCAGCTCGGCAAACGCCGAGGGCATCAGCAGTTTCGACGCCATGCTCGATATCATTGGTGAGAGTGGGGCCTTCGCGGAGGAAAATCGCAATCACATCCTCGAGGATCTGCCGATCGTTTCCGACCACTTCGAGCACCTGCGGCCAGTCCACGGTCAGCCGCGCGGCCTCAGGTGGCGCACACTGCGAGGCAATGGCCTGATACAGATCGCGTTGGCGAATCGGCTTCGAGACGAAACCGTCCATGCCGGCTTCGAAGCAACGTTCGCGATCTCTCGTCATGGCCCTGGCCGTCATGGCCACGATGGGCGTGTGCCGCGCTGATTTCCTTTCCAACTCGCGAATCAGGGCCGTGGCTCCATAGCCGTCCAGCACCGGCATCTGCACATCCATGAGCACCAGGTCAAACGGTTGGCGCTCGTAGGCCTCGACGGCCGCCTGGCCATTATTGGCCACCGTCACCTGGTGCCCCCATTTCTCGAGCAAGGCCACCGCGAGTTTTTGATTCGTCAAGCCATCTTCCGCCACCAGGATTCGCAAGGGAGCGATCTGAGGCGAGTCTTCGCTGGAGCCATCTGTGGATGGGCCGCCGGCCTTCTTCTGGGCCATGACCGCATGTTCGGCTCTGCTGTGGGACAACCACACGCTGAAGGAGAAAGCGCTGCCCCGCCCCAACTCGCTCTGGACAGCCAGTTCGCCGCCCATGAGCGAAACCAGCCGTGACGAAATCGTCAGCCCCAAACCCGTGCCGCCACATGTCCGCGTCGTGGAACTGTTGGCTTGTGTAAACGCGTCGAAGACATGCCTCTGCTTCTCGGGCGAAATGCCGATGCCGGTGTCCGTCACGGCGAACCGCAGTTGCACGCCATTGGCGGTGCGACCGACGCAGGAAACCTCAACCCGGATCTCGCCCTGCTCGGTGAACTTGATCGCGTTGCTCACCAGGTTCACGATGATTTGCCGCAGGCGAAGGGTGTCGCCCACCAGCATCTCGGGAACATCGTTGGCGATGTGGTACGCCAGTTCCAGCCCCTTGCTATCTGCCCGCAGTCCCAGGGACGTGATCGTGTCCCCGACCAGATCCCAGATAGCGAAGTCCGTGGCCTCCAACTCCATCTTGCCGGCCTCGATCTTGGAGAAGTCGAGGATTTCGTTGATGATGGTCAGGAGGGATTCTCCACTTTGCAGGACCATCGACAGGTACTCGCGCTGCGAGGCAGACAATTCCGTGTCGAGCAGGAGTTCCGTCATGCCGATGACCGCGTTCATGGGCGTGCGAATCTCATGGCTCATGTTCGCCAGAAATTCACCCTTGGCTCGGTTCGCGTCCTCGGCCGCTTCCTTGGCTTGAGAAATGGCGACCAAGGCGTCCTCCGCGAGACGCGCGAGACGTCGACGTTCGGTGACATCGATGACACTGGCCAGCACGCACAGGCCTTCCTCCAGTTCCAACGGAGCGAGTCCTACCTCGAGAGAAAATTCGTCGCCGTTCTTTTTGCGTCCCCACAAGTCGAGGTTCAGGCCGCCCATGGGACGCGGTTCGGCCGCCGAGAAAAAGCCTGCCACAAACTCCGGGTGACGGCCCCGGAATCGCTCGGGGATCAGCACCTCAATTTCCTGGCCCAGGAGTTCCTCGGGAGCGTAGTCAAACAACCTGGCAGCTTGAGAATTCACCAATCTCATCCGGCGCGATCGATCGATCATCACCAGTCCCGTGGGACTGGCCTCGGCTACCCGCCGCCAACGTTCCTCGGCGCGTTTGCGCTGCGTGACATCCTTGCCCACCATGTACAACAGCGTCTCGCCGGGCCGCACCGCCGGGCACGACCACTCCAGCCATCTGTACGAGCCATCGCGGTGTTGGCAACGATTCTCAAAATGCACAACATCCTGCCCTTGGGCGAGAACCTGAATCTCCGCGTTGCTCGCGTCGCGATCATCGGGGTGGATAAACTCCATATATGGTTTCGCGAGCAGCTCGGCCGGCGTGTACCCCAGCGTGCGCTCAAAAGCCGGATTGACCCGGCGGAGAAAGCCGTCCAGATCGGCAATGCCCAGCAAATCGAGCGAGGCGTCGAAGAACAGATCGTGCTCCGCGGTCAGGTGCTGGCGCTCGGCGGCTTCCCGTTCGAGCCCCTCGTAGGCCTCGTCCAACATCCGAGTGCGTTCCGACACCTGGTCGTCCAACGAGTCTTTCAGCGACTCAAGCGCACGACGGCTCTGCTGCAGCGCGACGCAAAGCATGGCCGAAAGCCAGATCCCCAACAGCGCCAGCGTCCGATTGGCCAGTACGATTTCCCACTGTGCCGCCAAGCCAGGCGAGACAAAGATCCCCAGCAGCGTCAACAGCGAGCAGGGAATCGCCGCGGCATAGGCGGCCCACCACTGGGGGATGCCCAAGGACATCCAGATCACCAGCAAATACAGCACGCCGGTGGCAAAGCCCAGGGGCGTGACACAATCGACGGCGAAAATCGCTGCTGCGAGCAGTCCGCTGGCGACTGCTATCCAGAGTGTTGATCGTGCGCGGAACCCGACCATTTTCAGTACGGCTCAGCCGGCTCCCTGAGCTGCCCACCAATGCGAGGACATGACCGTATGACCTGCCCCCATGGATGACCAGTTTCTATCATAGGGGTTGCCCTGCCAAGGGATCGCCCCTATCCGCTTGCTGAGGCGTAGCCGAAACGCGTGAAGTACTTGTCGAGCACTCCGTCGCCGTCGGCTACCGTCACCACGGCCGCGTAAAGGTTCGGCTAACCTCTCAACGCGGAGATTCCAGTTTCGACGGGAGCAAACCACGGCGAAGCGCCCGTTCCCGGGCCAGAGTCATCGCCGCTGACCCAGTCAATCAGCAAGCTCGCCCGCGGAAGGCCGGGGGAGCTTCGCCCCCTTGAGCCACAGGGCTTCGATCATCTTGGCCATTTCCCGGAAGCCGGCCGCGTTGCTCGGCTTGGTCAGATAGCAGCTCGCCTGTAAGTGGTAGGCCTCGAAGATGTCCTTGGCGTCGTCCGACATGGTGAGCACGATCACGGGAATGTGCTTCAAGTCCGGGCTGCTTTTGACGGCCGCCAACACGTCCAGTCCGGAAACCTTCGGCAATTTCAAGTCGAGCAGGATCAAATCGGGCCGGGGAGCTTCGGTGTACTGGTCCGCGCGATGCAGGAAGATCAGCGCCTTCTGGCCGTCGGACATGACGCTGAGGTGGTGAGCCACTTCCAGCTCTTTGAAGCACTTCTGCACCAACAGCACGTCGACGGGATTGTCCTCGACCAACAGAATCTCCAGCGGTCTGTCCGTCGCCGTGCTAGCCATCGTGCATTTACTCCACGCTCATACGGATGGCTGACCCACCCGGTCCGACACACGTGTCATAGTATGGCGGCGCACGTCGCGTTGCTAGCCAATCCGCCCTGGAAAGCCGCCTATCGTATTGCCGGGGTGGCGTATCGCCGGTCCCTCGTCACGCGTAACAGCCCATTCCCCACGTCACTCCCGCGGCACATTCCGAATGTCACAGCCGTACAGCGCCGCCATTTCCTCGGCCGATTTGCCGGCCAGCCCGCTCAGCCCATTGCCGTCATCCACGACAAAAGCCGCGTTTGCCGAGGAACGGGGGGGTAACGGCAAACCAATAGAGTCGGGGCGACATGATTCGAACATGCGACCTCTACGTCCCGAACGTAGCGCTCTAGCCAGGCTGAGCTACGCCCCGATGTGTGCGAACAATCGGCCCGAAGGCCACACGGCATTCGCACTTGGGAAGTGAAGCCGGAGATTACCCGACCGCACCAGCCGGAGCAACGTCTCACTCGACGGTCACGCTCTTGGCGAGGTTTCGTGGCTGGTCCACGTCGCAGCCGCGATTGACCGCGATGCGGTATGCCAAAAGCTGGAGTGGGATCACCGCCAACAGCGGGGAGAGCACATCGAGTGTTTCTGGCACCTCGATCACAAACTCCGCGAGCCTTTTGACCTCCTCTTGCCCCGGCGTCGTCACGGCAATCACACGTCCCTGCCGCGCCCGCACTTCCTCAATATTGGCGAGCATCTTGTCGCTCGTGTGGGCCGTTGCCGCGATCACCACCACGGGCATCAAGCGATCAATGAGCGCGATCGGACCATGCTTCATTTCAGCCGCGGGATACCCTTCGGCATGGATATAGGAGATCTCCTTGAGCTTGAGCGCGCCCTCGAGAGCGACTGGAAAATTGAAGGATCGCCCGAGGTAGAGGAAGTTGGGGGCGTAGGTAAATCGATCAGCAATCGAGTCGATCACGGATTCCTGGGCGAGGATCGCGGCAATTTTCTCGGGGATCATCGCAAGCTCCGCGCCGAGCGACGTAGCACACTCGAGTGTGATCGTGCCCCGCCGGTGGGCCAGCGCGAGCGCCACGAGCGTGAGGGCCGTCACCTGGGCCGTGAATGCTTTCGTGGAGGCGACGCCGATCTCGGGGCCGGCATGCGTGTAGACACCGGCATCGGTCTCACGGGCGAGCGTCGAGCTCACCACGTTGCAGATGCCGATCGCCAGAGCCCCCCGGGATTTGGCTTCGCGGAGCGCCGCGATCGTGTCGGCCGTCTCCCCACTCTGCGAGATCGCCAGGAGCACATCCCGGTCGTCGAGCAGCGGCTCGCGGTAGCGAAACTCCGACGCGTATTCGACCTCCACCGGGAGGCGCGCGAGATGCTCGATGAGGTACTCACCGACGAGCCCTGAGTGCCAGCTCGTGCCACAGGCAGCGATCGTGAGCTTTGGCGCCTGAGCGATCCGATCAAGGACACTCGCCAGGCCTCCAAGTAGCACGCCGCCCCCTGGGAGCAGCCGGCCACGGAGGCAGTCGGCGATGGCCCGCGGCTGCTCGTGGATCTCCTTCAGCATGAAATGCGGGTAGCCACCCTTTTCAATCGCGTCGAGTGAGAGGGCCAGTTCATGCACCTCCTTCGTGAGCGGCACGTCGTCGATCGTGCGCACGTCACAGGTGCCGGGACCGACCACCGCCAGCTCGCCGTCATCGAGGTAGACGACGCGGTTGGTGTACTCCACGATCGGCGTGGCGTCAGACGCAACGAATGCCTCACCATCACCAAGGCCGACGAGCAGGGGTGAACCACGACGGGCCACAAAGAGGCGGCCCGGCTCTCGTGTGCTCACAATCGCCAGGCCGTAGGTGCCCGTGACCTGCTGGAGCGCCAATCGGATCGCGGCTTCGAAGGGCAGGTCACGGTCGGCCTCGAGAATCTCCTCGATGAGTTGCACAACGACCTCGGAGTCGGTCTGGCTCCGGAACGTGCGACCTTTCGCGGCGAGAGTCTGCTTGAGGGCAGAGTAGTTCTCGATGATGCCATTGTGAACCAGGGCAATCGAGCCCGACTGACTCACATGCGGATGGGCATTGGCGTCGCTCGGGCCCCCGTGCGTGGCCCAGCGGGTGTGGCCAATCCCAAGCGAGCCCGAAGGCGGATCGGCCGCGAGCCTCGCCTCGAGGTCGCGGACTTTTCCCGCGGTTTTGACGATCCGCAAGCCCCCGTTGACGAGCGCCACCCCGGCCGAGTCGTAGCCGCGATACTCCAGTCGCCCGAGCCCCTTCAAGAGAATCTCGAGACAATCACGGAACCCAACGTAGCCGACGATGCCGCACATGGTGCAATCCCAGGGAACGGCCGCCATCCATGCGGCCGCGGCGTCGGTATCCTAGACCGTCGTCGCCATCGTTGTCGTGCCGGCCCGGAACTCCACGCTCTATGCCCCAGACCCTCATCCTGTTCGAAGATGAGCCGAGCTCGCACCTCGAGCCACTGTCGCTCACACGGCCTGTTCACGACCTGAGGGTCGGACTTTTCACGATCCGTGAACGCTGGGAGCTGGCGCTCGGTATCCGTCGGGCCATCGGCACACTTCGGCCCTCGCTGCGAGGGCTGTTTTCCCCGCCTCGGAAATCGACGGGCGACGCCCTCTGGGTGAACGCCCGTTATCTGCCAGCGCCACGCCTCGACGAGGCGATCCGAGGCCTCACCACCGGCCACCTCCGATGCGGCGACGATGTTGTCGCCGTGCGATCGAGCGGCCCAGACACGGCAGCGTGGCTGGCTCGCGGCCGCCCCGACGCTCGCGGCCGAGCCCGCGACGTGCCACGCGACACGCCGCGGCTTGTCTATCCATGGGACATCATGCGGCATGCACCCGCCGCGATCGCGGCAGAGGCGGCGATCATCGGCTGGGCGGCAGGACGCGGGCCAGGCTGTCATGCATCGGCGATCGTGGATCGACCCGAACAGCTTTTCATGCACCCGACGGCGGTCGTCGAGCCCGGCGCGATACTCATCGCTGATGAAGGACCGATCCTGCTCGATGAGGGTGCTCGTGTCATGGCCGGGTCCATGGTTCGTGGGCCAGTTGCGGTTGGCCGTCAGGCGACGATCCGAATGGGGGCGAGGATCTACGGTGGCACGGTCATCGGGCCACACTGCAAGGTCGGCGGCGAGGTGGCCGCGAGCGTGTTTCACTCGTATTCCAACAAAGCGCACGAAGGCTACGTGGGCAACTCGGTGATCGGCCAATGGGTCAACCTCGGAGCCGACACCACGGCCTCGAATCTCAAGATGACCTACGGCACCGTCAAGATGCTCGACTGGCCTACGGGCGTGGAAGTCGACACCGGAGAACAGTTCGTGGGTGCAATCATGGCCGACCATTGCAAGACTGGCATCAACACGATGCTCAACACTGGAACGGTCTGCGGTGTCAGTTCGATCATCCTCGGGGCGGGATTTCCGGCCCGTGCGCTCGCGTCGTTTAAATGGGTGCAGCCGTGGGCGATCACCGACTACCGACTCGACAAGGCTCTCGTCGACATGGAGCGGATGATGGCCCGCCGCGGTATCGCCCTCTCGCCGGCGTACCGCCGCATGATGACGGCGATTTACCAGATGGGGCGAGGATAGGGCGCAGGTGGGCTTTTATGGGAGGTGGCGAATGCTTTTGGCTACTCAGCCGCTGACACGCAGACCAGTTCGTTGTCGTTGCGGACGTAGATACAACGGTCGGCAAACGCCGGGTGGCTCCAGACCACCTCGCGGCCGAAGCATTCGTTGGTCGGCGTGAGCACGTTCATTCTCCCCAGCTCTTCGTAGGCCTCCGGGGTGATATTCGCGAGGATGAGGTCACCCGTCTCAGAAAATATCCACGTGCGGGTGCCGTCACCCGGCGGATCCTGCCGCACAAGAAACGCCGTGCCGTGCTGGGCCCGCCGCTCGCCGCCGGTCGTGGGCTCGAGCGTCTCCCAGAGCCGGCGGCCCGTCGCGAGATCAACGGCCGTGAGCTTGCCGGTGTCGCAGTCGCAGCCGTAGAGCGTCTGGTTCGCGATGAACGGCGTGCTGTTGGCGCAGTAGACCGCCGTCTTGGGCTCGCCCCGCCAGACGATGCTTGCAGCCTGGCCGTCGTCGGCAAGTTTGTAGAGCGCGCCGACGCGGCCAATGCCGCTCGCGAACAGGACGCGACCGGCCTTTGTGTCGGCCACCTGTGGGGCCGTGATCGACATGCCGTACATCGGCTTCAGCGGCTGCGACCAGAGCACGCGACCGGTTCCAGGCTCGAGGGCATTGAGGTTATCGGCATCCCAAATCATGAGCTGGCGGCTCCCACCATTGTCGATCATCGTCGGAGGGCAGTAGCCGCTTTCACTCGCTGTGAGCGACCGCCACCGCTCCTTACCGGTCTTGCGATCAAAGGCCACAGCCACGCTGCCGGGGCCGCCAACGAGGCAGACGAGGAGAGTGCCTTCCACAAGCGGATGGCCACAAAAACCCCAGATCGGCGTCGGCGCGTTGTACTCGCGCTTGAAATCCTTGGCCCAGAAGACCCGGCCAGTCTTGGCGTCGAGACAGGTCAGGTTGCCTTCGGCACCCAGCGCATAGACCCGGCCATCAGCCACCGTGGGCGTACACCGCGGCCCGGAAGCGTACGAAATCGAATACGGAACGACCTGTTCGTGCTTCCAGAGAAGTGTGCCGGTGGCAGCGTCGAGGCAGAGAATCCGTTCGCTCCCAGTGAGTTGTGTGCGGTTGTTGGGACTGTTCGCGAGATCGCCCTCGGTTCGGTCGTAGTCCATGAGATAGACGCGGCCATCAGCGACCGCCGGCCCGGCGTAACCTCCCTTCACGGGCACCCGCCATTTCACGGGCAGCCCTGCCGCTGGAATCGAGGCCACGATTCCCTTCTCCCGCCACACGCCATCCCGCTCGGGCCCCATCCACTGGGGCCAGTCGTCGCCCAAGCCAGCCGTGGCAAGCACGAGGACGGCGAGGGGGCCCGCGAGAGCGGCAGGCCAGAATGGAATGCGAGAACGAATCGATCGATCGATCGACAACATCTCCAAGCCCCTTCTTTTCATGATGCTACCGCGACCAGTTGCGGCAGGTCGGTGCCCACATCAATGCCATCGGGTCGCCAGTCGATCACCTCAACTTCTGGGGACCGCTTTCCACCAAACGTGTTGATCTTTGGCTTGAAGGCAATGTGAAACGGCTGGCCGGGCTGCGGGAGGTGTGGAAGCCACTCAGCCGACCCCCATGCCACGCCGCGGATTCGCGTGCCATGCTGGGCAAGCTGGAACGACAGATGGTGGTCGCCTTCGCCGATCGTGCGTGGCGGTGCTGTGAACGTTACCCGCGAGGCGCAGAGCACCGGTCGGCGGTTGCCCTGGCCAAATGGAGCCAGTTGCTCGATTTCCTCGATCGCCCGGAGCGTGACGCCGGACAGCGTGATCTCTCCGTCGATCGACAGCTGTCCGCGACGCAGTTCATCAGGCATCCGAGATGCTACCTCCGACACGAAGGCTTCTCGGAACTCGCCGATCTGGCTGTCTTCCACGCGAAGCCCCGCGGCGGCGGGATGGCCACCGCACGTGAGCAACAGATGGCGACACGACATCAGCGCCGCGTGGACATCAAAGCCCGGCACGCTCCTCGCGCTCCCGGTGGCCACGAGCCCTTCGTGGGCTCCGCGGGCGATCACCACGACTGGCCGGTGGAACCGATCCGCAAGTTTTCCGGCCACGAGACCCACAATGCCGGAATTCCAGCCGCGATCGGCGAGCACCAGGGCTGCGTCGGCCTCTGGGTCAAACTCTTCGAGCGCCAGCTTCGTCGCCGCGAGCAGGATGCTCCGCTCCTCGGTCTTTCGCCGGGCGTTCAGTTCGTGGATATAGCTCGCCAGGGTTGCGGCACGGGTGGCGTCGGTCGTCGTCAACAGTTCAATGCCCTTCGCTGCCTCACCAAACCGACCGGCCGCGTTGAGATTGGGGCCAAGTCCAAACGCAATGTCCTCGGCATCAAGCGCAGCTTTGTGGTGCAACTTCAGAAGCGAGAGAAGGTTTTCGAGGCCGGGCCCACTGCGCGACCGGAGGCAGTCGAGGCCCCGCCCTACGATGATCCGGTTCTCGTCGACGAGCGGCACCATGTCGGCGACGGTGCCGAACGCAGCCAGGCCAACACTTCGCAACAGCATTTCGCGAAGCCGCGGTGTCACCTGCTTGGCGCCACTGGCCCGTGTCGCGATCGCCCAGGCGAGCTTGAAAGCGACGCCCGCCCCCGAGAGATCGCCGAAGGGATAGGACGTGCCGGGCAGTCGCGGATGGACGAGGACATCCGCGTCAGGGAGTGCGTCGGCAAAGGCATGGTGGTCGGTGACGACCAGCTCGAGCCCAAGCTCGCGGGCACGGGCTGCCTCTGCCACACTCGCGATTCCGCAGTCGACCGTCACCACGAGGCTCGCTCCCTCCGCGGCTAATCGTTCGAGCGCGTCGACCGACAGACCGTAACCTTCATCAAAACGGTTGGGGACAAACCATCGCGGCGTGGCATCGAGCGCTTCGAGGCATCCGACGAGGATGGCCGTTGCCGTCATGCCATCGGCATCGTAGTCGCCGTAGATGACGATCTGCCGCCCGGCCTTCACGGCCGAGAGGATTCGATCGGCCGCCTCGGGGACGCCGGGGAGCGTCTCGGGATCGCGTAGATCCGTGAGCGTGCCCGAAAGAAATGCCTTCACGTCAGCCGGGGCTGTGATCCCTCGGCCAGCCAGCAGCGCCGCCACGATGCTCGACACACCAGCCGACCGCTCGAGCGCCGCCACCGCCGCAGCGTCATGCGGACGTACATGCCATCGCTTCGGCATAGTGAAGACTCCCTTCGGCACGCGACGTACGACACCCGTGGCAGTATATCCTTCGGCGACTCGCTATAGTGGCGACCCGCCACCCGGAGTTTTTTGAATGGCCCTTGTCGATATCCCGCTGCCAGTTCTTCGGTCGAAGCCGAAGAGAGACACGCTCGCGAAAGATGCGGTCCTCTGTGACAACTGCACCGCCAAGTGTTGTCGCTACTTCGCGCTCCCGCTTGAGACACCAACGACGCTCGAAGAATTCGAATATATCCGCTGGTTCCTGCTGCATGAGCACGCCACCGTGTTTACCGAAGAAGACGCCTGGTATGTCTGCGTGCATACCGTGTGCAAGCACCTCCAGGACGATCACCGCTGCGGGATCTACGAAACGCGGCCACTGATCTGCCGGGAATACACGACCGACGAGTGCGAGTATGAAGACGACTGGGTCTATGACCAGTATTTCGAGACCCCCGAGCAGGTCGAAGAATACATGGATGCCGTGCTGGGGCCTGGAGGCAAGACGATCGGCGACGGACGCAAGAAGAAGAACCGAAAGCAGTCGATCCGAAGCAAGAAGCCGTCGCTCTTGCCTGTCTTATCGTGAGCATTCACAAGCCCGGTCGTGATGCTTCCGGTTGCGAAGCACGGAGTCGATAGCTCACGCATCAGAAATGATCGAACCCCGCACACTCAAAGGTTTCCGTGACCATCTGCCGGCGCAGGCCCTTGCCCGTGAGCGGGTGCTCGATATTGCCCGCCGTGTCTACCGGTCCTATGGCTTCGCGCCGATCGACACGCCGGCGCTCGAGTACCTCGAAATCCTCACCGGCAAGGGGAGCGAAGAGACCGACAAGCAGCTCTACCGGTTCACCGACCATGGTGGCCGAGAGGTGGGGCTGCGGTTTGACCTCACGGTGCCATTTGCCCGGTTCGCGGCGCAGCATGTGAATGAGCTTGGCTTGCCATTCAAGCGATACCACATGGCGACCGTGTGGCGCGGTGAGAACACCCAGCGGGGCCGGTACCGCGAGTTCATGCAGTGCGACTTCGACACGATCGGCACCACGAGCCCCGTGGCCGATCTGGAGATGGTCCTCGTCGTGCATGATCTGCTGGCGGCGATCGGCGTCGAGCGGTTCACGATCCGGATCAACGACCGCCGCGTCCTTGCGGGGGTGCTCGGCAAGCTCTGCCTTGCCGGCCAATCCACCGGCGTGCTTCGGAGCCTCGACAAACTTGGAAAAGCGGGTCCGCAGGCGGTCGCTGCCGAATTGATCGGGCAAGGCGTAGCCGACACCGCGGTCGCCACGCTCATCGACATGGCGGGGCTCGCAGACAACAGCGGCGCGTCGGCCGTTGATGTCCTCGGGCGACTGGACGAGATGGTAGCTGGCACTGACCCGGGCACAGCCGGGGTGGCGGCGCTTCGCGGGATCATCAAAGGTGCCGCGGCAGCCGGGGTGCCATCTGCCCGGATCGTCATCGATCCAGGTATTGCCCGTGGTCTGGACTACTACACGGGAATCGTCCTCGAGACGTTCCTCGATGACCTGCCAGCGCTCGGCAGTATTTGCTCGGGGGGGCGGTACGACGATCTTGCCGGCCTCTACACGAAGCAGCCGCTTCCCGGCGTTGGTGCGTCGCTGGGGATCGACCGGTTGCTTGCCGGTCTCGAAGAGCTTGGGCAAGGGGGGCGGTCGGAGACACCTGCCGAAGTCTTTCTCGCGCACTTCGACGGGGATCACCTCGCCGAGTACCTGCGGATCGCGGCAGCCCTGCGGCGCTCGGGCATCGCCGTCGAGTTTTTCCCCGAGCCCAAGAAACTCGGACAGCAGCTCAAGCTTGCGAGCAAACGGGGCATTCCCCTGGCGCTCGTGATTGGCGGCGACGAGTTTGCCGCTGGCACGGCGCAGCTCAAGGAGATGGCCGCTGAAACCATCGCGACGATCGTGTGGCACGGCGATGCCAAGGTGCTGGCCGCAGCCATCACGGCACGCCTCGAGGCCATTCGGCAGCGGTAGTGTTCACTGTCCATGGAAAAAGCCATCCATGGCCTTTTCCCACTCAGGCCGACCGATGGAAAAGCCGAGGTTTTCCACGGTCGGCGATCGCCACTTCCTGCGGCGAGAGACTTTTTCCACAGCCTGTTAAACGGCGTCGGCGAACTGCCCTTCGAGTGCGGCCAATTCGGCTTCCACCTCGCGGGCATCGGCTGGCCGATCCTCTTGCCGATAGGCCATCAGCCGCATCACTAGGTCGCAGACTCCCGGCGGCGTGTCTGGTGCCGCCTCGCAAAGCGGCAACGGGTCGCCACGGGCGATCGACGCCAGCATCGAGAGGATCGAGTCGCCGTTGTATGGCAGCCGTCCCGAAATCAACTGGTACAGCACGACCCCGAGGCTAAAGAGATCGGTGCGCGAGTCGAGGGGATCATCGCCGAGCCGTTCGGGCGACATGTACGCGGGCGTTCCTACGATGACGCCATCCGTCGTGACGGTCGGTGCCGTCTCGCTCATCCTGCGGGCGAGGCCGAAATCGATGATGCGGACACTCCGTTCCGGCCCGACCAGGAAGATGTTTTGGGGCTTGATATCCCGGTGGACGATGTCCTTCGCGTGGGCGGCGGCGAGGCCCGCAGCTATTTCGCGACCGATTCGCAGCGTCTCTGACCCCGTGAGCGGTCGCGGGCAGGCCGAAAGGGGAACTCCGTCGAGTTGCTGCATCACGATGTAGGGGCGGCCCTCGTCTTCGCCCATGGCGTACACCGTGCGCACATGAGGATGCGTGATGGAAGCTGCCACACGGCCTTCACGGATGAATCGTTCACGAACCCCCGGATCGCATGCCCGCGATGGTTGGATGACCTTGATCGCCACCGGTCGGTCGAGCTGCTCGTCGCGGGCTAGGTAGACCAGACCCATGGCTCCCTTCGCGATCAGTTCGAGCACACGATACGGCCCGATGTGCGTGAGGCCGTGTTTCGTGTCTGGCTCACGTGTGGCGAGCCCAGGATCGTTGTGGGCGTGATTCTCAACGGAGAACGTCGAGTTCTGCCGCGTCGTGATCGTCTCCCTGGTCAATGCCTGGGATGCATGGCTGACGCACCGCACGACAAACGAGCAAAAGGGGTGCCCGTGGTGCATGCAGGCTGATTCCTCGATCGTGAGTTCCTCGCCGAAATGCTTGGCGACACCCCGCATGATTCCGGCGGCCACGGCACACATCTTGCGTCGTGAGCAATAAATGAGGTGGATCTCCGATGGACCAATGCGCACGGCCTCATGGGTCGGAGGGTCACTGTAGACCTGCTGCTCGTGCGCCATCGAGCGGATCAGTTCGTCGGCATGCTCGACCACATCGAGCGTGCGCCACGAAGGGTCTACGAGTGGACCGGCCACACGCATGAGATGGGGGGCGACATACTCGCCAAACTGGGCATACGTCTGGTCGAGGGGCTCCGCGAGGGTCGTGCTGACCGCCTCGAAAAGCCCCGCGGCCTCCTCGTCAGGACAGCTTCCATCGGGCAGGTACGTCGCCGACCGCTCGATCCGTGATTGCAGGGTTCGGGATGCTTCCGCCGAGGCGGATGCCGCACGGGACTCTGCAAACTTCTGAATGAAGAAAAAGAACAGCCCGTGCACGACCGAGATCCTTCTGCAGGCGAACCGTCGCAGACCCCCAACGCAACATATCAGCCCGCGTCGTCGCGGGAAAGCGCCTTCTTCGCCAGTCTGCAGAGGCGGTGGCGGTAGAGCGCCAGGCCGTGGGCCGCGTGGTAGAGCCCGCCGCACTCGACGTCGAGGTCCTCGGTCTGCTCGAGCAGGGTCACCAGCCGCTCAGCGGCGCGGGTGACCCAGGGTTCGACGAGTCTCTCGTCGTCGAGTACGATCGCGAGCACCTCGAAGACGTGGCCGGTGGCACCGAGGGTCGCGTAGACATCCGGCGATCGGGCCGGCCGCTCGAAGAAGTTTACCGAAAAGCTGCCATCGGGCTGTTGGAACCGCCGTGCCATATCGATGTGGTCGGCCAGCACCTCCTCAGCAGCGGCCCAGCCGCTTCCATGCGGTGGCTCTCCATGGGCAACGCGGTAGGCCCGTACCGCCGCCGCCAGGCCATAGAGGCGATGGGTACCCCCGCAGGCAGCGCCCACGATGGGACTCTCGGCTTCCATGTGCACGACATCTTCTGTTGTCCATTGGCGGCCATCGCGGGCCTGCCAGGTGGCGTCGGTGGGAAGGTATGCAGCGAGGGCCATGAGGGTCCACGAGGACTCCTGACCAGGTTGGATGTCATGCTTCGCCTGCGCGAATAGGTCACCGAGCGTGTACGGCTTGCCGGCAACGACCAGCGGGGTCTCCAGCGCGAGTCCGCCTGCCAGACCAGTGTGGTCTGTGGCTACGCCACACTGTGAGAGGTAGCCAATCCATTGGTCGGGGTGGCCCTGGCCAGTCGTGCTTCCCTCCTCGACGACGGCAAGCACGCCGAGATCACCGGGCCTGAGGATCCAGCCCGTAATGGCACCGCCACCGAGCAGGTAATCGAGCGCGGAGGTTACCTTTCCGCCATGCGCGATGGGGAGCTCCTTGCCAAACGCCAGGATCCCGTGAACTGCCTGCCAGGCTCCCTGCACACCGGCATCGAGCCGCCGGCGGTCGCGAGCCGCCGCGAGGACGGCGTCGATGCGGCCACAGAGAGCGGTCGGTTCGAAGACAGGCACGTCGCGCGGCTCGGGTGGCGGCGAGCTACACCCTGAGACTGCGAACGCGATCGCCATGATCACGAGGTGCGGCGCGGCACGGGCCGCGGGCGTCATCGAGCGAATGGAAGTGAATGACACGGGGCTACTGATTCAGCGAATAGAGCAGGATGTTGAGTGCGATTTTCTCGGCGTCGTCTCGTGCATAGCCGGGGCATTCCATCGAGCTTTGTTTCTCGAGGGCGCACGACAGATCATAGGGCGAAAAGATGACAGCCCAACGATCGCCGAGCCGAATGCCTTCAAGTCGTGGCAGGGTCTGTCGCTTCCGGAGTCCGCGCGGCCCATCGTCATCCGCTGGCTCGCGGAGCGTGACGGAACGAATGTCGTAGCCACCATATTCAGCCTCGCTGAAGATAGGATCATCGACCGGGATCTCCTCGAGCGCCTTGCCCGGAAGGATCTGGGCGATTTCTTTGCGGAAGGCCGCCGTAAAGGCAGGGGAGGCGCAGACGGAATCGGCCAGCATCATGCCGCCCCGCTCGAGAAACTCTTGGATGCGCTTCCGCCTTGCGGCATCGTAGGAGAAGGCCTGGCGACCGTGCATGAAGACCATGTGGTAATTGAAGAGGGCGTCATCAGATGGGTCGATGAGCGCGGGCGCATCGTCGACCTGTACTCCGGCTTCGCGGGCGGCAGCCCGGAGGATGTTGGCCAGAGCAGCCGGCGCTGCATCACATTGGCCCCCGTGCCGAAGCTTGCCAATCGAGAGTTGGCCGCGCACAACCTCACGGTCTGGTGTGGCGACCGGCAGGGCGACCTCGAAGAGTTCGTCCTTTCGCTTGAGCTCACGATCGGTCGCGTAGGCGAGAACATTGGCGCCGATGGCAAGCGCTGCCTCGACCTCGCCAAGCACGTCCGGTGGGAGGCGTTTCCGTGACGCGCCCCCCAGTTCCCACAGGCAGGAGAGGCTCGGCATGCCCCCCTTTCCGTCGCCGTCGGTCGGAGGGGCATAGATGAGACTCGTGCGGCAGCCGTAGTCGACGCCGAGGAGCGGCCGCTGAAGCTCGGGTGGCACGATCTCCTCGGCGTTCCACGCCGGATGCTCTGGTGGGAGGAGATTGAGCCGGTACTCCGGCTCGGGAAAGATTTCGCCGACGAGTTGGCGGAGGCGACGGTCAAACTCCTGGCTTCGTGGGCAGCAGGCTTCGGCGAAGATGAAGCCCCCTTCATCGAGATAGGCTCGCAGCCGAGTCCCTGCGTCGGGCCCGAGGTCGAAGAGATCCTTGCCAGAAATCCAGAGAACCGGGGCCTGCATCAGATCGGCATGATGTGCGGCGGGCGTGTCGAGCACGTGCCAGGAGAGTCCCGCTGGGTAGTCCTTCTTCCATCGGCCTTCGACGTACTCGACGAGGTGGGCGATGTCGCTGCCGTGGCGATTCCAGTCTGGCTCCGGCCCATGGCGGCTCTTCGCCACGATCACGGGACGACGTCCCTTGGCAAGAAACAGCAGCGCGAAACTCGTGGCCACCGTCGCGTCCTCGATCCGCCGGGCGGCGAACTGGCCACTGAGTTGGTCCTGGGCGTCCACAAACATACCGGCCCCGTCGCGATACCAGTCGTGCTCTCCGATGTATCTCCGGGCGGTGAATCGCCCCACGCGCTCGAGGCCGTAGAGGTAATAGTAGAGCCAAGTGTCGCCGCCGGTGCCCGGATTCTGCGTGACGCTGAAGCGCCGGCCGAGCCAGGCGAGGCCTCCCTCGAGTACGTCTGGTGACTGGCCACCGCCGCAACAGGAAACTCTTCCTTTTTCCGCCTTCGCATCTGGCAGCCCGATGTTTTCCGTCGTGATCCAAATACTCGCGATGCCGGCGCAGGTCATGCTGCCGGTGCCTGGGGAGCGGCCGGAATAGCCCCACGAGCCATCGGCGTTGGCACAGCTGACCCAGTACTGCTGGGATCGCAGCCATGTTTCCTGACCGACCGGGACACCCGCGCGGGCCGCTTCGTGAAGTGCCAGCAGCGCGAACTGCGTGTTCGAATTGTCGCCAGCGGTGGCTCCCGGCGCCTCCCGGTATGACCACGATCCGGCACCCGGGCCGACCTGCACCTGCGCCTTCTCGAGCCAGCGGACGTTCCGGGCGAGGATGGCGGCATCGGCCTGTGGCGAGAGCATCGCGAGGGCCAGCGTTTGGAGGGAGACGGCGTAGGTGTCGTCTGGCACCTGCGTTCGCAGCCAGGCCAGGCCCCGATCGATGGTCGGGTTGGTGGCGTCGAGACCGGCATTGGCCAGCGCCAAGAGGACCAGCCCAGTGGCACCCACCCGCTTGTCGGCGGAGTTCATGGCATCCCACCAGCCCTCACCGTTCTGCTGCCGGACGAGATACTCCCGCGCCTTCTCGACGGCTCGCTGGATCTCGCCGGGGCCAATCGCCTCCGCGGCGGTGGCTCTCGCGAGTGCGGCCAGCGCCAGGCCGGCCGTGACGAGGGCCCCTGCGGTAAGCCGCCTCATCCCGACTGCCGAATGCATCGTCCAGCACCTCCCGCGGACATCCGATCGATGCATCCTAGCAGGCACGGGCCGAGAAGCGGCGTGCCGGGTTTGCTGTGATTCGCTCGAGGCCCGATACTAAAGTGCTTGACGCCTGCTAGGGCGGAAATCTGCTTCTCGAGGATCCGAGGCGTGTCCACTGCATCCCGCCCCAAGACGCTCGATGACATCCTCCAAGAGTTCGCCCAGCACCGGCGGCTCATGCAGGAGGAGCTCCAGAAGGTGATCATCGGGCAGGCCGATGTCATCGAACAGCTTTTTGCTGCCATCTTCACCCGCGGGCACTGCCTCCTCGAAGGTGTTCCGGGTCTCGCCAAGACGCTCATGGTTTCGACGCTCGCTCGGATCCTCGATGTGGGCTTCAAGCGGGTGCAGTTCACGCCCGACCTTATGCCGTCGGATATCACCGGCACCAACGTGCTCGATGACGAACAGGGGCGGCGGGTCTTTCGGTTCGTCGAAGGGCCGATCTTCACGAACATCCTCCTGGCCGACGAGATCAATCGCACGCCGCCGAAGACGCAAGCTGCGCTCCTCCAGGCGATGCAGGAGCGGGAGGTGTCGGTCGGCCAGCAGACCTACAAGCTCCCCGATCCGTTCTTCACGATTGCCACCCAGAATCCGATCGAGCAGGAGGGCACCTATCCGCTGCCGGAGGCGCAGCTCGACCGCTTCATGTTTAACATCAAGGTGGGCTACCCCACCGCCGCCGAGGAGGAACAGATCTTGATGGCGACCACACGGGCGGAGAAGCCCGAGGTTCGCAAGGTGCTTACAAGCCGTGCCATCATCAACATCCAGAAAGTCGTGGGGAGCGTCGCTGTCAGCGAGTACATCGTGAAGTATGTCGCACGGCTCGTGCGGTCGACGCGCCCGAAAGACCCTCAGGCCCCGTCCTACGTGGCCCAACTGGTGGACTGGGGGGCCGGTCCTCGCGCCGGCCAGTTCCTGATCCAGGGCGGCAAGGCGATGGCCGCGATGGACGGTCGATTCAGCGTTTCGCTCAACGACATCCGCAGAATTGCGATGCCGGTCTTGCGGCACCGGATCGCCACGAATTTCCAGGCGCAAGCCGAAGGGCTGACGTCGGAGTCGATCATCGAGCGGCTCGTCAAGGAGACGCCCGAGCCGGAGATCCCAAAGTTCGTGAAGTGAACGGCGGTCGTCGAGCACACGCAGGACACCTGCCGTCGAGGTGATGAGGCTGATGGTTCGTGCAGTCGAGGAATACCTGAAGCCGGCGGTGGTCAGGCAGATCGTCCGGCTCGACCTCCGCGCCCAATTTATCGTCAAGGGGTTCCTGCAGGGGCTTCACGCCAGCCCGTACCAGGGCTTTTCCGTGGAGTTCAGCGAGCATCGTCGGTACGCGGCCGGTGATGACCCCAAAGACATCGACTGGCTCGTCTTCGCTAAGACCGACAAGCACTACGTCAAGAAGTTCGAAGCCGAAACCAACATCACTGGCTACCTGGTGGTCGATGCCAGCGCCTCCATGGCCTACACGTACCGTCAGGAGTTGACGAAGCTCGACTACGCGATCTCCCTGGCTGCAGCCCTCTGCTGGCTGATGGTCCACCAGCAGGATCCCTGCGGGCTCATGGTGTTCGATGAGAAGGTGACCTCCTCGCTTCCGGCCCGTTCGCGTCGATCTCAGATTCCTCAGGTGCTGTCGGTGCTCTCAAAGGTCGCGCCCTCCGGGAAAACAGATATCGCGAGGAGCCTCGTTCAGATTGCGGCCATGCTTCGGCACCGCTCGCTCGTGATGCTCTTCAGCGATCTCCTGGCCGATCCCGCGCCGGTTCGTGATGCCCTCATGCGGCTCCGTCACGGTGGCCACGATGTCATTCTCTTCCACATCCTCGACGAAGCGGAGGTGCGGTTTCCGTTCGAGGGGATGGTGGAGCTCAATGAGCCTGAAACCAATGCGAAGCTCGTGATTGACGCCGACGCGGCCCGCGCGGCGTATGTGAAGACGGTGGACGACTTTCGCGAGGAGTACCGGTCATGGTGCTTCCGAGCGGGTGTCGATTACGTACCCCTCGACACGAGCATGCAGTTCGACCGCGCCCTCGTGGAATACCTGAACAACCGCCGAACGCGGTTCTGACTGTCCGTGGCAAAGGCCTCCAAAGCCTTGTGCCATTTTTGCCGTCCATAGAAAGGCCAAGGTTTTCATGGTCGGCGGTCGCCGCGTTCTGCGGCGATAGACTTGGATCACCGCTTGCGAAGCCATGGGCATTTCATTTCTCTCACCGATCCTCCTGTGGGGAACGGCGCTGGTCACTGCGCCGATCATTCTCCACCTCATCATGCGGCGAAAGCCGGTGCCGCACTCGTTTCCAGCGATGCGGTTTCTTCAGCAGCGGGCCGTCGCAAACCGCCGACGTCTGAGGGTCAATCAGCTTCTACTGCTGCTGTTGCGGATCGCGGCCATCGCGCTCTTGGCTTTGGCCCTTGCCCGGCCCGTGCTCCGCGGGGCGGGCTGGCTTCCCGAGACGGAAGGCCCCGTGGCGGCAGCCTTTGTCTTCGACACGGCCCCGCGGATGCTGCTCCGTGAAGGCAACCAGACGCGGCTCGAACGGGCGGCTGGGATGGCGAAAGTCCTGTTTTCCAAGCTGCCTTCGGGAAGTCAGGTGGCCATCGTCGACACGGCCGGCACACCGGCTGCGTTAACGCAGGCGGTCGCCGCCGAAGCGCGGGTTGATCGGCTTTCCGCGACCTCGCCCCGTGTCTCGCTTCCGGCGGCGATCGCAGCAGCCCGACGGCTCCTGGAGGAGGCTCCGCTCACGCGACGCGAGCTCTACGTGTTTACCGACTGCTCCCAAGGGGCATGGAGTGAGGGAGCGCCGACTCCCGCGGACCAGTCAGCGATCGACGGGGGCCTCACAACACTCTATTGCGATGTGTCTGCCCGGGCGCCGCGAAACTTCGCGGTCGAGTCGTTGGACCTCTCGGGTGAGCGGATCGCCGCGGGAACCCCGCTCGTCGTGACCACGCGGGTTGGCCATGTTGGCCCAGATGACACGAGACAAGCGGGAGTCGAGATGGTGGCCGCCGATGGACGCTTCGTGCGCCGGGCAGCCAAGGCCGTATCGCCCACAGGGGGCCGCCCCGAGACGGTCCGGTTCGAGGTTGGAGGTCTCGCGCCAGCGATTCACCAGGGCCGCGTCATGCTCGACGGAGCTGACGATCTGGCAGCCGATGATGCCGCAAGCTTTACGATCGACGTGGGCTCTCCGGCCCGGGTGATCGTCGCGGCGGCGAAGCCGGCACCGCGGACGTCACGCCTCATGGTGGAGGCACTCGCCCCCGCTGCGCTGCGCAAAGCTGGCACGGCCCGATTCGCTGCCGACCCAGTCGATTTCGCCGCGCTCGATGCGACCAACTGGCAGCAGGCGGCCGGAATCGTCCTGCTCGATCCACCACCCATGACCGACCGCGAGTGTGAGGCTCTCGTCGCATGGGTGGCCGAGGGGCACGGGCTCGTCGTCTGGCTCGGTCAAGCTGCTGGAGAAGCCGCCCAATTCAATACCGCCGCATCCCGGCGTCTCCTCGGTGGCGAGCTCGTGCGTGTCTGGCGAAGCCCAGATGCCGGAAACTATCTTGCCCCAGCCACACTCGATCATCCGCTGCTCGCTGCCTTTCGCCGTGTCGGTGACGCGGTGCCATGGCAGGATTTTCCAGTGATGCGGCACTGGGAGTTTTTGCCGGCGGCGGCAGACGAGGCTTCCAATGGTGGCAGTGATCACGGGGCTGCCGTTCCCGTGGCTGCTTACCGCAATGGATTGCCCGCCATTCTCGAACACCGCGTCGGGCAGGGTCGCGTCATTATCGTCACCACACCGGTGGGCTTCGAGGCAGGCGATAACGACGCCTGGAACCTCCTGGCGACCGGCTTCGAACCCTGGCCGTTTTTGATCCTCGCCAATGAGACGGTGCTTCATGCGATCGACACGTCTGCCGAGCGGAATGTGATGGCTGGCAGCCCTGTCGTGATCTCGCTGGGCCGCCGGGATCTGCCGACGGCGATCGTCCATACGCCGGCAGGCGAGGATTTTCCAGTGGCCATCGACCGCCTACGGGGCACTGTCACCGTCACAGCAACGCTCGAGCCAGGTAATTACACCGTGCGGGCCGGTGGTGCTGTGGGTGGTGTGGCTGACGGCTTCAGCGTCATGCTCGAGCCGACCGCCACGGACTTTCGACGGCTCACGCCGGAGCAGCTGGCCGAGGTGCTCGGACCGAGTCATCGCCTCGCCCGCACCGACCAAGAGCTTGTTCGCGACATCAACCTCGAACGGATCGGTTCGGAGTTGTTCGGGTGGGCGATCGTGCTTGCAGCCCTGGCGATGGCGGCCGACTGGATCATGGCCAACCGTTTCTATGCGCCACGCGCGGGCGCCGAGCCGCCTACAGATGCAGCGACTGACGAGTTGGCAGCCTGGCTGGCGGATGATGAGGCGGGATCGGACGATGGCGATGGGCGCTCGCCGCCTGTGATCAAGGCCCCCCCCCCGTTGCCACCCGTTGCGGGGACGCGATCATGACGGACGACTTCTGGCTCAAAGAGTTGACGATCGGGTTTGAACCCGTGGGCTCGTGGACCTTCGTGACGGCGGTGGCGGTCGCCCTGGCGGTCGTTCTGCTCGCAAACCCACCGGATCGAACACGGATCGGTCGAAGCGGTCGTCTCACGCTCGTGGCTCTCCGGCTGGGAGCATTTCTCGCGATTGTGGGATGCATGACGAGGCCCACGCTCGTTTCGAGCCAAAAGGCGAGGCAGCAGGGCACAGTTCTCGTACTGGCCGATGCCTCGGAGAGCATGACCGTGGCCGACGAGGCTGGAGGCCGCAGCCGGTGGGATGAATTGGCCGCCGCGCTGACAAAGGCCGAGCCAGCGGCTCGCGGCCTTGTGGAGGATGGCGGGTTCGAGATCACCGCATGGACGTTCGACCGCGAGGCACGGCCACTCCCCGCGGCATCGGGGTCTCCGTTTCCCATCGCGGCGTGGACCGCGCGAGCGACCTCCGGCGAAACCGCCATCGGCTCAGCACTCGAGGATGCCCTTCGGGCCGCCGCCGGCCGGCAGATCGCTGGGGTCATCGTCTTGAGTGATGGCGCCCAGCACGCCTACCCACCGCGGGACGTGCCGCCGCAAACCGCGGCCCGTGGCCTCGCCGAATTGGGGGTGCCTCTGTGGAGCGTCACGTTTGGGCAGCAGCGAGGCAGCGGGCAAGGGCGAGACGTCGCCGTCACAAGTCTCGTGGTGGACGAGACGGTCTATCTCGAAAACATGCTCGAGGTTGCTGGCCGGGTGCGACTCGAGGGCCTCGCCGGGCAGCCGGTGTCCGTCGTGCTCCTCGCAGAAAACGACTCAGGCAAGCTTGAAGAGGTGGCGCGATCGACCGTGAAAACTGCTGCCGAGACGGGTGAGCAGCCAGTTCGGCTCGAGTGGACCCCGCGGAGCCTCGGCGAGCGGAAGCTCACGATGCGGGTTGAATCGCAGGACGGCGAGGTGCTGCTCACCAACAACGAGCTCTCTACGTTTGTGACCGTCGTCGACGGAGGTCTCAGGGTGCTCTACCTCGAGGGGGCACTGCGAGTGGAACAGCGGTTCGTGCGGCGGACGTTAGCCGCAAGTCCCGATATCCATGTCGATTTTCGATGGATCGACTCAAGCCGTCGCGAGAACTGGCCGGTCGATCTGTCCCGTCAGCTTGACACCGAGTACGACGTGTACCTCATTGGCGATCTTGATTCCTCGGCGCTACGACCGACCGATCTCGACACGATTCTTGGACGTGTCGAGTCGGGGGCCGGCATCGGACTCATGGGAGGATTTCATGCGTTCGAGGCGGGTGGGTGGGCCAGTTCGACACTGGGCCCCCTCATGCCCTTCGAGTCCGATCGGCTCGGCCGTCAGCCGTTCGACGAGCCCGTCCGTCCGGGGCTCCACCGTCAGGGACCGCTGCGGATGGTTCCCGACCCGCGGTTTGGCGGGATCTCCATCCTTCGATTGGGTGCGGATGACGCCGAGACAGGGGCCGCCTGGAAGCGGCTGCCCTCGCTCGCCGGCGCCAACAAACTCGGGCAGCTTGTCCCTTTGGCCAAACCGCTTGCGATCACGGCCGATGGTGCCCCTCTGCTCGTCGCGAGGGAGTACGGCGAGGGGCGGGTGCTTGCCTTTGCAGCTGACTCCACCTGGCGATGGGTCATGCAGGGAGAAGCCGATGCCCATCGCCGCTTCTGGCGGCAGTTTGTCCTGTGGCTGGCGAGGAAAGACGATACAGAGGCCGACGCTGTCTGGCTCAGGCTGGCGCAGCGACGGCTTCCTCCTGGCACACCGCTCGAGTTCGACACCGGATTGACCGGTGCCGATAGCGAACCGCGGACGGATGTGACGTTCGAAGCGTTGGTCGTGTCGCCATCCGGGCAGTCGCGGCCGGTGCGCGTCGTGCCAGCCGCTGATGCGTTCGGCGGAACCATTGCCGACTGTGTCGAACCTGGCGACTGGAAGCTGGTCGTCCGTGCGCGTCTGCCCGGTGATGCCACGCCGCAAGAGAGGTCAGCGCGGTTCACCGTGTTTCGCCAAGACCTGGAGCTTGCCAATCCACGTGCGAATCCTCTGCTCATGCGGCAGCTTGCCGAGGGCACGGCCGGCGGCGTCCGGCTGCCGGAAGAAGTGCCTGCCATTTTTGACGAGCTGGCAGCCCGGCCAGCCGTGTACGAGAGCCGCGAGCAATGGTCCTTCGCCCCCTGGAACACCCCGCCGACCTTTCTCGTCATGGCGGCCCTCCTGGTTGCTGAGTGGTACCTCCGGAAGAAGTGGGGCTTGGCCTAGGCCCACGGAATCCCGGTGAATCCCGGCTTTTTCGCTGAGCCCAAGGCTGCTACCCTCCCAGCCCGCATTTCCGTTTAGCCCGGAAGGCTGCCGCTGCCCACCCGAAACAACGCTCATGGCCAAGCGCAGGCCCATCCGCGACAAACTGCTTCTCGGCGGACTTCTGGTCGGCGTCATGGTGGCCGCCCTCTCGGCGAGCAGTTTCCTCGGTGTGTACTCCTACCGACGGCTCGTGCGGACCCTCTCCAGTCGTGCGGCTGAGTTGCCCTTGGCAGCTGCACTCGATGACCGCGTCGCCGCAGTCCGGTTGTCTCACGCCCGCGCGATGGCCGCGGCGTCATCTCCGGAAGACTTCGTGGCCGGCGTGCGCGCGACCGCCGATGCCCTCACAGCGTACTGCTCGGAGCTCGAGGCCGGTGAGCTCGACTCCATGCCGTTCGCCGACCGCTCGCGTGAACGAGAGACTGCCCGACAGATCGGCGAGTGCCTCGCCGCGATCGAGGTGATTGCCGCTGACCCCGATGTCGCCGTCGGGCCACCGGGCCTTCTTTCGCCGGTTCCTGGGCGGGCAGTGCTCTTTGCTGCCGCGCCTCACCTAGATCGGCTTGCCGTACTCAGCGGTGAATTGCCGACCTTTCTCCAGCAGCGGCTTCACGATCTCTCGCACGAGGTGCGAGGTCGTTACCGGACGTTGATCGTCGTGACCTGGGCCGCCGCGCTCGCGGCCAGCGGCCTCCTCGCCGCCATCGGCGTGCTCGCCTACCGCTGGGTTTTCAAGCCGCTGCGGATGCTGGGGCATGGATCACGCCGCGTCGCAGCCGGTGACTTCGACTACCGCATCAGCCTCGATACGCATGATGAAATGGCCGAATTGGCCGACGCGCTGAACGACATGACCGAGCGTTTTCGCGAGATTCGCGACGAGCTTGACCGCCAGGTGCAGTCGCGGACGCGGGAGGTGATCCGGAGTGAGCAACTGGCGAGTGTCGGCTTTCTTGCAGCCGGTGTGGCCCACGAAATCAACAATCCGTTGGCCTCGATCGCGATGTGTGCCGAGTCGCTCGAGAGCCGGCTCGACGCCCTTGTTGTCGACGAGGCGGAATCCCAGGTTGCCCGTCGCTACCTCGCGCTCATCCAGAGCGAAGCCTTCCGCTGCAAGGGCATCACTGAGAAACTCCTCGACTTCTCAAGGCTCGGCGAGGTCAAGCGGCAGGCGACGGCCCTCCGGGCCCTCGTGACAGACGTGTCCGAGATGCTCAGGCACGTGGGCCGCTTTGCGGGCCGCTCGATTGAAATCGAGGAGGGCCAGGACGTTCTCGTCATGGTGAACCCGCAGGAAATCAAGCAGGTTGTGCTCAATTTGCTGGTCAATGCCCTCGACTGCATCGAAGAGCAGGGCTGCGTCCGAATTGCGGCCCGCCGAAGCGGCGGTGAAGGCGTGCTCACGTTCACAGACGATGGCTGTGGGATGACGCCGGAAGTTCTCGACCATCTCTTCGAACCATTCTTTACCCGACGGAAGGTGGGCCAAGGTACCGGCCTTGGTCTCTCGATTGTTCACCGGATCGTCACTGACCACGGCGGCCGGATCCAAGTGTCGAGCGATGGCCCCGGTCTTGGCTCGACCTTCCGTGTCACGCTGCCTTTGGCGCAGGTGGGCGCCGCGGCCGGAGAGCCGCCGGCCCGTGATCTTGGCCGCGCCGCGTAATCCACCCATTCGGAGCTGAAGCTTGAAGCCCCATTCTCGACCCATGCGGATTCTTTTCGCCGACGACGAGGCATCGATCCAGGAGCTGATGCGGATCGAGCTGCCGCGGCTTGGCCACGAGGCCACGGTCTGTCCCGACGGTCGCACGGCGCTGGCGGCACTCGACCGGACCAGCTACGACTGCGTGCTCGTCGATCTCGACATGCCTGGCGTGGGCGGCATGGAGGTGATCGCACGGGTTCGCGAGACCTCTCCCGATACCGAGGTTGTGATCATCACCGGGAAGTCGTCGGTGGAGACTGCGATCGAAGCGGTCCGACGCGGGGTGTGCGAGTACCTCACGAAGCCGTGTCGCCTCGCCGAGATCCAGGCGGTCTTGGAGCGGGTGCGGCAGAAGCGTGAATTGACGGCACGGCTCCGGGCGCTCGAGCGGCGAGTGCGACGGGCCGAGGGCGTGACCCAGATCGTGGGCGATTCATCTGTGCTCAAGGGCGTGCGGCGGCTCGTCGAACGGGTGGCGAAGAGTGACGCTGCAGTGCTCGTGCGAGGCGAGACCGGTACCGGCAAGGAGCTCGTCGCCCGGGCCATTCACGAGGGCAGTAGCCGGGCAGCAGGCCCACTGGTGGCAGTGAACTGCGGTGCCCTGCCAGAGCATCTGGTCGAGAGCGAGCTCTTCGGCCACCGCAAGGGCGCCTTTACCGGGGCCGACGAGCATCGTGCCGGGCTCTTCGAGGTGGCCGACGGGGGAACGCTCTTCCTCGACGAGATCGGTGAACTTCCGCGATCGCTCCAGTCACGGCTGTTGCGGGTGCTCGAGAGCGGCGAAATTCGCCGCGTTGGTGACAATCAGCCGATCATTGTGGATGTCAGGCTTGTCTGCGCCACCCACCGGCCAGTCGAAATCATGGTCAAGGAAGGTGGGTTCCGAGAGGACCTTCTCTTTCGCATCAACACGTTCGAGATCACTGTGCCGCCGCTTCGCGATCGGCGAGACGACATTCCGGCACTCGCCGATCATTTTGTCCGTCGCGGCCGTCCCCAGGCGCCGGCTCTCGCTGAGCTGATTGCCGACGAGGCCCTCGGCCTCCTTCTCGCGCATGACTGGCCTGGCAACATCCGCGAGCTCGCCAATGTCATCGAGCATGCCCTCGTGCTCTGCGACGACTTGCCGATCCACCCAGACCATCTCCCTGGACGCTTCCGTTCGCTCACTCCCGTCACCCCCATTATCCGTCGGGTGTCGGCGGCTCTCGTCGACCAACCCGCGGCACCCGCCAAGGTCATCGATCGCCCTAAGACCCTGCGGGAGATGGAATTCGATGCGATCCGTGTGGGTCTGGAGCGAAACGCCGGCAACAAGCCGAAGACGGCTGAGGAGCTCGGCATTACCCTGAAGACGCTCTACAACAAGCTGCATCAACTTCAGCAAGACGGATCGCTCGTCAAACCCGCCTAAGATTCATGTCTTGCGGACGACGCCTGCGAGTACGCCCAGCACCTTGGCGTTGCGAACGTAGATTGGCTTCATAGACGCATTGGCCGGCTGGAGCCGGATGCGATCCTTTTCCGGGAACCAGTGCTTGAGGGTGGCCTCGCCATCCTCCGTCTGGGCGACGACGATGTCTCCTGCGCGGGCAGTTTTGACCGCCTTGATCACAACCCAGTCACCATCGGCGATCTGAGCATCGATCATCGAATCCCCCATCACTTTGAGCACGAAGTGATCGTCGCGATGGAACAGATCCTCGAACGCAATTCGATCGGTCTGTTCGTCAGCCATCCGAAGCGTGCCGGCAGCGACCCATCCCGCCATCTGAAGGCCGCGGAGGTGGGCCGGCTCCGCCACCAATTCGATGGCCCGCGACATGTTCTTGCCGCGGGTAATGAGACCCTTGCGCTCAAGGGCCTTGAGGTGGCAGACCACGCCGTTGGGTGAGCGGATCTTGAAGGCCAGGCCGATTTCGCGGACCGTGGGTCCGAAACCGCGGGAATGGATTTTGTCCCGGATGAAGGTATAGATCTCCATCTGCCGCTCGGTCGGCTGGTCGTCAGAGTTCTCGTCGATCGCGACCTGCAGGCCGAGGGGGTCGCGTCGCACAGCGGCGACCGCTGCAGCGACGCGCCGCGGCTTTGGTCGACCCGGAGCCGGTGAACGACTGGAACGGGGAGCGGTCTTTTTACGTTTGGGCATTGGTGCCGTGCGGCCTGGGCCACATCCCTGGGAGTGAACGTCAGTATCTTACTATACGATCGTTCATTTTCAAGTCCGACTTGCATGCATTTCTCGGTCTCCCTGTTGGGCGGCTACCATAGACAGCGTCGTCCCCCCCTTGGAGGCAATGATCATGCCGTCGGCCCAGGTTTCCGCAGAATCACGACGCTTCACCGTGCAACTGGTAGGTGTTGCTGCCGTGTTCTTCCTTTCCACAGCGGCCCGCGCCGAGCCCGAAGCAGCGCCGCCGCGACCGCCGAAAAATGCTGCCACCACCATCGCCCATATCCGAGTTTCAGGCGAGCTGGCTGACGGCGTGGGGCAGGGGGGCAGGGGGGCATCTGGGCGGACGTTTCGCCCCGTCTCCATCGTCTGGTCGAGCGGATCGACAAGGCGGCTTCCGACGAACGGGTGGCCGGGGTGGTGCTCGTCCTCGAAAGCCCTGGCGTTGGCCGGGCGCGAGCCGATGAGCTGCGGGCTGCCGTGGCGAGGGTCCAAAAGGCCGGCAAGCCCATCGTGGGCCACTTCGTGACCGGTGGCCCGGTGGCCTATGGCCTGGCGTCTGCCTGCGATGAGGTGTCCCTCCCGCCGGCTGCCACGCTCGAGCTGGCCGGCATCCGCGTCGAGATGATGTTCTTCAAGGCCATGCTCGATCGGCTGGGAGTCGAGGCCGAGATCCTCCAGGTGGGCGAGTTTAAGGGTGCCGGCGAGCCCTTCACTCGGACGGCCATGAGCCCGGCGCTCCGCAAGCAGTACGAGTTTTTCATCGGCGATCTCTTTGAACAGCTCGTGGAGCAAGTGGCAGCGGATCGAAAGCTCGAGCCGGGCCGGGTGAGGGAGCTCATCGATATCGGCATCTTCATGCCAGAGGCGGCCCGTGAGGCCAAGCTGGTGGATGCCGTTCAGTATGAGGACGAGGCAGTCGCCGCCCTGGCGAAACGGATCGGGATCGAGAAGCCGAAGCTCGTTCGAGACTATGCATCGCGAAAAATCGACGCGGATTTCTCAGGCATTGGCGGCCTCGTTCAATTCATGGAGCTGGTGTCGGGTCGTCCGTCGGCTGGTCCGATTGGGAAAGGGAAGCGGATCGCGATCGTGCACATCGTTGGCGAGATCCGTGAGGGCAAGAGCACCGACGATCTTTTCATGGGAGGCGCGGTCGGGTCGGAGACCATCTGCAAGGCCATTCGCCAGGCGGCAGCCGACGAGAAGGTGGCGGCGATCGTGTTGCGCATCGATTCTCCCGGTGGCTCCGCGCTCGCGAGCGACTTGATGTGGCGGGAAGCGGAGCGGACGAAGAAGCCGGTGGTGGCGAGTCTTTCCGACATTGCCGCCAGCGGCGGCTACTATCTTGCCGTCGCTGCCGATCGGATTGTCGCGGCACCAGGCACGCTGACTGGTTCGATTGGCGTTGTCGGTGGCAAGGTGGCCATCGGCGGCGCGCTCAAGAATGTGGGGATCCACACGGATGTCGTGAGTAAGGGAAAGAACGCCGGCTGGCTCTCGATGACCGGGAAATTCACCGATGGGGAGCGGGAAGCGTTTCTCGGAACGATGAAGGACATCTATCGCCTCTTCACGAGCAAGGTGGCGGCCGGGCGAAAGCTCGCGCCCGACAGGGTGGAGTCGCTGGCCGCAGGGCGTGTCTACACAGGCCGTCAGGCCCTGGAGGCGGGGCTCGTGGATCGCCTGGGCACGCTTGACGACGCGATCGAAGAAGCCAAGAAACTCGCGGGTATCGATGCCAACGAGAAGGTCGAACCAATCCTCCTGCCTGAGCCGGCTGGCCTCTTCGATGACCTCTTCGCGGGCGCAGGTGGGGATGCGGCTCCCCTGGCACGATTGGCTGGTCTGACAGCGGGTGACTCCGCGGTGCGGGCAGTCCTGCTCTCGCGGATCGCCGCTCTGCCCGGTCTCGAGCCGCTCGCCCGTGAGGCCAACACGCTGGTGCAACTCCTCTCGGGCCGCCCGCAGTTCCTCATGCCGCTCCGGGTGCAGGTGCGCTAACACCGAGCGTGGCCTATCGTCCGCAACCAAGTGAGGGCGCGGCTCGGGGCTGCCCATGCCATGTCGCCGGACGTTCGCTACGGGCATCCTGCCCTTCGCTCACTCGACGGAAACATCGCTTCGCCATCCTGGCTTCGCTTGTTTCCCACGCTGGCTCCATGACACGGGCAGCCCCTCGCGAAAGCATCTTCGTTGTGAAGAAGGCGTCTCCCAGTCGTGCCAGGTGAAGCGGTTGGCAGGAGGCAACGGGACTGCGAAGCAGCCCAGCCAGCAGGCACTTCGCCTGGTTTCACCAGGCGAAGTGTGCAAAAGCCTTATTCGCGTCGGCCATGCGGTGAACGTTGTCACGCTTCGTGACCGCGGCGCCTTCCCGCTTGGACGCGGCAATGATTTCTTCCGCCAGCTTCTCGTGCGTGGCTCGGCCTTTCTTCTCTCGCACAGCTTGGAGAAGCCAGCGGATGGAGAGCGACTGCTGTCGATTGCGGTTGACCTGCATCGGCACCTGGTAGGCGGCACCGCCAACTCGCTTGGAGCGGACTTCGACGGCTGGCTTAATGTTCTCAAGGGCCCTATTGAAGACCTCGATTGGCTCGACCTCAGTGATCTTCTTTCCGACGATTTCCAACGCCCGATAGAAAATGCCCTGCGCGACACTCTTCTTGCCGTCTTCCATGAGGCAGTTGATGAACTTGCTGGCGAGCAACGAGCCGTACCGGGGATCGGGGCGGAGCTGCGTACGACTTGCTGTGATGCTTCCCATGATTCTTTGATCCTTCTCGCTCAGCCCTTCTTGGCACCGTAAAGACTGCGGGACTGCTTTCGGCCCGACACACCGAGTGTGTCGAGAGCCCCGCGAATGATGTGGTAGCGAACACCGGGAAGGTCACGAACTCGACCACCGCGAATGAGCACAATCGAGTGCTCCTGCAGGTTGTGCCCTTCGCCCGGGATGTAGACGGTCACTTCCTTCTTATTGGAAAGCCGCACACGGGCGATCTTCCGAAGGGCCGAGTTGGGCTTCTTCGGCGTCATGGTCCGCACCTGGAGGCAAACGCCACGCTTCTGCGGGCACTTGTCGAGCACCGGCGACTTGGAGAACTTCCGCTTGGGGCGGCGACGGCTACGAATCAGCTGGCTAATCGTGGGCATGCGGCAACCGAAGGACGTTTGGAACTCTCTGGCGAGCCCTGGAGAATACACGACCGTCGGGCGTGACGGAAGCGGGGGTCGTGCTAGTTTGGCTCGGGGCAGAGGATTTCGCCGCGGCAGCCTGTCAGCAGGTCGCCGTGCCATTGCCGCCAGCGGGCCGGGAGGGGCGAAGGAAGTCGAAATCCAGCCCGCCGGAGGCTCGTGAGCAAGACACCCAGAAACGGGGGTGTCCAGGCGCGGCCCCGGTGGAACGTGGCTGGGACGCTGGGATGAGCGGTGAGCGCGACGAGCGTGCCGCGGCGAAGCCCGAGACCAGGATGGGGGGCGACCTGCCCGGCCACCACGACGGTTCCTGCCCGCATCTCGAACGCGGCCGCCGTACCGCAGTTCCCGCCGACCGCCAGAATTCCTCGCCGCATGCGTTGGCCCGCGAGCTGGCCGACATCGCGCTGGACGATCACCACGCCGCCGCGGAGCCCGTGATCGCTTCCGGGGAGGGCCCCGGCGACGTTATCGCCGGCTGACCCACCCACATTGATATTCCCACCGTGCATCTCTGCAGCCAGCCAGTCGCCCGCGTCTCCTGTCACGGCGAGTGTTCCGCCAGTCATTCCCTCGCCCGCGTGCCGGCCGACGTTTCCCCTTACGGAGACCGTGCCGGAAAGCATGCCGGCGGCGACGTGGTGGACGCGGCTGAAATCACCGTGGCACTCGATCACGCCGTCGCCGGCATCGCCCGAGACGGTAAACACGTCCCCGACCTCACAGGGCCGCTCATCAGCACGGATCGGGAGCCGACGCACGGCATCGATCGACAGGCCCACGAGCCGGTTCGGCACAACGCCTTTGAGATCCGTCGACAAGGGGCCGCCCGCAGCCGGATCGGTGGTGACCGTGAGCACGAGCGGCATGGGGGGCAGACCTGGGCGTCGTGAAGGGAAGGAATAGCCTACCCGCGCCACCCCCTGGCTGCGGCTAAACAACCGCCAGTCGCGGTCCGCAGGCCGAGAGCCCCCCGCCCGTCGCAGGGCCTGAGGGTCGTGCCGGTGGTGATGGCCGCCCGCCCGGCAGCCATGCCCCGTTCGCTCCTGCCGCCCGTTGAGGGCGGTTGGACTTCCCCTATACTGTGGCCCGACGCAGGGGTTCCCTCGCGGGGATTTCTTCCCACCTTGGCCGGCTTACGGCCCCCCGCGTGGACTGCCAATCAACGGAGACGAAGCGATGCGATTCTCGCTGCTCGACAGGGTTCTCGAGATCGAGCCTGGGCGGAGCATCACCGCTGTGAAGGCGGTCACGCTGGCAGAGGAGTACCTCGCGGACCACTTTCCGCGGTTCCCGGTGCTCCCCGGTGTCTTCATGCTTGAGGCCATGACTCAGGCATCTGCGTGGATGATCCGTCTTGGGGAAGACTTCGCTCACTCCATTGTGGTGCTTCGGTCGGCCCGCAACGTGAAGTACGGCGACTTCGTCGAGCCAGGCAATACCCTCACAGTGACCGTCGAACTTCTCTCCCACGACGAGACCACCACAAAGGTGAAGGTCAGTGGGAAGGTGGGGGGTCGGACGAGCCTCACCGCCCGTCTCACGCTCGAGCGCTACAACATGGCCGACCGTCTCCCGCACGGGGCCGCCCTGGACGCCCGGGTACGGTCTGAAATGCGGCGGATGTGGGCCGTCCTCTATCCAGCCCCACGACAGGCGGGCAGTCACAAAAGCGAGACCTATGCTTCCCCCATGCCGACTGCGGCGATCGCCTCGACACCGGCATCGTTCGCCCGGTGAATGGGCCTGCAATGGCCGTGAAACCCGGCTCGGCCGTGTGGCCTCTCGGCGGTTTTCCCCGTGAAGAGGGGGGCTTGGCAGGTTCGGGTTTCCGAATGGCCGGTTCGAGATTACAACTCTGCTTTGGTTTCGTGATGAACTCCTTCCTGTCTTCAAGGTGAAAAGTCGATGCCGTCTCGTGATGAAATCTTCGACAAGGTCAAAGACGCTCTGGTAGAGGCCCTCGGGGTCGATGAGGACGAAGTCTCTCCGGGTGCCACGATGGTGGGCGACCTGGGCGCGGAGTCGATCGACTTCCTCGACATCGTCTTCCGCCTCGAAAAGGCCTTCGGCATCAAGATCCAGCGGGGCGAACTCTTCCCCGAGGATGTCCTCTCGAGCAGTGAGTTTGTGACCAATGGCAAAGTGAATGAGGCGGGGCTCAAGGAGCTCAAGGCCCGGATGCCGTTCGTCGATCTCGCCAAATTCGAGGCCAACCCCAGCGTTCAGAACTTCCCGAACACGCTGACGGTCGAGGACATGGTTCGGTACGTCGAGAGCAAGCTGGCAGCCTGATCTCGCCGACACGAAGAGGGGTCGCTGACCTCGCGCCACAAGGACGGCGTTGCCCGCCGGAGTGCATTCATGCGCTGGTTTTGGATTGACCGGTACAACGAATTTGTCCGTGGCAAGCATGCCACGGCTGTGAAGAATGTCTCGCTTGCCGAGGAGCATCTCCACGACCATTTTCCGGGGGCGGCGCTGATGCCGAACTCCTTGGTCGTCGAGGGCATGGCCCAGACCGCCGGCCTCTTGGTAGCCGATGCGATCGAGTTCAATCGGCGGGTTGTTCTCGCGAAGGTGGCGGCTGCCGAGTTTCATTTCGATGCCGTCCCCGGTGACACACTCGTCTTCAAGGCCGAGGTGCTCGACCTCAAGCCGACCGGATCGCTATGCAAGGTCACGAGCACGGTGGGCGATCGGCTGCAGGGCGAGGCGGAGCTCTTCTTCGCCCACCTGGAGGCGGGGGACGGCGTTCCAAAGCTCTTTGAGCCCCACGAACTTCTCCGGTGGCTTGATCACATGCACATTTACGACATCGGCAAGGACGAGGCCGGGCAGCCGCTCGCCCGCCCTGACTGGTGACAAGCGGGCTCGCGAACCCAGAGAGAGGGCACGATGGCTTCCGGTAGGCGGCGGGTGGTGGTGACCGGGATGGGCTGCGTCACGCCGCTCGGGGTGACGGTTGAGGCGCTCTGGAAGAACCTCGTCGCTGGGCGTTCCGGTGTCGGACTGACAACAGTCTTTGATGCGTCGCGGTTTCCCACGAAGATCTCAGCCGAGGTCCGCAATTGGGATGTGACGAACGAGGGTGAGAAGGCCGAAGACTGGCAGTACTGCGGCCGTCACACGAAGTTTGCCGCCGGGGCGGCGCTCCAGGCGATGCGGGATGCCGGGCTCGAAAAAGGGCTTCCGGCCGATCCCACGCGACTTGGCATCTACCTCGGCAGCGGTGAAGGCCAGCAGGCATTCGACGCCTTCACCAGCATGATGATGGCGGCCATCGACGGCGACACACTCGATGTTTCCAAGTTTACGAAGCTCGGCCTCGAGACGCTCCATCCGCTCACGGAGGTCGAGCAAGAACCCAACATGCCAGCCGGCCACTTGGCGGCGCTGTTTGGTGCCGAGGGCCCAAACCTCAACTGCCTCACCGCATGCGCTGCCTCGAGTCAGGCAATCGGCGAGGCCGTGGAGCTCGTGCGTCGCGGCGAGGCCGATGTCATGCTTTCAGGTGGCTGCCACAGCATGATCCATCCGTTCGGCGTGACCGGCTTTAACCTGCTGACAGCGCTCTCCACTCGCAATGACGAGCCCGCTCGAGCGAGCCGACCCTTCGACAACGAGCGGGATGGATTCGTGCTCGGTGAGGGGGCCGCCATGGTGGTGCTTGAGGAGTACGAGCACGCCCGGAAACGAGGGGCGAAGATCCACGGTGAGGTGGTGGGCTATGGCTCCACCGCGGACGCCTACCGCATTACAGACACGCATCCGGAGGGCCGCGGCGCTGCCGCCTGTATCCGCATGGCGCTTGCCGATGCCGGCCTTGGTGACGAAACCATCGATTACATCAACGCCCACGGCACGAGCACCGACGTCAACGACAAGGTCGAGACGCTGGCCATCAAGAAGGTGTTCGGCGAGCGGGCCTACAAGCTTCCCGTGTCGAGCACGAAGAGCATGATGGGGCACCTCATCGCAGCGGCCGGTGCGACCGAGATGATCGTCTGCCTCTTGGCGATCCGCGACGGGCTTCTTCCTCCGACGATCAACTACGAGAATCCCGACCCTGCCTGCGACTTGGACTACGTGCCCAACAAGGTCCGCGAAGGGAAGTGTGACCGGGCGCTGTCGAATAGCTTTGGCTTCGGCGGCCAAAACATCGCCCTCATCGTCAGCCGCTTCGCTGGTTAGCCGAACGCGGCTCGGGGTTGCCCGTGCCATGTCGCCGGACGTTCGCTGCGGCCCTCCAGGCCTGCGCTCTCTCGGAGTTGACCGCGCTTCGCCATCCTGGCTGCGCTTGCCAACAACGCCGGCTCCCTGGCACGGGCAACCCCTCTCGGACGCTAGTAAACGGCGCCCCGGTGGTTTGGCACGTGATTACTTTTTCAGATTGTGGTGTGGGATGGCTACCTGATGAACATAGCCGAGCTTTACGCCACTCCTGGAGGCTGTGACCTCAGCCCGATCACTGGCAACCCGCACGTGTATCACGGACAACGAGTGACGGAGTTCGAGTCAATTCCGGAGTATCCCCGATAGGGAGCGTGACGTGGTCGTGAGAAAGGCGGTTGCTGGTGCCTGCGGTATGGTTTGTGTGGGCATCATGCGTCTGAGTGTTACGTTGACCACGCCGATTTTCCGATGGCTTGCTGTTTGGCAAATCAACAAAAGCTTTCACAGTGGCCTTGGCAGGCGCAGTGTATGACGAAACCAACGCAGAACTCTCGGCCATTTCATTGGGGCGAGGTTTTTGTTCCGGGCTGAGTTTCGCCTTTCATCGCCACAATCAGGGGCGATCACCTTACCCAGCTTGCCAGCGGCAGGGTTCCCTCAACTGGTGCCTCCCGCACGACCGATACGATCAGCAGTCTACGGTCGGATGTGCGGGCGGAGGTTCGCCGCCCCGGTCCCTCGGACACCTCGCGGGAGCCTTCCCATGCATCGCTCGCTCACAAGCCTTCGCCTCCTGGTCCTCGTCGTTGCCGTCACGGTGACTGCCACGAGCACCGGATGCTCGATCATCGACCGACTGTTTCTCCTGAACGCCGACGGCCCCTACTCCAATCGCGGTCACGGCGGCGGCCAGGCTGGCTGTAGTGGCTGCGAGTCGGGCACGTGCTACGAGCATGGGTGCCCCGACGGCCAATGCCAGGGCGGTGCCTGCCAGACCGGCGCTTGCCAGGATTGTCCTGAGGGTGTCTGCAAGGCTCCGCACACCGGCCGCTACGGTGGCCTCGCCAAGCACCACCTGACACACGACGAAAAGGCTGCCCTGGGGGCTTCCGATTACGGTGCCATCGAGCCGGCCGGCCCGCCGACCGGTGCCGTGGCCTATCCGTATTACACGACCCGCGGGCCCCGCGATTTCCTCGCCAAGCGGCCGGCGTCGATCGGTCCCCAATGACCTCGATGGTTTCCAACGCGACGATGTGCCGGGAGGCTTGCGAGCCTCACCGGTACGTTTCGCTTGGTGTCCGTGGACGACCGCTGGCAAAGCCGAGGTTTGCCATGGTCGGCGACCGCTGCTTGCTGCTGCGGCAGCGTTTCTCCACCGTTTTGCTAGGCTGCCGGCGGCTTTCCTTTTGGAGCTGACACATGGCGGCGCTCGGGGTCACTGGCTGGCTCGTCTGCATCATCGCGGCGATCGGCTTCGCGTTCGATATCTACGAACTCTTGATGCTGCCGCTCATCGCGCGGCCGGCGCTCTTGGAGCTCGGAGGATTTCAGCCGGGAAGCGATGGCTATATCCGATGGGTCGGAATCCTCTTCTACGTGCCCGCGCTCTGTGGCGGCCTCTTTGGCCTGCTCGGCGGCTATCTCACCGACCGGCTGGGCCGCCGTCGCGTGCTCACCTGGAGCATCCTCATCTATGCCTTCGCTGCGTTTGCCGCGGGCTACTCGACGAGCCTGTGGATGCTGCTGGTCTGCCGCTGCTTTGTGTTCGTGGGGGTGTGCGTCGAATTTGTCGCAGCCGTGGCTTGGCTCGCGGAACTGTTTCCCGATCCCAAGCAGCGGGAACGAGTCCTTGGCATCACGCAGGCGTTCTCGTCGATCGGCGGCCTGACGGTGGCCGTGGCCAATGGGTTGGCCATTCAACTCGGCCCAAGCCTGCCCGCGGTGCAAGTGCCCTCGTGGCTTGCGTTCCTGGGGCAGATCGCTCCCGAGCACCAGCATGAGGCCTGGCGGTACACGCTCATGTCGGGGCTGATCCCAGCGCTGCCGCTCATTCTTATCCGGCCGTTTCTACCCGAGTCGCCCGTGTGGGCCTCGAAGCGGGCTGCCGGCACGCTCAAGCGGCCAAGTTTTGCGGCGCTCTTTGCGCCTGAACTGCGTCGCACCACGATCCTGACAACGATCGGGTTTGCCTGCACCCTCGGCGTCGCCTTCGGTGCGATCCAGCAGATGCCCCAGATGATGCCTGGGCTCGCGGAAGTGCAGGCTGGGGCAGCCGCCGCAGGCGAGAAGGCCGTGACGGCGGCGCACTTAAAAGGGGAGACCGACGAGGCGAAGCTGAACGCCGTGGCAAAAGCGGCCGCCGCTCGACATGGGCAAACGATTGCCGCTGAGTACACGAAGATGCAAGAAATTGGTGGCCTCGTGGGCCGCTGCCTCATGGCGGTTGTGCTGGCAACAGGGATCCTTTGGGGCTGGAAGCTCAGACTCCTGCAGATTCCCGGGCTCGTGATCACGCCGCTTGTGTTTTGGTTCTTCCTCCGGGTACCCAACACGACCTACTTCGAGATTCCGCTCGAGTGGGCCTACCTCGGCCGACTGCCTGTGACGACGATGTCACTCGGCATGTTTTTGGTTGGTCTCGTGACCGTGGGACAGCTTTCGTTCTGGGGCAACTACCTGCCGCATGTCTTCCCGGTTCACCTCCGGGGCACGGGCGAGAGCTTCGCGGCCAACATCGGTGGCCGGATGATCGGCACCTCCGCAGCCGCTGTGACGTCACTCGTGGCGGGACTGATGCCCTATGAGTCGTCAGCGCTCAAGTTCTCTTCCGCTGCGGCGATCGTCGGTACCGTGATCTGCATCATTGGGCTTGCCGCAGGATGGATGCTCCCGGAGCCACGGGACGACCTGGCCGACTAACGCGAGTCACTCATTGACGATTCGCGGAGCACGAGGCGCGTCATCCGGGAGCGTGGGCACCGTCAAGATCGTATAGAGCCCACATGCGACAAGCCCGATCGTGACGTACTGGAGATACCACGGGAGCGCATTGAAGAAGAGCGTCGTAGCCACGACTACCAACACCATCATGAATGCCCGGTACTTGAGGCTGCGGCGGATGCCGTGGTAGTGGTGCCAGTCATCGAGTGTGGGGCCAAACCAGGTCGAGCGGTGGAGCCAGGCGTGGATCCGGGGTGAGCCGCGATAGAAGCACCAGCTCGCGAGCAGCAGGAAGGGCGTCGCGGGGACGAGAGGGAGGATGACACCCGCCGCCGCCAGGACAAGGCAGGCCCAGCCGCCGACCACATAGAGCAGGCTGCGAATCGGGTCGGTGACGGGGCGAAGGTCCATCGCGTTGTGAGGGTCCGGCGAAACGGGCGAGAATCGAGAGGATTTTAGCACCGTGCTTGTTTACCGTATGCTCTCGTCCGCCGCGGTGCTCGCGGCACCGGCGATTGCCGGTCCTGCCCCCCAGACCTGCGTTCAGAGGAGTCTCCAGCCATGCCACTTGTCCCGATGCGGATCCTGCTCGACCACGCTGCTGAGCACGGCTACGGCCTCGCTGCATTCAACGTCAATAACATGGAGCAGATTCAGGCGATCATGGAGGCGGCGAAGGAGACCGACTCGCCCGTCATCGTGCAGGCCTCGCGAGGCGCCCGCTCCTACAGTCAAGACAACTACCTCCGGCATCTCATGCTCGCCGCTGCCGAGCTCTACCCAAAGATCCCGATCGCCATGCATCAGGATCACGGCAACTCGCCGGCCACCTGCCAGAGCGCGATCGACAACGGCTTCACGAGCGTGATGATGGATGGCTCGCTCCAGGAAGACGGCAAGTCGCCAGCCGATTTTGATTACAACGTGAAGGTCACGAAGGACGTAGTCGACCTTGCCCACCGGCAGGGCGTGTCGGTGGAGGGAGAGCTCGGCTGCCTGGGGTCGCTCGAGAGCGGTGAGGGTGAGGCCGAGGACGGTCACGGCGCGACTGGAAAGCTGTCGCATGACCAGTTGCTCACCGACCCCGACGAGGCGGCTCGGTTTGTCGCCGCGACGGGCGTGGACGCCCTGGCCGTCGCGATCGGCACGAGCCACGGGGCCTACAAGTTCACGCGGAAGCCCGATGGCGATGTGCTCGCGATGAAACGGATCGAAGAAATCCACGCGAAGCTCCCGAACTGCCATCTTGTGATGCACGGGTCGTCGAGTGTGCCGCAAGAGCTGCAGGACATCATCAACAAGTACGGCGGGAAGATGCCGCAGACCTGGGGCGTGCCGGTCGAAGAGATCCAGAAGGGAATCAAGCACGGCGTTCGAAAGATCAACGTCGACACCGATTGTCGGATGGCGATCACCGGCGCGATCCGCAAGGTGCTCTTTGAGACGCCCGAAAAGTTCGACCCCCGCGACTACCTCAAGCCCTCTCGCGAGGCCATGAAGAAGGTCTGCGCCGAGCGAATGGTGCAGTTCGGCCAGGCCGGGAACGCCGGCAAGGTGCCAATCGTCTCGCTCGCCGAAATGGCCAAGCGATACAGAAAGGCCTGACACCGCGGTAAAATCGCGTTGCGGTTCTTGCCCAGCCGTCCTATAGTCCCGCCCCCGCGGCCTGAGCCCGCGGTCCATCGGGAGGTCGGCGACGTTATGGGCGATGAGAACGACACCACGCACGACCATGCCATCCTGGCTCGGGGCCGAGATATCCTCCGAGCTGAAGGGGAAGCTGTGCTTGCAGCGGCCGAAGGGCTCGACCGAGTGTTCTGCCGCGCGGTGCGGCTCATCGAAGGCTGCACCGGAAGCGTCGTGGTGACCGGCATCGGGAAGGCCGGCCTCGTGGCCCGAAAGATCTCGGCCACGCTGGCGTCCACGGGCAGCCCGAGCCACTTTCTGCATCCTGCCGAGGCAATGCACGGCGACTTAGGTGCGCTTCGCGGTGACGATATCGTGCTCGCGCTTTCGCAGTCTGGGGAGACCGAGGAGATCACCAGGCTGCTGCCGCATTTGGCCGCACGACGCGTGCCCATTGTGGCGCTCACGGCGAGGCCCGATAGCTCGCTTGGTCGGGCTGCGGCGGTGGTGGTTCCCACCGGCAGCGTGCGGGAGGCGTGCGATCTCGGTCTGGCACCGTCGACGAGCACGTCGCTCATGCTGGCGCTCGGTGATGCGTTGGCCCTTGTCATCTCAAGCCTTCGTCAGTTTACGCCGGAAGACTTTGCCGCGCGTCATCCAGGAGGCAGTCTGGGTCGACAGCTCATGCTCGTTGAGGATGCGATGCGGCCGATCGCAGAATGCCGACTCGCGCGATCCGACGAGACAGTGCGGGCGGTTTTCTCGCGCCCGTTGCCAGCCCGTCGCACCGGAGCCGTCATGGTCGTGAGCGAAGGGGACCATCTCGAAGGCATCTTCACCGACAGCGACTTCGCGCGGCTCTTCGAGCGGCGACACGACGACCTGTTCGATGCCCCGATCGGCCGCGTCATGACAGCGCGTCCCACGACGGTGCCGGCTGGTACGAGGCTGCGAGATGCCGTCACCGTCCTCGAAGCCCGTCGGCTGAGTGAGCTTCCGGTGGTCGATGGCGACGGCGTCGTCGTGGGGCTCCTGGATGTCGTGGACCTCTACGGCCTCGTACCCGATGAGGCAATCCAACGACCGCCCGTCCGCACGCCTGCAGCTGCCTGAAGTCCTCCTCACTCCGTCTCCATCACCCTCGCACCCGGCATTCCATGGCCCGTTCATCTGGTGAGCTCGACCGGCGCCTCGCCCGCGTGCAGCTCCTCCTCCTCGACGTTGACGGCGTGCTTACCAACGGCGGTGTGACCTGGAGCAACCAGGGCATCGAATCCAAAACGTTTCACATTCGCGACGGCCTGGGCCTCAAGCTCTGGCAGCGGACTGGATGCCGGGTGGGCATCGTGACAGGGCGCGCCAGCCATGTCGTTCAGCTTCGAGCGACCGAGCTTGGAATCGGGATTGTGCGGCAAGGCGTTGAAGACAAGCTCGCCGCGACGACTGCAATCCTTGCCGAGACGGGCGTCACCTGGGAGGAGACTGCGTTCATCGGCGACGATCTCCCCGACCTTTCTGTGATTGCGAAGTGTGGCGTCGGCATCGCCGTGGCAGACGCCTGTGCCGAGGTGCGATCGGCCGCGGCATTCGTGACGCACCTGGCTGGTGGCCAAGGTGCCGTGAGGGAGGTGATCGAACGCCTTCTACGGGCCCGAGGCAGTTGGGACTCGATCGTGGCTCGGTACGCTGTGCACCGCGGCTGAGCCCGGCCGGAAGGTGGTGTCAGAGTGATGGAACACCGACTCGGACGCACGCTGCGAGTGTTCCTCGTCATGCTCGCGGCTGCCGGTTTCTACCGACTGGCCGTGGTGCCACTGGTGGAGCCCAGGCTCCGTGACATGGTTACCGCCGTGGAGATGACGCCTGAAGAGGCTGCCGCGATCAGAGCCAAGGCCGACCGGCGTCTGGCGGCCTTGAGCGACATCTTTCCACCTGGGGCACCGGAACGCGACAACCCGATTGTTCTGGAGAGCCGGCAGATGCGGCTGCTCTTCAAGGAGTATCAATCCCTACCAGACGGCCGCGTGAACCTCGTGCCCTGCACACTCGTCGTGCTGCCGGATCGTGCCCGCTCGCCGGATGGCTCGGAAGGACGCACGATCGTGATGCGATCCCCTCAGGGAGCGGTGCTCGAATTCGATGAGCCGCTTGATCTCAGGCAGGGACGGCTGGCGCGGCTTGTGGGGGGCAGCCTCCGCGGGCAAGTCACCATTCGTGGAACGGCGTCGGCGCCTGGCGCGGAAGATGATATCGAAATCGTCACCCGCGACGTTGAGCTCGATGAGCTCGAGGTACGAACGGGCGAGGCGGTGGAGTTTCGGTACGGCCGTTCGCACGGCAGCGGCCGCGGCCTGCTGGCGCGGCTCACGCCCCGGGCTACACCTCAAGGCCCGGATTCCCTGGGGCAGGGGCCGAATATCGGCGGCGTCGAATCCATCCGCCTCGATCGCGATGTGCGCATCCGGCTCGAGGGGATGGGCGGTGGCTTTCTTCCTGGGCAGCCCGCGGCGAAGCCAAAGCCTGATGCGTCCGCAGACGATCCGGCGGCCCCCGTTCTCGTGAGTTGCCGCGGAAACCTCACGTTCAATGTCGTTGCGAACGTGATCACGCTCACCGATCATGTCGATGTGGTGCGAGCGACGCCTGACGGGGGAAGCGATCAGATTACATGTGACCTCCTGGCGATTCTGCTTGCTGGCGAAGGTGAGCAAGAGGGCGAAGGCAAGGCCAAGGGGCCACTCAAGCCAACTGAGATTCAGGCCAAGGGTTCGCCGGTCGTTGTCCGCAGCACTGGCGCGGAGCTCGAGGCACGTGCCACGCGGCTGGGCTATGAGATCGCCACGCGTCGGATTCTGCTGGACGGCACGGAGCCTGTGTCGCTCGTCGCACGGGGCAGTGAGATGGAGGCCCGCAAGATCGATTACTGCCCCGGTCCGCCGGGCGATCCAGGCTCACTCATGGCCGTCGGTCCTGGCTGGCTTCGCGTTGCATCAGAGGGCCAGCCGCCGGCGCACGCGAGGTGGCAGCAGTGGCTTCGGATGCGGCCGGATGGTGAAGGTCATGTGGTCTCGATGTCGGGCGATGCCGACATCGTCGTGGAGACGCGTGGCCGACTGAGTGCCGGCGAGCTTCATCTCTGGCTCGATGTGGTGCCACCCCCTCCGGGGGCCCCACCACGCGACCCAACCGCAGGGCCTGATCTGTCTAGAGTGAAGCCGTCGCGAATGCTTGCGCGGGGCATGGTGGAGGTGGGCGCGGATCAGGTGGCGGCCCGCACCGACAGGCTCGAACTCTGGTTTCGTGAACTGCCGGCCCCACCACCGCGCCCGGCTGCTGCGGCTCCGCCACCACAGGTCGTGGCCGGACCAGCGGCTCACGTCCCAGCACCTGCGGCCGAGCCGGCTCAGCCTCAGGGCGGTCGGATCACGGCGACCGCTGCCCTTGTCCGTGGACTTGTCACACTCGCGCCGCAGGGGCCACAGCTGAGTGAGATGTCGATGGAGGGCCAAGTCGAGCTCGTCGAGCAGCCGACAGGCCCGGCAGCGGATGGGCCGCCAGTTCAAATTCGTGGCGATCAGATGCAACTCTCGCGGCCCACAGCCTTCGATGCACGTGCGGTCGTGTCGGGGCGACCAGCGACGATCATCGGGCGCGGGCTCGACCTCGAGGGACCGCTCGTTGAGTTCGACCGCGGACGGAACCGCGTCACGGTGGATGGCGCTGGCCGGCTTTCGCTGCCCATGCCGGCTGGTGGGCCTGGCCTGGATGGCCTAGCCCTCACAGGAGCCGCACCGAAGCCACCCGTGGCCGCTGCCGGCGACCCGGGAAAACTCGACATCACCTGGAAGGGTCGGCTGGACTTCGACGGCCAGACGGCGAGGTTTGTGGAAGACGTGGTCGCGAACGGGGGCACGACCATTGTTCGGTCAGGGTCGCTCGATGTCGTCTTTGACGAGCAATTTGAGTTTGCGGGTGATCGCGGGGCGAAGCCTGGACGCCAGCCCAACCGTCAGCCGGAGGTTGCACGGATCGCCTGTGGCAGCGGCGTCAAAATTGAGAGTGAGTCGATCGACGAAGCCGGTGAGCGTTCGGTGGAGAAGCTCTTTGTGCGCGACCTTGTCATTGAACGGGCCAGCGGCGAGGTGAGTGGCACTGGACCAGGCCGTCTCACCAGTACGCGCAAGGGTCAGTCGCCACAGTTTGCACCGCCATCTGCTCTCGGAAGCCCGCGAATCGCCCCGGTGGCTGCGCCGATCAGGCCCCAAGGGAATGGCCTCAACTATCTCGGCGTTGATTTTCAGCGGGGGCTGCGGGGCAACATCCACCGCCGATCGATGGAGTTTCATCAGCGGGTCGAAGCGATCTGGGGTCCGGTGGCTGGCTGGGATGAATCGCTCGATCCTCATTCGCCGCGAGGCCTCCCGGAGGGCGCGGTGACGATTGCCTGTGATGTGCTTGGCGTGGGGCAGGTGCCGCCCATGCCGGGCCAGCCGCGGGGCACCCTGGAACTTAATGCGGCAGGCAATGTGCTTGTCGAAGGTGAATCGTTCACAGCGAGAAGCGCGAGGCTTTCGTGGAACGAAGCCAAGGACATGCTGGTGTTCACAGGCGATGGCCGAAGCGACGCCCAACTGTTTCGGCAGGTGAAGGTAGGGGGCCAGCCAGATACGGCCGCTGCCGGACGCATTCACTATTTACGAGGGCTCAATCAGGTTGAAGTCTTTGACGCGCGCTATCTCGATCTTGATCAGATCGGCGGCGGTCAGGCCCCGAATCTGCCAGGCGCCGGGCCGACCCGGCGGGCAACTCCGCCTGCGCCATTTTCCCCCCAGCCCGTGCCCGGCACGTAAGCGGTTCCCGCCATGACATCCCACGACATGCTGCCCCCTGGCCGCGTGCAGGTCATCGATTCGCATACGATTGGCGAGCCGACGAGGCTGGTCATCGACGAGTCTTTTGCTGCCAGTATCGACCTTGGCTCGGGGTCGGTGCGTGAACGGCGAGATATGTTTCGCGCGCGGTATGACCATGTGCGACGGGCGCTCGTGACAGATCCCCGTGGGGTCGAGGCGATGGTGGGCGTGGTGCTCGTGCCACCGGCCGACCCGACATGCAGCCTCGGGGCCTTGTACTTCAATCGAGTGGGGTATCTCGACATGTGTGGCCATGCCACGATCGGCCTCACCGTGTCGCTGGGTCACCTGGGGCAGATCATGCCCAGTCACTTTCGGCTCGAGACACCTGCGGGCGTCGTAGGCGTGGAGTGGCATGGTGGCTCAGATGCCTCGTTTCAGTGTGTGCCCCCGAGGAGGATTCACCGCGGACGTGCCATAGCCTGCGGGGATGGCTCGGTGGTGACGGGAGACGTGGCCACCTCCGGACTGTGGTTCTTCATCTGCCGCGACCACGGTCTTTCCATCAAGGCCGAAGGGATCCCGCGGCTCTTGAAAAAGGCCTGGCAGATCCGCCGCGGACTCGAGGCAGCTGGGGTCACAGGCGATGCCGGTGAATCGATTGACCATATCGTGCTCATGGGTCCGCCCACGGATCCCACCAACAACGCACGCAATTTTGTGCTGTGTCCCGATGGGGCATTTGATCGCTCTCCGTGCGGCACAGCGACCAGCGCCGTTGTTGCATGCCTCCACGAAGATGGCGACCTCGACGAGCGAGCCATCTGGCGGCAGGAGAGTATCCTCGGCGGCGTGTATGAGGCCTCAGTCCACACGCAAGGAAACGTTCTCGTGCCCACCGTCCGAGGCAGCGCCTGGATCACCGCCGAAACCACGCTCCACTTCGCGTCCGACGATCCCTACCGCACCGGGCTGCTTCACACGATGCGGCGAGATTCTTGATCAAGGCGTTCGAGCACGAACGCCATCACATCGGAGGCGATGCGGTCGTAATACACTGGATCGTGGCCGCCGCCGCGAGGTTCGAGCGAGGCCACATGGGGGATGCCGAGGGCGACGAGCTTGCTCTGGAGGCGGACCACGCCTTCGTACCAATCGCCGTCGGCGGGGTCGCAGGCAAAGAATTGATGGCGCGGCCAGTTGAGTGGGTGGACATGCAGAATGGCCGTGTCCTGCCGTGCCCGCTCGACGTCGCCATAGACTTCCCAGAGCGTGTCGTAGAGTTCACCGTCGTCCCGTTGATGGGCCTCACGCATCGCCATATGAAAATCGATCGCCGGTGAGATCGCTGCCGCCACCGGAAACATGTTGGGATGCCGGTAGGCCAGCCGAAGCGCCCCCTGGCCACCCATGCTGGTGCCGATGAGGGCGACGCCCGGAGGTGACACCCCGAATCGCTGGTGGACCTCGTCGACGATTCGTCCGACGACAAACCGCTCAGGCGTGACATTCACATCGAACGCGGGAATGATCCGATCGAGCCACCACGAGCGGCCTGCCCGTGGAGCAATCACCGGGAGACGTGACTTCTCGATGAGGTCGCGAAGGCCGGGTAGCTCCTGAAGCCACCGCTCCCGCACCCCATGAAGGTAGATCACCGCTCGCCCCGGCAAGGGGTCGGCCGGCGAGTGAATCTCGCACAGGTGCCCCTCGATGTCGGCAAGGAGCCAGCCGGCTCGCGGCGAGGGAGGTGGACGCATGACGGGACAAACCGGGTGGAGGAGTGAACCTATTCGAGCGCGGTGCCGTCGGCGGTTATCCTGTCGGGTCACCCCCCTGGTCAACACGCCCCTCCCCCGGAACGCGATACGATGCGAGTGCTGCTCTCCGCGGATGATCTCGCTGCGGGAGTTGATCGACTCGCCGAGGCTGTCCGCGCCACCGTCGGCTGCCGGCCACTGACGGTCGTGGGCGTGCTCACCGGCAGCATCGTGGTCGTCGCCGATCTGATCCGCCGACTCGAAGGGCCTGTGCAAGTCAGCATGGTGTGGGCCAGCAGCTATCGCGGCACTGCCACGCGGCCAGGTGGACTAGAACTACGACTCGACCTCCTGCCAGACCTGACGGGGCAGGAGGTGCTCCTCGTCGATGACATATTTGATACGGGGCACACGCTGGCCGCACTCCTCGAAGAGCTTTCGCGGCGGGGGGCTGCGAGCGTGCGGTCGCTCGTGCTGCTTGCGAAGGAGGGGCGGGCGGAGGTTCCGATCCGGCCTGACTTCATCGGGTTCGACATTCCCGACGAGTTTGTCGTGGGCTACGGCCTCGACTTCGACGGTGCCTGGCGGCACCTGCCGTACCTCGCCGTCCTCGAAGAGGATGAAATTGCGGCTACTCGCGCGGCCCGTGCAACCTGTCAGAGCGCCAATGGGGCAGGGTAGACGTGTCCTCATCGTGACGCGGGGCCTCGACCCCGTCGGCACCGGCCGCCAGGTGGAACTGGCGGTCGAGGGCCTTGCTGCACGTGGCTTGGATGTTTCGGTGGCGGTGATGAGCTGCGGGGGTGATGTGCCTCGCCGACTCGCCGCGCGCGGGCGATCGGTCACCATCGTGGGACGGCGAGCGGTCGTGGACGGTGCCGCCACAGTGAGGTTGGCACGACTGGTTTCCCAACTCCGCCCCGATGTGCTCTTGGGCTTTGGCCGCAGTGCAGCCGTACCGCTCTTGGTCTCTCAGCGTTTTCACGTCCGCTGCAGAACAGTGCTGTGGCTCGGTCTTGTACCACGCCGGCCGTGGACCGTGGCCGCCGCCTCACGACTGGATGGCATCATCGCAACCTCGTCCGACGTGGCCGCAGCCTGTGGCCGCGCCGGAATACGGCCAGACCGTATCGTTGTCGTGCCGCCGGGCATCATCGCAGACCCAGGCAGCGGGCTCCCACGCACGGCCATCGCCGACCGGCTTGGCCTCGACTCCGCAAAGCTGTGGACACTGGCGGTCGCACCACTCGAATCCGAATCGCGACTCCAGCGGCTCCTCTGGGCCATCGATCAGCTCGGCGTCGTTCGCAAGGATCTTCAGCATGTGCTGGTCGGTGCTGGGCCGCTCCTTGAAAGCCTTTGGCGTCGGAGCCGTGCCCAGGAACTCGCCGAGCGACTTTTCATCGTGCCGACGTGCGACGTATTCCCCGATCTCCTGACCCATGTGCGGCTTGTGTGGCAGTCGGGCGACGTCGCTCTCGGGGGGGCCCTCCTCGATGCGCTCGCCCGCGGCCTGCCTGCCGTAGCCGTGGAGAGTGATGCCGCGAGGCAAGTCATTGCCGACGGGGTCACCGGGCGAATCGTGCCGGCGGTGCCAGAGAGCGAGTTACCGCGGCGGGCCTTCAACGTTCTTGAAGACGAGGAGCTTGCGCGACGCTACGGCGGGGCGGGAGTCGCACGAGCCGCAGAAGAGTTTCCCGCAGAGCGTTTCGTCGAAGGCGTCGCTGCAGCGATCAGTGGGCGGCCGTGAGCGTCTTGCCAATGGGCGTTGATCGGATCTCACCGTCCTCCGCCACAAGAACACCGGCTTTCAAAACCTTTGCTGGCATGGCGAACATCGCCGCCAGGTCACGGTTGGGGCGGTAGCACGTGATGTCGGCATCGGCGCCGATGCCGAGGTGCCCTTTCTGTGGAAGGCCCGCGATCCTCGCGGGGGCGGCTCGCGTGACGATGCAGAGTTCCTGGAGCGTGTACTCACGGCCGAGGTCGTGAAGCGGGCTTCTCGACCGAACTCTGGGATGGATGTGGGCCAAGGCCTCACGACGAAAGGCCGCATCTCCCAGGAGCTGCATGAGGTGCGGATAGGCGGTGAAGTGCGCGCCGTTGGGATGGTCGGTCGAAAGGGCTAGCCGCCAGGGGTCGTTGACCGTGAGAAACCACTCGAGGCCAATCGCCCACTGCCATGCATGGATGAGATTTTTTTGCTTGTAGGCGATCGGAAGGACACCACAGCCGCCTTCGAGGTGCGTGTCGTGGGAGACCAACGGCACTCCAGTCGCATGGGACAGGTGTTCCGCCGCGGCCGAATCACCCGTCATGGCGACGGTGCCCCCGAAGAGCACCTGGCCCACATCGAGCGTGAGGTCATCGTGTTCGTTGAAAAAATCGACCACGGGCGCTACGCCGGATCCGAAGCTGCCTTCGTCGAGATCACCACCGGCATAGCTGTGAAACTGCACGTGGGCCAGATGGGCGCGGCGCCCGGCGAGTGACTTCATCGTCTCGAGGAGCGTTCGCCAGTTGCCGGGGAGGCCAAGGTTGGCCGTATGGACATGGAGCGGGTGGGGCAGGCCGATATCGGTGACGGCTTCGGCGAGCCGTTCGAGGAGGACCCGGGGCGTGAGTGATTCGCCAGGGAGCGGTGTGTCGAGATCGTGGTGATCGCCGCGACGGCCTTGCTTCCAAAACGCCGGGCCACCGGGATTGGCAACCTTCACGGCCCAGCCACGGCCCGACTCGATTGATGCGGCGAGCAGACGACGAAGCTCGCGCTTGTCGCCACGGGCTGCAGCACGAAGGGTCGCCGACTCGTCGGCGGCCAACAAGAAAATGCCTTTGTCGAGAATGGGCAGATCGGCCAGTTCCGCATGGGCGAGGTCCGCCGCCGATGTCGCGATCGCCGCGTCGAATACGGTGGTGTAGCCGAGGGCGGCATAGAGCGCGCCGGTGGCATAGATCGTGGGAACGGCAGCGGGGACATCACCTCGTCGACCCCGCGCAAACTGAGGCGTGATCCTGCGACCGGCAGCCACCTTGGGGCCAGCGACATGGCTGTGGAGATCGACCCCACCGGGCATCACGACGAGGCCTCGGGCTTCGATGCGGACGAACCCCGTCGGGTCGCTGGGCGGTGAGGCGATACGACCATCCTCGACCCAGATGTCGGCCACGACGCCGTCGCGGGCATTGGCGGGATCATGGATCGTGCCGCCCGCGAGCACGAATCGGTGACGTGCCGCGACGGCGGGGGGCGGGGCGTCACGGCGATCGATTCGCATCACAGGCAGCGATGGCAATCGCTGGGCAACGGCTGCCTCCACGGCTGGAGGAAGACGGCCGACGGTGAGTATCGCGTCGACTTCTGCCCGCTCGATGAGCGTTTCTGCCGAGCACTCAGCCGGCCGAAAATCGCCGCCGAGGCGATCGGCTCGTGCAATGGCCCCCGCAGACCCATACCGCCATGTGAGGATGGCGGCGGCATCGGCGGCGGTTGCAACCGAACCAGTCGATGATGCTGCGATGGGCACGGCGAACGCGGGCCGATCGTGGGCCATGGTGCGCACGAGCATGCTCACAGCCCAGGCAGAAAGCCCCGTGGGGTCGCCGTCGGGGCATGTGACCAGAGCCACGCAGGGCGCCGTGCGAATCGCCGTTGCCAGATCGCCGCAGATGGCAGCCAACGCCTCGGCAGTAGGGTTGTCGTGCGGGACGCCGTGGCCTCGAAGCATCGCGTCCAGAAGCCTCGCTGCATCAACGGCCGTCTCCGCTGGCAGCGGCAGATGGCGGCCCGCGAACGAGACCGGCGCGGGACCAACGGCGATGACGGTGCGGGCGGCGCCGTCTGGGAGTGGGTGCCGAACGATTTCGGCAAAGCCGTCATGGTCGATGGCGTCGAGGGGACAGAACCAGAGGACCACCAGACTGGCGCGGTCGCGAAGTTCCTCACGATCTGCTGTTACGGCACCCGAACGGACCACGATCGGCCCCATGGGACGGGCTGCGTCGGGGCTTCCTATGTCGATCGCCGCGCCGAGTCGCTCCGCGATGTCGCAGGCCGCGAGGACAGCGTCGCGCGGCGCATCGGCCAAGCCCGTCACGAGTACCCGGCGGGCATTTCCGAGCGTCACCATCGCCTGCTCGACGGTGACGGCCAAGCCGCCTGCATCACCGTTTGACGGGCCAGGAGCGGACAGTGATGGCCTCCGGTCGTTCACGGCTTCGGCACAACCCAAATGTTGCGATACCGCACCGGGTTGCCGTGGTCCTGGAGGTAGAGCGGTCCGCGGGTCTTGTCGGGGCCATCGCGTCCGGAAGGCGTGACTTTTGGTACGGCGATCGTGTCATGAATGAGCACGCCATTGTGGCGAACCGTGAGACGGGCGTCGGCCACTTTCGTAGCGCCGTCGTACTTCGGCGATACCACATCGACATCGTAGGTCTGCCATGTGAGCGGGGGGAAGCACATGTTCACGCGTGGTGCCGCAACGGAGTAGACTCCACCACACTCGTTGTCCTTCCCTTCGAGGCCGAAGCTATCGAGCATCTGCACCTCATGGCGTCCCTGAAAGTAGGCGCCGCTATTACCTCGCCCCTGACCTCGAGCCTTCGGTTGGTACGGAAGGCGAAACTCGATATGCCAGGTGGCGTCACCAAATGACTCTCCCGTGACAACGCCCTGCATGAGGAGGCCATCCTCCGTGACCTTTGGGTCGACGAGCGTCTCGGTCTCAATGACTGGCCCGGCGCCGTCAAAAATCACAACCGCCCCTTCGGGTGGCTTCGCACCGAGCGTGGGGCTTTTTCGTTCGACCTTCCGCAGTTCAGCGAGTGGTTTCCCAGCGTCATCGAGGACGACGAGCGTGCCTTCGCGAATTTCCCCCTGCCGCTTGGTGCCGGCAAGGTCGACCGCTTCGACGCGGACGACCTCGCCTGTGCGGACACCGGTGCCGCGGATCTTGTCGGGGGGTGTCCAGCCATCGCCCGGCAGCCCGCCGGGATATGCCACCGCGTCAAACTTCCCGTCACCGAGCGCGATCACCTGCACACCGACCTTCGATTCACCCGATTCATCCCTGATGGCGCCGACATACTCGCCCTGAAAACTGAAATCGGCATCCGTTGCCGTTGGATCGGTGTAGGCAGGATGGCCACTCGGGGCGGCGAAGGCCGCCTGCCCGAGCAGGAGGGTGGGAAGCGAGAGCAGCGAGCCAAGAAATGTGATGCGCATGCCGGATTCCTGGAAAGGAGGCGGAACAGAATCCGAAGTATGCCGTATGGCCCGCCGCGGGCGAAACGGCTCAGGCGGCGGTGCCAAGCTTTGCAAAGACGAGCCGGCCTGCTGATGTCTGGAGCGTACTGGTGACGCTGACCTGCACGGTGCGGCCGATGTGCCCGCGGCCGTTTTCGACGACCACCATCGTGCCGTCATCGAGGTATCCCACGCCCTGGTCAGACTCCTCGCCCTGCTTGACCAGACGTACCGCGAGCGCTTCGCCCGGAATAAACGTGGGCTTGAGGGCCAGCGCGACATCATGAACGTTGACGACCGCGATGTTTTGGACTCCGGCCAGTTTGGTGACATTCGGATCGACGGTAATGACACGGCCGTCGAGCTGGCGGGCCATCGTAACGACCCGCGACTCGAGCGAGGTCTCGTCGATCACTTCGTCACGGGGGCTCATCACGTCAATGTCGACTGACTTGTTTGCGCGCAGGCGGTTGAGCACATCGAGCCCCCGTCGGCCACGGGTCCTCCGTTGGCGATCGGACGACTCAGCCGCTGTCTGGAGTTCGTCGAGCACGAAAGTGGGCACGACGAATCGGCTCTCGAAGATGCCTGCCTCTGCAAGATCGGCAATGCGGCCGTCGACGATGGACGTTGTGTCGAGGACACTTGGCCGCAGACTCCGGACGTCGCGTGCAAACTCGACGTAGGGAATCAGGAACCGGAAATCGTTTCGCGTCTGAAGGAGAAGGCTCGTGCAGAGGTAGCACAGCACGGGACCGATGATGAGCGGAAGCCATGTCCAGAGCGGGTCGGCCTGCTTGAGCGGAAGGACTGGCGTCAGGGCGAGCATCGCGACATACGTCAGAAACGTGCCGATGACGAGGCCAAAATAGATGGCCGTGATGACCGTGAGATCCTTGCGACGGATGCTCCCGTCGACTGCAATGACTGCCAGCGGGAGGGCGATCATCCCGGCCAGGATGGCCCCGGGCACCCACGTCGGTGCAGACTGGAGCGACGTATCGTTGATGATGAGTACCGCGATGCCAGCGGAGACAACGATGAAGATCGCTCGAAGGAGAAACAGGGCCATGCGTGGGGGTGGGCACTCCGGCGGGATAGATGAGTCGATCGTACCATCGGCGTCGACATGGTGACCACTGCACGAGCAGGCTGCGAAACCCGTCTGCCGCCGCAGGAAGCGGCGGTCGGCCAAAGGGAGAAAGGCCAAGGAAGGCTGTCTCCACCGACAGCCTGTTCAGCCGCCGAGCCGCCGGGCGTGATCGGTTTCGAGGAATCGGTCGGTCATTCCGGCGATGTAGTCGGCGGTCGTACGGAGGACTCCGCATGTGTCTGCCCGCTCACGGAACCGCAGAGGCAAGCGGTCCGGATATTTCTCGTACCAGGCAAACAACTCGGCGAGTTTCTGCTGCGCAGGCACCCGAACGGCGAGGAGGCGGTCACTCCGATAGACCCGCTCGAAGAGGAATCGCTCAAGCTCCCGCTTGGCGGCGGCCATGACCGGGGCATGGGCCACGATTCGTCGAACGCTTCCCACGGCGCGGACATCGGCCACCGATTGTGGCGCGATCGCCTCAAGCGTGACGAGGCTCGTGCGGACAAGCTCGGCCACCTGGAAATCGACGAGCTCATGGATCACGGCCCGCCTTCGATCGCTTCCGGTCACGTTGCCAAATCGGTCGCGTACGCGTGCGGCTGCGTCGGCCACGATTGGTAACTCGAGGAACTCTTCAAGCGTGACGAGGCCAAGCTCGATTGCATCGTCGGCATCGTGGGTGTCGTAGGCGATCGAGTCGGCCGCATCGACCACCTGGGTTTCCAGGAGCGGTGCCGGGGCGGTGCCGTCCTTCTTCCGGGTAGCCTGGGCATCGACTACCTCGCGGGAGAGATTGAGTCCCGGGAACTGCGGGTAGCGGGTCTCGAGGACTTCCATAATCCGCAGCGCCTGGGCGTTGTGGTTGAAGCCTCCTTCGCCACGGAGCAACTCGGCAAGCACGTCTTCACCGGCATGGCCGAGCGGGGGGTGGCCGATGTCGTGGGCCAGCGCCAGCGTCTCGACGAGATCCTCATTGACCGCCAGCGAACGAGCGAGCGTGCGGGCGATATTGGTCACCTCGAGGGTGTGGGTGAGGCGACTGCGGTGGTAGTCACCGTGGTAGTCAGTGAAAACCTGCGTCTTGTGGGCTAGGCGTCGAAAGGCGGCCGAGTGAACGATCCGGTCGCGGTCTCGCTGGTAGGGGCTGCGAAAGGCGTGTGGATCTTCGGGATGGACGCGTCCCGCCGAGTGGGCCCCATGCATCGCCCAGGGCCCGAGTACGGCCGCCTCGCGGGCTCGCCAATCGGGCGGGATGAAGCCGCTGGAAATGCTCATGGCGGACCTTCTTCGAGTGCGCAGGTGAGCTGGAGCCAGAGCTCGTCGAGTGATTGCGGCAGGACTCGAATTCCAGCGGTTGTGGGCATGAAATTCACGTCGCCCGGCCAGCGAGGCACGATGTGCCAGTGGAGGTGACCGGGCACCCCCGCCCCTGCCACACGGCCGAGATTGAGCCCCACGTTGAAGCCCTGGGCCTGCATTGATCGCTCCATGATGCCGCACCAGCGGGCCAGGCAGTGCTGTTGGTCAAGGAGGTCCGCGTCATCGAGGCTTGCGAGACTGGCACGGTGGTCGAGTGGGGCAACCAGCAGGTGGCCATTGGAGTACGGGAAGCGATTGATGACCACCACGCTTCGATCGGTTCGCTCCACGACACCCAGCGATCGATCGTCGTGGCCGTCGGCAGCCGCCGCGCGGCACAGAAAGCAGTCGTGGTCGGCCCCAGGCCGCCAGTGGTTGACGACGACGGTTTCGGCCGGATCGCCCGCATCGATGCCTTGCACGTAGCCCAGCCGCCACGGGGCCCAGAGTCGCTCGGTGTTCATAGTGTTCGCAGACGACGGAAGAAGCCATCCGCCGCACCATGCGGCGGTCGGCCAAGGAGAAAATAGCCATCATGGATTTTCCCACGGACAGTAGCCTATCCGACGTCGGCGATGGAATGCTTCCCGTATGATGTCAACGACAAATTTGCCTCGCCCATCTGGCATTCTGGCATGGACTTCAAAGTCTCCCTCGACGTTTTCTCTGGCCCGCTCGACCTCCTCCTGTACCTCGTGAGGAAGCACGAGGTGGATGTCACCGCGGTGCCCATCGCCGTGATCACCCGAGAGTTTTGCGAACATCTCACTGTGCTCGAGGACCTGTCGATCGAGCAGGTGGGGGAGTTCGTCGAGCTTGCCAGTGTGCTCCTCGAGATCAAAGCACGCGCCCTCGTACCGCGACCAGAGGAGCAGGAGGAGGAGGTCGAGCCGGTGCGGGAGGACCTCGTGCAGCGACTCCTCGAGTACAAGCAGTTTCGTGACGCGGCGGCCCTTCTCGAAGACCGAGCGAGGCAGTGGGAACTGCGGTTCCCCCGGATCCACGCTGACGACCCGCCTGTTCGTGCGGTGCCCGCCGAAGTGACGATTGGCGACGCCCACGTCTGGGACCTCGTCGGGGCGCTCGGCCGGGTGATGGCCAAACGGGAGAAGCGCCGGCCGCGGCAGATCGTTCACGACGACACGCCGATCGAGACGCACATCGATCGGATCGAACGGCTGGTAGCCGAGCAGGGGAGGGTGGCTTTTTCGTCCCTGTTCGATGACGATATGCCGAGAGTCCGAATGGTCGGCATTTTCCTGGCAACGCTCGAACTGGTGCGTCGCGGGAAGCTTGCTACCACGCAGGACATTCTGTTCGATGAAATTTGGCTGCAGTCCGCGGCCGAGCCCCCGGCGACCGCATGATCGACAACGCCCCGTTTCGCACACTCACGCACAAGGGACTCACAGTCGAGGGCTATTCGCGAGCCGCCGTCCAGAGTGTCTGGCGAATCCCAGAGCTCAAGCTCGGCTTCGACCTCGGCGCCCAGCCCTGGGGCTTCATGGCAACGAACACGTGGTTCGTGAGCCACACCCACCTCGACCACATCGCGGCACTTCCGGTCTACGTGGCGCGTCGGCGGATGATGAAGATGGAGCCCCCCACGATCTATCTGCCCGAGACGGCCATCGAACCGATCGAGCGGCTGCTCAAGGCGGTCTCGCGACTCGACCGTGGTCGCCTCCCGTGTACGCTCCTGCCGGCGCGGCCGGGCGACGAGATCGAACTCTCGCGGGAGCATGTGGTGAGCGTCTCGTCAACGACCCACACCCTGCCGAGTGTGGGTTTCGTCGTGTGGGAGCGGCGGCGCAAGCTCAAGCAGGAGTACACCCACCTCCCAGGCCACCAGATCCGTGACCTCCGGCTCTCGGGGGTGGATGTCACGCACGAGACGCGAGCGCCCCTGGTAGCCTATCTGGGCGACTCATCCCCCGAAGGACTCGATCACTGCCCGGCGATGTTCGAGGCGATGATCCTGATCACCGAAATCACGTTCGTGGCCCATTCGCACCGCAAAGAAAAAATCCACAAGTACGGACACATCCACCTCGACGACATCCTGGCCCGCCGTGATCGGTTCCGAAACGAAGTGGTCATTGCCGCCCACTTCTCGACGCGGTACACAGACGACCGCATCCACCGCGTGCTCGCCAAAAAGATTCCCGACATGCTCGACGGTCGGCTCCAGGTTTGGCTGTGAGCGTCGTGCCTCGTCACGTGTACGTCCATGTGCCGTTTTGTCGGCATCGCTGTGGCTACTGCGACTTCACCCTGCTGGCCGGTCGGGATGATCTCGTGGACCGGTACTTTGCGGCGCTCGAGAGGGATCTCGAGCGGGTTGTCGAGCCGCTGTCGCTCGACACGCTCTACCTGGGTGGCGGTACACCATCCCACCTTGGGCCGGATGGTCTCCGGCGGCTCTTTAAACTCGTGGGGCGGCGGATCATGCCGACGCCTGGATGTGAGATCACTGTCGAGGCGAACCCGCTTGACGTGACGGCAGCGTTTGTGATGGCTGCGCGGGACTGCGGCGTGACGCGGGTCAGCCTCGGCGGACAATCGCTCGATGCCCAGACGCTTCGCGTGCTCGACCGTGACCATGCACCTGACGACGTGCGGCAAGCGGTGGGGCTGCTTCATGAGACTGGGCTGCTCGTCAATCTCGACGTGATGACGGCAGCACCTGGGCAATCTCTCGCGGCTGTGGAGCGAGACCTTGAAGCTGCTACCGCGCTTGAGCCCGAGCATGTCTCGGTGTACTGCCTCACATGGGAGAAAGGGACCGCCTTTGATGCGGCGCGACGACGAGGGACGCTCGCAGAAGTACCAGAGGACACCGAACGGGCCATGTTCGAGACGGCTATCGACAGACTCGAAGGCGCTGGGTATGAGCACTACGAAGTCTCGAATTTTGCCAAACCCGAGCATCGCTGCCGGCACAATGAGGCCTACTGGGACCTGCGGCCCTGGGAGGCCTTTGGGCCCGGAGCTGCCAGGTTTGACGGCCGCACCCGTGTCACAAACCACCGCAGCACCACCACGTGGATCAGCCGCGTGCTCGCCGGCGAGGATGCCACAGGGGACATCGACGCCATGACCGATGAGGCCGCTGCCCGCGAGCGGCTCGTGGTGGGCTTGCGCCGACGAAATGGCGTAGCCCGCGACGCGTTTCTACTGGCCAGCGGTTGCGACCTCAACACGGTCGCTGGACCTGCCGTCGCGCGATGGGTGGACAGGGGCCTCGCGACCGACGATGGCTCGACCGTTTGCTTGACGCGAGCTGGCCTACTCGTATCCGACACGCTCTGGGCCGACGTGCTGTGAGGCCGTCGGGTCTCAGCCCTTCCCGAGCGCCGCGGTCAGGTCCAAGATGGCTTTCTTGCCGTCCGCGAAATACATGAGCGTGTTGTCGGCAGCGAAGAGGGGATTGGGAACTCCTGCAAAGCCTGGCGAGAGCGACCGCTTGACCACGACAACCGTGCGGGCCTTGTCGACATCGAGAATCGGCATCCCGGCGATCGGACTCTTCGGGTCGGTGCGGGCCGACGGGTTCACCACGTCGTTGGCACCGATCACGATCGCCACGTCCGTCTCTGGGAATGTGGGATTGATGTCGTCCATCTCACGGAGCTTCTCGTAGGCGATGTCAGCTTCGGCGAGGAGCACGTTCATGTGCCCCGGCATTCGGCCTGCCACCGGGTGGATCGCATATTCCACGGTGACGCCCCGCTTTTCGAGTGCATCGGCGAACTCTCGGACCGCATGCTGCGCCTGGGCAACAGCGAGGCCATAGCCCGGCACAATGACCACGCGATCCGCCCCCTCGAGGATCATCGCAATCTCTTCGGCCGACGCGATCTTGATCTTGCCCGCGTAGACGTCGTCACCGCTGACGACGGCTGTGGTGCCCAGGCCGCCGAAGAGGACGCCCACGAGTGAGCGGTTCATCGCCTTGCACATGATCGCCGTGAGGATCAGACCGCTGGCCCCCACGAGCGAACCGGCAATCACGAGAACGGAGTTATCCATCACGAACCCGGCCGCCGCCGCAGCGAGCCCCGAGTAGCTATTGAGCAAGCAAATCACGACCGGCATGTCAGCGCCACCGATGGGCAGCGTGAGCGTGATGCCGAGGCCGCTGCTAGCGATCACTAAGAGCCAGAAGAGAACGTTGGACGACGGATTCGCACACACGCCCCACAGGAGCAGGAGCGAGACAACGGCCAGGCCGAGATTGATCCACTGCCGGTTCGGGTCAGTCCAAGGTTTCTTGAACCGCGGGAGCTCCTCGAGCTTAGCGAAGGCGACCAAGCTGCCCCAGAACGTGACGGCACCGATCAGCCCGGTGAATGCCGTCGCGATGGCGAATTGGGTCCACGCCGGAAGCGGAGCCCCGCTCAGAGACGCCGCGCCGGTGGTGTTCCAAAGCTCGGCACCAGCCACGAGCGTCGAGGCCGCGCCCCCGAAGCCATTCAAGAGTGCCACCATCTGCGGCATTCCCGTCATCGGATACTTGAGTGCCATGACCGCGCCAATCACGGCGCCGATGGCTGCCGCGATGGCGACAAGCACCAGTGGCCATACCCCCCGCTCATCGAGGGCCGCCAACACCGGCTTCTCGAAGCAGGCGGCTATCAGCGCGATCGCCATGCCCACGGCGCCCAAATAGTTACCCTTCACAGCCGTCCGCGGGCTGGTCATGAGCTTGAAGGCCACGATGAACAGCATCGAGGCGATGAGATAGGCGAGGTTGATCCAGGCGTGGCTCGACATGTCTGGGCTACTTCTTCTTCGGTTGAAACATTTCGAGCATGCGGTGGGTAACGACAAAGCCCCCCACTACGTTGACCATCGCGAGCGTTACGGCCACAAGGCTGAGAAAATTTCCGAAGCGGTAGCCAGCGGTCGCGACGGCACCCGCGACGACGATTGCTCCAACGGCCGTGATTCCGGAGATTGCGTTGGAACCGCTCGTCAGCGGCGTGTGCAGCCGCTGAGGCACTTTTATGATGACCTCAAAGCCCACCCACATCGCAAGCAGGAACACGGTCAGGAGGCGAATGAAGGTCGCTGCGGGATCTCCCGGAGCGGCTGCGGTATCGGCAAATAGGATGGTGACGAAGGATGGCATCGAGTCAGTCCGTGCGAGTGAGGGGGCGAGGGTCAGGACTGGGAGTCTGGCGGAGGAACTGCGGCCTCGAGCGGCGGAAGGCCGACCCGCTCTCGGATCATCGGGTGCACAAGCTGACCCCCTCTGGCGACGAGCGTGTCGCGGCAGATCTCGTCGTTCGCCGCTACGTCGGGGAGGCCACTCTTGATGAGGTGGGCAAGAAATGTGGTCATGTTCTTCGCGTAGAGTTGGCTCGTGTGGCCCGCCACATCGGCCGCGAGGTTCGTGGGCCCGAGGATCGTGACGCCGTCGACCTCAACCGACTCATCGGGCCGCGAACCCTCGCAGTTGCCCCCCCGCTCGGCTGCCATGTCGACGATCACGCTGCCTGGTTTCATCCGGGCAACCATCTCGGCGGTGACGAGCACCGGCGCTTTCTGGCCCGGGATGAGCGCCGTGCAAATCACGACATCGCTCTCGGCCACGACCTTGCCCAGCAACTCCCGCTGCTTCGCGTAAAACTCCTCGCCCATTGCCTTGGCGTAGCCACCGGCTGTCTCGCTCGAACCGGTCTCAAGCGGTAGCTCGACGAACTTTGCACCGAGGCTTTGCACCTGCTCTTTGACCGCAGGGCGAACGTCATAGGCGCTGACCTGGGCGCCCAGCCGCTTGGCCGTAGCGATCGCCTGGAGGCCAGCGACGCCTGCACCCAGCACAAGGACCTTGGCCGGCGTGATCGTGCCGGCGGCAGTCGTCATCATCGGGAGGATTCGCGGGAGCGTGTTTGCGGCCAAGAGCACAGCCCGATAGCCGGCAATACTTGCCTGGCTCGAGAGCACGTCCATGCTCTGCGCTCGCGTGATGCGAGGCACGAGCTCAAGCGAAAAAAGCGTCACACCCTTCTCGGCGGCCTCGCGGCAGGCATCGGGTGAGGAAAGTGGATCGCACAAGCCGATGAGGACGGTCCCAGCGCGGAGTCGGTCGCGGTCATGGCACCAGCCCTCGCCACAGGCACCGCCGGTGCGAACCGTGAGCAGGCAGTCGGCCCCAAAGGCCTCGTCGCGGGAGACGATCCCCGCACCGGTGTTCCGGTAGGCGTCATCGGGAAAGCCAGCCGAGGTCCCGGCGCCTGCCTCGATAACGACGTCCATCCCAAGCTTTTTGATCGCCGCGACGGCAGCGGGAACGAGGGCCACGCGCCGCTCGCCGGGAAACATTTCCTTGAGGACGGCGACCTTCATGCGGATTGGCGACCAAGGGGAATCCGGTATCGACCGGGGTCACGGGCAGCCAAACCATGCCGCTGCCGCGGGAGAGTGTGGTCTGAACTTGGCGCGGCCGCAACTGGCGGGCTGGCAGTCCGGATTTCACCTGGAATTCGTGGGAGCCGCTTGCTCGTGAACGGTGTCACTGGTACTCTCCGGGGCTCGCGAAGCCGCTGCGGAAGGTTTGGGTTCCGGACGATCCGGCGGCCCCCCGGTCGCTTCGCATGGCTAGGTTGTTCAGGCGGCTTGGCCTTTCCTCGGTACGGATGGACAGATGAAGACCTACATGGCAAAGCCCGGCGAGGTCAAGCAGCAGTGGTGGCTGGTGGATGCCGCTGACTGTCGCGTGGGCCGGCTCGCTAGCGAGATCGCGATGGTGCTGATGGGGAAGCATCGGCCCGTCTACACGCCGCACGTTGACACCGGCGACCATGTCGTGGTGATCAATGCTGAGAAGGTGGCCTTCACGGGCAAGAAGTGGCAACAGAAGGTCTACCGGTGGTACACGGGCTATATGGGTCTCAAGTCCGAGACCGCCGAACACCGTCGCGACCGCCGCCCCGAACTCATTCTTGAAGAGGCTGTTCGCCGGATGCTCCCCAAGAGCCGTTTGGGTCGAGTCATGCTCGACAAGCTCAAGGTGTACGCGGGCGGAGAGCATCCTCACCAGGCTCAGCAGCCTGTTTCCATGGAGATCAAGGCCTGATCAGGCCTGCACGCTCACGTTTCCCGATCTTGATCTGACCCTGCATTGATTCACGAAGCTTCGAGGTTCCGATGACCGCTGCCGAAGGTGCTCCTGCTCCCGCCCCTGCTCCCGCCCCGTTGCCCTTTAAGGAAAGGGCTGTTCGTCGTGGTGACGAGATTCTGGCGACCGGCCGACGTAAGACAGCAGTCGCGAGGGTTCGCCTGCGGGTTGGGAACGGCGAGATCACGGTCAACGGCCGTCAGCTCGATGTCTACTTTCCATCGGTCAAAGACCGTGCCGTGATCCTGGGAACGCTCGACGAGGTCGGCAAGCGTTCGGCGGTGAAGATCTCGATCAAGGTCAATGGTGGCGGAACAACCGGCCAGGCTGGGGCCTGCCGCCTGGGGATTGCCCGCGCCCTCACGGCACTGGACGCCAACCTCGCCGATCCTCTCCGTCATGCGGGACTGCTGACCCGCGACGGTCGCATGAAGGAGCGGAAAAAGTACGGCCTGCGTGGTGCCCGCCGCGGAACGCAGTTCTCGAAGCGTTAGGCATGGGCCCTTTGGCCCGCGCATTCGGCACAACCGGCAGGGCTGGAATCCTAGCTGCCCGTGGAAAAAGCCATCCATGGCCTTTTCCCACCGAGGCCGACCGATGGAAACGCCGAGGTTTTCCATGGTCGGCGACCGCCGCTTTCTGCGGCAGCAGACTTTTTCCACAGTCCGCGAGGCCCGTTGTGGAAGCCGATCTTGTTTTCCTTGCCGCCAGACCGAAGCCATACTGGTGTCAGGAGGAGGATGACCTCGCGACCGCCCGGTCGCCATCCCTGGCTCCTGCCCGGATTCGGGCGCCCTCGAGAGGATCTGCCATGTATCGGTCACTCTTCGTTCGCCTCGGTGTTACTGCCATCGTCGTGGGGACGGTGGCTGTGCCAGGTTTTGCCCACGCTCAGCGGCTCGAGCAAACGGGGCCTGCGGCCACGCAGGACGTGCTTGCCGCTGAGGCCGATGGCCTCGTCGAACTTCGCTTCATCGCCAACGATGCGCGATCGGCGCAGGTGCTCGTGACGAACCGTGGTGATCGACCGCTCACGCTGGAGTTGCCTCCGGCCTTCGCCGGTGTGCCCGTACTCGCCCAGCAGCAGGCGGGGGCCGGCTTCGGCGCCGGTGGTATTGGTGCCCAGCCGCAGAACGTAGGCGGTGGTGGTGGTGGTGCCGGGGGGGGGCTCGGCGGCGGAGCGGGCGGCGGCGGCAACCCGTTCTGCTGGGTCGCTCGCGAGATCTATGGGGTGCATGATCCACGTTGGCTGGAGTTCCGCAGTTGGATGGTCTGGGAGGCACCGGCGCTCCTGCGTGACATGTACACGGAGCACGGAGAGTCGCTGGCAGGCTGGCTCCATGATCGGCCGGTCGCCAAGGCGGTCGTGCGGCTGGCCATGGACCAGGCTCTGGTGGTGGCCTCATCTGATGGCCGTGGCAGTCACCTGCGGGGTTCGCCCCTGATCGATAGCGCGAGTACTCCGTTTACCGTACCTGCTGGAAAGACGGTCGCAGTCCGAGCGACGACCGTGTGCCTCGACCACGGTCTCCGCGAGCCGACGCCCCGTATGGCATACCGTCTCGTTGCCCTCGATACGGTGGAGCAGGATCCCCGGCTGGCCGTGATCCTTGGTGGCTTGGCAACGGGGCATGTGTCTCAGAAGGTCGCCCAAGCCGCTGCGTGGCATCTTGCGAGCGGCCTCACGTGGGAGAAGCTCGCGGCCGAGAAGATCGACCGGGCAGGTGGCGATCCAGATGTACCGTTTTTCTCAGCGGCCGAGCTTGCTTCCGCTCAGCACGTTGTTGCGATCGCGACGAAATTCGTGGGCAAACAGCCCGCGACTGTGGAAACCACAGCAAGCGAAGGTCAGAAGTAGCCCACATTTGGGGGCCTTCCGTTACCGCGGTATTGCCGCCGGCTCGCCACCGGCACGCGTGCCGAGCTCCTGCCAGAGCGTGGCGTCGATGTCGGATGCCACCTGGTGGACCGAGCCGTCCATGAGGAGCGTGTTGACTGCGCCCGGGTGGTAGCTGCGCGACGGAATGACCGCATACGTGGGTGCGGTTGTGCTGTTGCCCTCACGACTCGAGCAGACCGAAATGTCGAATACGCCTTCCGGTCGCGTGTGTGAAATGGTGGTGTTTGGTGCGAAGAGCGTGGTGAAGCCGTTGTGAATAGCCCGCCCGCAGACCCACTCGGTATGGCCGTTTTTGGCCGACCATTCGCCGCCCGTCAGTTTTGATGTGACCTGGTCGGGCGTGAGAGGGATGTCAGTCGGTGAAGCCGGAGCGGCTGTGTTTTGGTAGCGGGGGGTGAATGCTTTGATCTCCGAAATCGCGAGCGTCTTGCTCAGGCCGTCTGAAAACATCCCGGATCGCAGCTTGGAGCTTGGGCCGAAGGCACCGCCTCCGTCGGTCTTACTTACGGGATCGTAGACAAGGTAGCGGCCGACGTTGAAGCCATAGTTCAGCGGGTAGTGTTCGGGTTCGTTTGTGGTCGTATTGAGCCGCGCCTTGTTGTTGGGCTCACTCGGGCACATGAGGAGTTCCGGCTTCGTCGCTGCCACCCCGAACGGTGGCAGGACCGCCTTATTTTCTGGGGAGTGGTAGCCCTTTGTGAAGTCGATCAGCTTGTAGACCGTATCGCCCTCGACGAATGGGAGAATGAGGGCTTGGCCTGACCAGGGCTGCGAAGCGATGCCAAGGGAATTCGCCGATCGGACGACGTCGCCCGACGGGGGAAAGTATCGCTTGGTGCTCTCGAAACAATGCGTCGCGAGCCCGAGTTGGCGGAGATTGCTTTGGCAGGCGGTTCGACGGGCGGCCTCACGGGCCGATTGCACCGCTGGAAGGAGGAGCCCAATCAGGGCTGCAATGATGGCGATGACAACCAGAAGCTCGACAAGCGTAAAACCCTGCCGCTGGGAACTTGCCTCAGAGGCGGGCCCGCCCTGCAGTTTCCACCGGCAGAACCAGGAATTTTCTCGCAAAAACATGGCGACCTCGAGTTGAATGAGATTCAATCTCAGCAAGCGATGGCGGAATTTTAGCGTTTCCGATTCGGCTGTCAACACCCTACGGTGCCTCGTCGAATGCTGTGAATCATGGCGGCGTCGCCCGGCCCTACCATGCCATCGTGGATGCGATACAACCGAGGGGGTGGGTGTCTAGGCGGAGCGGTTCCTGCTGGCGATACCAAGACCTCGGAGACGAATCCATGGCCGAAGTGGAACCGGCCCCATTGCCTGCCCCAACGGGTGAGGTGGTGATCGAGACGCGAAACCTCTCAAAGGTCTACCGCGACTTCTGGGGCCGCAGTAAGAAGACGGCCCTCAAGCCGCTCGATCTCGAAATTCGTCGCGGCGAAATCTTTGGGCTTCTGGGTCCCAATGGCTCTGGCAAGACGACCACGCTCAAGCTGCTCTTGGGCCTCATCTTCCCAACGTCGGGCGATGCATTCGTTTTAGGCAAGCCCGCCGCCGACGTTTCGAAGAATGCCCGCATCGGCTACCTTCCCGAAGAGTCGTACCTCTACAAATTTCTGGATGCTGAGGAGACGCTCGATTTCTACGGTCGTCTCTTCGGCATGCCACCTGCGGAGAGGGCCCGTCGGGCCGCGGCGCTCATCAGCATGGTTGGGCTTACGAACGATCGGAAGCGCCAGCTTCGAGAGTATTCCAAGGGGATGACGCGACGCATCGGCGTGGCCCAGGCGCTCATCAACGACCCCGAGCTCGTGCTCCTCGATGAGCCGACGAGCGGGCTCGATCCCATCGGGACTCGTGAGATGAAGGATCTGATCATCGACCTCAAGCGGCGAGGAAAAACCGTCATCATGTGCTCCCATCTGCTGGCTGATGTGGAGGATGTGTGTGACCGCATCGCCGTTCTTCATCAGGGCGAGCTCAAGGAGCTTGGCCGGGTCGAAGATTTGCTCAAGGTCACCGGCGTGACCCAGATCCGCGCCACTGGGCTCCCCGCGGCAGCATGCGAGGAGGTGCGTGCCGTGCTCGCCAAGCATGGAGCCGCTAATATCGAGATCGGACATCCCACCACGACCCTCGAGGAGCTCTTCCTCGAGGTTGTGCGAGACACCGAGGCTCGGCCCGGCCGGCGCGCCCGCGCCGCGGCATCCGAGCGGACAGGGGAGTAGCTCGAGCGATGGTCCTCGAACAAGAAATCCCAAGTTTCACGGTCTGGCTTGGCCCCGCGCTGCTTTCGTTTCTTCTGGCCTCGGCGATGGTCGCGCTGTTCGCCGGCCTGGCCGCATGGCTCGTGCAAGCGGCCTGGGCTGGCCCGCTCCAGGCTGGCGACCGGGTCTACCGTGGCGTTCTTTCGGGCCTCCGTGATCTGGCAGGAACCTCCCCCGGCCGCGTCTGGGCGCTCGCGCGGCTTGCGGTCCAGGAAGCCCTTCGCAGGAACGTCCTGTTGGTGCTCGCCCTGTTCGCAATCGCCATGCTCTTTGCCGGCTGGTTCCTCGACCCGACCACGGTCGATCCCGCGAAACTCTACGTGGGGTTCATTCTCGGCGCGACATCGTTCCTCGCCTGCACGGTGACGCTTGTCCTGGCGGTCTTCAGCCTTCCGACCGACATCAAGTCCAAGGCCATTCAGACGGTGGTGACGAAGCCGGTGCATGCCGGCGAGATCATCCTCGGCCGCTTCCTCGGTTTTGCCGGCGTGGGCACCGCGCTGCTGTTGGTTATGGGGTTGGGGGGCTGGGCGTTTGTCGTCCGCAGTGTGCAGCACACCCATACCGTCGATGCGGCATCCCTGCGGGAGCTTCGCGACGACGAGGGTGCGATCACGGGCTACGAAGGCCGCACTGGCTCGGCCCGAGGGCATCGCCACTTCATCGCGCTCGATGCCTCTGGGGATGGTGTCGTCGAGACCTTCCAGGGGCATCGCCACCGCATCACACGGCGGGAGTCTGGGGATGCAGTCGTGTACGACGTGGGAATGCCTGAGGGGGTTCTCGAGGCTCGTCGCCCCCTGCGGGGCAGGCTGCGGTTCCTCGACCGGGACGGGCGACCGGCCACCAAGGGAATCAGCGTCGGGCAGGAATGGGGCTATCGGCAGTACATCGAGGGGGGCACGGCCGCGGCCGCAATTTGGGAATTTGGCGGAGTTCGGGAGTCAGATTTCCCCAACGGACTACCGCTGGAGATGACGATCCGTGTCTTTCGTACCTACAAGGGCACGATCACGGAGGGAATTCACGGAACGATCCAGCTCCGAAACCCCAAGAACAACCTCCGCAGCGAGGCCTTGCCGATCGTCGCCCGCGAGTTTTCGATCGATCAACTTTTGATTCCGCGGAAGCTCGCGGTTGTGCTTGCCGATGGTCGTGTGCGCGAGGCGGATCTGTACGAGGATTTCGTGACCGATGGCCGCGTTGAGGTCTGGCTGCAATGCCTCGAGCCAAACCAGTACTACGGCATAGCGCAGGCCGACTTCTACCTTCGGGCCGGCGAGGGCTCATTCGCGGCGAACTATTTCAAGAGCTGCCTGGGTGCCTGGTTTGCCATGCTGATCGTGACGGCGCTCGGGGTGATGTTCAGCACATTCCTGTCGGCGCCCGTGGCGCTTGTGGCCTCGCTCTCCATGCTCCTCGTGGGGCAATTCCGTGTGTTCATCGCCAGGCTGTTTGTCAGCCAGGTAACCGGGGATGCCAGCGACCTGCCAGGAGGCGGCCCGATCGAGTCGCTCTATCGGATCGTCACCCAAATGGGCATTATGCTCGAGCTCGATCCGACCCCTGCGGTGCAGGCCATGAAACTCGCCGACATTGTGCTCTTGGCACCGATGCGCCTGGCTGCCGGATTGTTTCCATCGCTCGCGGCGCTCGGGACGAGTGATTTCGTGGCCGGGGGCTTTGATATTCCGTTTGATCTGCTGGCGGCCCATGCAGCCGAGACGGCCGGCTATGTCGTCGCCTTTTGCATCGTCGCAACGTTCTGCTTGAGATCTCGGGAGGTGGCAGCATGAGCGTGGGTGAACGGTCGAGAGGGAGTGGACGGCAGGCTTGGCTTGGCCTGCGGCCTGAGACGCTCCTCGCACTCGTAGGGATCGTCGCGCTCCTGCTCCCATTGTCGCTGCTGAGCCAGCCAGCCGACACCGAAGGGCCTGGCGGGTTGCTTGCGAGGATGCGGTCGGCCCGTGGGCTCTCCCAGGCCAACCTTGGGGAGATCGATCCCTCCGGCGAAACGATGCGGTTTGCCACTCTCGGCCTCAAAAACATCGCGGTCACGCTGCTCTGGGATCGGGCCAACCATTACAAGATGGTGGAAGATTGGGCGAATCTCTCGGCCACGCTCGAGCAGCTCACGAAGCTCCAGCCCAACTTCTATTCCGTCTGGGACTTCCAAGCCCACAACCTCTCCTACAACATTTCGGTCGAGTTCGATGACTATCGGGATCGCTACGCCTGGGTCATCAAGGGAATCGAGTTTCTTCGCCAGGGGATCGGGCTCAACCGGCGTGAGCCGCGGCTCCTGGGACGGATGGGCTGGTTCATTGGCCACAAGATCGGGAAGTCGGACGAGAAGCAGGAGTTCCGTCCGCTGTTCGTCGCGGACGATGACTTCCATGAACGAGATGATCCACAGCGGACCGTGAACGAGCGAGATAACTGGCTTGTGTCACGGAGCAAGTATCTCCAAGGCCAGCAGCTTGCCGATTCGGGAGCGCCGTTAAAGACCACCGCGCTCATCTTTCATAGTGAGCCCATGATGGCGGCGATCAACCACGCGAAAGCCATGGAGGAGGACGGTACATTCGGCACGGCTGCTCGCAGCGCCTGGGAGCTTGCCGGTGACGAGATGCGACGTTTCGCGACGCGAGAAATCCCCACGAGTTGGTATGTCCCGGTCCGGCTCGGTCTCCAGGAGGCCGAACAGACGAGGGCTGTCAAGCTCGCGGCCGAGCTCGAGGCGCTGCTGCCAGGGCAGTTTGCCGCGCTCCAAGCGAAGAAACGGACAATGATTTCGCCCGAGCAGCAAGCGGCTCTTGATGTGCCGATGGCGGATCGCGATGGCAAGCAGGGCGAACTGGCCGCCCAGGCCGAAGACATTCGCATGGTGACCTGGAAAGAGGTCGCTCGGCAGGCGCCTGCCGAGGTGCGAGAGCAAGCGTGGCAACTCGCCGTCGAGGAGGTTGAGGCCCGCGAAACGGCGCACATCATCGATCGCTATCGCGATATCGTGAACTTCAATTTTTGGAGAGCCACCTGTGAAGCGGAGGTGACCGAGCCGGCCCTGCGGGCACGGGAGCTGACCTGGACAGCTGACCGGGAGTTTGCAGCGGCGAGGCTCCAGGCAGCCAAGCAGGCCTACGAGGATGCCTTCCGGGCCTGGCGGGAAGTTTTTGATGCGTCCAAGATTCTCCGCGAGGATCCGCTCACCGCCGATGACATCGCGCAGATCGTGGGCCGCTACCGGCGCCTTCTCGAACAACTCGACGAGCCGTTCCCGAGCCCATTTGTGCTCGATGACATCCTAGCCAGGGCCAGACCGGCTGAGTGACAGTCCGGCCAACAGTCCTCCGACGCCCTGCGCAATTGTCCGCTGAGAATCAGACGCGGCGAACGAGCAGCTTGTCGATCCGTCGGCCATCCATATCGATCACTTCGATCGCCAAGCCTTTCCATGTGACCGCATCACCGGCAGTCGGCAGTCGTTCCAGTTGGGCGAGCACGAGTCCCGAGACGGTTTCGTACCCTCGTGGCTCCGCCCCAAGGTCGATCCCGAAGCGGGCGGCAAGCTTTCCAATAGCCGCGCTCCCCTCGACCAGGCAGGAACCGTCGGCCCGCTCCACGAAGTCGGCAGGCTCTTCTACCCGTCGATCATCGTGGATTTCCCCGACCAGTTCTGCGAGGACATCGTCAATCGTCACGAGTCCGTCGGTGCCGCCATACTCGTCGAGCACGATCGCGAAGGGCGTTCGCTCCTTGCGGAAGAGATCCAGCAGCCGGTCGAGGGGCATGGTCTCCGGCACGAAAACGGCCCTCCGCATCATCTTTCGTAGATCGGTCGACCATCCCATCCAGGAGGTACGGAGGACGTCCTTGATAGAGATATAGCCCAGGATGTGGTCGATCGATCCCTCGTAGACGGGTAGCCGCGAGTAGCCCGCCATGGCGATGGCCCCGATAATCTCATCGGGCGGCGTATCGACGTCGACGGCGTCGATGTCGATACGCTGTCGCATGATGTCTCGCACCATGCGTTCGCCGAGGCGCAGCGCTTCGACTGCGACCGCCTGCTCCACAGCCTCGAGAACTCCCTCAGCACGGCCCGTCTCGAGCAGTTGTTCAATATCGTCTACGGAAACGGTGGGTTCCCGTTTGCCGCTGGCCCCCGTGAGAAAAAGCACCCCGTCGGTGCCACGGTTGAGCACCCAGACGAGTGGTGCAGCGAGCCGCGCAAGAACCGCGATGAGCGGTGCCGTCGCGCGGGCGAATGTCTCGGCGTTGCGAAGGGCCAGTCGCTTGGGGACAAGCTCACCGAGCACCAGCGTGACGAACGTCAGTGCCAAGACGAAGGCGGCAAGGGCCAGGGAATCCGCCATGACCCCCAGCCCGGGCCAGGTCTTCACCAGCACCGCCGCCAGCGCGGCGACCAGTTTCTTGCCGCCATAGGCCGCTGCCAGCGTGCCGACGAGTGTCACGCCGATCTGCACCGTGGGGAGAAAACGATCGGGATTGGACGCCAGGTCGAGCGCGGCGCGGGCCGCCGTGTCGCCGGCCTCGGCCATGGCCCTCAGCCGGCCGCGACGACTGGCCACGATTGCCATCTCGGCCCCGGAGAAGAGGCCATTGGCCAGCACGAGGGCGAGGACGATGATGATTTCCGAGAGCATGAGTACGCCGTCAGGGTTCAGTCGCGCGTGATGACGGCCAGGTTGTCGCGGTGAATCACCTCGTCGTACGGACAGTAGCCGAGAACCTCCGCGATCCGCTCGGTCCGAAGCCCTACGATCCGCGACAGGTCGGCTGCCGGATAGTTGACCAGTCCCCGAGCAAAGACGTTGCCCGCACGGGTCAGCGTCACGATGTCACCGGCTGCAAAACTCCCGTTCAGCCCCGTAATTCCTGCCGCCAAGAGGCTTCGGCCGCCGGAGACAATGGCCTCCCGCGCGCCGTCATCGACCTCGAGGCAACCTCTCGCATCAGCCGACCATCCAAGCCATCGCTTCCAGGCAGGCATCGTGGCCGCGCGGCCACTGAAGAGTGTGCCCGCGGTGTCTCCACGGCAGATCCGCTCGAGCACGCCCTCTTCTCGGCCAGGGGCTATGACGCAATGACCGCCGACATCCGTGATGATGGCCGCCGCGTGAAGCTTGCTCGCCATGCCCCCTTTGGAGAGGCCACCGGGCCGGTCACGGGCCAGGGCCGTGATCCTGGAGTCAATGCGTTCCACCTGGTGAATCACCGCCGCACCCGGCTCATCCGGATGGCGGTCATAAAGGCCAGCGACATCGGACAACAGCACGAGCAGGTGAGCCCCGAGAAGCGACGCAACAAGCGCTGCCAGCCGATCGTTATCACCGAAGCTCGTGCGGAGCTCCTCCACGCTGACGGTGTCGTTTTCATTGATGACCGGCACGGCCCCGTATTCGAGAAGGGTGCGAAGCGTGTTTCGGATGTTGAGGTAGCGGGTCCGGTCCTGAAGATCATCCGCGATCAAAAGGACCTGAGCAGCATGCCGGCCGTGGCCGCGAAGCGACCGCTCCCAGGCTTCGATCAGGCAGCTCTGGCCGACCGCTGCCACGGCCTGGAGGTGGTCAAGCTCCGTCGGGCGGCGGCTGAGGCCGAGCCGCCCCATGCCGGCCGCAACGGCACCCGAGCTCACAAGTGCCACCTGCCGGCCCGACCCGCAGAGCGCGTCAATCTGCCTGCCGAGGGACTCGATCCGCGGAGTGTCAAGCAGGCCGTCGGCGCCGGTGAGGACGCGGGACCCCACTTTCACGACGATCAAGCGGGCGGTCGCCGCGATCTGCTGGCGGACGTGGTCACTCATTGGCCGACGTGAGGCATCCTCCGGAAAGGGGCGTAGGAACCCGAGTATGGTATCCGCAGGTCGATTCCGTCGATACACTCGCCGGAGGTAGCGGAATGTAAGCCGGTCTCACTTGGCGTGGAAGAATCCCTCCGTGGCCGTGCTTCACCAAGGGCCGATCGATGGAGCAGCCAAGGTTTTCCATGGTCGGCGACCGCCGCTTCCAGCGGCGAGATACTTTTCCCTAGCCTCTCGAAGAGACCGATGAGCGACCTCCATCACGAGTGTGGCCTTGCGGCCATCTATCACCTGCCCAGCACGGAGACCAGCCCGCTCTGCGGAGGTCGTGGGCAGGAGGAGGCGTCGAGGCTGATCCCGAGAATGCTCCTCGATATCCAGAATCGCGGTCAGCTCTCTGCGGGCATGACAGCTTGGAACCCGGCCCGCAGCCAGTTGCTGGCGACCTACAAGGATGTGGGAAGCGTGAGTGAGGTCTTTCGGATGAGCCACCGTGGCAAGTTCGAGAGCCTCATGGAGCAGCATGCTGGTCGGGCGGCGATTGGCCACGTCCGGTACGCCACCTGCGGCGCAGACGATCGAGGCTATGCGCAGCCGCTCGAGCGGCCACACATCCAAAAGCGAAAGTGGTTTGCCTTCGGATTCAACGGTCAGCTGGCCAACTACCCCGAGCTTCGTGCCGAGATTCTGGCGGCCGACGATGCCCACCTCGCTCGTGACAATGATACTGAGGTGATCATGCATGCCATCGGCCGTGAGCTTGCCGGCACGGCCGATCCGGAGCCGGTCGACCTCCTCGCGGCGATCGCCCGTCGGTTTGATGGCGCCTGGAATCTGGCCATTCTCGATGCCTGTGGCCGCCTCGTGGTGGCCCGTGACCCGCTGGGCATCCGTCCGATGGTGTATGCGAGGCAGGGGCCGATCGTCGCGGCTGCCAGTGAGAGCGTCGCGCTCTTGAACCTCGGGTTTTCAACCGAGTCGATCCGCTCACTCGAGCCAGGAACGGCGCTCGTGGTCGACGGGGAGAACCTCCGAGTCGAACGCTTCGCTGAGTCACCACGGAAGGCACACTGCTTCTTTGAGTGGGTCTATTTTGCCAACGTGGCCAGCTCGATGGACGATCGGAGCGTGTACCTCTCACGGAAGCGGCTCGGCGAGGAGCTCGCACGGCTCGAGACAGTCCCGATCGACTCCGACACCGTGGTTGTCCCGGTGCCCGATACGAGCAAGGCAGCCGCCGATGCCATGGCCTATTGCCTCTCGATTCCGTCGGTCGAAGGCCTCATTCGAAACCGGTATGCCGGCCGCACCTTCATCGACGGAGCTGCCAATCGCCGGCAGAAGGCCGAGTCGAAGTACACCCCGCTCCGGGAGGTCCTCGAGGGGAAGCGGGTGATCCTCGTGGAGGACTCCATCGTCCGCAGCACGACCATGCAGGTGCTTCTGGGCCGGATGCGGTCGCTTGGCCTGGCCCGAGAGATCCATGTCCGAATCGCATGCCCGCCCATTGTTGCGCCGTGCTTCTACGGCATTGACATGTCGACGATCGACGAGCTCTTCGCCCCAGAATTCATGCATGGCGGCCCGCTGACCGAGGAGGCCCAGGCCCGGATGGCCGCGCGGCTGGGCGCCGACTCGCTGCGCTATCTTCCCGTCGAGAGCGTGGCCCGCTCGATCGGCATGGACACGCGTGCGCTGTGCCAAGCCTGTCTCACGGGAGCCTATCCGACGCCGGCAGGTGAGCGGCTCTACCAGGTGGCGCTCGAGCAGTCGCGGGCCGGCAAGCAAACGACTCGCACCTACGAGCCGGCCGCTACGCCCTGATCCGCTCGACCGGAGATGGAGCCGTGGTCCGCTCGAGCGCTGCTCGCCAGACGGGCATGCCTGCCAGACGGGTCCGTCGCTCAAAGTGTGTACGGTAGTCGAGGTCGTGGGCCGGGTCGGTGGCCGTCTCCTCGCAGGGGGCTGCAAACAGCCCTGTGGCCCGTGCGGCCGCCATCGCCTCTACGAAGTACTCCTCCACGTCGGTCCAGACATGGAGCGCAGCCCCGACTTCGAGAGAACGCCCCGCGTGAAGGAGAAACGACTCGGACAGCACGCGTCGCTTGCGATGACGGGCTTTCCACCAGGGGTCAGGAAAATAGACGTGCATGCCGCCCAGGCAGGCGTCTGGCAGGAGCGACCGAACGAGGAACCCAGCATCGCCATGGATGATCTTGGCATTGGCCCGCTCGGTGGCCGCAAGCCTGCCCGCGCAGAGACGTGCATAGCCGCCAGCGATTTCGGCCCCGAGGAAGTTCCGGTCGGGTGCGGCGGCCGAGGCGGATGTCAGGAACAGGCCCTTGCCGCTCCCAACCTCGAGCTCTACCGGCGCATCGATCGGGAACAATGCCCGCGGGATGCACGGATCAGAGAGACCCTCGAGCGTGAGGAAATGCGACGAGAGGTCGAGCCTCGGGTCGGGCTTGCGCGGAGGGCGTCGAGGCATGGAATATCAGGCCCCGGTCCCGCCGGTGCCTCCGGCCACGGCGCCCGAGAGGACGTCGGCAGGAAGAGGCACGCCCTTGATGATGCCATCAACGACGATGTTTTCCCGCACGAGCCCCTGGAACCGGCAGACGATCATCGCCCCGCGCCGGACGCGGACACGTTCCACCGCGATGACGAGCCGATCACCTGGGACAACAGGCTCCCGGAACCGCACTTCTTCAAGGCCGCCAAATCCGACGAGGCTTGCATCGAGGAGGTTGTATTTCTGCGTGTAGTAGCTGGAGAGCTGCGCGGCCGCCTCACACATCATCACGCCTGGCATCAGGGGCATCGAAGGAAAGTGGCCTCGCACCCAGAACTCATCAGTCGTGACATCTTTGTAGCCCACGCAGAGCGCCCGCGCCTGATCCTCGTGGACGATTGCCGTGAGTTGTTCCATCTCAAATCGCTGGAAATTCCAGCGACGAATCTCGTGGATATCAGCGATGACCCGATCGAGGTCGTATTCGCTCGGATGGATGAGGTAGTCGCGGGGAGGCACGGTCTGGGATCTTCCTATGGGGCAGATGCCGACGGACGCCGCTCAGGTGCGGATGTGCTTCCGCTTCATCTTCCTGGCCTTGCTGTTGGCCGGGCGCGAGCCGTGGTTGGCCTTCTTGAGTTTGCGACCGGGTTTGGCCATGGTGATGGCTCCTGGGAAGTACTGGTGGGCCGTTTGAACGACTGCGGTGTTGTACCACGCCGCGAGGCCTGATGCCACGGAGGCTAGCCTCGCCGCTCGGCTGCAATTGCTTCCCGAAGGCTCGTGCGAACGATCTCGACGAAGCTCGCCGCGAGGAAACCGCCGAGTCCGCCGATCACCGCTGATGAAACACCGCCGAGGACAGCACCGGCGAGCGATGCCCCTGCAGCGACCGTGAGGGCATAGCTTCCAGCGATCCCGCCGCAGGCAGCGCCGATACCGACCGAAACGGGGACGAGCCGACCGAGGCTTGTCCGTTGCTCGAGATGAGACGGAGGGGAGAGCGGCAGAAGTTCGTGGTGATAGGGCGTCCTTTCGTGACGGCGCCCGGCAGTGTCACGGAGCCGCGTGCCAAGGGCGTTGCCGGCCACGTGGGCCGCGACGCTTGCAGCCACGACGACCGCCGCCAGCCATCCAGCCAGCCCCAGCCAGCCAATGGCCGCGCATGCGAGGCCAACAAGAACTGCGATCCAAACGTAGGTGACCAATCGCATGGCAGCGCTCCGACGACCGCAGTATAGGCCACTGACCGCGCACGGTCGGCCGTGGTCTACCAGCCCGTCTCTGCCGCTCGGTCGCCGTAGATCGGAAGGAGGCGGTAATACACCTCCAGCGTGAGGATCGCGAGCGCCGTATGGCCGAGACGGCCGCCCGGAGCCGTATCGGAATCGGTGAACGTCCAGCTTCCTGTCTCGTGACCGGAGCGTGCCTGCCGGGTCACGAGCTGATCCCGGTTGCGGGCGTTCCAACGAGGCCATGCCGGATGATTCCGCAGCAGGAGCGCCTGCGCGAGATAGAAGTTTTGGTAGACCGCTTCGGGGGGTGGCCCCGGCCGTGCCAATCGTGCGAGGCCGCGATCGAGCGTGGCCACATCGGGCCAAGCGGTGTACACGCGGCAGAGGAGACCAACGGCCGACGTGCACGACCGATCCTGTGGTGAAAGGTAGCCGTAGCCTTCACCCTGCCGCACCTGGACCCTGTCCAGAAAACGGCAGGCCGTATCGATGGTCGGTGAGGGGACTGCAGCGCCGGCAAGCGCGGCACTCTTGAGGGCCGCGATCTGCCAGGCGGTCACGGTCGTATCGCCTGCCTGGCCTGGGAGGTAGCGCCATCCGCCACCGTGCATGTCTTGGGAGGTTTCGATGAACCGCACGGCGTCGCGCACGTAGGGAGCCAGCATCGAGTCACCCGTCATGCCGAAGGCCTCGGCAAGCGCGAGCGTGGCCACGCCATGGCCATACATCGTCCCCTCGGCAAGGTCGCCACCGCGCGGCGTCGAACGCATGCGGCTCATCAGGTAGTAGAGTCCTCGCGTCACGGTCTCGCGGTACGCGCCATCCGTGTGGGTATGCCCGGCGCCAAGGAAGGGAATCAGCGCGATTCCCGTCGACGCCGTGGTGCTCGTCACGGTGCCTGGATGACTGCATGCGCCGACGCAGCCGCATCCGGAGAGATCGAACCGCCATGATCCATCCACGGCCTGATGACGAGCAAGCCATTCGAGTCCGCGTTCGACCGCCTCTTCACTGGCTGCCGACCCTCCCCGATCCGCGACACCATCACGACGGCCCTTGCCACGGCGGCCAGCAAACGCATCACGCGGCGCTGGTGAACCGTCGGTCGTCGCCGCTGCCTCAGCCGAACGAAGGCCTGGTGTCAGTGGAACGCGGAGTGGCACACGCGTTTCCAGACGAGACGAGATCATGGAGATCGTCGTCGGGTCATCCGCAGGCTCTGAGACGGGCTCGGCAATCTCATCGGGGGTGACCGGGGTTGTCGGCACGGCCAAGGCGACCTCGGCCAACGCAGCGACAGGCGGTGCGGAACCGGGGTTTTCGGGCACCGATGGACCAGGGTCGCCAAAGCCACCGATCTCGATCGGCTGGGGGTCAGATGGTTCGCTCGACTCCAGTGAGATCTGGAGCGGGGCTTGCGTCGAAGGGCGGGACGCCACGGCCAGCATCGCCAGGAGCAGCAACACGGCGAGGTGCGCCAGCAAGCTCGTGTAGGTCGCGCGCACCTTCGGGTCGGCGACAAACCGGTCGAGCCACGAGCCGTCAGACGTCGGCGAGTTCATGGTGAGCCCTGTTCACGTCATCGGCACGGGCCGCAAAAGCCGATCGGCCGATCAGGTAAACCATGCCGGTCGGGGCGACCGTACGGGCTGGTGACGCAGCCGCGAACACCCCATCACGAGCTACCCCTCTGGGGCATCGGCAGCGAGACCACTCCGGCTGTAGTGCAATCGTGGGCTCGCTGATGGCCGGTTGTGCTACTCGCGGAACTCGTCGTCCGTGACCTCATTGCGGTACATCGGCATGTGCCGGTAGTACACCTCGAGGATCATCGTGGCCATTGACGTGGTGTAGAGGCGTCCGGCGGTATGAGTGCCGTGATCCTGAAATCCATCCTGCCAACTCCCGGCCTCATGATCCTTTTTGGACTGCGATTCGAGCAGCATTTTCTTCATCTTGTCGTTCCACGTTTTCCAGATGTCGCCCTCCATGTGGTGCATGATCTGGGTCGCGTAGTAGTCGTAATAGATGTCTTTTGTGGGCCCGATCGCGGCAAGCTTCGCAGCGCCTTCCTGGATGCCCGGATGATCCTTCTTCCATCCCAAGTACATCCGGCAGAGGAGACCGACCGCCGACGTACTGGGCTTGTTGCCGGGCCCTGTGTAGCCGTAGGTGCTGCCATACTCGTCACCCTGCATGGCGTCGAGGAACTCGATTGCCTTCTTGACGGTGAGTGGGTTGATTGTGAGGTAGGCCATGTTGCCGCTCTTGAGGGCCATGATCTGCCAGCCTGCAGCCGACGTATCACCTGCCCCCCGAGGGTTATATCGCCAGCCACCACCGGTAGGATCCTGGGCCTCCATGATGTAGTTCAAGACGGCTTGGGTTGGCGCTGCCAGGCGATCGTCCTGCGACATCGCGTAGCACTCCGACATCGCAATCCCCACGAGCCCCTGGGAATAGAGGTTCTCATCCTGTTCGTAGGCTTTGCCGTTGTTCTTCATCGCTAACTGCACGAGGAACGCGATGCCTCCCTCAACCTGCTTCTTGTAGGGTCCCTCGCGATGCGTGTAGCCGCGGCCAAGGAAGGGAAGGATCGCCATGGCTGTGGCACCACCGCGCTTGTCGGCTTTTCCAGAGTGTGAGCACTTGCCGGCACAGCTTGGGCATTTCTCAAGATTGAACGACCAGCTTCCGTCTGGCAGTTGATGGGCGGCGATCCATTTGAGGGCCCGATCAACCGCTGATTCGGTGTCGCCACCACCGCCACCCCCAGCAGCCATCCTGCCGGCATTGGCCCTGCCGCCGAGTCCGCCTGCTGCTTTGCCTCCGACCGCGCCGAGCGTGGAGAGGATGTCTCCGGTGGGCGCTGACTGGTCGCCAAACTCCACAAGCTCCACGGCCAGCGGCGCTGCCTCGACCTCATCGGCCATGGACACGGT
>JANNSZ010000069.1:0-7262 GCA_031403195.1 Planctomycetota bacterium | reverse complement strand
AAGGCGAATCCCGCCAAACCGCTCCGCAGCCCACGGCGTCCCCGCAAGCTCCCGAAGTTTCTGACCGGCGAAGAGATTGCCCGTCTTCTCGCCTCGCCGAAGCCGGGCGAGGCCGGTGGCATTCGCGACCGAGCCATTCTCGAGCTGATGTATTCGGCCGGCGTGCGCGTCCGGGAGCTGGTGAACGTCGATGATGGCGACCTCGATCTGAGCAACGGCACGGTGCGTGTACGGGGCAAGGGACGTCGCGAACGGCTCGGCGTCGTGGGCGCCCATGCCCGCCGCGCGCTCACCACATGGCTCGCAGCGCGGCCCACGGCGATCGCCAGCCGTCCGGCCGCGCCTCGGCCGCTCTTCACCAACAAACTCGGTGGACGACTCTCGGTTCGTGGCGTGGCACGGCTTCTCGACAAGCATCTCGCCACGGCAGGCCTCGTTGGCCGCGCAAGCCCGCACACCCTCCGGCACTCCTTTGCAACACACCTCCTTGACGCTGGCGCCGACATCCGCAGTGTGCAGGAGCTTCTGGGCCACAAAAGCCTCGTCACGACACAGATCTACACGCATGTGACGACCCGCAAACTCCTCGACGCGTTTGACAAGGCCCACCCTCGCGCGCGGTAGTGCACGGCGATCTCCGCGTGCACATTCCAGCGCTTCGTCCGTCGCAAAAATGCCGCTCCACCAGCCCGTGGCGGACGGCCCAGACAGCGGCCCCGGTGATCGACCGCATCAGTTCCGCGCGAGTGCATCCCTTCAGCATGCAATCGTGGGCACCGGCCGGCTCCGTCTGCAGTCGACGCGGTCGAGTGTCGGAGTGCGATGCACCTGCATCAACGAACCGGTCGATCCACGACCGAGCCACGCATTCGGGCGAGCATTTCGCCGGCACCCGCTTCGACCAGACGGCTGGCCACCAGGCGACCGAGCGAGTCAGCCGCGGCGCGTGCTGCCGAGTCTGCCAGGTCGGAAATCACAACATCGTCCTCGGCGGTCACCTGATGCACGAGGTGACCGCTTTGCTCGAGCACCCGCGTGCCTAGCCAGAGACGACCATCGACGACCTTCGCGTGGCCTGCAACCGGAGCAAGGCAGCCTCCTGCAAGGTCGGCCAGACAACTTCGTTCAGCCCGGACAGCGGCATGCGTAGCAGCATCGTCAAGCGGTGCGATCGCCTCCATGGCCCGATGGTCTCCGGATCGAATCTGAAGCCCCAGCGCTCCCTGCCCAATGGCCGGCCAGAAGAGCGGCGGCTCGAGGAGCGAGGTCACCCGATGACGAAGCCCGAGGCGTTCGAGCCCCGCGGCCGCAAGAATCAGCGCATCGTAGTCGCCAGCGTCGAGCCTACCGAGACGTGTGTCGACGTTGCCTCGCAGTGGGTGGATCACGAGGTCAGGCCGAGCCGCCGCAACCTGCACTGCCCTGCGGATGCTCGACGTGCCCACGGTCGCACCGGCCGGAAGACTCTCGAGCGAATGGCCAACGCGGCTCACGAGGGCATCAAAGGGCGTGACCCGACTGGGCACGCAGCCGATTTCGAGACCTTCCACGGCAGCCGTGGGCATGTCCTTCAGGCTGTGCACCGCCACGTCGATGCGGCCGTCGAGGAGCGCCCGCTCCAATTCACGCACAAAAACGCCGTCGCTTCCGAGGGCCGCGACCGGCAGATCGCCGCGCGTATCACCCCGCGTGGAAATGATCTCGATCACGACATCGCTGCCGGCGCGTCGCATCTGCTCGACGACCTGGCCGGTTTGGCCAAGCGCCAGGCGACTGCCACGCGTTCCCACACGGATTGGTTCACTCATGACGCCGGCCATTCTCACTTCTCTCGGCTCCCGCCTCGGTCCGCGCGGGCCACGACGGCCGCATACACACTCGCTGCACCGGCGGCCATGAGCGAGTGGCGGCAGGCGTCAAGCGTCGCCCCGGTTGTTGTCACATCATCGACCAGCATGATCCTCTGCCCCGCTGCGGTGGCGGTCGAATGAAACGCACCACGAACATTGGCAGCGCGGTCTTCCGGTGGAAGTTCGTTTTGCATGGGCGTTGCCCGCGTCCGGCGGAGCAGGCCACGTGCCGGGAGCCCAAGCCCCTTCGCAAGATGGCGTGCCAGAAGGTTCGCACTGCTCGTGCCACGAGTGGCCCGCCTGAGCCAGTGCATCGGGACGGGCACGACAAGGTCAATCCGCCATGAGTCCATCGCCTGGCGATGGCTTTCTATGAGGAGCATCGCCAACGCCGCCGCATGGAGCTCACCACCCGGTCGCTTTGTCGCGAGGACGGCCGAGCGAATCTCATCGTCATACCCAGACAGGACCACGATTCCGCTCAGCGTGGGACTGACGCGGCAGCGGCGGCATACCCGCGGCCCGGCGGCATCCTCAACAAGCGGTTCCCCGCATCCCGTGCATCGCCCCCCGTCGGTTGACAAGACCCGTCGACAGGCATTGCAGACCACCGCGGCTGCAAGCCCTCCTTCCGCCTCCTCAGCCCTGCAAAACACGCACCGTGGCGGATAGAACAGGTCGAGCCCGTGGCCCGCCAACTGGCCCGCGGCGTGTCCCAGGGAAGCCAACCAGGACATGGGAAAATGGGTTCCGGTGAAAAAGAAGCCACTGCGTCTGGATTGACGCTCGGCCACGCCGCCCGGTACGGTCCGCCGTCCGTCTGGGCCGCCGTGCTCGACTATCCTCTCTTCCCCGCCCGGCTCGTCAAGCTGCGATGCTCATCGACCGCTACATCAGCCGCGCCCAATTCCACGCCTTCGCGATCCTGTTCATCAGCCTGGCCGGGCTGTACTTCGTGCTGGACGCCTTCACGAACATGGAGGAATTCATCTCGCATGCCGCAGACTCCGGCAAGCTCGTGAGCCTCCTTTCGTCGTATTACTCGGCGCGATTCGTCTGGTTCTTCGATGCGATGGGCCCTGCCATTGTGCTGGCCAGCGCCATGTTTGCGCTCTCCTGGCTCGAGCGCCACAACGAACTGACCGCTCTGCTGGCCGCCGGAGCGAGCCGCTGGCGCATCGCCCGGCCAGTGATCGTGTTTGCCGCTGGCGCGAGCCTCCTGGGGGCTGCCAACCGTGAACTGCTTCTGCCTCGCATCCGGGAGACCTTTGCCCGCAACGCGCAGGATCTCGACGGCAAGAACGTGCAGACTTTTGAGTCACGCTATGACCATCGCTCCGACATTCTCTTCCGAGGCCAAGGCTACCGGGCGGCTGGTTCAGCCATCGAATCGCCGAGCCTCCTCATGCCCCCGCAGCTCGCAGAGTATGGCCCACAGATCACGGCGAAGGTGGCCACATGGCACCCGGCGGTCGACGATCGGCCCGGCGGCTATCTCTTGGAGAAGGTCCATGAGCCTCCGGATATCGACCGGCTGGAGTCACTCACGCTGGGCGGCATTCCGGTTGTCCTCACCCGTGCGGGCGCTCCCTGGCTCAAGCCCGGGCAGTGCTTTGTGGTGAGCAATGTCACTTTTGAGCAGCTCATCGGATCGGTGAACTGGAGCCAGTACTCGTCGACCGTGGACTTGGTTCGGGCCATCGCTAATCCGAGCCTCGGTGTCACGGGCGATATCCCGCTGCGGGTGCATGCCCGCTTCACCCAGCCCCTGCTCGACATGGGTCTTCTGCTCTTGGGGATTCCGTTCGTGCTGGGGCCGACCCGCCGCGGTGTTTTTGCCGCAGTCGGCGGATGCATCGGAATGACGGCCGTCTTCTACCTCGTGGTGATGGGGAGCCACGCACTGGCACTCACCGACGCGGTCACGCCGTCGCTCGGGGCATGGCTCCCGGTGCTCGTCCTCGGACCGCTGGCGGCCTGGTCCGCCGAACCAATGTGGCGGTAGCGTCTTCCGCGGCCATCCAGGCGGCATGACCGTCAGGGCCTGCCCGACTGACACCAGTTGCCGCACCCCCCCTTGTTCGCCAGGCCTTTTTTCTTCACCCGGCCCACCCCACCTGCCGATGAAAAACGTGCGGGCGTTTGCTCGCACGTCTGGTGGGAGTACCGGACGGATTCTCCAGGCAATGGAGTGCCATCATCATGCGGATCAACACCAGCCGGTTTGGACGAATCGACGTCGATGCTGGCGACATCATCCGGTTCCCGAGCGGCCTCCCGGGCCTCGAGGACTGCCGCGAGTGGGCGTTGCTCGCCGACTCCACCAACGACGCGCTCGGATGGCTTCAGTGTATCTCGCGCGGAGACGTGGCGATCGCCGTCGTCAGCCCTCGGAGATTCGTTCCCGACTACCAGGTTCGCATTCCGCGGAGTGAGCTTACGCCATTGGCGATCGCCGACATCCGCGAGGCACAGGTGGTCGTGGTGGTCAACAAGAACGGCACCATCCTCACGCTCAACCTCAAGGCTCCGATCGTTATCAACCTAGAAACCCGCACGGGCCGTCAGGTCGTTGCAAGCGGTGAGTTGCCGCTGCAATACGAACTCAATAATACCAGCCAATCACTCAGGAAGAGTGCATAATCCAGGGTAACGGGTGACGCGGAGCGTCGCCTGGCCGTACGGATCAGGAAGGGATCTGCGATGCTCGTACTCTCCAGACAACGTGATGAAAGCATCATGATCGGCGACAACATAGTCGTCACGATCGTGGACATCCGGGGAGACAAGGTCCGGCTTGGCATCAACGCGCCAGCGGAGATTCCAGTCCACCGCCAAGAGGTCTACGAGGCGATCCAGCGGGAGAACCTGCGGGCCACCCGCCTCGAGCCGGGCGACACCGAGGACATCGGCAAGTTTGCCAACCGCAGCCCGGGACGCCCCGACGACGGAAACCGTCGCTGATCGCACGCGATCACGTCGGAAAGTAGCCGGGCTCGTGGCCAGCCTTCCACTTGATGTTGCAGCCGAGGCTCGGCACCTGCTCCGTGAGCGGTGGTTGACCCGCGAGGACCGCGTCAACGGCAGCACGCAGATCTTTGCCGGTGACTAGCACGTCGCTGCCGGGGCGGCTCGGATCGAGCTGCCCCCGGTAGACGAGCCGACGGTCGGCGTCGAACAGATAGAAATCGGGCGTGCAGGCTGCGCGGTAGTCCTTCGCCACCTCCTGCGTCTCGTCGTAGAGATACGGAAACAGATAGCCCCGCTCATCAGCTTCGGCCACCATCTGCTCCGGCGAGTCGGCTGGGAAGTTCGAGATATCGTTTGAACTGATCGCAGCGAAGCCAATCCCACCGGGCATGTAGTCGCGACCGAGGGCGGCGAGTTGGTCTGCCACATGCTTCACGAACGGACAGTGGTTGCAGATGAACATGACCACCGTCCCCTTTAGCCCCGCAGCAGCCGCGTAGTCGACCGTCCGGCCATCGACGTTTGGCAACTCGAAATCAGGAGCGATGGTGCCCAGCGGCAGCATCGTACTCGGCGTACGAACCATGTGAGATTCCTCGACGGAGGGAAGGACCGGGTTCAGCAACGCATTGTAGGGAGAGCCGGCTCGCCGTGAACGGCGCCGCTCGTTCTGCCTCGGTGAAGGGCTCCGTCACTCGCTCGATGCCTCGTCGCGACGGCGACGCAGCCTCATCAAGGCGAGGACAGTGAGAGCGCCTTTGGCCACGATCGCCCCAGCCACCACCACCGTCGCCAGCGTACCTGGGTCCGTGAGCACGGCTTCCGGGCTGACGAAAGCCACTGCGAGCATGGGGCCGCCAATCATGAAGTCGAGAGCCGCAAGAATGGCGAACCCGATGGAATCTGGCTTCCTGAAACCACGAATCGCCTGGATCACGAGCACATTCGCCAGCACGATGCCACACGGAATCACGGCCACAGGCCATACGCCGGCACCGAATGCCACAACCGCGCAGCCTCCCGCAAAGAGGATCATGAGCATGCAGAGGATGACAAGCAGAATCATCATCGCGGGTTCATTTCTCGAGCATTGACGAATCCGATCCGCAGCATGGCCACAGCGTAGCAAACCAGACCAAGGCAAATGAGATGAAACAGATTCAGAGGCCCGAGCACCGTGGCATACGGCTTGAAGAACTCCCCGACAAAGCGTTGGGACGCATACCACAGCACCATGAGGTAAAACCCGTTTCGCATGAAGAATGCGTCGCGTCGCGCGAGCATCACAAGGGCGTACGCGAGGAATGCTGCCATCGCCGCTGACTCATAGACCTGCACGGGGTGGCGCAGAACACCATCGCCGAAGTCGTGCCCCCAGGCGAATGTGGTTGGAGAGCCGTGTGTGTGGTCGTGGAGGCCTGAGAAGAAGCAACCCCAGCGGCCGATCACGACGCTCGTTGTGAACCCTGGCACAAAGATGATGCCGGTCGAGCCCTGGATGCCGCGGGCCCGCTTGTAAAGCTCGACCGCCGCAATCGCCCCGGCGAGTGCTCCCAAGATGCTCCTGCCGATTTCATGATCACCGGAGAGCCAGAGATTTGCAGTGCCGGCTGTATAGCCACCCACGGCAGCCCCTACGACGAGCGCCACCGCATACCCTGCCCCGGCATTTTCGATTCGCCCAGCCGCGTCCCGCAGACGCCAGAAATAGGAGCCGATCGTCGCGAGCGCCGCTCCAGCCGCTGCCGCCAAGTCGAACGACGTGTGGACACTCATGACTCAACCGAGGAATCGACGCCCGTCTCACGAGAGAACCTTGGGGGCTCGCCGGAGATATTGTCCGGCGTAGCCTCGTCGGGAAGCGCGAACACGAGCAAACCTTTCGCAAAAAAACCGGGGACCAAGCTCAGCACGATCGGCGTCACGCTGCCCATGACCGACCACGCCACAGCCGCCAAGTAGACCGCGGCGACAAGGTCCAGAATGGCCAGGATGACAAACAATGGCCGGCGTCTCGGCACCGTTCCACGACAGACGGCCACGATCAGCGCGACATTGATCGTGAGGATCGCGAGGGCCGCCACGATTGCAGGAACCGTCCAGGCTCGGTCTGAAGGAAAAAAGAACGTTATCAAGCCGGCGCACCCTCCGGCGAAAACGGCGACCAGGACTGCCACTGCGCACAGGACGATCAGCAGGCCTTTCATGGAGCCTCCAGGGCACATGCACTCGTGCTCGTACACCGCTTGACTGTCGCGTCATTTGGGCGGCCGTATGAATCCGTCGCGCAAACAGGTCTGCGGCTCGGGGTCGCCCGTGTCATGGAGCCGGCGTAGGAAGGCTGCTTCACGACCGGCTGGCCATCCATGGCCCACCCTGTCTTGGCGCGGGCCTCCGCCCGCTGCTCGCTCCTCCGGGCTCGCTTGCTTGCCCCCCAACACG
>JANNSZ010000068.1:0-9649 GCA_031403195.1 Planctomycetota bacterium | reverse complement strand
GAGAACGATCTTGTGGCGGTGTGGCGGCTGCCTCGGTCCGATCAAGCACCTGACGATAATACGCCAAACGGGTTTCGGCATCGTCGAGAGCGCCACCGAAGCTCCGCGTCTCGTCCAGATACACCAGATGCACCGGTAGTTCCCGGACCGTGAGACCTCGGGCGCTCGCCTGCACCCACACCTCCAGCGGCATGGCGTAGCCCGTCTCGGTGATGTCGAGTGCTTCTAGCGCCCGGCGCGAATAGGCCTTGAAGCCACAGAAGGCGTCGGAAAGGCCCAGCCCGAGTCGGCGGTTGATCTCTGCCGTGATCTCGGCGTTGATCCGCCGGCGAACCTCTGGGGGAGCGCTGTCACCAGCAAAGTGCTGGAGATACCGGCTACCGCTCACGATCGCGGGCCCATCGGCAGCCGAGGCCGCAGCCACAAACGCGGGGATGAGTCGCGGCTGGTGCTGGCCATCGCAGTCGATCGTGACGAGACCATCCCAGTCGCCCGCAAGCGTCTCGCGAAACGCGGTGGCGAGCGCCGCGCCGTAGCCGCGGTTTTGGAGGTGACGAACCAGGCGGATGTCGCCCCGCGTGGCCACTCGATTCTCGAGCAACTCCGTCGTGCCGTCGGTTGAGCCGTCATCCACGACGAGCACATCGGGCGTGATCTTCACCACCTCATCGAGTACGCCCGTGACGTGAGCAGCCTCGTTGTAGACGGGCAGGGCAGTGAGAAAATGAGGCATTGTGGGCAGCCGTGGAGAAGCCTGTGAGTGTAGGCAGCACCGTCGAGCGGATCCAGGTGAGCCTGGCTCATCAGCGGCCCTCCAGCCAATCGATCGGGTCGCGATCGGTCGTGGCAGCGATGACTTCAAGCCCAGGAACCGCCTGGGCGAGCCGCTGTCCAAGCGCGGCCAGTGCAAAGTGTTCGCTCGCGTGATGGCCCACCGCGATGACCGCGACCCCCGAGGCCAATGCCTCGAGAGCCTGGTGCAGCTTGATCTCGCCGGTGACGAGTGTCTGGCAGCCAGCAGCAGCAACTTCGCCGACAAGATCGCCGCCACTGCCGCACACAATTCCTACCCGGCCAGCCTCGCGGCTACGATTTCCTGTGAGTTGCACCTGTGTCGCCCGCAGGTGATGAGCCAGGCTCTGCGCCACGGCCCCTACGGTCACCGCACGAGCCACTTGGCCCATCCGTCCGAAACCGATCCGTGAATCCTCGCGATCAGGCGTGATCGGGGTGATCCCTTCGAGCGCGAGCAGCTCGGCCAGTTGCTGATTGATTCCGCCAGCGGCTGAGTCCCATGCCGTGTGGCTACTCCAGATGCCGCAGCCGGCACCGATGAGTGCCAGCAGGACGCGGCCCGTACCCGAGTCGGGCGTGATCCTGCCCACAGGTCGAAACGGCAGCGGGTGATGCGTGACCACGAGCTCAATCCGTTCGCGAACCGCCTCATCGGCCACCTCCGGCGTGAGCGTGAGGCAGGTGAGCACCCGCCGCACTTCCCGGCCTCGCGGGGCGACGAGCAGCCCGACGCAGTCCCACTCGGCCGCGAGGCGAAGAGGTGCGATTTGTTCGAGAGCTGCGATCACATCCGGCAGATTTATCACGGCGTTCATGCCCGCAGGATACTCTTGAGACTTCCTGATTGACGTTTGAATACTTGATTCAAGGTTGAAGGCCAGAAAAACCCGAAGCGGAGCGAAGGGATGCCCTGAGTGAACCGTTCAAAGATCAATAGGGCATGGATTCATGGACACTACCCGACTCTCTGTTCCAGCCGTGGCGCTCGCCCGCGACCTGCGGAAAGCCTTGCGGGCAGCCCGCGATCTGGGTTTCAGCGGCGTCGAACTGGATGCCCGTCACGGCCTCGACCCCGATGCGGTCTCGCAAACCGGCCTGCGGCAGATCCGCAAGTGGCTCGGTGACGAAGGACTCGTCGTCTCTGCGATCGCGTTTCCGACACGGGGAGGGTATGGCGAGCCTGAGCGACTCGAGGGCCGGATCATGGCGACCAAAGCAGCGATGACGCTGGCCCACGACCTCGGTGCTCGGCTCGTTCTCAATCATGTGGGAGATATTCCACCGACCGACGAAAGCCCTGAGTGGCGACTGCTAGTAGATGTGCTCTCTGATATCGGAACCTGGTCGCAGCATGTCGGCGCAACGCTCTGTGCGGAAGCTGGCCGGGCTTCCCCGGCCGACCTTGCTCGGCTCATCGGGGCCTTACCGGAAGGGAGTCTGGCCTGCGACATCGTGACGGGGGCGCTCGTGGTCCACGGGCACGACCCAGCCGAGGCGATCGCAGCGCTTGGCGAGCATGTGGCAAGTGTTCACGCGACCGATGCCGTGCCCGGCGCGTTTGCCGGCCGGGGCCGCGCGGTCGTCCTGGGTACGGGGCACGTCGATTTCCCGACGGTCTTCGCCACACTCGAGGAACGGAGCTATGCAGGCTGGATCGGCCTCGAGCCGGTTGATCCGCGTGATGCCAGGGACGAACTGGCGACGGCCGTCGACTTTCTCCGAGCCCTGTGAGAGCACCGGCCACTGATGTGAATCGCACGTTCGGTTGCCCGACGCCGTGGTGTCACCCTACGATCTGCGGGCAACGCCCAGGTATTTCGTCACACTCGAGAGTGCCATGTCCACGGCCGAACCCACTCTGCCCACGCGTCGCGTACGGTCGATCCTCGTCAAGGTTCTGATCGGCCTTGTCGCTCTCGTCGCCGCGATTCTCGGCTACGGGTTCACCCTGCCTGATACGTTTCGCGTTGAGCGTTCAGCGACGATTGCCGCGCCGGTGGCGGTGGTGTTCGCCCAGGTCAACAACTTCCATAAGTGGGAAGCGTGGTCGCCGTGGGCGAAGCTCGATCCGCGTGCCAAGAACTCGTTCGAAGGCCCCGAGGCCGGCGAGGGAGCCGTGTTCCGTTGGGATGGTAACGACGAAGTAGGCAAAGGTGCCATGACCATCACCGCCGTGAAGCCCGATGAACGCATCACCCTGCGCCTCGATTTCGAGAAGCCCATGAAGGACACGAGCATCACCGATTTTGTCTTCGAGCCGGAGGGCGACACGACCGGCGTGACGTGGACCATGTCGGGCCAGCACCAGAATGTTTTTCAGAAACTGATCTGCAAGGTCTTGAACGTTGAAAAAATGATCGGCGACAAGTTTGAAGAAGGGCTCGTGAGCTTGGGCCGCGTCACCGAGAGCCGCTGATGTCCGATGGGTCTGTGGCGGTGTGAGAAGCGGTATCGCCACGGCCGACATGAGTGCCTGTACCGAGGGTTTCAGGCCATGTACAATCGCGGCATCATGCACGCGGTCTCGATGATCCGGCGATTCACGGCTTGGGCTATTCTCGCCCTGTATGGCCTCGTGGCCTCTGGCCTGCCGCTGCCGATCGGGATGCCTCCTGCGGGCACCGCCGCTGCGAAAGCGCTTGCCGTCAAGGATCGTTCGCAGCCGTTTCCCTGCATGGATAAGGCCTGCGGCTGCGACTCAGCGGAGCGATGTTTCACGAACTGCTGCTGCCACACGCCCGCCGAGACCCTCGCGTGGGCGAAGGCCCGGGGGATCGACCCGGCGGTGATCGACGCGCTGTCGCGTCGGGTGGCCTCGTCGGTTCCACCAGCAGCACCCGTTGGCTGCTGTTCCACGAAGGCCGCTGTGCCGGAGCCGTCGTGCTGTGCGGCCGACCATGGTGATGTCGACGGAGCGATTTGTAGCGACTACCAATCGCTCGCCGCAGAACCGCAGCAGGCTCCGGCCGACGACGCCAGCACGCTTGATCCCGCGGAGCGACCCACGGAAGAAGCGCTCGCCCCGGGCATCGTGATCCTCCGAGCAATGCTTGCCTGCGGCGGCATCGTGGCCCAGTGGTCCGCGATCGGCACCTCGCTGCCGCCGCCCACAATCGTCACCTGTGATCTTCCCTGGCCGCAGGTCGGCGTTCTCGCGAACAGTGATTTGCGTGTTCTTGGAATGGGCTCGCCTCCGGATCTGCCGCCACCGCGCGGCTGCTGAACTGCACTCTTTTGCAGTTTCTAGGCGTCGGCATGTTGCCGGTCAGCCTTTGCCCGTGCGTGTCGCCGCTCACCGTTCCCGTTGGTTCGGTGCGAGCGTGGCCGTATCGGCCCATCCCCATTCCAGGAACACAATCCATGCCGACCATTCCAAAGGCCGATGACCCACCCCGTGGATTTACACTCGTCGAGCTCCTAGTGGTGATCGCGATCATCGCGACGCTCATTGGGCTTCTGCTGCCGGCCGTGCAGGGAGCCCGCGAGTCTGCCCGGCAGATGGGCTGCGCGAGCAACCTCCGCCAGCTTGGTCTCGCCCTCTTGTCGTACGAGACCGCCAAGCGGCACTTTCCACCGACAGGCGCGAGGCCGCCCGCAGCGACGGCCGCCTGGTCGGTGGGCGGTGGCTGGTCGCTTCATGCGCGCGTGCTCCCGTTCGTCGAAGAAGGCGCGATTGCCGACCGCTTCGACTTCAAGCAGGCCGCATTCCGCGGCAACTTTGCCTCGCAGCAGCCAAACCCTGCGTTTGCGAGCCTATTCGCCACGCCGATCCCCATGCTCCTGTGCCCGAGCGATTCGGCGCCCGTCGTGAATGTGTCCAGCGGCAACTCCTACGCCGGCACCAACTACATGGTGAGCATCGGAAGTGGGACCGCGAACGGCCAGGGAGGCATGTTCTGGAACTTCAGCCGCGCTACCGACGGCATCGTCTACGAGAACTCCAAAGTGCGGATCGCGGAGGTCACTGACGGGGCGTCGCGGACAGCCATCGCCAGCGAGGCCGTTCGAAGTGTGGGGAACGACACGACGTTTCCATCGGGCGCGCCACCACCGTTTCCCTATCAGTACACACTCAATGGCTCCACGGGCTGGAACTCCACGACGCTTGCGCCTCCGGGGGGTAGCACGCCGACGACCGCGACGATCGACGGGATTCTCTCGAACTGGCGGGCGCTGACGAGCTGGCGCGGTGCTTCGAGCGCGGCCATGCGGGGCAGGGGGCTTTCCTGGGCGGCCACGACGTTTGGGAACGGCCTGACGAACGGCTTCCTCCCTCCCAACAGCGAGATTCCCGATTTCATCATCCACTGGTCTGGGTTCGCCGGGCCCAAGAGCCGGCACCGCGGCGGCGCCAACGTCCTCTTTGCAGACGCCCATGTCGCGCTCGTCGTCGCAGAGACCGACCCGGCTGTCCACCGAGCCTTGCATTCCATCGATGGCGGAGAGGTGGTGAATCCATGAGTGCCTATGGGTCATGTCGGAGCAAGCTGCTGCGAGGGTTTCTGGGGGCCGTCATCGCGGCCTCCCCGCTCGGTGCGTCAGGCCACGACACCTGGGTACAGGCGTCGAGCCGTCTTGTCCGCGTCGACGATGTAGTGCATGTCGATCTCTTCCTGGGAAACCACGGGAACGACCATCGCGATTTCAGAGTAGCCGGCAAGCTCGCCACGCTCGACGGCGCCACGCTCGAAGTCATCGGGCCCGATGGCCAACGGACCGACCTCGTGCCCGCTGCGATCGACCTTGGTTACGCGCCGAAGGAGGGCTTTTGGTCTGCCCGGTTCGTTGCGGGAGTCAGTGGCCTCCACTGCGTGGCCCATTCACGCATTGACACTCACGGCAAGAAGCGGGGCATCAAGAGCGGGAAGGCCTACTTTGTGGCTGCGAAGGCACTCGACGACGCCCCCATCGGAGGTGTCCCCCATGCCGAGCCGCTTGGACACGCCCTCGAGCTTATGCCCGAGGGGCACCCGGTCCTTGAGACGGGGCCCGGCAAACCGCTCGCGGTGCGGCTGATGTTTCGCGGGAAACCGCTGGGGCATCATCGCGTGTCGTTTATTCCCCGCGGCGAGGTCCTTGCTGATGGGTTCGATCCAGTGTTTGAGCGCTTGACCGATGCCGAGGGTCGCTGCTCGTTTGAGCCCCACGACGGCAACCTCGTGCTCGTCGTGGCTCATCTCGAAGCCCCCGATGAGCAAGGGCCCGAGTTCGATCGAACGGTCTACTCAGCGACCCTTCTCGTTGACGTACCCCAGCGGTGTGCATGCTGCGGCGAGTAAGCGCACCGCATCATGCCCGGCGTGAGTCGCTGCAGAAACCGCCGGCAGCGGCCAGCGCCACCGCTGCAGTTTCCACGCGGAGGATGTGATGGCCGAGGCTCACCGCCTGAAAACCGACGGTGAGGGCGGTGGTGCATTCGGCATCGGTAAAACCGCCCTCGGGGCCGATGAGCGCGAGCACCTCGGAAGCGGTCTGCCAGGCGGTCCTTGGGAGTGGCCCGCCGGTAGGGTCGGCGACGAGACCTATCGCATGAGCGGGCTTCGCTGCCACGACGCCTGAGACGGTCGTGGGCTCACTGATCTCCAGGAGGCGGTTTCGCCCGCACTGCTTACAGGCTTCTATCACACCGCGCTTGAGCCGGTCGATGGCAGCGGGCGTGGCCTCCGCGACGCCTCGCTCTGTCACGAGGGGCACGAGCCGCGCCACGCCCAACTCCGTGAGCTTCTCGACCAGCCACTTCTGGCGTTCGCCCTTGGGCAGCGCCACGGCGAGCGTGAGGATCGGCCCGGCATGCTGCGGCTCCACGACCGGCTCACCGGCTTCGAGCTCGACCTCGCTGCGTCCGATTGTGGTTACCCGCGCGGGCCATGCCATGCCCTGGCCGTCGAAGAGCGTGACCATGTCGCCGGGTTTGGCACGCAGCACGCGAGCGAGGTGCCGCGCCTCGTCGCCAGCGAGCACGGCCCGGCCTAACGCCGGGGGCGTCGTCACGAAGAACCGCTCGCTCATGCCTTTTTCCGACGATTGGCAAAGGGGCCTGGCACCAGCCGAAGCCCCAAAAATCGCGGGCCAATTCGTCATGACCCGCGGCGGCCCTGCCGCTACACTCCGCCGCATGGTACGCGAAACAGATGCATTCTCAGCGGCTCCGTTTGCCGGGCCAGCTGACCCCGCCGGATTTCATCGTGGTCCGGCCCAAGAGGAAGCCCTCGCCCGGCTCGAGTGGCTCGTCACAGAGCGGCAGCGCTGTGGGCTGGTGGTCGCCGACTCGGGCATGGGCAAGAGCCATCTGACCCTCGCAGCCGCGCGTCGGCTCGGCGGGTTGGGTGCAGAAGTGACGGTGCTCTCGCTCGCCGGACTCCCCGACGGCGAGTGGATCGATCTGTTGGTCGATCGGCTGCCCCTCGATTCTGCGAGTCGCGCGGAGGCCTTGCGGCCCTGGCTGAAACTCGAAAATCATCTTCGCGAGAACACGCTCCTCGGCCGCCCGACGGTTCTCATGTTTGACGACATCGACCAGGCGCCAGCTGACGCCCAGGCCGGCATCGCGCGGCTGGTCGCCTCAGCCGAGCCGCGGTTTGCGACGACCGTGATTGTGGGCACAGCCAAGCCTGCTGGGCTGATGCGCGTGCCCGACGCGCTGCGGCACCGGGCTGCCGTGCGGATCGACTTGCCAGCCTGGCAGTCCGAGGATGTCGCCGCCTACTTGGCCGAAAGTCTCGCACGGGCTGGACACGCCCCGCACCTCTTCACGGCCGCGGCTGCGGCAACCATTCAGCGTTTCGCCACCGGCGTGCCTGAGGTCATTCGACGGCTCGCGCATCTCTCGCTGGCCGCTGCCGATGCCGGCGGACTCGACTGCGTTGATGCCGCTACGGTCGAGCGGGTGTGGCGTGAGCTTTCGCCGCGCGAGGTCGATGCCACCGATGCTGCGGCTGAGCCGACGCCCGAGTCATCCGAGCCGATGGCGCGTGTCCGCGTTGTGCGACGACTCTGGGGCTGATGCCCCGACTACCTCTTGATCGCGGCCACCGCTGCCCGGGCTGCGGCCGCCACCTGCGGGTTTCTGTCGCTCGTCATCTTTTCGAGTGTCGGCAACGCTGACCTCGCGGACGAGCCCATGTTGGCAAGCTCGTTGGCCGCGCGAATCCGTTTGTCGGAGGATGCATTGCTCAGGTCATCCTTCCACGCGTCCAGCATGAAGCCGCCCATGGTCTGCGGTCCCTTTGGCCGCTTTCCGCCGGCAGTCGAGGGCGATCCGCCGAGGGTTGGCAGCCTGCTGGGGCCAGTCAGCCTGGTGCCACTTGACTTCTTCGAAGTGGAAGTCGTACGGCGGGCCTTTTTTGATCCTTCGGAGCAGCCAGGACCACCCACCAGAAGCAGGCTAGCGAGAATGGCAAGCACGATTCGGCGTTGCATATGTGGGTACACTCGAAAGGCAGTGGCGATGTCTACGCCCGGCGTCCCCACGAGGATCTCGGGCCCCTGAATTCGACACAGCGTAGCAGCCCCGATACCAGTGTGGAATCGGGGCGTTTCGGACCCCCTCAGCATGGCGTAGACTCCCCCGTCCGCAGCGTCGCCAGCAGCCAGGAATCGCACCGTGGCCCAACGGGCACCCGCACCCTCTCCTCAGTTCGTTGCCGTGTCACCCGACGACGGGACCACGATCAACCTCAAGAACCCCGCTGTGGCGGCGTTCCTCTCATGGCTCGTGCCGGGGCTCGGACAGCTCTACCAGGGTCGCCGATTCAAGGGAGCGGTGTTCATGGTATCCCTCATGGGCACGTTGATGGCCGGCCTGTGGATCGGGGGAGGCACCGTGGTCTACGCTTCGTGGCGGCCTGGAGACCGGCGGCTGGAGTTCATCGGCCAGGCTGGCATCGGCATAGCCGCCTTGCCGGCACTCGTGCAGTCGGCGCTCGTTGCTGGCCCAGCCAAGCAACCCCTGGGCAACGGCTGGTTTGCGCCCCCGCTCCTGCGGGGCCAGATTGTGTCCGAGGCCTATCGGGAGAGGATCATCGCGAGTGATCCAGACTTTGGCCCTGAGGATTTTACTGGCCGCCAGTTCAAACCGCGGAGCCCCGGTGACCAGAATTCGGCATGGCGCCGCAGGCTTGGCCGGTCGTTTGACATCGGCTCGCTCTATACGGTGATCGCTGGGCTGCTGAACCTGCTGGTGATCTACGACGCCTGGGCAGGGCCGTTGCGTCACGAACCGGAGGAGGATCCCGCGGCAAGCCCCACGACAGGCGGAAAGCAGGCAGGTCAGTAGACGGTTGCCCCGTGCTCGGGTAAGAACTGTGAATCCGACGAGGAACGCAGGTCCGGAACGATGGATCGCCTGCCAGGATCGGAAGGGAGTCTGACGCCATGTCGAGCTTATGCCTCGCGGCTTCGCTTATCGTGCCGCTGGTGGCCACATTTGCTGAGCGCGCGCCGGGCGTCTTCTTTGGCCTGCCGCTCTTGGCCCTCGCGAGCCTGATTTTTGCGGCGACCCACCACGAGGACCCCGCCGCCATCGGGATAGCCACGGTCCACTGGACGGTCTGGCTTGGGGGCGTCCTGGGTGTGGTCCTCGCCGTCGTCCTGCTCGTGGGCTCGTTCAGCTAGCGGCGGCGGCCGCATGCAGCGAGACAGCCAGGTTGTAGCCGGCGTCGAGCTCTATGAGCCGATCAATCGCCGGTGGAAGAACCGACGATCAATGAGCCAGCGGCGGATCGCGGCCGCCCGCCATGCAGGCTGCCCCTGGGCAGCGAGCCATCCCGCCAGATCAGCGGCATTTTCGAGTTTTGGCCGGTGACGGCCTTCGCGCTCGCTTGAGAGGTAGGGGCCCGGTGTGTGGCCCCACGGG
>JANNSZ010000067.1:0-5191 GCA_031403195.1 Planctomycetota bacterium | reverse complement strand
CTCAGGCAGGCTCAGGAACAACTCCCGGTCGAGCAGCTCGTCACGTAGCTTCCCGTTGAAGCTCTCCACGTAGCCGTTCTCCCACGGGCTCGCCTTCTGGATATAGAGCGTGCGAACGCATGCCCTTGCCAGCCACTCCTGAACCTCCTTCGCAACGAACTCCGGACCGTTGTCGCTCCGCAGGTACGCCGGAGCTCCACGCACGGCAAACAGGTATTGGAGCGTCATGATCACGTCCCGAGCAGTGAACGATCGGCCGACCTCGATCGCCAGGCACTCCCGCGTGAACTCGTCGATCACCACCAGAATCCGAAGCTGCCTGCCGTCCTCCGTGCGCTCCGTCAGGAAGTCGTAGCTCCACACATGGTTCCGGTGTGTCGACCGATGACGAACGCACCCATTGGCACTCATTCCCGGTAATCTCCGGCGTTTTCGCTGCTTTCTCGGCACCTGCATGTGCTCCTCCTTCCAGATCCGATGCACCCGCTTGATGTTCACTCGCCACCCGCCGAACGCATCCGGGCCCGTCAGAATCTGATGCGTCCGTTCGCTCCCGTATCGAGGGAACGACTCCACAATCTTCCTCATCACGGCAAGCAGTTCGCGGTCGCCGTCAACCTTCCTGGGACGGTGCCGATGCGTGCCTCGGTTCTGGCCGAGCACTCGACAGACTCTTCGCTCCGAGACCTGCTCCTGCCCCAAGGTCTGCCGGACGGATTCCACCGTCCGACGACGACGCTCGGGGCAAGTCAGTTGACCTCCGGCACGCAAGCGTGTGGGCGGGCGGCCTCCTTGAGGATCAACATGTCCAAAGCCTAATCCGCTACCAGCCTCTTCAGCCTCGAGTTCTCCTTCTGGAGCTCCTGAAGCTGCTTCGCCATCTTCGGATCCATCCCGCCGAACTTCGTTCGCCAAGGGAGTACGTCTGCTGGCTCACGCCCAGCCGTCGGCAGACATCCGGCACATTCATGCTTCCCAAGATCCACGTCAGCCTGCCGCAGCAAGCCCACAATCTGCTCTGCACTGTGTCGCTTCTTTATCGGAGAACCCTTTCAACCCCCACGCGGGGGAGGAGGATTCTCTCACAAGAACTGGCTCAGGATTTAGGGAGGGGGTCAGGGGTTGGGTGGCGGTGGTGCAGGCGCATGACGACCGCGATGTCGTTCAGCCCTCTCCCGACGAGTTGCCCGTCATCGATATCCACCCACTCTGAAGTGCCTGCAAAGCGCACGAGGTGGAGCCGGTCTGCGCCCATCGCGAAAATCGATCACGAAAATGGGCGATCTCGCACGCGATTTCCGGCGACTCAGAGGCCACTCGGCAACCAGAAAGAAAGCCCCACACCCGACCAGCTATGCTCAGAAGCCGATCGTCGCCGGGCCCACCGGTGCAAAAGTGGCGTTGACCGTCCTCTCCTTCGTCCTATCCTTTAACCTTGGCCGTGATCGTGTGGAAAACCAAATCCCGCTGATCGTGGCGATCATCGCCGTCGCGTCCATACGGTGCACTTCCGTCCGTCGGTGTGGCATGTGATGCGCGACGGCCCGAAGGGGCGGAGGGCACATCAGGCGGCCTCAACAACTGCCGTCAGGCCAGCGTTTTTCTTGCCTGGCGCAGACCTGGACCGCATTGGTATGCTGCCTGCGAGCAACGATCACAATTTCACGGGCGGGTTTCCATGCACAGTCAGCACACGGGCTCGAGACGAACGGCAAGCGGTCGTGGCCGGCGCGGTTGGCCTGAACCGCGAAGAGTGACCGAGGGATTCGTGCTCTGGCTTGCGGTCATGGTGGCCGTCGGGCAGGCGGCTGAGGACGCGCTCGAGGCGACCCGCGCGCCGGCCGACGTGGCAGCGATCCGTGCCGCGGCAGCTGCCTACCGCGTGGCGGTCGAAAAAGGGGATGCCGCTGCGATCAAGCGGTCGTGGATGCCCGATGGCGACATCGTGGACGGCTGGGGTAACCAGTTGTCGGCGACCGATGCTGTGGCCGGCACCGGTGATTCCGCGCCTGGTGAACGCCCAGAGTTTCGCGTGGGGGAAACGAGGCTCCGCTTCATCACGCGGGACGTGGCACTCGAGGACGGCGCGGTGGACGTGGTTCTTCCGGGCACGACGATTCCGCTCGAAGGCTGGTTTACGGCGGTATGGGTGCGGCAGGGCGATGCGTGGAAGCTGGCCGGTGTTCGCGAAGCGGAGCGGCCGATCGCCCCGCAGGCCGATACCCTTGCGGATCTCGACTGGATGGTCGGCGACTGGGTGCTCGTCACGGAAGCACAAGCCGCAGACGCCCGGACGGCCGCGATGGAGATGACGGTGCGCTGGGATGCCAGGCGAACGTTTCTGGTTCGGGAGATCCGCGCGCTGCCGGAGGCCGCTGATGCGGACGTGGCACCGGTCGAGGTGCAACAGCGGATCGGCTGGAATCCGCTCGTGAACCGGATCTGCTCCTGGAGCTTCTCGACCGACGGCAGCAGGGGCGATGCTGTCTGGTTTCGTGACGGGGACTCCTGGGTCGTGCGGAGCACCGCCGTGCTGCCCGACGGCACGCAGACGAGTTCCGTCAACATTTTCAGCTATGACGGGAAGGATCGGTGGGTCTGGCGGACGATGCCGAAGCCGATCGAGGCGGACGAAGGGCGGCCTGTACGGGCGACCTGGGTTCGCAAGCCGGGGAGGGCCGCACGATGAAATTGGTTCGATTCGGAGGCCGCTGGGGGTCGGTAGAGCGGGTTCGAAAAGCCTTAGCGGCGGTCTGGCCGCAACAGTCGGTCTGGCTGGCCACCGTTCTTGTCGGCTGGGTTGTGGCGGCGTGGCCGGCAGGGACGGGCGACGGGGTGCGGGCCTGGGCTGCGGAGCCCGCGACCGAGATTCCAGTTTCGATGGCGATGGAAGACGACGGAGAGTTCGCGCGGAAGGCCGACATCATGCACGGTCCGCGGTGGCAGGAGGCGATCACGGAGTTGGGGAACTGGCTGACGACCCAGGTGATTTACCCACCCGCCGAGGTGCAGCGGATCAAGGTGCGGTTCAACGAACGTGTGGCGGCAATGTCGTCGTATGAGCTCGAATACCTCATCGATTCGATCTCGCGGAAACTCGACCTGCTCAAGACCCCCGAAGCCCGGGATGCCAAGGCCTGGCTAGGCGAATATCTCTCGGCGATGTCCGACGCGAGGCGGGCCCAGGAGCTCCGCAACATCCCCAACGTGCTGGAGATGAACGCCGCCCAACTCTGGGAGGAGATTCAGCGGATCGATCGCAAGCGAGCGGCGTTGCAGAACCGCCAGCGTGGCTTCGAAACGCAGCGGGGCACGCAGGTCGATCGCGCTACAGCGAACCGGCAGGCGAGTGCTGCGGCGGCCCAGGCGGCTGCAGCGCGGGTCTGTTCGGCACCTGCCCATTCCCCATACCGGCAGGGTGGCGGATCGCCCCCCTTCTCGGACGTGCCGCCGCGTCGCATGTCGATCGGCGTGGGGCCGATGGGCGCCATGATCTCGATGTAATTGCTCGGCGGGTAACGGCAGACCTGAGTCGAGCGTCGCGACCCGTGCGGTATTGTGCCCGGCCCGCGTTCGCACTCGAACGGCTCGCCGTCATCGGCGGTCGCGACGCTCGACTCGCGGATATGGTGCCGCCACGTCGAAAGCACCGGCACCGGTATCACGGTGTGTTCGCACCGAATCATCCACTGCGGCCACTCGTGACGGCGCTGGCGATCGGGAATGTCGGGAAGGCGGTGGGCAAGGCGACCGGCCAGTTGGGGCAATCGGGGCCGCCCGCTGGCGGTGTCGACACTGAGCCGCAGAAGCGCTCGCACGACACCTCCCGCCTCGCGTGGGCGAAGCTCCTCGCACGGATTGCTGAGGCGTTTCCACTGGTGTGCCCGGCATGTGGCGGCGACATCCGGCTCATTGCCTTCGGTGCGCAGTTCGACCAACGGCCGGCAGGAGCCGGCTCACTTCGAACCGGAGGTTCGCACGCTTGCGAAGGCCAGGATGGCTTCGCAAGCGTGAAGCAGATCCTCGCGCACGTCGGCGAACCGGTCGAGCCGCCACCGGTCTCGCCTGCGCGTGGGCCGCCGACCGAGTGGCATGAGCTCGTGCAGGCCCACGACGACCGTGATCTCATGCAGGCCTCGCCCGACGAGCTTCCAATGATCGACATCCACTCACTCTGAAACGCCTCCGCACGGGCACTGGGGAGCGGACTGCGCCACCAGTGAAAAGCAGCGCTAAGGCGCGCGAATTCCGGCCACTCAGAAGCCATTCGTCACCCAGGAAAACAGCCCCACACCCGCCCCGCTATGCTCAGCAACCGTCACCACGCTGCCGAGGTGCCTTTGGCCGTCCTATTCTTAGGAACCGCGGCCGGGTCATGACCGGCCGATTCCACGACGCGCTGCCTCTGCTCTCAGGCGCGCGACGACGGGTGTCGCGGTGCGTTCGGAGGCCTCGCAGGCCTGCCGCCACGTCTCGTCTTGTCGGGTCAGATAGGCGTCTACCTGTTCTCGGTGCCCGCGATAGTAGGCGATCGCGCCGTAGATTTCCTCGAGAGAGGCACTGGGGAATTCCTGGGCGATCGTTTCTGCCGAGGCACCTGCGTGAAAGGACGCGATGATCGAGTCGAGCATGAGATGGGTGGAGCCCACTCGCATCACGCCATGTTCGTCAATCGTCACATATTCAGCGGCAGTTGCCATGCTGAAAGCATAGGTCCGTCGCGTGTCGCTCGGCAACTGGCCAGGCCGCCGATACCTCGCAATCTCATCCCCTCGCCTTGCACGCAGGGATACACGTAGAAGGCTCGCAGCGGGAGTGGTCGCGTGTGGTCCCCATCGAAACCCGGCCCAAGTGCAAGCACGTGGGATTTGACAGGGCGACGGGCTCAGGCCTTGTGGCGGAAGCCGCGGCGGCCTCAACCCCCGAGGAGCAGGTCGAGGCCCTCATGGCGACACTCGACAACCTGGCATCATTGGCGACCGATGCGAAGGCTGGCCAGACGATCCGGCAGCTCGTGCTGCGACTGGGAATTTTTGTTGGCCTCGAGTTCGAGGAACAAATGTGGGGCAAGCGGCCCATTCGCGCTCTTCGCCGAGGCGTTATTGCCTTCGGTGAAGACAACCTGCCGGTGCCAATCCATGGCCGGAACCGCACCGACTGTCCGGTCCCTCGCGTCGCAGGCACCAACAGC
>JANNSZ010000066.1:0-7591 GCA_031403195.1 Planctomycetota bacterium | reverse complement strand
CGGCGGGCTGCGTCTGGCGGGAGCATCCGATACGACGACTTCAAGACGATTGAGACGACCATCTCGCAGTTCGTTGAAGTCCTTCAGAAACGTGTCACGGAGTACCGGGCTGGCGACTACGGTCAGGCTCGCAACTTTCTTGACAGCCTCGTGAACGAAGCTCGTCAGCCGGCCGGCTGAACACGGCGGCCTGCATCATGCCTTCGGGCGGATGCGGAGAAGCAGTGGAATGGCCAATGCCCGCAGGATGCACGACGCGGCGAATACGGCCGAGTAGGCGAATCGGTCTTCTCCGAGCCAGCGGAGAATCAAGCCTCCGCATGCGGCGCCGGCGACGGTGGCGATGGCGACACCGAGGTTGTACACGCCGAGCAGGTTGCCGCGGTCGCGATTCCCGCCCACTTCAAAGAGCAGAAGGCCGACGGCCAGCTCGTAGGCTGCCCAGCACGTGCCGGCAAGCAGCTGCACGCAGACTAGCCAGCCAACGTCATGACTTGGCAGCCACAGCAACGACAGCGGAACGATCGCCAAGCCGGCATACCGCAGGAGCCGCCAGGGGCCCAGGCGTGAACCAAGCTGGCCTATTGTCGGCAACAGCAGGGCCTTCACCAAAAACCCGGCGGCTACCACGAGCAGATACTGCCAGTAGCGAAAGCCGAGCAGGTCGCGCATGTAGGGGGTGAAATAGGGTCCTGCCATCTGGATGCCGAAACTGAAGCAGCAGAGAAAGAGCACGAGCCGGCCTCCCTCGCCGGACCGTAGGTCCTGCCAGCCGGCGCGGATGCGGGCCCCGAGCCCGAGGGAAGCCAGCGGTCCACCCGATGGCTGTGTGCGTCGCTCGCGACAGCCCACGAGGCATACGGCAGACAGCAGGCGGGCGATCGCCGCGACCGCAAAGAGGATCGCAAAGCCGATCAGCGGGGTGTCTTTCTCGTCCTCGGCCTGGAGCAGGAGCGCCGCCGCGACGAACGCCACGAGTACCGCTGCCTGCGCAACGCGGTTCCGCTGTGCGAAGTAGACGGCGCGCATGCGGCCCGGCACGAGCCCCGCCATCCAGGTGTACCACGCGGCAGCCGCCGCCATCCCGGAGGCCCAATACAGGCTCACGGCCACAAGGAGCTGCCAGGCAGCGGCCTCGCCACGGATGGCCCACCATACCAGGGGCACGAAGCTCGTCGCTTGAATCGTCGTGCACAGGATGACCCAACGACGGTGGCCGCCAATCCTGCGGATCGCCAATGGTGAAGCCAATTGGACGACCGCGCCGATGAGCAGTGGCACACTCGCTACCATGCCCACCACGAGTGGTCCCGAGCCTACGGCGAGCGCGAACAATGGAAAATACGTCTCGCCACAGCCCACCATCACGCTGTACGCGGCGGCATCGATCGTGCTGACGGTGAGATCGCGGTGGAGGGAGCCGCGCGGCGGGAGTCGGAAGCTGATCACAAAAGGCAGTGAACTGGTGACGTGGCCAGTGGGCCCCCAATGTCTATACTCCGGGAGCGCTTTGCTCTAGCCACGCGTGGAAGAATCCCTCTGTGAGGTCTTCCCAAATGACTTTCCTAGGAGAGCGTCCATGAAGGCCCTCGTCACTGGTGGCACCGGCTTCGTAGGCCAGCGGCTTCTGCCTTTGCTGGACCACCCAATCGTCCTCTCGCGAGACCAGTCACGGGCCCAGCGAGCCGTCGGCGCCGCGACGGGCCGCGTGCTCTCGTGGGAGCCGATGGACGGTCCACCCCCCCCTGAAGCCTTTGACGGGGTCGACATCGTGCTGCATCTCGCCGGCGAATCCGTCGCCGAGGGTCGGTGGACAGCAGCCCAAAAGGCACGGATTCGCGAGAGCCGAGTCGTGGGCACCCGTCACCTCGTGGAAGGCATCCGCCGCGCGGCGCAGCGGCCGCGTGTGCTCGTCTCTGCCTCCGCAGTGGGCTACTACGGCGACCGTGGCGAGGAAGAGCTCATCGAAACGTCGGGGCCCGGAAATGATTTTCTGGCCGATGTCTGCATGGAATGGGAAAAAGAGGCACTTGCCGCTGAGGAAACCGGTGTCCGTGTTGTGACCGTACGGACGGGCATTGTGCTCGGGGCACGAGGAGGAGCACTAGCCAAGATGCTGACGCCTTTTCGGCTCGGGGCTGGCGGGCCGCTCGGCAGCGGCCAGCAGTGGATGCCCTGGATTCATGTTGATGATCTCGCGAGGCTCTACATCCATGCTGCCCATACCGATTCGATTCGTGGCCCCATGAACGCCTCCGCTCCGCACCCTGTCCGCAATCGCGACTTCACCAAGGCGCTTGGAAGGGCACTCCATCGGCCAGCCTTTATGCCGGCGCCGTACCTCGGCCTGCGACTCCTGTTTGGAGAATTTGCCAAGGTGTTGTTTGCGTCGCAAAAAGTGATCCCGAAGGTGGCGATTGAGACGGGATTCCAGTTTCAGGAGCCCGTCATCGATGCCGCGCTGCGTCAGATTCTCACTGCGGCAGCGTGACACACGTCACGGCGCCTGCCGTTCCCACGCGGCTCGGCCAAGGCGATCGCCCACAGCATGCCACGATTCATCACACGGCGGCGCGTCAACCACGATTCGGTCAAGCTGCCTCTGGTCAAGGGCGTGAAGCGTGGCGTAGAGGCAGCGGGCGTAGGCGGCTGCCTCGCTCGGCATAGGCACGGCCACGAGGTCGCGAGACGACGCGAGGCCACGCGCGGCATCTCCACTCGAAAGGAGGAGCCAACCCACTCGCTGACCGGAGGCAAGCAGCGCGGCAACCCGCGCCGGCGGGTCAGCCGGAAGTTCCAGCGGTGTCCGTGGGCAATAGTGGCGGTCTCGCTGCCCAGGCGACCGCTCGGCGACGTGGGTGAGAGTTCCTCTGACGTCCTGCATGCCTCCTACGATTGCCTCGATGGCAGCCCGGCCCAACGGTCCAGGTCGCAGAATGCGAGGCGGGGTGGTTGTGCAATCGACTACCGTTGATTCGATCCCCTGTTCGCAGGGACCGGCGTCAAGGATCAGCTCGACACGGTTGCCGAGGCTCTCGATGACATGGTGGGCCGTAGTCGGCGACAGCCGCTCCGAACGGTTCGCGCTTGGGGCGGCCAGCGGCATCGCTGCCCGCTCGATGAGCCGGCGGGCGAGCGGGTGGGCCGGGCAACGGAGGGCCACGGTCTCGCCCCCAGCTGTCACGATCGCCGGGACGCAGGCCGCGCGCGGCACAACGACGGTGACCGGGCCAGGCCAGAATGCATCCGCAATGGCCGTAGCCGCTGGAGGCCAGTGAGACGCAAGCGAATGTGCCATTGCCTGGTCGGCAACGTGAACAATGAGTGGATTGGATGCCGGGCGGCCCTTCGCACGAAAGATGCCTTCGACGGCTTCTTCGTCGAGCGCGTTTGCCGCCAGGCCATACACGGTCTCGGTCGGGATCGCTACGAGTCCACCGCGACGGAGGATTGCAGCCGCACGGTCGAGCGCCGCATCGGTCGTTGCCGATGGCGACTCATGGCCCGCTGGCCATTCGATTCTGAGAACGTCGGGAAGTGCGCGGGGCATGGCCTCACCTTGATTCACGGGCAACTCGTGAGCAAGATACGTGGGTTTCGCAGCCTGTCGAAGATCCCTTCGCCCCACGGCGTAGTCCTTCAAGGAATCGAACCGTGCCTCCTGCCGCAGCCCCTGCTCCACTCGTTGGTGTCGTCATGGGCAGCCGGTCCGACTGGCCAACCCTCCGTCGGGCATCAGAGCTGCTTGACCAATTTGGGGTGCCGCACATCTGCGAAATCGTCTCGGCCCACCGCACACCGGCCAAGCTCACTGACTTTGCCACCTCGGCAGCGACCCGTGGCATTCGTGTGATCATCGCCGGAGCTGGTGGCGCCGCGCATCTGCCTGGGATGCTCGCGGCCCAGACCCACCTGCCCGTCCTCGGCGTGCCTGTTGAGTCATCGATGCTTCGCGGGATGGATTCATTGCTGTCGATCGTGCAGATGCCGGCCGGCGTGCCTGTGGGAACCCTGGCCATCGGCCCTGCTGGGGCGGCCAATGCGGCGCTGCTGGCCGTCTCGATTCTCGCCCTCGAGGATGCGCTGCTCCGAGACAAGCTTCTCTCCTATCGGGCAGAACAAACGGCTCGTGTGCTCCAGGATGATCTGTCGGACGAATCTGCGTTGGCCGCCAAGGCCACGGAGCGGTCGTGATGCCGCCCGCAGGCAGTCCCATCGATGGAGCCCAGCCGATCATCCTGCCGGGCGCAACCCTCGGCATCCTTGGCGGCGGGCAACTTGGGAGCATGTTCGCCAGGGCGGCCCGACGGATGGGCTACCGCGTGGAGGCCATCAGCGACGTGGCCGACTGCCCCGCCGCGCGGCACTGCGACAGACTGCACATCGGCTCGTATGACGATCCAATTTTCTTGGCAGGGGTGGCGAAGGGGCTCGATGTCGTCACGTTCGAGTTTGAGAACGTGCCGGCGACGGCAGGCGACGCACTCGCGGCGGTCGTGCCCGTGCGGCCCCACCCGCGGGTGCTCTTCACCACGCAGGACCGTGGCCGAGAAAAGGCTTTTTTGGTGAGGCATGGCTTCGCCTGCGCACCGCATCGCCTTGTGACATCGCGCGACGAGCTCGTCGCAGCGGTGCAGGAGATAGGCCTTCCGGCAGTCCTCAAGACCGCGTCGTTTGGCTACGACGGTAAGGGCCAAGCAAAAATCAACTCGGCAGACGATGTGCTGCGGGCGTGGGCGGCGGTGGGCGAAGGTCCCGACGGCGCGCGGGAATGCGTCCTCGAGGCCTGGGTTGATTTCGACTGCGAGATTTCAGTCGTCGCGGCTCGCGGCCGTGACGGGACGACCGTTGCCTTCGCGCCGTCCCGCAACGCCCATGCGAATCACATCCTCGATGTCTCGAGCGTGCCTACTGAACTGCCGGAAGATATTCTCGCCGCGGCGACGGACACTGCCACGCGCGTGCTTGCGGCACTCGATGTGGTGGGCGTCGCCTGCGTGGAATTCTTTGTGACCAAGGGCGGTCACGTCCTCATCAACGAGATTGCCCCGCGAACCCATAACTCGGGACATCTCACGATCGAAGGCTGCGAAACGAGTCAGTTCGAACAACAGGTGCGGGCCATCTGCGGGCTCCCGCTTGGCTCAACACGCCAAGTGACTCCGGCAGCTATGGCCAATCTCCTCGGTGACTGCTGGGGCGACGATCCCGCGGGAGCCCCACGGGAGCCCGACTGGGCTGCGGCCCTCGCGGTGCCTGGCGTAGGATTGCATCTCTACGGCAAGAGCGAGCCGAAAAAAGGTCGCAAAATGGGCCATCTCACGGCCACGGCTGCCACGACCTCCGAGGCGATCGAGCGAGTGACGCTGGCCCGCAGGCTGGCCTGCCACTGTTGATGCTGGCGGGTTTTTCGTGGAAACAGCCATCCATGGCCTTTTTCCACTTGGCCGACCGATGGCAAAGCCGAGGTGTGCCATGGTCGGCGACCGCCGCATCGTGCGGCGCATCTATTTCACGGTCTACGCTGCCGCTACTGCGGGGCGAGGGTGCGACCCCGCCAGGTCGTCTGGAGGCCCAGGGTCTTGCGGAGAAGGGCGACCCACTGAATCACAAGAAACACCATGACACCGATCGGGTGCACCAGCGCGCTTGAGAAACTCTGCCTGAACCGGCTCGCATCGAAGATCCGAGGGAGGTACGAGACCGCGACTCCGGCCAGTGCAACAGCAGGGCCACCCACCGACCAGTCTGCGAAACCTGTCGCGAGACCGATGCCGGCAACGACAACGGGCATAACCGAGCCGCCACCGAGCAGGATCGTAAAAGGGAGGATCGTGGCGGGTGAGCCGATCCCCTCCGTGGCATTTTTCGAGAGACCACGCCAAACGTCTCGGCTCGTGGAATACATTCGGCATGACGCGATCTCCGTTGCATCAAAAATGTCGGTCCTGAGCCCGGCGCGGCGGTAGTCGCGGGGCAGCTTCACGCCGTCATGCAGCGAGGCTCGAATCGCCGAATGCCCCCCTGCTCGCTCGTAGTCTGCTCGGCGAGTGATGAACAGCTGGCCGCATCCCGCAGCCAAGCTCGGGGAGTTCACCTGCCGCGCGCGGTCGAGTGGGAGATAGCCCACGAGCACGTAGTGGATGAGAGGTAGGAGGAGCCAGTCGAGCACCGCGGATGTCTCCTGCCGTGGAAACCCACTCGCGAGGGCCACGCCTTGCGTGTCGAGAAATGCAACGGCCCGGGCAATAGCATCGGGGCTCACCCTCACGTCGACATCGAGATAGACCCAGGTGTCGTGGCGGGCCGCCTGCGACAGTTGCCAGCAGGCATGCTGTTTGCCGCACCATCCGACAGGGAGCGGCTGGCCACGAACAAGCCGCACGCGTCCGTCGGCCTCGGCGTGCTGCGCGACGATCTCCGCCGTGCCGTCGTTACTCGCGTCATCGAGCACCACAAGCTCGAGATCGACGCCCGTGCTCGCACGCACGTCTGTGATGAGCCGACCGATCGCCCGCGCTTCATTGCGAGCCGGCACCAGCACCGACACCTTTGGAACTCGGCCGACAGGGGCCGAGGGCGGTGGCCTGAAGAGTCTGAGGTTCGTGAACGTGAGAACGGCGGGAATCGCAGCGAGCACGAGCCCCACCCATGCCAGGACCAAGAGGACCATTGGCGTCACGGGCCGCCTCCTGCATCACCCCCATGCGAAGGATCGAACTGCCGCCCCCGCACCCAGGCGCCGATCCTTCGGACCGTGTCATAGACAGGACTCACACCCACCTTGCCCGACAAGAGCGTTGTGAACCGTGAGGGAACACGGCTCATCACAGCGGCTGCAAGGCGATCTTGGGTTGCCACAAGTTCGCGTGCCAGGACATCGGTCCACGCCTCCGCAGAGCGGGCCGTCGCATCGGCAATCCGCAGCGGTGTTCCAAACGCCGCCACCGCCTCCGGAAGCCGCTCGTTCCAGAACGGGTACTCGATGGCCAGCGGCACGACGATCCCACGAGCGGCTGCAGCCACAGCATGCCCCACTCCCGGCCTGATCTCAACGGTCCGCTCGCGTGGATCCGCAAACTCACCCTGGGCGGTGATCCACAAGATCACGTCGCTCCGAGCGAGGGCTACGCGTGCCATTCGGAGGAACGTCGCCGAACCCTTCCAGGTGCCGGGCTCGATCGGAATGAATCCGATCCGCGAGAGAAACTTGTATTTTCCGAGCGCCGCGGCATCGATCGGCCCGTAGCTCATGCGGCCGGGATAGCCCCGGGCTCCGAGGAACAAAAACACGAGCGGATCCCACCACCCAGGATGGTTCGTGTACACGAGGAGCGGCTCGTCATCGACATCGGGGAACCCAACCCCACCGTCCTCCTGGGTGAGCAGCCGCACCGCATGAAAATGCTTCCGGAGATACCGCCGCACATAGGCCATGAACCACCCATTGAGCCCATGCGAAAACGGCGGTAGTTCGTATGTGTTGGCAGGGAGAACCAAAGCGGACTTCCTCGTGTTGTTCGATCTGGGTCTTTGCTGAGTGAGAACTAGCAGCGTACTCAACTCCGCGAGGGGCTGCCCGTGCCATGTC
>JANNSZ010000065.1:0-25549 GCA_031403195.1 Planctomycetota bacterium | reverse complement strand
GACGATGAGAAGCCCATTGAGCCCGATATTGTCTACAAACACGCCGTGCGGCAGGTTGCGGCCGGCCTCCTCCTTGCCAAATTCGATTCCGCCCTTGAAGTCATGCCGAGTAGCCCGCACCCTGGCTGTGATCGTCTCGCCCGGTCGAATCACGAATTCCAGCGGCTCCAAGGGTTTTTCTGTCTCGCCAGGGTTCTGCGACGCACGCGTTGCCTGCCCTCCGCCCGTCGAATCGCCGCCAGGCAGAATCTCGACTGTGACCTTCGGCTTGCCGCCAAGCTGGATGTCGCCGAGCGTGCCAAGCTCCTGCACCACTTCAAGGCCATTGACCTTTGCGACCGCCCGCACCCGCACCGCCTGATCGGCGCCCGCATCAGGGTCGGGAGCATCAACGGCTGCGGAGAGCACGCCCCAGGCACGACGCTGACCAGCCTCAATATCGATCGGCCCATGAAACGTGAAGCCCTTCGGAAGATTGTCGATCTCGATTCGCACCGGCCCGTCGTAGCCCTCGATGCGGGTGGCCGTGAACATCACCTCGCGGCCACTGCCGGGGCTTACCTTCGGATTCTTGCCGTCCATGCCCACCGTAAACGACGGACTCGGCGGTCGAATCGCAAGCGTGTAATGAAAGCCTGTCGAGCCTCCGAAGCCGCGAACATCCGTGACTCGCGCGACATACTCGCCGTCGGACGGGGGCGTGAAGATAACCTGCGAGTCGGTGCCGAGCCGGCGGGTCGGCTCGTCGTCGTTCTCGTATGGAATCCGGAAGACCGGCAGGCCGTTCGGCACGGGCGTGGCACCCGGAGGCAGCGGCTCCACGATCCAGGCCGGCTCGTTGAGGGCGTGGGTGATGGCTGAGGTGTGGAAGAATGTGTGACGGCTACCGAATCCTGGGTAGACCATGAAGCCCGAGTCGGGGCCCCGCGGGTAGAGCCAGAGCTTCACGACTTCGCCACCCAGAAAGAGATACTCATCGAGCTCCATCTCTTCCCAGTTCTGCACGCGGAAATCGTCACTCGTGGTGGAGTCCTTCCCACGAAACGTAATCCATGAGTCGCGGACCGCCTGGAGGACGACCTGCTCCACCGGCTGGCCTGCAGCGTCGAGAATCTCGATCCGAGAGTCGAGCGCGGATTTCGGGTTGCCCGAGGCTGCGATCACCTCGAGCACGAGTGGCTTGCCGGCTCGTGCCGTAAACCGAAAGCAGTCGGAATCGCCAGGGGAACTGATCGAGCCCGATACCGATGCGGGGACGACAACTGCCTGGGCCTCTGCGGCTCCGTCGTTGGGTTCGACCTCGCTAACCTTCGCGACGGGAATGTCGGCAGCGGGGGTTTTTGATTCAGCCGTGATCGCGGTGCCAGCAGCACGCGGCCCCGCAACGACGGCGACGGGCCTGGCAACGTCGGGCACGTCGAGCCGATCGAGCGAGCCGTCCATTCGGCCGAGAAGAAATCCCTCACGCCCCTGGGGAACGACCGCCACTACCAGATCGCTCTGCCCTGCGAAGTCGTGTTCCGGCATGAGATCCGGCACGGTCCAGGACTTGAGCGAGCGGTCTTCCGCGGTCGTCACGAGCCGTCGGCCATCGGGGGAAAGAGCAAGGGTCACGATCGGCGCCTCATGGGCAAACCGCGAGTGGACCGGCGGATTGATCGCCGGCGCATCAAGCGACACGAGCTTCCAAATATGGATCCGCTTGTCGCGGCCCACCCCGATCACGTGGCCACCGTCGGGCGTGAAGGCGACGCTTGTGACCTCGCCCTGCGGCTGACTCAACGTGTCGAGTCGCAGGCCGTCACGCGCCCGCCAGAGCTTGATGGTTTCGTCGGCGCTCGCCGAGGCAAAAAGTTTTCCCGATGGATGCCAGGCGAGGTCAAAGACGGCACCGTTATGAACATCGATCGAGCGCTCGAGTGATCCGTCGGCCACGTTCCAGAGCTTGACAGATCGGTCGTAGCCTGCCGTTGCAAGCGTCTTTTCGTCCGGCGAAAGCTCGGCGTCATAAAGCAGATCGTGGTGCCCGCCAAACGCCTGCACCACCTTCCCTGTCGCGACGTCGCGGATCTCGGCCACGCCGCGCAGGCCCACGATCCCCCCTGCAATTACGAGCTTGGTTCCATCCCGAGTGAAGTGCACGGCCGCGACCTTCCTCGAAAGGTCGTTGAAGGTGGTGATTGGATTGCCGAGCACAAGCCCGATTTCGACAGGCATGATCTCGATCGAACGACCGCGGGCGACCGCAAGCCGCTTGCCGTCAGGCGCGAGGGCGGCGGCTGTTACCGGCTTCGTGCCTTGGTAAGCCGGAAGCGCCGGCACCGTCAGCGTCTCGAGAATCGAGGCGTCGATGGCCGGCCCGTGGGCGCCCGCAGCGATCCAGGCCTCGAGTGTGGCCAATTCCGTGGCCGGAACCTGTGGCTCATCGTCCGGCGGCATGTGGTCGGCGCCCTTGCTGACGATCCGCTGGATGAGCACCGAGGCGGCCACGTCGGCCGGCGCGATTGGGTCGCCCGCTTCCGCGCCCCCCTTGCGGAGCGACGCAAACCGCTCGACCGAGAATTCCGACTCGGCTTCGCGATCGTTGTGGCAACCGGCGCAGTACGTCCGAAGGATCGGCGCAATTTCGCGCTCATATCCAGGCGCGGCAAGGGCGGGAACCGCGGCTGCCGCGAGAACGAAACTCATGATTCGTGTCGTCATCGCTCAGTGCCTGAATAAGAACTCGCGGCTCGTGAGCAGCGCCCAATACATGTCTTCGACGATGCCGCGCTTCTCCTCCGGTTTCGCGGCCGTCAGCATCTCTTCAAAAGGCTTTCGCTCGGCGTCGGTGGGTGTTCGCGAGAGCACCCGAACCCAGGCGTCAACAACGAGCTGCTGGGGGGAGGGCTCGGTCGCCAGGGTCTGCGTGATCCACCCCGCCTTCGCGGCGAGCTTGTCGTTGAGCGTGGAGCCGTTGGACAAATTGAGCACCTGCACGAGGCTCGGCTGGTTCGACCGCTCGCAGTCGCACGTGATCTCCCGCGGATTGCGGCCGAACGTATCGAGGAATGCGTTCTTCACGGCCGAGTCTCGAAGCCCGATGGCCCGCGCGTCGGCGTAGCCCCCCACTTTTTCGGTGGAGCCGTCGGCCCGGACAACCTCGGTATAGCGTTCACGCACACCCGTCACGTCGGCAATCGCGTCGGCGAGCACCTCTGCCATGAGCCGTTTGGGATACGCCCTGGAAAACCACCGCCGGTCGTCGCGGTTCTCTGGCTCGGGCATGCTCGACCGTGCATACGTCTCCGAGAGCAGAATAAGCCGCATGAGGGCCTTGAGGTCATAGCCCTGTTCCTTCGTGAACGTAGAGAGCACCGCCAGCAGCTTCTCGTTGCTCGCGGGGTTCGTCGATCGGAGATCGTCGACGGGCTCCACGAGGCCAACTCCAAAAAAGTTCGCCCACACGCGGTTGACGATCGCCCTGGTGAAGTAGGGGTTGTCGGGAGACGTGAGCCAGCGCGCAAGCGGCTCACGGCGATCGCCGGTGTCGTCCATCGGCAAGGGTTCGGCGTCAAGCGGTGCCGGGGGGCGTGGCTTCCCTGTCTTCGGTTGGAGAAGATCGCCGCGCGACTCGACAAAAAGCGTTCGCGCGCCATCGCCTTCGCGGGCACCGTCCCCCCAGCCTTTCGCCCGCACGCGAGCGAAGAGGTTTGCGAACGAGTAGTACTGGTCGTTGGTCCATTTTTCGAGCGGGTGGTTGTGGCACTTCGCGCAGTTGATCGAGAGCGACAGGAATGCCTGGGCCACGTTCTCTGCCACCGTCTCCGGATCCTGATGAACCGCGAAGAAGTTGGTGGCCCCGTGCTCGAGGCTCGACCCGCGTGACGTGACGACCTCTCGAACGAACTGGTCCCACGGCATGTTCTCCGCCACACGGTCACGGATCCAGCCGTAGTAGGCATCGACCGCCTTCGGTCGCAGCTTCGCCCCGGTCACGAGCAAGATGTCAGACCATTTATACGCCCAGTAGTCGACGAACTCGGGCCGCGCGAGGAGCAACGCTACGAGCCGCTCTTTCTTCTTCGGCGAGCGGTCGGCGAGGTGCTCGCGAACTTCCTCCGGTGTCGGCAGCCGGCCGATCGTGTCGAGAAAAGCCCGCCTGAGAAACGTCGCCTCGTCGCACGGCGGCGACGGCTTGAGGTGGAGCTGAGCGAGCTGGGCGAGGTTGAGCTCATCAATAACATTGGCCCGCGGAGCGGACGTATAGGTTGCCGGCGACACCGCGTGCGGAAACGGCGAGATGATGTTGGCGACAGCGATCTGCGAGGAGAACCAGGCCGTCACGGCCCCCGCGCCGTGGCCGATCACGCTCACGCTCCCCGCTGGATCGACCATGGAGACCGTTTCGTCGGCGGACGTGAACCTGGCCCAGCGCGTGACATCGCGGGTTGAGCCGTCGTCGTAGCGGGCGGTCACTGCAAGCGTGACGGTCTGGCCAGGGGCTGCGGTGCTCTCGCGCGGCCCCAGGTCGATGCCGACGAGCTTTTTTTCGTTGGCGAGCGGACTGGGGCAGCCTGCCTCGATCCAATCGGCGATCGTCTGGTAGTCGTCGCTGCCAACGTCGAGCCGCTTGCCTCCTTTGTGTGGCAGCGCCGTCGTCGGCTTCGTGAGCAGGAGGCTCGCCCCCGGCTCCTGGAGATCGACGCGACGACCCCGCGCCTCGCGCGTGATCGTGAGGTAGTCGCTCGCCGGGTCATAACCAAAGAGCGAAAGCCTGAAGCCTGCCTTGCCTGCGATCGCGCCGTGGCAGCCGCCACCGTTGCAGCTTGCCTTCGAGAGAATCGGCATCACGTCGAGTTGGAAGCTCGGCTCCTCGCCTCGCGCCACCGCGGCACAGACCATGAGCCAGGCGAGCACACGGGGCCTCATGCAAACAGCTCCTTGATCGGATCCGTGCCGAAGTCCGTGAGCGCGAACGGCCGGCCGGCGGGGCCGGGAAGGTGCATCTGGTGATCGAGGCCGAGCGAATGAAAGATCGTGGCCACGATCTCGCCTGGCCGCACAGGCCGCTCTGCAGGGAACGCGCCGATCGTGTCGCTCTCCCCGATGGCTCGCCCTCCCTTCACGCCGCCGCCGGCAAACGAGCAGGTGAAGCACTGCGGGTGGTGATCGCGGCCGCCGGCTGGGTTGACCTTCGGCGTGCGACCAAACTCCGAAAGCCCCGCCACGAGTGTGTCTTCGAGCAGGCCACGCTGGTGGAGATCTTCGATCAGTGCGCTGTAGGCCTGGTCGTACATCGGGCAGACGATGTTTTTCATGCCCTCGATCGATGTGAACGGCTTCGAGCCGTGGATGTCCCAGGTGATCTCGTCGAAGACGGTCAGAAACGTGTTGATCGTCACGAACCGCACGCCGTTCTCCACGAGCCGACGGGCGAGCAGGCAGCATTGGCCAAAGCGGTTTATGCCGTAGCGCTCGCGGACCGCTTGAGGCTCTTTGGCGAGGTCGAAGGCCTCGCGGGCTTGCGGGCTTGTCATCAGCCTGTAGGCGGCCTGAAAATTCTCGTCGAGGAGCCGTGCGTCTTCGCTCGCCTCAAACTGTGTCGCGGCCCCCTCCACGATCTCCCGCATCTTGCGTCGACGGTCAAGCCTGGCCACCGAGATCTGATCGGGGGGCAGGAGATCAGGCACACGAAAGTTGGGCCGCGAAGGATCGGCCATCAGCGCGAAGGGATCCTGGGCCTTGCCGAGGAAGCCGCCCGCCTGACCATTGGGGAGATTGCCGCCCCCACGGCCCATGATCTCGGGCAGCACCACGAAGGGAGGCAGGTCGGTCCGCCGCCCGAGCAGGTAGGAGGCGACGCTGCCCGCATGAGGCGTTTGGATGCCCCCGGTGAATCGTCGACCGGTTTGCATGATCTGCCAGCCCGCGTCATGTACTGCCGCGCCATCGTGATGGCAGCTCCGCACCAGCGAAAACTTGTCGGCGATTGCGGCGTGCTTGGGCAGCAACTCCGAAACCTCAAAAGCGTCAGACTTCGTACGGATCGGCTTGAACGGGCCGCGGATCTCCGCCGGGGCATCGGGCTTCATGTCCCACAGGTCCATGTTTGAAGGACCGCCGAGGTTGAAGATCATGATGCACGACCGCTTCTCACAGCCGGGACGAACCTTTCCCTCGCTCGCGGCGCGGGCGTATTGCGGAAGCGAGAGCCCCACTGCTGCCAGGGCGCCGACATGGAGAAAGTCGCGACGGGTTGCCCCCGAGCCGCATAAGACGGCCCGCTCACCGGCTCGGCCAACTTGAAACTCGAGCATTTCTTATGTTCCCCTGCGGGAGTCCGGGCGCTGATCCGCCACCGCGAGCATCCTCTCAACGATACCCGCGCGGCGTGTACGCCACATCGTAAACCGTTGACGTTTTTTCTCAGGCGTTCGGACGCGGTCCTGGCGGCGGTACGCTACGTGGTATGACGGATCCCATGCCCGCAAAAACACTTGAAACGAAGCTCGCTCGGATTCTGGCCGATCCGGCGTGCGGCGACTTCATTCTGGCAGATGCCAAGGATGCCGACATGGCCTTTGGGCTGGCGTCGGCCGGCCTGGCGCCGGGCGGTGTGCCCGGGCGTGGGCCGTTCCGGTCGATTCACGACTATCGCGAGAGCATCCGCGAGATCGTGGCTGACGGGCTCGTGGACATCATGCTCATGAGCGCGAGCACAAGCGAAGTTCTCGCGATCGACGAGAGACTTTTCGATACGAGCCCCGTGACTCCGGCCGTGCGGATGAACGATACGACCGATATCTGGCTGGCCTCGGGCACCGGGGGCTACGGTCGCCAACCAGCACTCCCCTTCGCCACCACCACCATTGCGCAGGCTCGCTGGGGAACAGTGATCCACCCGCTCGGCGCGTCGGTCGACGGGCCATACCCCGGTGCAAACCTCGGCTTGTTCTCCGTCACGCTCAATGACGATGCTGCTCTCGACCGCGACATGCTCAACGCATATCGCGGGTTTCGACTCGAGGCCGAGCGGCAGGGTTTTCAGCACTTCCTCGAGATCTTCTATCCCAACGCACCAGGTGCGGTGCCCGGCAAGCCGGTCGATGCCAGCCCCAAGAACGTGGCTCGGTTTCTGGCGGACCACGCCGTGCGGGCGCTTGCGGGTGTGCCCCGGCATGGTCGGCCCGTGTTCCTCAAGATTCCGTACCTCGGGCCAGAAGTGACCGAGCAACTCGCTGCTTACGACCGGACGCTCATCGTTGGTGTGCTCGGCGGCGGCGCGGGCACCACCCACGACGCGTTCGCCCTCGTGGCCGACGCCAAGCGGCATGGCGCCCGAGTGGCCCTCTTCGGCCGCAAGATCAACGCGGCCGAGCATCAGCCGACGTTTGTGCGGCACCTTCGCCTCGTGGCCGACGGGGACCTCGCGGCCGTCGAAGGCGTGCGGGCCTACCACGCGGCGCTGGCAAAGCTCGGCATCCGTCCGCACCGTAGCGTCGATGACGATCTGACTCGGGCGGCTCTCGCCCAGGCGTACAGTGGGTGACACGAGAAGAGGTCGTGGATCCCGGTCACATGGCCTTGGCAAAAATCCTCGCGAAGTATCGCCGAGGCGTTTCCACTGGCGTGCCCCGTGTGCGGCGGTGACATCCGGCTCATTGCCTCGGGTGCGCAGCGCGGCGAGCCTCGACCGTCAGTAACCACATGGAACTTGCTGCCGAATCCGCCTCGCGAGCGGCCCAAAGCGTGGTCTTTCGGCTCGTCCGGGTGACGGTGGATGCTTTTTCGGAAGCCCCGACCACTGCTCGACTGGCCCGAACCGAGGAGCGATCCATGTCGGCGAAACATCCGAGAGGAGGCTGGCAACCGTCTCAGGGAGCCATCTCGATCTGGACGTGGTGGTCTTGGTGGTCGTCGATCAGGGTCACTGACGTACCTGACTGCTCGACGCCATCGAGTGTCACACGGCAGGTCTCGGCGGGGTCTCCTCCGCGGTGAATCGCGAAGTGATAGAACGTTTCACGGTACCGATAGTGGATTTTGAAGTCGGTCCACGCCGAAGGGAGGCACGGCGTGATCGAGAGTTGGTCGACTTCCAGCCGGAGGCCGAGCAACGACTCCACGATCAGGCGGTACATCCAGCCGGCCGATCCGGTGTACCACGTCCAGCCGCCGCGACCCGTATGCGGCTCCACCCCGTAGACATCAGCAGCGATGACGTAGGGCTCGACCCGATACTTCGCGATGCCGGCAGGCGTGGCCCCATGCGACACGGGATTGATCAACGCAAGCAGTTCCCACGCCCGATCGCAGTTGCCAAGAGCCGCCCTGGCCATCACCGTCCAGATGGCGCTGTGGGTGTATTGCCCACCGTTCTCCCGCACGCCCGGCACATACCCCTTGATGTACCCCGGATTGAGGTCCGACGTGTCAAACGGCGGATCGAGCAGGAGGATCAGCCGATCGGCCATGCGGACCAGTCGCTGGTCAACGCTCTCGAGTGCGACGGTGCTGCGTTCCAATGGGCCAGCACCCGAGAGCACCGACCAGCTTTGCGAGATCGCATCGATTTGGCACTCCTCGTTCTCGGCTGAGCCGAGCGGCGTGCCGTCGTCGAAGTAGGCCCGGCGATACCATTGGCCGTCCCAGGCGTGCTCCTCGATGTTTCCTCGCAGCCGTCCCGCCTCGATGGCGAGCCTGTCCGCTAGTGCCGCATCTCCTGTGCGCCTCGCCAGGTCACCGAACTGCGTGAGCACATGAAACATGAAGAACGCTAGCCACACGCTTTCGCCGCGACCGTGCTGTCCGACGAGATTCATGCCGTCGTTCCAGTCGCCACAGCCCATCAGTGGCAAGCCGTGCTCGCCGAACCGCAGGCCACGTTCGATCGCCCGGATACCGTGCTCGTAGAGCGTTCCCACGTCATCGGAAACCTGTGGCAAGTCGTAGGCAGACTCCTCGTCGTCCCGTAGCAGGCGAGAGGTCAAGAATGGAATTCGCTGATCCAGGACGCCGGTATCGCCCGTCGTGCTCACATAGCGGCAGATTGCCAGAGGCAGCCACAGGTAATCGTCGGAGAAATGGGTGCGCACGCCGCGGCCCACCGGAGGATGCCACCAGTGCTGCACGTCGCCCTCGCGAAACTGCCGACCTGCCGCCCGCAGGAGATGGTCCCGGAGCAACTGCGGTTGCGCATGCACGAGTGCCATGGCATCCTGCAGTTGATCCCGGAACCCAAACGCCCCTCCCGACTGATAGAAACCCGAGCGGCCCCACATGCGGCTGGAAAGCGTCTGGTAGATGAGCCAGCCGTTGGTCAGGAAATTGACCGAGGCATCGGGCGTCTCGACATGCACCACGCCGAGGGTGTGGCTCCAGTAGTCCCACACGGCGTGAATGGCCAGGTTCGCGCTGTCGACACTTCGGAATCGCTGGGCGAGTCCGCGAGCATCTGCGAGACTGCGGGCGGCGCCGATGGTGAAGGTGATTGTTCGCTCCTGCCCGTCGGCGAGCGTGAATGGCGCCTGCATGGCGGCGCACGGGTCGTACCCAGCGCCCACTCGACCAGAGAGGCGGACCCGCTGCATCGCTGTTGGCCGCGCCAGGTTGCCATTGCGACCAATAAACTCCGTGCGGTCCCCGGTGACGGTGCGAGTGGCTTCACTGCAGTTGAAATACGCGACCCGGTCCCCAAACTCGGTGCTGTACACATTGCGGGCGAGGATTGCTCCGCTGGCCGCATCGTTTTCGGTCACGATATGCGGAAGCGATTTGCTTCGAGATTCTCCCAGCACGATCTCCCAGTAGGCCGTCACCGACAGGGATCGCTGACGTCTCGAGCGGTTGGTAATCTTGAGCTTGCAGAACTTGACCGAAGCGTCGGTGGCGACATACACGCAGAGTTCTGTTGTGATGCCGTCCTCGGTGTAATCGAAAATGCTGTACCCGAATCCGTGACGGGACACGTAGTGATTGCTTCCGCGAGCCGGCGACGGAGAGGGTGACCAATACCGCCCCGACTCCTCATCACGCAGGTACAGTGCCTCACCGCACGTGTCCGACACGGGGTCGTTATTCCACGGAGTGAGACGGTACTCGTGGCTGTTCTCGGCCCAGGTGTAGCCGCTGCCTCCCTCGGAAACGACCGTGCCAAACTGAGGGTTGGCAATCACATTGACCCACGGGGCGGGCGTTGTTTGGCCCGGAGCCAGGATCGTCACGTATTCGCGCCCATCCTGACTGAACCCTCCCAGCCCGTTGAAGTAGGCCAACTCTCGTCGGGGAGTCGCAGCAGGCTGCGGCGGATCGATACGGCGCATCGGATCGAGCCTTGGAATCGCCGGCTCGGCCCTTCCGCGGCGCTCGACTTGCTCGGCCAGCGTGCCGGCATCATCCATCAGGACGACCCGTGCCACCGTCTGCAGCAGCGTGCGGTCCTCGTCGGACATCTGCTCACCACGCCGTACAAAAATGCCGCCCGGGCGGTCGATGAGCGATGCCTCGGGACTGGCCGCGGCCAGGTCGACGATCGCCTCCTGGAGATCCTGTCGATAGACCGAGTCGTCTTCGTTCCAAATGACGAGATCCACAGCGAGGCCCTTTTGCCTCCAGTACGAATGGGCTGTGAGCGCATCCCGCACCAGCGAGAGCCGTTCGTGATCCTGAATCCGCACCAGCACGATCGGGAGATCTCCCGAAATGCCATACCCCCACAATCGGGATTGGCCATGCCGATTCCGACCAAGCACGCTCGCTTTCGCCCGGCGGAGGGCGGACGCGTAGAGGATTGATCCCGCGAGCCGTCCATAGATCTGCGCCTCGGCTTCCGAGGCGCCCAACTGCTGCAACAGCACGTGACTGTGTGTCCAGGCGAGATCAAAGACGCGGTCGGTCATGCTGGGGTCGGCATACTTTTCGGTTAACCCATCGACGCCGGCGCGGGCTGGCGCCACGCCGGTAATGATGTCGACCGCGACCGATTCATTCGGCTGCAACACCACCGTCTGACGGATGCTCACGATCGGATCAAGGACAGGCCCCTCGCTGTTCGAGAGTGGCCCCCTCGTGTCAAATGCGGCAGGGGCCTCGAGCGTCCGCTGCCGACCGACAAAACGCATGCGATCCGTTTCGAAGGATGGTTCGCGCACCGCCACCCCTCGCACGGCCATCATGTGTGTCATCCAGGGTGGCTGCTCCTCCGCCGATCGCGGACGACGCGTGCAGTAAATCGCATTCCGGCCACGGATCACTTCCGTCTGCACGAACAGGCTACTGAATGCCGGATGCGCTTCGTCCTGCGCCTGGGCCGCCAGGACCACTTCCGCGTAACTGGTCAGCTCGAGGGTGCGGGGGGAATCCGACCGGTTGATGAGCGTCACCCGACGCACCTCGATGTCGTCCTCGGGAGACACACTGATCTGGGTGTAGGTTTCAACCTCGTTGTCGATCCTGCGAAACTCAGCCCTTGCCTGGGTAAAGATTGCTTCGTAACCCTTCGTCGGCCTCTTCGTCGGCTGCCAGGCGGTGGACCACAGGGCGCCGCTCCCACAATCCCGCACATAACAGAAGCTGCCGTGACAGTCACGGGTGGCGTCCTCGCGCCAGCGGGTCACTGCGATATCCCGCCATCGGCTGGAGCCACCGCCGGCACTGGTGACGGCGACGTGATAGCTGCCGTTGGAGAGGAGATGGGCCTCGACGGCTGCGGTGTTCGGATCCGTGAAGACCCGCATGTTGCCCATGTCATCTGGTCGGACCGGGCGGGTGACGCTCGTTTCGCTCGCGTGTGGAAACACCGGCGCCGTTGCCCTGGGAACTCGTTCCTGCAAGAGCAGATCGGCCGAACGGAGCATCGGATCGGCCAGAAACCGGCGCTGCATCGGCTTGTCGAGCAAGACATAGGCCAACGACAAAAGGCTCATTCCCTCATGGTGTGCCATGAACTGCCGCACCGTGACACTCGTGGCGCCGGGTGGCACTCGTGCCGGGGTGTAGTCGATGGCCTCATAGAAGCCATACGGCCCGTGGTGCCCTTCATCTGCCAGCCGCTCGAGGTTCTTGCACGCGGCGGCGGGCGCGATCATCAACGCGAGGACGCTGGCGTACGGAGCGACCACGAGATCCTCGACTAACCCTCGCTTCAGCCCCAGCCCCGGCACTCCAAACGCGCGGTATTGATAGGTTCGATGCTGATCGATGGCGTTGTAGCCAGACTCGGAAATCCCCCAGGGGACACTGCGTTGACGGCCATACTGGATCTGTCGCCGTACGACCGCGTGATACGTGCGATCCAGGAGCGTGTTGTCGTAGCTTGGCATGACCAGTAGCGGCATCAGGTATTCAAACATTGATCCGCTCCAACTCAACAGCGCCGGCTCGTTGCCAGCCTTGGTAAGCAGCCGCCCGAGTGCAAACCAATGTTCCTGGCCGCACTGGCCCTGGGCGATGACGATGAAACTGGCCAGGCGAGCCTCGGAGGCCAACAGGTCGTAGTAGCTTGCGTCGACCCGCCGCTCATCCACGTTGTATCCAATCGCGAAGAGCTCACGAGACGCGTTGTACAACAGCCCGAAGTCCATGTCGGCATCCAGTCGGCAGGCACTGGCGACGTCTTCGTATTGCTGGATACGAGCACTCGCATTCTCCGATGCCACAAGGAGCGTCTCTCGCCATTGCTTCAACCACACTTCCGCACCCTGAGGAGGCTGCACGATCACCGCATCAACGAGCGGGAGCAGCGTCTCGGGCAAGCGTGCGACATCCCGCAGGCTCGGCGATTCTTGGAGGCGATCGAGTGCGTCGCGAAGGTGCGCCAGCGGTCCATTCGGCTCGCGAGCACTATCTCCCCACATCCCCTGCGGTGTATCCGGCAGGCAGAGCCACGGGGCCAGGTGCACCAGATCGACATAATGATCCTTGCAGGATTGCTCGTAGGCACCCACCCACCAGGTGACCTCTGCGTCGCTCCCGCCACAGGTCTTCAGGTCTTCACCAGCCGCCATCAGCCGCTTCAGAAGACGTGCGGCGGCAGTCACTGTGGGCACCGCCTGGCTCACGTCCTCGATCTGCCGCGCAATGAGTCGCAGCATGGTGCCGCTCACGACGGGGCCCAAGCCCCGGATCCCTCCGGCCGTGTCACGCAACACGCTCAACGTATCGCGCAGGCCACCAAATACGCGTGGCGGAAGGATAGGGGCCTTCGCCATCTCCTCGTACCCGTTGCCGAGGACCAGCAGATTGGCTGCCAGGTTGCCGCTGTCGACCGTGGAGACGTAGCGGGGATGAAGTGGCGCCAGCGTGCGTGTGTCGTACCAGTTGTAGAAATGGCCTCGGTATCGTTCCAACCGTGAGAGTGTCTCGAGCGTCCGCTGAGTGCGTTCGAGAAGCCGCGTGCCCGAGCAGTACCCGAAGTCGTAGGCGGCAAGGTCTGCCAAGAGCGCCATGCCGATGTTCGTCGGACTGGTTCGTGGTGCGACCACGAGATGCGGATTCAATTGGATGTTGTCGGGTGGCAGCCAATGGTCGTCGGCAGTGACAAACTCCTCGAAATACCGCCATGTCCTCCGCGCGAGCGTCTCGAGAAAGCGCTGCTGACCCTCGGTCAGGCGAACCTTGCGGGTCTGGATCGGCCGGCTCAACCACCACACGACAACCGGAGAAACCAGCCAGGCGGCAATGAATGGCCCAGCGAACGGCAACGTGTCGCGATGAACGATCGCGAGAGCGATGCCGCACGCCATGGCCACGATGGGGGCGATCCGCATGCGAACGAATGTGTCGCGGAAGCTGCCGTCGATTCCTCGCTCAGAATCACCGGCGGTCCTCCACTCCAGCATCTGCCGTCTCGTCCAGCAGACCCGTACGAGCGTACGAACGATCGCGTCGGCGGAGACACATGCCTCATACGGCAGGAACACGAACGCAAGAATCTGCTGAGCCAGCGGCGGCCCGGCAGCCTGCAGCGTCATACGGCAATGCGTGGCCACCGGTAACGCGATTGGCTTCTGCAACAACTCCGTCATGATCGACAAGAATGTCGGGACCAGCGTGACGCTTCCCAAAAAGATCAGTGCGGCCCCCGCCACCGCTTGTGAGGACGTCCACGACAGAAGCAGCACCAGCAGCATCGCCATCGGCACCAGACTGCGGCGGAGATTGTCAAAGATTTTCCAGGTCGACAGCGCGGACATCACGTTGCGAACCCATCGTCCGGACCGCCCGCGAACCCAGGGCAACAGCCAGGGCGTGATCTGCCAGTCTCCCCGCATCCAGCGATGCCTCCGGGCGACATCGACCGAATACCGCGACGGAAAATCCTCATACAACGTGACGTCGCTGACGAGACCCGATCGCCCATAGGCGCCCTCGATCAGGTCGTGGCTGAGAATCGCATTCTCGGGAAAGTCGCTACAGCGATCCTCGAACGAGTCGATGTCATAGATCGCCTTGCCGATGAAGGATCCATCCCCAGAGAGATCCTGATACACGTCGGATACGACCCGGGTATACGGATCCACCCCGGGGTCGGTCCCGTACAATTGCACGAATCGCGAACGTGTCGCGCTCGGTAGGCTGACGGCTACGCGAGGCTGAAGAATGGTGTAGCCGTCCACGACGCGGCAACGCACGGCGTCAAAGACGGGCTGGTTGAGTGGATGCGCGAGCGTGCCCACCAACTGGCGGGCTGCGTCTCGCGGCAACTGCGTGTCGGTGTCGAGGGTCAGGACATACCTCACGTCCGACAGCATTGCCGTCTCACCCGCGACGTCAGAGAATCGGCCTAGCGCACCGCGGAGCGTCGCGTTCAAGTCGCCGAGTTTGCCGCGTTTCCGCTCATGCCCCATCCAGACGCCTTCCTTGGCATTCCAGCGGCGTGCGCGATGAAAGAGGTAGAAGGCATCCGTTCGCTCGTGCGCATACTTGTCATTCAGGCGCATGATGCCTTCGCGTGCCACTCGCACAAGTTCCAGGTCATTGGGCAGCGTTTCTGACACCGCATCCGTGAAGTCGGTCAGCAGCGAGAAATGCAGTGACCGATCGCGATTCGCCAGATAGCGGACTTCGAGCCCTTCGAGGAGATCCTCGATGGCAGCAGCGGTCGTGAGCATTGTCGGCACCGCGACGACCGTGCGATGGACCGGTGGAATTCCGCCTTCAAAGTCGAGACGGGGCAGCGATTGAGGGCTCACCAGCCGGGCCACGAGCCAGTTGGCGATGCCGACTCCGAGCTGTGACGCGCAGATCATGACCGGCGCGGCCATCACCATCGTCACCCAACCAGGTGCGTGCCGGGTCATCCACAGCACCGCGACCAGCGTCGTGGCGATCGTCACGGTTCCCACGACGGAGAGGAAACACGTCAGCGGCCAGCGGCGTCGAAGCTTGTCGATCACCACTGCGGGCGTCAGCCGCATCCGGACGGCTCTCTCCAACGCCGACCGCCCTCGATCGACGAGAAAATATCCGACGTGCGCCCGGCGGTCGTCAGCAGGCTGTCGCGCGTGAGTCTCGGCGAGGTGGATCGCCTCGAGCGCCACGTCGTACTCGCTCCGTCGGCTACGCCGTGCGATGCTCTCGACCGCGTGCCGGTAGCGATCACGCGTGGCGAAATCCATTCTCGAATAGACGCCTGATGGATCTCCGGCCAACGTCTGTTCGACGAGGCTGTGCTGGCTGACGAACTGCCGCCAGTCGTGAGAGATCAGGAACCGCAGGCTGCCGATGCTGTTTCCCATCGACACCTGGTCGGCCGCCTGGGCCTGCCCTTCGCCGCGGACGAGGTGCTCAATCGTCAGGCCCTCGTCTGCCAGGCGATGTTCGAGCCAGCCGCTTGCCAGCGCGAAGTTTGGATTCTGACCCTGGAGATGTCGGGTGAATTCGGCGACGAACGCACCGGAGAGGGGCGGATCGGCACGAGCCATATCCGCCAAGACCAGGACCAGATCCGTGGGTCTTTGCTCCACGATACTGACCATGCGATCCGCCCAGTCGGAAGCCATATCCCGTTGATCGCGAGCGGTGGCAATTCGGATCGCGACACGGCGCAGATTCTCGATCAGCGCCAGCCGCAGCATGAGGGGCAGCGCCCACAACTCACCCAGCGTGAGCGGTTCGACGGATTGATACGAGGTAACAAATCCCTGGAGACTGGCCATTTCAATCCGGCCGTCGACGTGAGCGATCAACTCCAGCGCGATGGCGTAGACCCGCGGGACCTTGGCAGGCGCCACGCTCGCAACATGAGGGAGCTCGCGGCAGTAGGCCGGAGGCAGCAGACGGCGAATCGCGCGAATCTGCTCCTCGATCAGATAAAAATTGTCAAGCAGCCATTCGGCGGCTGGCTCGATGCTCCGGTCCTGATCCGCGGCAGCAGACACCAGATCGTACGTGTCAACCAGCACGCGTTCGTTCTCGGCCAGTCGCGACAAGAGGGCATCTCGTCCAGGCCCAACCGAGAGCGTATGCAACGCTGCGATCGCCTTTGCATGCCGCTCGAGCTGCTCAATGCTGAACAGCTCTGCCCGCAATGGAGGTTCGACGGGAGGATTCGCCCGCGACGCCCTTCCCTCCGTGGATGATCGCCGGACCAATCCAGGCCAGAACCAACTAGAGAGCTGAAAATCCCCCACGCGACGCGCCTTTCTGTCAGAAACGGCTGTTGGCCTGCCGAGGAAACAGTGGACTCGATCTGCGCAGCGTTGCCTGCATCGTAGTCGATCTGATCATCGACTGCCTGCGCCGGCGAAAGTTTCATGGAACGAGCTATTCTTTACAGCGACTACGACAGAAAGGACACTCCATCGATGATGAAGGGCCACATGCCGTTTCGCGTCACGGCCGCGACGTTTCTCGCGATCACGTTCAGCGTGATACCCGCGTCGTGGGCCGATGATGAGGCGAGTGAAGCGGCGATCCAGCTCGGTTCACAGACAGCCAAAGGCGGGTTTCAGAACGAAGAGGACGTCTGCGACAGGTTCAATCGCTGGCAGACCGATGCGGTCGCGCGGGAGTGGCTCGCGATCATGCATGGCCGGCTCGACGGCATCCAGACGGTCACCGCGACGATCCCTCGCGGCGCCAAAGCCAAGACCGATGTCGAGGTCCGCGTGACCACCACAGAGGGTGAGACACGCTACGGCATCTCGATCAAGCTCGTGAGCAATGCCGGCGGGTTCAACCAGATCGACAAACGATGGCTCGATTCCTATGCCACGATGTGGAACATGCCGCCGGGTGTCCATGACGCGCTCAAGCTCTTTGTGGGAGAAGTGCCGCCAACCGGGCTGGGCAAGGATCCCGATCGTATGTTCCTCACCGAATTGCCACCCGACACCCAACGCGCAATCGTCGCGTTCTTCGAGGGGCATCGCGACACCATCGTGTCCGACATCCTCGGCGGCGACGGTCCTCACGCCGCCGGATGGTTCCTCGTGACGGTCCGCGGCGACCATGCCCAAGCAAACCGGTGGGTACTCATCTCGACGGCGAGTGCCGCCCGATTCTTTAACGAGGGAGAGGTGGTCATCACGCCCGCCGGAAGCCTCAAGATCGGCCGCATCACGATGCAGCGGAAGGGGGGCGACAACGGACGCGAGACTGCCACAATGCTGCAGTTCAAGATCGACCCGACGGACCTATTCGACCGGGCGGAGTCTGGTAGTCTTGACCCGGTTCCGCGGCCGGTCGTGAAACCGGACCCAAACGTAGTGGAGGACTCCAGTGGCACAGGCGAGTGAGGCGTTTCCGGAGATTTTGCGGATCCGATACGAGGGTCCGAATGCGAAGAGCAGGCTGGCCTTCCGCCACTACGATGCTGACGCACTCGTGGAGGGGCGTCCCATGCGGGACCACCTGCGGTTCGCCGTCTCCTACTGGCACTCCTTCCGCGGCACCGGCGCAGATCCCTTCGGCCCCGGCACGATGATCCGCCCCTGGGAAACCGGCGGCGACTCGCTCGACATGGCCCTCCGGCGGGTTGACGTCGCCTTTGAGTTTCTCGAAAAACTCGGCGTCGGTCTGTATTGCTTTCATGATCGCGACGTGGCTCCCGAGGGTGCCAACCTCGCCGAGAGCAACAAGAATCTCGACGCCGTCGCCGACCGGCTCCTCACGCACCAAGAGCGCACAGGAGTAAAACTCCTCTGGGGCACGGCGAACCTGTTCTCGAATCCACGGTATGTCCACGGCGCGGCCACGAGCCCAAACGTTGAGTCGTTCGCGTACGCGGCATCCCAGGTAAAAAAGGCGCTCGAGGTCACGCAGCGGCTCGGCGGAGCGGGCTATGTCTTCTGGGGCGGTCGAGAAGGCTACCAGTGCCTCTGGAACACCGACATGAAGCGGGAGCTCGACCACCTCGCCGCCTTCATGCACATGGCCGTCGATCATGCCAAGGCCATCGGATTCACGGGCCCGTTCTACTTCGAGCCGAAGCCCCGTGAGCCGATGAAGCACCAGTACGATTTTGACGTGGCCACCTGTATCAATTTCCTGCGGACGTATGGCCTCGAAAAGCATGTGAAGATGAACATCGAGACCAACCACGCCACGCTCGCCGGCCACGAGATGCAGCACGAGATCGAGTACGCCGGCCTCCAAGGCTTTCTCGGATCGATCGACGCCAACACCGGCGACACGCTCGTGGGCTGGGACACCGACCAGTTCCCCACGAGCATCTACCTGACGACCCAGGTCATGTACTCGATTCTGAAATATGGCGGCCTCGCTCCCGGTGGCATCAACTTCGATGCGAAGGTTCGCCGCGAGAGTTTTGAGCCTGTCGATCTGTTCCACGCTCACATCGGCGGCATGGACGCCTTCGCCCGTGGCCTGAAGATCGCTGCGGCCATGCGAGCGGACGGGGCCATTCAGAAACTGGTCGAGGAGCGGTACGCATCCTGGGCCGGGCCACTCGGCCAGCGGATTGAGTCGGGCAAGGAATCGCTCGCCTCGCTCGAACGCGAGATGCTTGCGAAGGGCGAAGCTGAACGCTGCCGCAGCGGGCGCCAAGAGCTCTTCGAGAACGTGATCAACACCTATCTCTAGCTTCGCGTGGACACTGCGACGCCAGTATCCGGGATCCCTTGGCGGTGCCTCCTCGCCGTGGTGGTGGTACTGACTGGCTTCGGCCAAGCGGCAGCCCAGACGCGGCCTGGCCTGGCCCACGCGCCGTGGCCACTCGAGGCGATTGAGTTGGTCGACGGGCGGCGACTTGAAGGTCTCGTGATGGCTCCGGCCGATGTGGCCGGCACACCTGCCCATGACGCTGGTGACATCGAGCTTCTCCAGATCGTCCGGCCGGCCGGCCGGCCCATGCACCTCGTGACCTGGCCGCCGTTTCCCGCCACGCGTGTGCGGTTTGTGGAACGACTGTCACCGAATGAGCAGGATCGTCTCCGCGAGCGAGTGGAGGCGTTCCGCGCGGAGCGGCGGCGGCAAAGCGACACTGCCTCGATCCGGCTCTCGCGACAGGGCGAGGAGGGGCCATGGCAGTTCGATGACACGAACTTCACACTCGTGAGCACGGCCGATTCGTCGCTTACTCGCGAGGCAATTGTGCGCCTCCAGGTGACGTTCGACGCCCTCGAGTCGCTCGTGCCGCCTGTGGCACGAGCCACGCCAGTGCATGTAAGGCTCTGTGGTTCTCTGGCCGAGTATCGAGTTGCCCAGGAAGAGGCAGGGTTACGGCTCGAGAATCCCGCCTTCTATCTGCCGCAGCGGCGACTTCTCGTGACAGGCAGCGACCTTCCAGCACTCCTTCAGGAAGATCGGGCTGCCGCGGATCAGCTCGATGCTGCCCGCCAGCGGCATCTCGAACATGGCAGTCTGCTGGACAGTCGACTGCATCAACTCGCGACCGATCTCGAGGCCTCGAGCGTGCCGCGGGATGCGCGGATCGAGATTGTGAGACGGGCACGCATTCGCGGCGCGCGGGAGCAGTCTGAGGCATTGGCCCAAATTGATGCTGCGCGGCGGTCCAACGCCGCAGTCGTCCAGCAGGCCCACCGCCGATATGATGCGCGACTTGCCCACGAGGCCTGGCATGCCTATGCCGACGGGCGGATGCGGTTGGCTGGCACAGGACACCTTCCGTCATGGCTCGACGAAGGCCTCGCACAGGTGATCGAGACGGCACCGCTCGACGCGGGGGAGCTGCGGCTCGACGCACCCGACCCTGACCGGCTCGCGAGGGTCAAGCAGGCGATTGCGGCGGGTGGACTGATACCCGTGGCGGAGATCGTCTCGGCCAAACAGGATGCATTTCTCGGCGGGCACAGCGGCAATGAGGCCGCCGCGTATCTCGCAGCGTGGGCCCTCTCGTTCGACCTTGCCGTGCTGCGGCCCGTGCTCACCGCCGACAAGATCGTGGCCCTCTCCACCGCCGGTGAGAAGAACCCCATTGCCGCCTTCGAGGCGCTGGTGGGCATGCCGATCGATCACTATGACCGCCAGTGGCGGCAGCGGATGCTGGATCTGCAACCACGAGTCGTCGATCAACCCCGGTGAGTACCTCCCATCAGCCGGGCCCGTTCGAAGGCTCGAGCGCCCGTTCCACGGACTTTCGGACCGCTGCTAGGCGATTGGGGTCAACCACCTTGTGACCATCCGTGTCGGTCACATGGAAGGCATCGACAACCTGATCGAGGTAGGTGCCAATCCGGGCGGACCGGACTGAGAGTCCTTCGCCGTGAATTGCGCGGGCAACGCGAAAGAGCAGGGCGGGTGAATCGTGGGCGAAGACCTCGATGATGGTCGCCTCACGTGAGCTCTCGGTATCGAAGAGCACTCTCACAGGCACAGTGGACGCATTGCAAACTTGAGGGGCAAAAGGGTTCCAGCGAAGGGGGATCGGCGGTGGTTCATGCCGCAGCGCCCCGGTGCGAATCGCTGCAACGATGTCGGCCAGCCGATCGGCTGGTGGCTCTCCGGCGAAGTCATCGTCGCGGACCGTAAAGCGATCGAGTACCGATCCGTCAGAAAGAGTGTGGATGTCGGCGGCGAGGATGCCGAGGCGTTCGGCAGCGAGCGCCCCGGTGACCCGGTGAAAGACCCCCTCGGAAACCCGCTCGTGCGTCCCCACGGTCACTGAAATCGTGGATGTTTCCGGCTGCCAGCGGGCAATCGCGAAGGCACCGTCAGGGGCTAGGCGGCAGAGGCGGCCCATCTCTTCGACGACGCGAGCCGCTGGCACCCCTCGAAAGGCAGCCCCGGGGAGGCCACGGATCTTCTGCACCACTGGATCATCCGACGGCCTGTCGGCCACCAGCCGCTCGACCGCCTCGCGGCTCCGCGCTGCCTCGTCGCCAGGAGACTCACCAGAAAGAATGTCCTGCGTGCGGGCGTGGAGGTCGCCCAGCAGATCGGATTTCCATCGCGTCCACACACCGGGGCCCACCGCCGAAACGTCTGCCGCTGTCAGGAGGGCAAGCATCCGCAAAATCTCGGGCGAGCCGACATCGCGCGCAAACTCCACCACCAGACTGTCGTCACCGACGTCGCGTCGAAAGGCGAAGTGGGCCATGAGCAGGTGCCGCCGAACCAGAAACTCCACGATCTCGGTCTCGTCGTCTGGCAGGCCCAGCCGCTGGCAGGTTTCACGAGCCAAGACCGCGCCGACCGCGGAATGGTCGCCAGGCATCCCCTTGCCGAGGTCGTGAAGGAGCGCAGCCACAAGGAGCGGTCGCGGCCGCGTGAGGGCCCGCCACTGGTGACCGAGCCAGCCTCGCTCGGATTCGAGCCCGAGGCACGTCTCGACACAGTGGATGCAATGCTCATCGACCGTGAACTTGTGGTAGTTATTGAATTGCAGGAGGTCGCGGGCATGAGCAAAGTCTGGAACGAAGTGCTCGAGCACCCCCACCTCGTGAAGCCGGCGGAGCACATCACCGAGGCCGTCCAGCCACTGCCGCACGGCCGACACGGGCGGCTCAAAGAGGCGCAGAAAAACTTTGCATGCTTCCGGAGACGGTGTCGCGGCTGCCCACGGCCTCTCGCTGCTGGCCCGGCGGACCCTGTCCCAGGTCGCCCCATCGACCTGCATTCCGTGGACCATCGCGAGCTCTTGGAGCCGGATGATCGCGGCGGGATCCCCAGTGACGCGGTTCTCCTGGCCAGACAGCACGGCGACGACGGAGGGACCCACGCGAAAAAGTCCCTCGACTCGGTGGCCGAGGAGCCCGGCAGCGAGCCTACCGGTCGTGGAACGGGCCGACACCGACGCCACCACGGCTTCCGCAATCCGCTTCACGGCACGGGTATGGCCGATGTAGTCGCGCATGAATCGCTCGACACCGAGGAGCCCATCGCGGGCCTCATAGCCGCGAGCCGCCGCAACGTGAAGCTGGTGGTCACGCGTGAGGTCGTCGGTCGTCCGGCCGGTGGCGAGGTGGAGATCGGTGCGAACGCCAGTGAGAAACTCCGCGGCTGATCGGAGCGCCGTCGCGTCGCTTCGGCTGATACCCCCCGCGGCTGCCAGGTCATCGAGACTCTCGGCAGCATGCAGTACGAGGCCCAGCCACCGCACGAGCTGAATGTCCCGTAGCCCACCAGGTGAACGCTTGACGTTTGGTGCGAGAAGCGAAACGGTCTGGCCAAAACGCGCCCCTTCCTCCTGACGCGCCTCGATCAGGGCCTGGGCATACCGTCGCGGCGATCGGCGAATCATCCGCCGCAGCCGCGACGAAAGCCGCTCGGTCAGCGGCGTCGGCCCGGCGACGGTGCGGCATGCGAGGAGTGAACTCAGGATCGTGGCATCGCCGGAGGCGAGTCGGCAGGCCTCCTGCACGGTCCGGACGCTCTGCCCAACCTGAAGTCCCGCATCGAACAGGTCTTGCACGAACCTCGCAGCCACGGCGGCCACGGCCGACATGTCCGTCGCATCGTGGAGCAGCATGATGTCGATGTCGGAATAGGCCGCCATTTCGCAGCGGCCGTAGCCGCCGTGGGCCACGACCGCGATCCGCCTGGCCACGATGGCCTCGGACGCCGGCAGGTCGGCGATCGTTGCCTCCCAGAGACTCCGAATCACGCCGTCAAAGAGATCGGTGGCGAGTGCCGCCGTGGCAAGCGCGTCGACGCCAGCGGTGTGCTGCTCGGCGATCCGGCGCCGCAGATCGGCGACCGCTCCAGCCGCCTCAGACGCTGCTGGCCGCACGGCGAGGCCCGCCATCACGCTTGGCGTCGTCATGCGGGAACCCACGGGTCGTCGGCGACCCCTGCCTGGCGATTCGCTGCACGCGCCACGACGAACAGCAGGTCGCCGAGGCGGTTGAGGTATTCGATGGCGTTGGCCGGGATCAGGGTGTCGACCTGCTGGGCGAGCGTGACAACCCGCCGTTCGGCTCGACGACAGACTGTTCGCGATACGTGAAAGGCAGCTGCCAGCGGCGTGCCGGTTGGAAGAATGAAGCAAGCCAATGGTTCGAGCGTGGCCTCATGATGATCGATGAGTTCCTCGAGTCGCGCGACGTGCGTTGGCGTGATCCTTTCAGTGCGGCATTCGGGCGTCGCAAGCTCGGCACCCAGGTCAAAGAGCTCGCACTGAATACGTCGAAGATCCGCGTCGAATACGGCGGAGCCAGCTATGGTGCGGGCCAAGCCGAGATGGCTATTGAGCTCGTCGACCGTACCGAAGGCTTCGATGCGGGCATGGCACTTCGAGACACGCGGGCCACCGAAGAGGCCCGTCTCTCCCTGGTCACCTGTCTTCGTATAGATCTTCATGGCGGCTCGGCGGCTCGAGAGGACACCTGATTCAAGACCACCTATACTGCCGCCCATGCGAGAAAGCTGCAACGCGAGCCTGGATGCCGACATCGCCATGATCGGCGGAGGACGCATGGCCTCGGCTCTGGCCCAGGGTTTTTGCGCTCAGGGCCTCGTGCGTTCCGAGCGGGTTGTGGTCTACGACCCGTCTGAAGCAGCACGAAGCGCGCTCGCGGCCAACGTCCCAGGCCTCCAGTTTGCGGCGACGCCGGCCGACGCCGCGGCTGCTGCCGACCTCGTCTGGCTCGCGGTCAAGCCGCAGCAAGCCGCCGAGGCCTGCGGGGCGATCGCGGCCGTCATGCCCGGTCGGACGCTCGTGTCGATCCTGGCTGGCATTTCCACGTCCGCACTCGTGAGTCTCTCATCAACATCTCGCGTCATCCGCGTCATGCCCAACACACCCTGCCTCGTGGGGCGAGGCGTGTCGGTCATCTGCGGTTCGCCCGACGTTCCTGATGAGATGGCTGCGCGGGTCAAACGACTCCTGGGCGCCGTCGGCGCGGTACACGAGGCCGATGAGTCGCTCATGAACGCGGTCACGGGGCTCTCTGGCTCAGGGCCAGGCTTTCTCGCGCTCGTGGTCGAGGCACTCACCGATGGAGGTGTGCAGGCTGGCCTTCCGCGACCGCTGGCGCTCGCCCTCGCCGTGCAGACGTTTGCCGGCACCGGCGAACTCCTCGGCCGCACGGGTGAAGAGCCATCGGTCATCCGTGACCGAGTCTCGAGTCCGGGTGGCACGACCCTGGCTGGCCTCGCTGTCCTCGACGCCCGCGGCGTGAGGGAGGCGATTGCTGCCGCTGTCGTCGCCGCGACCGCCCGCGCCCGAGCACTCGGCGGCTAGCCTGACGCAGGTGACGTGGCAAAAAGGACGTATCGTCTCCGCAGATTGACCGGTCCCCTTGCCTGAAGAGCACCGCAGGCAAGAATGAGGTATTGTTTTTCGGGCCATCGCACGCCGTTTAGGCGACGTTTTGGCCCACGTCGTCGTCACTCCCAGGCGACGACGACCGCGGGTGCACCTCGTTTTCAGGTGATTGCTGTGCCAAGCCTCTCTGCGCCGTCGACCGAGCCGATTGGTGATGACATCATCGACGCCTTGATGAGTGAGCCGCCTTCCGACAGGCCGGCGGCTGGCCCGACCGGCACGGGCACGCTCCCGCTGCCTGAGATGGTGGACACAAAGAAGGTTCTGTGGGGCTATGCCATCGGCGTCGCGCTGGTGCATGCGTTGGCGTTGCTGGCGCTGCTTCCGTACTTCTTCAGCTGGACAGGCGTCGTACTCGCCTTGCTGGGCCCCTATGTTTTCGGCACGCTTGGCATCAACATCTGCTACCACCGCCTGCTGACGCACCAGGGCTTCACCTGCCCAAAGTGGCTCGAGCATATCTTCGCGACACTGGGCGTCTGCTGCATGCAGGATGCCCCCGCACGATGGGTCGCCATCCATCGCATGCACCATCAGCACAGCGACGAACGACCCGATCCGCACAGCCCGCTCGTCAATTTTTTCTGGGCTCACATGCAGTGGATCTTCGTGGACAACGCGTTCGTCAATAGCGTGCAGTTATACGACCACTATGCCCGTGACATTCTCCGAGATCCCTACTACCGTCGGCTCCAGCGAAACGGCTTTTGGATTGTCGTGCTCGCCGCCCAACTCGTTGTGTTTTACGGGGCAGGATTCTGTGCAGGCTGGTGGCTCGAGGGAACGGTGATGGCCGGCGTACAGTTCGGATCGAGTCTGCTCGTGTGGGGCGTGTTCGTGCGGACCGTGGCGGTGTGGCACATCACCTGGAGCGTGAAT
>JANNSZ010000064.1:0-1679 GCA_031403195.1 Planctomycetota bacterium | reverse complement strand
TAACTCGACGATCGTATCGAGGCCGATGTGAAGCGGATTTGGGAAGACATACCCATCATTGCCCGTGCCGCCAGCCAGAGAGTCGTCACCGTTGCCGCCGATCAGCCGGTTGTTCCCGTCGCCGCCGAACAAGAAGTCGGTGGCTTCACCACCGCGCAACTCATCGTTGCCGTCTTCGCCGTACAGCTCGTCACTTTCTGTGCCGCCGCGGATGTCGTCATCGCCGGCGCCACCGTGCATGATGTCTTGGCCGCCGCGGCCGAACATCGTGTCGTTGCCATCATCGCCATAGAGATTGTCCGCACCGCCACCACCTTCGATTGCGTCGTCGCCTCCATTGCCCCGGATCTCGTCGTCACCGCCGCCACCGTTCAGAGTGTCGCTGAGCACGGTGCCAGCGATCGTGTCGCGGCCGGCGCCGCCATTGATCGTGATCGAGAAGTTTGTCAGGCCCGAGAATGTGACGGCATCGAGCGCCGACAGGTCCAGCTTGTCTGCCCCGCCCCCGAGCTCGGCAAAGATCGACGTGACTTCCGCGGCTCGAACTCCTGCGCCTACCGAGAGGCCGTTGACTCGCACAAAGGGGAGTCCACCTTCATCGATCGTTGTCAGCAGGATCGTGTCGCTGGCTGCATCACTCGTAATCGACAGCCGGCCATCGGCAAAGGCTGGCGTAACGGCAAGTGCGAGTCGCCGCTCCATTGTTTCAATACCCAGTCGACGAAAACCCCCACGCGGCGGGGCATTGCTCGAGAAGCGGGCGAGGGAGTCAAGCAGCGATGCGAACAGCGTGCGCAGGAAAATCCACATAGAAAAGCTCTTCGAGAGAAAGGTGGATACCGAGACCGCGCGGGAGTGTATCCGCGGGACGGGCCTTCGCATAGCAAGACCAGGACGGTCAACGGCACTGTCGCCCCGGCGGGTAGCATGGAACTCCCAATCGCGGCATAGCAAGGCGTCCCACGATCGCAGTTTTTTGCGTGAGGAGCCTGAATCGGGCGGCCGGCTACCAGGAGCTACTGGGCACGGCAAACGCTGGCCGCGGCGTGTAGGCTTGTTGGTGCAGGGGCTCGGCAAGGCGTCACCTGCGGCACCAGGCGCATCTGAACGATTCGACCACCGTTTCTCCGGTCGGCGTTTTTCATGTTTTGTTGGGGGCTCGCTCTGCGCGCCTCCGGCAAGCATGGGGCCGCAGGCTGGCGGGCGGTGGACCGCTAGCCGAGGGAGATTTGATCATGGCCACTGCGCAGTACGACTGCGATTTTCAGGATTCGTTCGACGACGATCCTCGTGCATTTACAGATACTCGGTCGTTCTCCGATCCGCTCGACGTGGTCGATAGCGGCTACTTCGATGCCGTGCGGGCGGCCGAAGACGCGGGTGTCAGTGATGAAGCCGAGCGCTCGACGGCGTGCTATCACCGCATCGCCGACGTGCGTCGGCAGCAGGGCGTGACGCTCCGCAACGTCGCGCGGCGGCTGGGGCTGCCGCTTCCGGTGGTGCGGCGACAGGAGCAGGCACACTGCGACCTGCGGGTTTCCGATCTGCTGCGGTGGCAGGAGGTGCTCGAGGTGCCGGTAGCTGAGTTGCTCGTGGAAGGCGATGGTGCGCTCTCGGGGCCGGTGCTCGAGCGGTCGCGGATGGTGAAGCTCATGAAGACCGTCGCGGCGATCCGCGAG
>JANNSZ010000063.1:0-2657 GCA_031403195.1 Planctomycetota bacterium | reverse complement strand
TCGTCGCCCAAGCGTTCTGGTTCAATGATTTCCAAGGCCAGCGGCACAAGGGAATCCGGCATGGCCGTGCGATGGAGACGAATAAAGATTTCCCCCGCCTCAAACACTTCGCCAATCAACACCCGCTCCAAGTCGTGAAAGTGCAAGGTCTTGCCGAGGTGACAGGATCGCTTCTCGCTCCACTGTTCCCACGCCTGCTCAATATCATCATTGATCCGGCGGTTGAGCGCCCCGCGTGAGTTCATCACCTGCCCTTGCATGCCGATGCCCGCGCCGACAATGTTGAGTTGCACGATGGCCTTGGCCCGCTTGGCATAGGCCGCATCACGGATGAGTTGGCGAGACCGTGCCCGTCCAACCCGTAAACTACTCGACAGTTCGCTATCCTCGCTGGTTGTTTGGTTGCCCCAGCCGCCCGTCAAGCGCGACGCCTTCGCCATGTTGTACATACGTTGCTGGCGCTGCGGGATGGGCGGCAGGAGCCACTGCGCGACGTGTTTCTTGAGTCCATCAAACACGAGTGAGCCTCACGCCGATCTTGCGGGGATTGATGCCGGTGTTGGCGAGCTGCTCGGCTTGCTGTTCCGCCGCATAGTCCGACTTGCAGCGGTCCACAAACGCAATGAGCGCATTCAAATTATGCTGGGTATAGGTCCGCCCGTTGAGCATGACGGTCTGCCCCAGCGTGACGGACTCCCACGCTTTCAGGGCGTTGTCGTAGGCTTTCTTGGCGGAGGAACGGAGGTCGATGGAAAAGTCAATCGCGGCGAGGTTCGGCGTGACGGTGAGCGTGCCGCCGTCCACTTGATGCCGTTCGCCTGAAAACGTGACGAACGCCGCCCAGATCCACACGCCCGCCGTCATGAGGGCGGATTGCGCTGCCGTGATCGTGGCGGCATAGTCGGTGCCGGAGGCCGTGGCCGTGACATCGAGCTTCCCGCTGCCCTGCTGCAAGCGGAAGGCATAGGTCAACGTCCAGATCGTCGCGGGATAATCTGAAAACGATTTGGTCCATTGGGCGGTATCGCCCGCAATGAGAACCGTCGGTTCACGATCCAGAATCGGAGCCGCCATATCGTATGATGTGGCAGAGTTTGCAGAATATGTCTTGTGAGGTTCTGTGAGGAATTGGAGGTTTTGTGAGGGTTATTTTTTCAAGATCGCGCCATGCTCAAGGAGAACATCGAGGGCGAACCGTCGTTGATTGCCGATGGTCCGCTCGCATGGCAACTTGGCCTCGATACACCAGTTGCGCACCGTGTTCGTATGGACACCGAAGATATGCGCGACTTCGGAGACCCGATACCACGGCTGCGCCTTGCGAATCACAAAGCTCATCGCCATCCCCCTACGAATCCGCCACGGCGCGGCGCTCGCGGCACCCGTCGGCTGGCCTTCTCACTCGGTACCGGGTCTCGATACACGGGCGCGGACACCGTGGGGGCCTCTGGCGCTGGCGTCCCGGCGCGTTCCTGCAACGTCGCCGCCATCGCCGTCAGGTTCGGGTTCAAGATCGCCAGTGCGGCCATGTTGAGGACTTTCAAATCGAGGGCTTCGTTTCGTGCTCGCATCTTTTTGTAGTAGTAGCCTTGCAAGACGCCTTTATCATATTTACTCCGTTTCTCTTCGCTCGTCAACTGCGCAAAGAATTCTTCGTCGTAGGCGTCTGCGAGGGGATGATGACAATACCCTGGCCCAAACGTGTCGAGCTTCAGCCGCGAGAAGAGGGTGTCCTTCGCCGTATCGGTGCCGATGGCGTAGAGCCGCACCTTGCCGTAGTTGCTGGTGGTGGGACGCCCGACGAGCGGATGCCCTGGTTGGTTGCTCCCCTTCGTGGCGCAGACGCGCTCGCGTTCCCGCGTTTTCACGAAGGCATACGCTTCCTTGGCATGGTGCCCGCCCGTATCAATGCAGAGCTGAATAATTTTCATCGGCAACCCGTTCGCGTGCTGCCAGATCTGCTTGCGCCAGGTATCGAGCTGCGTCCACACGTCCGGCTGTGAGGGCGATCCGGTGAAGCGTTGATAATCAATCGACCAACTTTCCTCGTCGGCGCCCCAGCCGATACACTCCACTTCCAGCCGGTCGTCCTGCACATCGACGCCCGCCGTGAGCACGATCACGCCCTCAGGGCACGGGACCGGGTAGGACTCGCGCCGCTGCATGAGGAGCGGCAAGTTCAACGATTCCCCGCTCTCCTCCCACGTCTCCGCCAGGTTCGTATTGACAAAGGTTTGCTGCTGTCGTAAATCGCGTTTGTGAATAATGCGCGACCATTCCTCGGCGAGGTGTGCCCAGGAGTTCACCCAGCCGTAGGGGGCGTAGAGCGCGTTCAAGTGAAAGCCTGCCGTCGCCCGTTCGGGATGCGCCGCGACCCAGCGGCCCGCCTCTAGCATGGCGGTCTTGTGATGCTCGGCAATCCGCTCGCCACACGACTCACACTGATACTGCGCCTGCTCCGGCTTGCCCTCCGGCCACTTCACCTGTGCCCACACGAGCGGCTGACGGTGCGCGCAGTGCGGACAGGGGACGTGATAGCGGCGTTGATCCGAGGCCAGATACTCCGGCTCAATGACACTCGTGGCCTTCAGGACCGGCGTCGAGCAGAGATAGATTTTATGATTGGCATACGTCAAGGCCCGCTTCTCGGCCACGGC
>JANNSZ010000062.1:0-43013 GCA_031403195.1 Planctomycetota bacterium | reverse complement strand
GCACATTGAGGCGATCGGTGCCCTCGTCTGGTAACTCGACGATCGTATCGAGGCCGATGTGAAGCGGATTTGGGAAGACATACCCATCATTGCCCGTGCCGCCAGCCAGAGAGTCGTCACCGTTGCCGCCGATCAGCCGGTTGTTCCCGGCGCCGCCGTACAAGGAATCGGCGGCTTCGCCACCGCGCAACTCATCGTTGCCGCCTTCGCCATACAGTTCGTCGCTTTCTGTGCCGCCGCGGATGTCGTCATCGCCGGCGCCACCGTGCATGATGTCTTGGCCGCCACGGCCAAACATCGTGTCGTTGCCATCATCGCCAAAGAGATTGTCTGCACCGGCCCCACCTTCGATTGCATCGTCACCACCGTTGCCGCGGATCTCGTCGGCGCCGCCCTCTCCATTGAGATTATCGCTAAGGCCTGTTCCCGTGATCTTGTCCGGGCCGGGGCCGCCGTTGACCGTGACGCTGCCGTCCGTCAGCGCTGAGAACTTTTCTGCGTCGAGGGTTGAGAGGTCCACGGTGTCGGCGCCGCCACCGAGGCTTATGGCGATCGACGTGACATCGGCTGCCTTGACATCCGGACTCAGTTGGATGCCGTTGACGGTCACATGGGGCACGCTCTCGACATCAATCGTGCCCACGAGCAAGGTGTCGGGGGCGGCATCACATGTGATCGTGAGGTGGCCATCGAGGAAACTCGGAGAGATCGCGAGCATAGCCCGGTCCTCGAGGCGTTCAGGGCCAAACGCCCTCGCTACGCGGCGGCGAGCACGCTTGCCCCCCCCTCCCGAACTCCCCAGCTTGAAGCTGCGTCGGGTGGGCCAAGAAGCTGCTTGAGCAAAGGCCCTCGTCCAAGCGAGAAGCGACGCGCGCATGAAGGATCTCCAGAACGGGGTCGGCAAGTGGCGAGCGGAAAAAAAACCCGCGACCGCGCACCTTATCGGATGCACCCAGGGTCGTCAAACTTCTCCGGAAGCCCTCACCACCAGCGTTGAGTGCAGACGCGCAGAAGCCACAACCGCAGAGCCCTATCCGGTACGAATCACCGGCGAGGGGTTGCCCGTGTCATGGAGCCGGCGTTGGAGGTTGAGCGAAGCCAGGATGGCGTAGCGAAAGCTCCATCGAGTGAAGCGACGGGCACGATGCTCGTCGCAAACGTCCGGCCCTCATGACACGGGCAGCCCCTCGCCACGCGTGGGCCAGCCTCACCGCACCCAGAGCGTGGCCTCAACCGGAAGGTGGTCCGATCCCACATCCGGTCCAACCGTCCGCGACTGCACGCCGATCTCCGGCGACACAAGGATGTGGTCGATGGGAATCCGTGGCGCCCAGAGGCGGGCATTCCACGAGGCCTGCACGCCGCGGCCGAGTGCTGAGTCGCGCAGCCCGCCGCGCTCCGCCAGCAAGCGAAACCCGTGGCACCAGGGCGTTGCATTGAGATCGCCCGCGATGATCACGGGCCGTTTCTCGGCGGCAGCAATCTCACCCATCGCCGCGAGTTGGGCGTCGCGACGGGCCGACCACTCCGCGGTGATCGGCGCTGGAGGATGCGCTGCCACCAGAAGGCAGCCGTCTTTGCCCCGCGCCAAGCCTGCGACGATGACTGGCGTTCCGCCGGCAGGTTCCATCACCCGTGGCTCATCGAGCGGGAATCGCGAGAGCACAGCGATGCCGAAGTTGCCCGGCTGCGATTGGACCACGCGGTAGGGATACAGTGGCTCGAGCTCGCGGAGCGCGTCGGCCCAGGCGTCATCAACCTCGACGAGCACCACCACATCGGCGTTACGGACGCGAAGGTAGGTGAGCACTTTCGTCGTGTCAGCGTTCTCGACATGCAGATTGAGCGACACGATGTCGAGTGGATCACCACCGCCAGCGGCACTGCCAGCCGGCAGCCAGTAGGGCAGGATCGCCCAGGCGTTGGCCCCCACCGCGACCACGAGGCATGCGGTGGCGAGCCGGCCTCGGCGACGCGACGTGATGGCAAACCAAACGAGCGTTGCGAGGAGGTAGTACCACCGAAAATGGCTCGCGAGGTCGAGTAGCCAGTGCCATCGGCCGGCAAAGCCGGCGAGCGTCAGCCCTGCCAGCATCCACGCCGGAAGATCCAACGCTGCTCTGCGGGTGCGTGGCGTGGTGGGTGAGGGATTATCCATGTCGAGATCTGGGAGGATCCGTCGGAGACGCCTCTGAGCAGCGACACTCCCGAAGAGCGAGCCGCACAGGATCGGCTTCAGAGGGTGCTTGAGGATCTCAGTAAGTGAGGGCTCTTACTCGAGCATTTCTGCGGGGATTCCGGCAGCGTCTTTGATCTTTCCTGCGGCCACTTTTCGCGCGTCGGCATAACCGACCATCGCCTTCTCGACGGCTGCTGTGTCGCCGGCCTTCTTGGCCTTGAGCGCGTCGATGAGGAGCGTTCCTTCTTTTTGCACGTCGGCGGTGATGTCTGCGAACCCATTCAATTGAGCCGCATCATTCTCGGGGAGGTCTTTCGCGGCGGCTCGGAGCTGCTGCTCGACGACGTGAAGCCCGCCCACGGCCCCGCCCACAGACATGGCAGCAGCCTTGATCTTTTCTTCGCTGGAATGGTCAGCGTTGGCCGCCATGCCGATCACGGTATGCGATGTGTAGAGCGAGATGGCCGTGCTGCCACCGATGGCCTCCATCACGGACTGAGGCACCTCGGCTCGGCCGGTGGAACTGAGAGCCAACAAGCACAAGGACAGGGCCACAGATGAACGCAGCATGGGAGTTCCTGATCGTGATAGTGAGAAGGGCTTTGTTTCCGGCCGATGTTGCCACCGCCCGTGGCGACCTCGCGGTACGACGCAAGCACTATACTTATCCCTCATGATACGTCGTGCAGCGTCTCTCCTGACATTCACCACCGCGGCCTTCGGATGGTGGATTCCTGCACTGATGGCCGCCGAGCCGGTATACGACATCGTCGTCTACGGTGATTCCTCTGCCGCGGTGACCGCCGCGGTAGCAGCCCAGCGGGATGGCCGATCGGTGATTCTCGTGAATCCCACGGGCTTTCTCGGCGGGATGAGCTCGAGTGGTCTCGGGGCTACGGATTTCCTCGGTCAGCGGGCGACCTTTGGCGGGATCGCGTCAGAATTTTACGACGCGATCGCTGCCGCATACGGCCAGAAATTCGTGCGAAGCTTTGAGCCGCACGTCGGGCAACAGATTTTCGAGAAGTTCATGGCCGATGCGGAGGTGCCGGTCGTCTTCCACGAGCGGCTCGACCGTGAGCAGGGCGTGGCCATGCAAGGCCAGCGGATCGAGTCGATCACGATGCTCACCGGCAAGGTCTTTCGCGGCCGCATGTTCATCGACGCGACGTACGTGGGCGACCTGATGGCCGCCGCGGGCGTGCAACACACCGTGGGCCGCGAATCACAGGCCACCTACGGCGAAGACATGGCTGGTGTGCGGCGAGGTGACACGACGCCACGAAAGCATTACACCCAGGGCGACAAGGATCACTTCACCCACGACGTCGATCCCTTCGTGAAGCCTGGCGACCCTACCAGCGGCCTCTTGCCCTTCGTCTTCCAGATCGATGGGCTCGCCAATGGTCAGGGCGACTCGAAGATCCAGGCCTACAACTACCGCGTCTGCCTTTCGGCCGATCCCACCCGCCGCATTCCGATCGCGAAACCGGATGGCTACCGCGAACTCGATCACGAGCTGCTGCTACGCAACTTCGACGCTGGTGATCACCGGCTCCCGGCGCTCGTGGAGCCGCTGGCGGGGCCGGGATCAAAGGTCGACTGGAACTCGAAGAACGCCGTCGGCACCGACTATGCCGGGGCCAACTGGGACTATCCCGCTGCGAGCTATGAGCGGCGCCGCGAGATTGAGAAGGCCCACGAGATCTACACCCGCGGCTTCCTGTGGACGCTTTCGACGAGCCCGCGGGTGCCGGCCACGATCCGCGCACGGGTAGCCTCGTACGGCCTGCCGACGGATGAATTCACCGCGAATGGCGGCTGGCCTCCGATGATCTACATCCGTGAGGCCCGGCGAATGGTGTCGGACTACGTGATGACGCAAGACGACTGCCTGCACCAGCGCACCGCCAAGGACCCGATCGGCCTGGGATCGTTTGGCATCGATTCGCATGCCGTGCAGTATTTCGTCAACGAGCGCGGGCATGTCCGCCGCGACGGCGTGCTCTGGCGGGTGCCACCGAAGCCCTACGGCATCTCGTATCGCTCGATCATTCCCCGGAAAGGCGAATGCGAGAACCTGCTGGTCCCTGTCTGCCTCTCGGCCTCGCATGTCGCCCACGGCTCGATCCGCATGGAGCCGGTCTTCATGGTGCTCGGCCAGAGCGCCGCGGCGGCAGCCGGGATTGCCATCGACGAGGGCCGTGCCGTGCAGGAAGTCGCCTACGACACACTCCGCCAGCGCCTGCTCGAGCAGCGACAGGTTCTCTCCGTGCCATCGCCGGATGGACGCTGATACCCGGCCCGCCGGGACATTGGCAGGATTTTGCTCAGCGAATGCTGCCTGCCTCCCTCTGGCCTGAGCCTCTGGTGCATAGAATGGAGCCATGCCTACGTTTCCTGCACCGCCGAGTCCCGAATCCGCTTCGGCGGCAGACCGCTTCCAGATCATCCGCTGGATCGTTGTGGCCATCGTGATCTGGGGCATCTTCCATGCCGTGGGCGCCTGGACCTTCAATCGGAACCCGTGGCGGGCGGTCATGGTGCTCGCGTGCGTAGGGACGTTTCTCGGATTTTGGATGGTCATGCTTGCTGTCCGACAGCGACGGCTCAACCAGCAGAGGTGAGACCATGGCAATCGTCCTCGGAGCGAGTCTCGACAACGGCCTGGTCGCGCCTCCGGTCGTGCGGCCGGCGCTCCAGCAGCCCGAGAGCATCACGGGCATGTCGATCGGGCAATACCTGATCCGGCGGCTCTCCGACTATGGGATTCGGCATGTCTTCGGCGTGCCTGGCGACTACGTGCTCTCCTTCTACAGCATGCTCAATCAGTCACCGATCGCGATGGTGAACTGCACCCGCGAAGACTGCGCCGGCTTCGCGGCCGACGCCTACGCGCGTGTCCACGGCATGGGCGCGGTGTGCGTGACGTATGGGGTCGGCGGTCTGAGCATGGCCAACTCCATCGCGGGTGCGTACGCCGAGAAGAGCCCGGTGATCATGATCTCGGGCGCGCCGGGCGTGGCTGAGCGAGGCGGCGATCCGCTGATGCATCATCGCGTTCGCGAGTGGCGAACCCAGCGGGAGGTTTTTGAGAAGCTCTGCGCCGCGAGTCTTGAAATCACCGATCCCGTCACGGCCTTCCGCGATATCGATTTTTTACTGGACACGGCCCACCGTCTGAAACGACCGGTCTATCTGGAACTGCCGCGGGATATGGTTTCGGTCGTGCCCGACCAGATCCGGCCCTACCACCACCCGCCGCGGGAGAGCGACCCGGAGGTTCTCGCCGAGGCTCTCCGGGAGGCATCCGCCAGGATCGCAGCCGCCAAGCGTCCGATGATCATCGCGGGTATCGAACTGCACCGCTACGGCCTCCAGGCCGATGTCGTGGCGCTCGCCGAGAAGTCGGGGATGCCGATCGCCGCCACGATGCTCTCCAAGAGCGTCGTGAGTGAGGTGCATCCACTCTATGTCGGTCTCTATGAAGGGGCGATCGGCCGCCGCGATGTGACCGAGTTTGTCGAGGCGAGCGACTGCCTCATTCTTCTGGGCGTGATCCTCACCGACATCGACCTCGGCATTTTTACTGCAAAAATTGACCCGGCTACGAGCATCTATGCCGCGAGTGAAGATCTGCGAATCAGCCACCATCACTACCACGACATCCTCCTCGAGGATTTTATCCGCGGCTTGGCGGCAGTCGCTCCGAAGGCGGCCACGCGTCCGCTGCCACCGGGACCGGCTGCGGCCCTCGAGCCGTATGTGCTCCGGCATGACGCGGCCATCACCACGACGCGGCTCGTGCGTCGGCTCGATGAGTCGCTCGACGACCGCACGATCGTGATTGCCGACGTGGGAGACGCCCTCTTTGCGTCGAGTGATCTCGTGATCCGCGGCCAGACGGAGTTCATCGCCCCGGCCTATTACACTTCCATGGGCTTTGCAGTGCCGGCGGCCCTGGGGGCGAAGTCGGCGCGTCCCGACCTCAAGGTGATCGCGCTGGTCGGTGACGGTGCCTTCCAGATGACCGGCATGGAGCTTTCCACGATCGTCCGCCGGGGCCTCGCGGTGACGGTGATCGTGCTCGACAACAAGGGCTACGGCACCGAGCGGCTACTCCACGAGGGGAGCTTCAATGACATCAATCCCTGGCAGTACCAGCGAATTCCCGAACTGCTGGGCGGTGGCACGGGCTGGGATGTGCGGACGGAGGGGGAGTTTGACATGGCGCTGCGGGTGGCGCTCGCCGACGAGCAGGCGATGAACATCATCCGGGTCCACATCGGCCTCGACGACCGCAGCCAAACCCTCAATCGCATCGCCGCGGGCCTCGCCCGCCGCGTGAAGCGGTAGCGGGCATCTCGCAGGTGCCGCGAGCTGGCCGGGGCATGGCCTCTGGAAAGCCGCTCGCGATTCTGCCTCAGCGGTTTTCGTCGGCGAGCTTGCGGGCGACCTCCGTGACGGCTGGCTTGGATTCGGCGCCAGACTGTTTCGATTCGACGACCGGGCGAGCCGCGGAGTGCTTGTCTTCGGCCTGGTTGCCGGCCCGCGTGAATTCGACCACCGGATCGAGCGCCCGCACCGCCCGTGCCACCGCCGGCTCCAAGAGCATCACGTCCACGACAAACCGTTGCAGTTGGCCCACGGTGCCCGCTGCTGAGGCCAGCGATTCGGCAAGGTCACCGAGCCGCACCAGCGTGGCGTCGGCAATGTGGAGGTCGGCCGTGCCTGCCACCAAGCGATCCTTGAGCGTCACGAGGCTCGTGAGCCGCTCGCTGGCAACCGTCGCATCACCAGCCCCGCCAGCCAGCCTCTTCGCCAGCGCCGTAAGACCCTCAGCAGCCGGCACGCTCTCGTCGAGTGCTTCGAGCCCCGCGGCCAGCTCATTGTGAACCACGTCGATCGTATCGAGCGATGCGGTGAGTGTGTCGGCCGCGTCACCCGTGGCCAGCGCCCGCACGGCGAGCTCATCAAACCGCGAGACCGCCTCCTGAGCCTCGTCGATCATGCCCGCTCCGGCGGCGAGGTCGCGATGAAAGCCTTCGATGCGGTCGGCCGTCGCCACGGCTGCATCGACTGCCTCGGCCTGCGCTGCAAGCTGATCGCCCAGCGCCTCGAACCGAGCGAGCGTGGACTCCGCCGCAGCGAGCCGGCCCGCCTGCTGTTCGAGCCGCTCGAGGAGGGTTGTGGCACGCGTCACGCCGCCGCGAGTGGCGTTGAGCGCCTCCACTGACGCCGCCAGGCGAGAGACATTCGCTTCGAGCACGGCAAACTGGTGGTGTGCCGGTCGCAGGATGCCCACATACGCCACGGCCATCGACACGGCCCCCCCGAAGAGTGCCGACTTCCAGTCAACCCGCGCGAGAGGACCGAAGGATTCACCCTGAGCACCGGAAGGATAGCCGTATGGCATCGTCACAACCTCCATGGGGGGAGCACGCGGAACATGCAACGCGACGCGGAGGCACTGCTTTAGGCCCCGCGATCGTCACGCCTTTCCTAGATCGGCGATTCTTCGGGACCGGTAGAGTGTTGCGGCAAACGGTCCGCTCGGCAGGGATGGAGCGGTTGTGCGGCGGGGCGTTATGATGGTGGCCTCCCTGCCTGGTGGTGTAACGGTAGCACAAGGGACTTTGGATCCCTTTGTCTAGGTTCGAATCCTAGCCGGGCAAGTAGCTTCTCATGGAAACCGTTCGCTTCCGGCACGCCCACTTTTCGGCACGGTTTCCCGTCAACTGTCTCTATGCGCCATCGCACTTCTGGCTCCGCCAGATCGACCAGCTGGCCGCTCATGGCGAGGGCCGCGGCAGGTGGCAGGTCGGGTTTACGAAGTTCGCCACGAGGATGCTCGGCGAGCTCGTGGAAATGACACTCGACGTCCACCCCGGTGCCTTTGTGCAACCGGGGCAGCGGCTTGGGACCGTCGAAGGCTTCAAGGCGGTGAGTGATCTGTTCTGTGTTGCCGAGGGAGTATTTCGCGGCGTGAATCCGGCGATCTCCGCCGAAGCCTGCCTCACGCACTCCGATCCCTATGGAGCCGGTTGGCTCTATAGGGTGGAGGGCGTGCCGGAAACTGCCACACTCGATGTTCACGGCTATATCGCCCTCTTGACCGAAACGATCGATCGGCTCCAGGCATCGCGGTATCATGACGGCTCTCAGGACGGCACCTGAACAGCCACCAGCCCCGCGGTCTGCCAGGCACACCGAGACGAAAACGGCCGCATGCAACCAACACACATTCGATCGATCGCCCGCGCCGTGATGATCGGTGGATTTCTCGGCGCCGGGAAAACGACCGCGATCCTCCGGTTCGCCGAATGGCTCTCGGCCCGAGGCCTTCGCGTGGGGCTCATCACGAATGACCAGGGAGGCGGGCTCGTCGATACGGCGCTCGCCAACGCCCATCGCATGCCGGTCGAGGAGATTGTCGGCGGCTGTTTTTGTTGTCGGTTCTACTCGCTCGTCGAGGCAGCCGACTCGCTCGTTCGCGACACGGCGCCAGATGTGCTCATAGCCGAGCCGGTGGGTAGCTGCACCGACCTCGTGGCCACAGTGATTCTGCCGCTCGAGCAGATGTATGGGGATCGGTTCACCGTCGCACCGATGAGCGTCATGGTGGATCCCCTGCGTGCTGAGCGGGTACTCGGCCTTGCCCCTTCGAGCCTTTCGGAGCATGTCGCGTACATCTATCGAAAGCAGCTCGAGGAGGCCGAAGTCATCGTGATCAACAAGCGCGACCTCATCGATCAGCCGCGACGCGACCGGCTGCGGGAGGCACTCGCAGCCATCGCCCCGAGTGCGACCATCCACGAATGCTCGGCACGCGACGGCACCGGCCTCGAGCCCTGGTTCACGGAAATGCTCGAAGCCACATCGCAGGCAGCGGCGATCGCTGCGATCGACTACGACGCCTACGCCTACGGTGAATCACTTCTTGGCTGGCTCAACGCGGACGTGCGGGTCGGGTCGGCCGAAGCCGATGAGTTCGATGGCACATCACTCCTTGTGGAGATTCTTTCCACTATCCGCGATACGCTCGCTCAGGCAGGCCACGAAGTGGCCCACATGAAAGGCACGCTGTCGGTCGAAGGGGATCCCTACGAGATTGCCGCTGCCAACCTCGTGCGCACGGCAGACGAACCGGTCGTCTCGCATCATCTCGCCGAGCCGATCGATATTGGCCGGTTGCTCATCAATCTTCGAGCCGAGGCGCCGCCAGACGACCTCGAAGCTGCGGTCCGTGGGGCGCTCAATGCCCTCGGTGCGCGACTGCCTTGCACGATCCTCGCCATCGAACACTTTCGTCCTGGTCGCCCGGTGCCGACGCATCGGCTCGCCACCCGCGTCTGACTGGCTCCTTCCCGTTGAATTGCCCCAGGCCATGATCCTCCCCCAACTCACGTTCCGCATGATCCGCACGGTGGCCCCCGGCTGCCTCTGGAAATTTGCATGGAACTTTGGGGTCAAGGGCATGCTGTCGGTGGAAAAGTTCAAGGCGAGGGCTCGGCGGGGAATCGTTTTTCCGCCGTTTCTTCATCTCTCGGTGATCAACTCGTGCAACCTGCGATGCCAGGGCTGCTGGGTCGATGTGGCTGCGCCGAGAGAGATGGTGCCGCTCGAAGACCTCGACGCGATCGTTCGTGACGCGAAGTCGCATGGCAACGTGTTCTTCGGACTGCTCGGCGGTGAGCCGTTCCTCCACCCTCATCTATTCGATCTGCTCGAAGCGCATCGCGACTGCTACTTCCAGATCTTCACCAACGGCCAGCTCATCACGCCGGAGATCGCCGCTCGCCTGAGAAAACTCGGCAATGCAAGCCCGCTCGTGAGCATTGAAGGCGACGCCGCGGTGAGCGATGTCCGCCGCGGTTCGCGGCATGTGCTTGACCGCTCGCTTCGTGGCCTCGACGCCTGTCTCCGCGCGGGCCTCGTGACCGGCGTGGCCTCGAGCCTCTGTCGTTCCAATCTCGACACGCTCCTCTCGGAAGACTGGTTGCGCCGCCTGATTGCCATGGGTGTTCACTACGCATGGTTTCATGGTTACCGCCCGGTCGGGCCCGACGCGTCGCCTGAGCTTGCCCTCTCGCCCGATGAGCTTGTCCGCGTGCGCCGGTTCATCGTCGAGCAGCGGGCCAAGCAGCCGATCGTGATCGTCGATGCCTACTACGATGGCAAGGGCTCCGCGCTCTGCCCGATGGCAACGGGACTCACGCACCATGTCGGCCCGTCAGGCGGCATCGAGCCCTGCCCGATCATCCAGCTTGCCGTCGAAAACGTGCAGGGTGGCTCGTTCTATGAGAAGGTCACGCAGTCGGCCTACCTGGCCGACATGCGAAAGGCTGCCGCGGGGCACAGCCGGGGCTGTGTGGTCCTCGAAAACCCGCGGCTCGTGCTCGAGGTCGCCGATCGCCACGCCGCCCGCGACACGACCCAGCGGGGCACGGCGAGAGAAGAGCTCCGCGCGATGACGCCCCGTTCGAGCCAGGATCTCCCCGGTCGTGAAATCCCGGAAAAGCATTGGATGTATCGCTTTGCCAAGCGATATTGGTTCAACGACTTTGGGGCGTATGCCGCCGCGCGGGAGGCAGCAAAGGAATGACCACACCCGATGCACCGTCTCCGCGGATTCTCTATTGTCGTTGTGCCTATGCGCAGGTGGTGCCGAGCGAGGTGAAGGATGCCGTGCTCGAAGGCCTGGCCGCTGCAGGAGCCTCTTTTGAGGCCGTGCCCGATCTCTGTGAGATGGCCGCCCGCCGCGATCCGCATCTTCGGGCTTTGGCCAGTGGGGCCGATCAGCTGAAGATCGCCGCCTGCTGGCCACGGGCGGTCCGCGGCCTGTTTGCACTGGCTGACGCGCCGCTGCCCGCGACGGGAGTCGATATTCTCAACATGCGGACCGAGTCGGCCCGGACCGTGCTCGATGGCATTGGCTACGGGCCCCGCGGCACGGAGGCTTCCCCGTGAATGACACGCTCCTGCCACCGCGGGTCGTCCTCTATGAAGGACATGGTGCGACACCGCTCGAACCCGCTGACCGTGGGCAACTCGTCGCGGCGCTGCTCGATCGCGGGTATGCCGTGACACTGGCTGGCGAGAATACCGCGACAGCGACACCCGATGGGGCCTTCATCGTGGTCGGCTCATTCGCGGGCCACTCGCCCGAGGTCAACGGTGGCCTGGTTACGGTGTGTGACATGACGGGGGCAACCGTCGAAGCCACCGTGCAGGCGGTCGAAGCGGCCCGTGGCGACCGGCGAATGAACCGCCCTGACGCTGCCACCGCTCCAGGGGCAGACAACCTCACGTGGAAACCCTGGTTTCCCGTGATCGATCCGGCGCGGTGCACCAACTGCATGCAGTGCCTGAGTTTTTGTTTGTTCGACGTGTATGGCGTGTCGGAGAACCATGAGCTGCGCGTGGAGAACCCGGCCAACTGCAAGGTGAACTGCCCCGCCTGCTCGCGTGTCTGTCCGGATGTTGCGATCATGTTTCCGAAGTATCACGCCGGTCCGATCGATGGCGAGCCGGTATCGGATGGCGACGTGACTCGCGAGAAGATGAAGGTCGATATTTCGGCCCTTCTCGGTGGCGACATCTATGCCAAACTTCGGGAGCGGAGTGACGAGGCCAAAAAACGTTTCTCACGCGAACGGTCGGCCGACCAAGCGCTGGCCGAGCGGCGGCGGTGCCTTACGAAACTCGCCGACGCGTCCGCCATTCCCCGCGAGGTTCTCGATGCCCTCCCGAGCCCCGAGGAGATCGAGCGGCGCGCCGAGGCGGCTGCCGCCCGTGCCGCAGCCGCCCGTGCCGAAAGGGAAACGGCGACCTGACGCCAGCACGGCTGAGCAGGCATACTATTCTTTCCCGTGGAAGTGGCGCGATGTCTCACACCAACCATCCGTCGTCGATCCCGCTTGCAATCCTGCCGGCGGCCGTACCGCCGTCGCTGATCCGCTCGCGCACGCCACACCCGTCGATCCCGCAGACGAAGCCCGACCGCGATGCGCTTCTTGATGCGATCCGGCGCGGCATGGCCCGCGAGAAAGCGGTGCCCCCATTGAGCATGGACGAGCTTCGGAGCCGGGGCCTCGCGGCCCTTGCCGCGACGGGCCTCGCCGAAACCTACATCGACTACGCCGTCGTGCTCGTCAGCAACGAATCGTGGCGAGAGGCACTCGCCGCGGTGCCCTTCGAGCGGCGGCTGCTCCTGATGCCAAAATGCCTCCGTGAGGAGAACCGGTGCCCGGCACCCTTTGACGAGTTTGGGCTCCTCTGCAAACAGTGCGGTCTCTGTTCGATTCAGGATTTTCAAGCTGAGGCCGAGCGGCTCGGCTATGCCGTGCTGGTCGCCGAGGGGTCGGCACTCGTCATGGCGATGATCCAGACCGGACAGATCGAGGCAATCGTGGGCATCAGTTGCCTGCCTGTTCTCGAAAAGACGTTCCCCCATGTGCAGGCTGCGGCGGTGCCGGCCGTGGCCGTTCCCCTCCTGCAAGATGACTGCATCGACACGACCGTCGATATCGACTGGGTGTGGGACTACATCCACTTGGAGGCAGCTGACCATTCGCGGCGGCTCGACCTCGGCGGCCTCCATGACCATGTGAAGAGTTGGTTCAACCTTCCCTCACTCGACGCATTGATGGGACCGCCCCAAGGGCATGCCGAAACGGTCGCCCGTGAATGGCTCACCGTGGGAGGTCGACGGTGGCGGCCGTTCCTCGCAGCGGCTGTCTTTGCTGCCCTGCGGCCTGATGACGACATCACGACGAACGAGGTGATCCAGCGGATCGCGGTGGCGGTCGAATGTTTCCACAAAGCATCGCTTGTACATGACGACATCGAGGATGGCGACCTCGAGCGGTATGGCGAGCCGACACTCGCGGGCGCGTATGGCGTGCCGATCGCGCTCAATGTCGGGGATGTGCTCATTGGCGAGGGGTATCGGCTCCTTGCCGCGTCGGGCCTCGATGGCGAGCGGGTGCGTGCGGCGGTCACCGAGGCTTCGAGCGCCCAGCGGCTCCTCTGCCAGGGGCAAGGCGCGGAGTTGGCCTGGAGCCGTGAGCCGTCGTCCCTTTCGAGCCGGCAGGTCTTGGAGATTTTTAGACTCAAGACCTCACCCGCCTTCGATGTGGCGCTGCAGCTCGGCGCGATTGCCGCTGACCGTGCCGACGAGTTTGCCGATGTCCTCCGCGGCTACAGCGATGCGATTGGCGTGGCCTACCAGATCAAAGACGATCTCGATGACATCCTCGACGATTCAGGGCTCCTGCGGGATGCCGCTTCGCGGCCCAGCGTGGTCATTGCGCTGGCAGCAGAGCGGGCTCGGGGCGACGACCGCACCATGCTCGGTAGCCTCGCCGCGGGCCAGCCGCCTGCCGACGTGTCGGCCGAGCAGGTTCGCGAAGCAATCCGAAAGGCGAAGGCTGACGACAAAGCCTCGCTTCTTCTCGAAGGCTACAAGGAACAGGCGGTGCGATCGCTCGACGCGCTGGTTGACCCCACGCTCAAGGGGCTTCTGCGGCGGATCGTGGCCCGAATTTTCAATCAACTGTCGTTTGAGGGCTATTGCCGCGAGCAGGCAACACACGCCCGAGCCAGGGACGGGGCCGGCGAGTCGTCACCGGTCGCGGCTGGAGCATGAGCCGGCGGCTGCAGATGCTTCAAGTCGCCCGGTTGGCCAGGCGAACGCTCGGCGACGCGGGAGACCTCGTCGTCGCGTTTGTCGAGACTCTTGCGGTGCCCGCTGGGGGCTACGCGAATCGCGACGGCCGAGCTGATCTCTATTACACACCGTTCGCCCTCGACGCCCTTGCCGCATTCGACGCATTGCCGACTGATGAAACCAATCCAACGCAAGCCGCCCGCACCCGGCAATGGCTGGCCAACTTCGGCGACGGTGAGGCTCTCGACTTCGTCCACCGCTGCTGCCTGGCCCGGGCGTGGGCTGCGGTGCCGTCGGCCGCTTGGCCCCGCGAGCATCGCGACGCGCTCTCGCGGAGGATCGAAGTCAATCGCGCCGAGGACGGCGGCTACGCCACCCAGCCGGGCCTGCCTACCGGCACAGCCTACGGCTGTTTCCTTGCGGTAAACGCATTCGCGGATCTCGACCAGCCCCCGCTTCCGTTGGCCGAGCGAGAGAGGATCGTGAAGTGCCTGCAGTCACTTCGCTCGGATGACAGCGGCTGGGCCAATGCAGTTGGGCAGCCGATCGGTTCTACGCCTGCTACGGCAGCGGCGATCGCCACGCTCGTCTCGCTTGAGCTGCCAGTACCTACCGACGGAGCGGAGTTTTTGCTCGCGCAGCGCCATCCTGCCGGCGGCTTCAAAGCAGCGGCCGACGTGCTGATCCCCGATCTCTTATCAACCGCAGTGGCCCTCCACGCCCTCGACGCGATCGACGCGGCATGGCGTGATGACCGCGAGAAGGTGCTCGACTTTCTCGATTCACTCTGGTCCTCAGAAGGAGCGTTTCATGGCTCATGGGCTGATGACCACGCCGACGCCGAGTACACGTTCTACGGCCTCGTCGCCCTCGGCCATGCGAGTGTCTGACGGTTGAGAGGGATGGCCGCATGACCACACAATCGTTCCTCGCGTCTGCCGAGTGTGATGCCGTACGAAGGCGTGCGATCGACGCGCTCCTGGCGGCCAGAGGCGCAGCCGGGCATTGGACAGGACACCTCTCGTCGAGCGCGCTCGCCACGGCGACGGCGGTCACGGCGCTTCGGCTCGTGGATCGGGAGGACCATGCAATCGCCATCCGACACGGTGCCGAGTGGCTCGTGACAACGCAACTGACTGAAGGAAGCTGGGGCGACACGCCCGCCAGCCTCGGCAACCTCTCGACGACGCTCCTGTGTTGGGCCACGCTCGGAGCCGTTGCGGATGATCGTGGAACGAGCGCTGCCCCGCCAGATCGCCTGCGGGCGGCAATCGAACGCGCCGCCTCGTGGATCATCGCTCGAACCGGAAACCTCGAGGCCACCGCGATCGCCCGATCGCTCGCTGCCATCTACGGCAAGGACCAGACATTCAGCGTTCCAATCCTCACGCTCGTCGCGCTCTGCGGGCGGTTCGGTGATCCCCGCGCGCCAGCCACGTGGCGCGTGGTGCCACAGCTCCCCTTTGAGCTGGCGGCCCTGCCGCAATCATGGTTTCGACTCGTCGACATGCAGGTCGTCAGCTACGCGCTCCCGGCCCTCATCGCGATGGGGCAGGTGCGGCACGCCCGTGCACCGGGCATCGGACCTGCAAGCTGGGTGCGGCGCGCGGCCGTGGAGCGGACGCTTCGCACACTCGAAGCGATCCAGCCGAGCAACGGCGGTTTCCTCGAGGCCACGCCGCTGACGTCGTTCGTCACGATGAGCCTGGCCGGGATGGGCCGCGGTGATCATGTGGTGGCCCGTCGCGGCGCTGGCTTTCTCCGTGCCTCGCAGCGGACAGACGGCAGTTGGCCGATCGACACGAATCTTTGTACGTGGGGCACGACCCTTTCGGTCAACGCGCTCGCTGCAGGAGGCCGACTCGCGCAGGCCCTGGATGGCTCCTCGCGCGAGTCAATCCGCCACTGGCTCCTCGCGCAGCAATACCGCGACGTCCATCCCGCGACCGGTGCCGCACCAGGGGGCTGGGCCTGGACCGATCTTCCGGGAGGCGTGCCCGACGCTGATGACACGAGCGGGGCCGTGGCGGCACTCGCCAGCCTCGAGATGGCGGAGTCTCGACCGGTGCCGACTGATGTGCAGTCTGCGGCGGCACGCGGCCTGCGGTGGCTGGCGAGACTGGCCAACCGCGATGGAGGCATCCCGACGTTCTGTCGAGGCTGGGGTCGGTTGCCGTTCGACACATCGTGCCCCGACATCACGGCTCATTTTCTACGGGCGATCGCGCTGTGGTCACAGGTTTCCGGTGCGGGATTCGATACGGCGAGGTCTGCTGCCCGTGCCCGGCGCTATCTTGCAGCCACGCAGCGAAAGGATGGCTCTTGGACACCGCTCTGGTTCGGGAACGAGCATCATCCGTCGCAGGAAAACCCTGTCTACGGCACGGCGAAGGTCGTGCTTGCGACCGGCGACCCACGGGGCGTGGCATGGCTTGTCGAGACCATGGGGGCGGACGGAGGCGTCGGAGGTGGGCCGGGGCTTACCCCATCGATTGAAGAGACGGCTGTCACGGTCGAAGCACTGGCAAGCTTTGCCGCCGCACAGCATGTGGACGCAACGTCGCGGGTCCTGTCCGACCGCGCGGCCACCGCCGTCGAACGGGCTGCTGTGTGGCTGGCGGCCAAGACCGACGGCGGGAATGTGTTTCCGACGGCTCCCATCGGGTTCTACTTCGCCAAGCTCTGGTACGCCGAGGATCTTTACCCACGCATCTTTACCGTGGCGGCCCTCGAACGGGCCACGTCGCTCACCGCAGGTCGTTGAGCGATACCCTTGGCAGGGCCGGGCACTCTCCACGCACGGCATCCGCAAGGGCATCGACGGCGGTGATCCATGCCGATGGTGGGGTGTCCCACCCGCCCGAGAGCCGAATCATGCCGCGCATGTCTCCTGCGGCGACACCCAACCCAGCGGCGCCGATCGCAGTCGCTACGCGGGGCGTGGAGTCGGTGCCCGCGGAGCATGCCGAGCCGGTCGAGGCTGCCACGCCCGCCCGATCCAAAAGGCTGACCAGTTTTCGTCCATCGGCACCAGGAATGATGACCGCCAACGTGTTCCACAGCCGCGGGGCAGCGAGTCCGATGATGACTGCCTCCGGCACCTTTTCTTGAAGGCGCCGTTCACCGGCATCTCGGCCCGCGGCCCGCGCATCGTTGCCGGGTGCGATCTCCTGCTCCCGGGCCTCGAGCGCGGCGACCATCGCGGCGATCGCCGCGACGTCCTCAGTGCCGGCATGACGACCATGCTCCTGGGGGCCACCACGATCTCCATGAAACGTTTCCTCGTCGATCGGGACGACCAGAAAACCGACGCCCTTCGGCCCACCGAATTTGTGACCGCTGCCGGTGACCCAGTCGCAGTCACCGAGGCCGTGGGCGGGCATCTTGCCGAGCCACTGGGCGGCATCGGTATGGAAACGCACATGGTGTTGCCGGCAGAGTGTTCCGATGGCCTGCCAGGGCTGGATCGTGCCCGACTCATTGCTGGCAGCCATGACTGAGAGGATCGCTGGAGGCCGCGTCTGATCTCTCAAATGTTCTGCCACGGCTTCGGCAATCACGACACCATGGCGGTCGACCGAGATTTCTTCGACCCTTCCTGGCATTGCGGCAGTAAACGATTCTGGCACGCAGGGATGCTCGATGGCCGACAGCATCGCGATGGCGCTCGTGGCTGCGTTCTGGCCAACATGCCGGGCCAGCATATTGACTGATGCAGTGGCTCCACCCGTGAAGACGACCCGTCGTGGATCGCAGGTGAGGAGATCGGCAAGCCGTTCACGGCAGTCCTCCCGGATCTCGCGGGCAACAGTAGCAGCCGCGTAGAGCCCAGAAGGGTTGTGCCAGCCTTGCTCCGTCACATCGAGCCACGCCTGCCGGGCGGCTGGATGAAGCGGCACGGTAGCGTTGCAGTCGAAGTACAGCATGACGGAACTACGCTGATCATCGCCGAAGCTGAGCCAGCAGCTTTTTCATGTCGGCGGGCATCGGGCTCGAAAACCGCAGCTCGTCACCGGTCACCGGATGCACAAACCCCAACTCGGCGGCATGCAGCATGACCCGCCGGGCCCCGGTTTCATCTTTCGTGCCGCCACGGGGTCCCGCGTCGTCATTCTTTCTGCGTGTTTGTTTATAGACCCGCTCGCCGCAGACCACATGGCCACTCTCGGCCATGTGGATCCGGATCTGGTGCGTGCGACCTGTCTCGAGCCGACACTCCACAAGCGTGTAGGCGTCGCCAAAATGTTCCACTGGCGAGACATGCGTGATGGCGAGTTTGCCCTCTTCATCGTCGCCTTCATCGATGGAGCCGCGGCGACCATCACCGCGGTCGCGCAACAGCCGCGTGCGGATGGTGCCCTCGCCGACCCGCCCGACGACGATCGCGAGATACCGGCGGTGCGTCGTATGGAGGCGAAACTGCTCAGCCAGAATCCGCGCGGCCGGCACATTTCTGGCGAACACGACCAGCCCGCTCGTCTCGCGATCGATGCGATGCACGGCGCGCACCGGTGGCACCCGCCGCCGCGGCTGCGGCGCAGATGCCTTGCCTGCACGCGGCCTGCCCTTCGGTCGTCGAACGGCGAGCTGTGTCTGAATCGTCTCGGGCACGATCTCGTCGAGCGTCGGCTGAATCTGACGGCGACGGGCCGGCCAGCTTCGCTCCTCACGGTGCCGCGTGGTCGTGATCCCGGTGGGCTTGTCGACCACCACGACATCGTCGTCGAGATGCACGATCCTTACATCACGCGGCCCGGGTGGTTTGGGAGCGGCCGCGTCGAGCACCTTCACCACCTCACCCTCCTTCAGCCGGCGGGCGATGTCTGTCGCGATGTTGCCGTGCACGAGCACATGCCGGCCCTGGACGAGCTTTTGGACGTGCGACCAGCTTGCGCCGCCGAGGCCCGCGCGGAGGAAGGCCGCGAGGGTCGTGCCTGCGGCATCGGCCGTGACGTGAAGGACGGTATTGGGCTGCGGTTTCATTCTGCGTGCTTGACCGGTTTTTGAGCGGTTTTACACTCTGAGGGGAGGTCGTGCGCCACTTCTACGGGGCCCAAGCCCTCCCTGGCCTGTGTTCCCTTTGACCGACCGGTGGCAAAGCCAAGGTTTGCCACGGTCGATCACCGCCGCATCCTGCGACGGTTGTACTGCCCGCCTTCAAGCGTCGAGGAGTTCTCAATCCGTGCCCGGTACCTGTGTCATCGGACTGCAATGGGGTGACGAGGCCAAGGGCAAGCTCGTCGATATTCTGACGGAGCGGCATGACCTCGTCGTCCGCTATGCGGGCGGAGCCAATGCCGGCCACACCGTCGTCTCCGGCGGCCAGACCTGGAAACTCTCCCTGATCCCGAGCGGCATTCTCCGCGACGGAATCGACTGCGTCATTACCGGCGGCGTCGTCCTCGACCCAGCCAGCGTGATCAAGGAAATTGACGGCCTCGAGGCGCGGGGCGTGACGATTGCCGGCAAGCTCCTCATCAGCGACCGGGCCCATATCGTCTTTCCGTGGCACATCGCGGAAGACCGCGTGCTCGATGGCAGTCTTTCGGGCGGCGGCGCGATCGGCACGACCGGCCGCGGCATCGGGCCCTGCTACCGCGACAAGGTGGGCCGTGCCCTCGCGATCCGTCTCGGCGACCTCTACCACGACGACCTGGCCGATCGGATCGCGCATGTGGCGTCGTTCAAAAACCGCATGCTCGAGTCGTGGCAGCATGACGATGCAGCGCCGCTCGATCCCGTGGCGATCCACCGTGAGTATGTCGCCTACGCCGAACGGCTGCGGCCATTTGTGACCGACACCACGGCCTACCTGCTCGATGCCGTCGAAGCAGGCCGCCGCGTGTTGTTTGAAGGGGCGCAGGGAGCACTCCTCGATGTCGATCACGGCACGTACCCGTATGTCACGTCGAGCAACTCGTCGGGCGTAGGCGTGGCTGCCGGATCGGGCGTCCCAGGCCGGTGGGTTGATCGCATCATAGGCGTGGTCAAGGCCTACTCCACACGGGTCGGCGGCGGCCCGCTGCCCACCGAACAGGAAAACGCCGTCGGTGAGTATCTCCGCAGGCGAGGCCGCGAATACGGCACCGTCACCGGACGCCCGCGGCGCTGCGGCTGGTTCGACGCCGTTGCTGCGAGGTACACGGCGCGGCTCTCCGGTGTCGACGAACTGGCCGTCATGCTCCTCGATGTGCTCGGGGGCCTCGACGAGATCCTCGTCTGTTCGGCGTACGAGATCGACGGCCGCCGAGTCACGCAGTTCCCCAGTCAGATCGCCGACCTCGAGCGGGCCGTGCCGGTCTACGAGCGTTTTGCCGGCTGGCCAGGTGAGCTCGAGAACGTCCGCCGCGAGTCTGACCTGCCAGCCGAGGCCCGCCGGTATGTCGCGGGCATCTCTGACTTGGTCGGTCGGCCGGTGTCAATCATGTCGGTCGGTCCCGACCGCGAGCAGACCATCTTCTGCGACGCCTCCTCCTCCGTCTCGCCAAAGGCAACATGGCAACGACCCCAGCCCAGTCCCGCGGCGGGAGCCTGACGACGGAGGCCGCCGCCGCAGACGAACGGCCAGCCGCGGATGCCGTCGCGCCGCAGCGTCGGCTGCCCCGGCATGTGGCGATCATCATGGATGGCAACGGTCGCTGGGCGCAGGACCGCGGGCTCCCGCGAATCGAGGGGCATCGCCAGGGAGTTGCGAGCGTCCGAAGGATTACCGAGCATTGCGTCCGGCTGGGCGTCGAACAGCTCTCGCTCTACTGCCTGTCGAGTGAAAACTGGCGACGCCCGCCGGCCGAACTCGCCTTCCTTATGGACCTCCTCGGTCAGTACATGGTCGAGGAGCGCGACCTCCTCATGCGGCAGCAGGTGCGACTCTCCGTGATTGGCAGTCGCGAAGGGCTTCCGGTGGCCACGCTTGCCACGCTCGATCACACCGTGAATCTCTGCGCGGGCAATGGAGGCATGCGGCTGTGCCTCGCAATCAACTACGGGGCTCGCGGTGAGATCGCGGCGGCGGCTCGGTCGCTTGCCCAGGATGCAGCCGCCGGGCGGCTCGACCCACACACCATCGACGAGGATGCCGTGGCTGCGCGGCTTACGACGGCCGGCATGCCCGACCCCGATCTCCTCATTCGCACGGCCGGCGAAATGCGGGTGAGCAATTTTCTCCTGTGGCAGATCAGCTACGCCGAGTTTTGGGTGACCCCAGTTGCCTGGCCCGATTTCGCGGAGGAGCACCTCGACGAGGCATGTGCAGCGTTCGCCGCTCGGAATCGCCGATTTGGAGGGCTGGGGCCGTCGTGAACATCGCGCCTTCATCACCGTTCAAGGCAGGGTCGCTCGTGAAGCGGGCGATCGTGGGTTCACTCGTTGCGGCGGGCTTCGCCGGAATCGCGTGGGCCGATGCCACTGCATTCCTGGGGTCGCGGCCAGGCCACTGGCTCGTGCTCGTGTCGATCGCCTTCACGATCGGAGGAAGCCTTGAGATTGTCCGCATGGCGGCGCCCCGCGGCCTCTTGATGCGGCCGTTGCTTGTGCCGGTGGCGGCTGCAGCCCTGTCGGCTACGCCGCTGGCAGTCCACGAGGCCGGACGCTGGAACACCGCATCGGCCGATTCACTCGCCCTGGCTGTGGCGGGAATTCTCGCGGCGATGTTCATCGTCGAAGTCGCGGCGTATCGGAAAGACGCAGCCGCGCTCGGGCGACTTGCTGCGGGGTTTGCGACTGCGACAGCCATTGGTCTGCCCTTTGCGTTCATGATGCGGCTGCGGCTCTTGCCCGAATTAATGGGGGTGCAGCTCGGGCCGGCTGAGTCACTCGGGCTGGCCGCGCTCTTGCCGCTGGCGAGCATGCTGGCGGTCGTGAAGGGAGGCGATATCGCGGCCTACTTCGTGGGCTCGATGGTCGGACGGAATCGGATGGCGCCCGTTCTGAGCCCCGGCAAGACCTGGGAAGGCGCGGCCGCATCGCTGGCGGCCTCGGTCGCCATTGCCTGGCTCTTTCTGGAGGTCCTCAATCACGGCTCACCCGGGCCGCGGTGGGGCTGGGCGGTCTACGGCCTAGCCGTGGGCCTCGCGGGCATGCTCGGGGACCTCGCCGAGTCGCTCGTGAAACGCGAGCTCGAGGCCAAGGATTCGGGAGCCTCCCTCGGGGCCCTCGGCGGGTTTCTCGACCTGACAGACGCCACCCTCTTAGCCGCACCGGTGGCCTGGGGCCTCTGGATTCTCGGCGCTCCGCCAGCGTGAATGCCGCGAAAAACCCGGGTGCGTGGGTGCCACAGGGGCCGGCAGGCCGAGCTGGCCAGCCCCCTGAGCTATAGTAAGGAAGAGGCTTTTCCATCCCGCCCCCCGACACCGCCGGTCAAACCAGCCGCTGCGGTCCTTCGATGCCTCGTTCCACCATCGCGGTTGTCGACACAAAGCGACTGGGCGCGATCTTCGGGCCCCGAGACTGCCACCTCCGTCGCATTCGCGAGGTGCTCGCGGTCGGCGTCACGTCCCGCGCTGATGCGATCCATATCGAAGGCGACGACGACGCAGTGGCTCGGGCGACCGAGGTTTTCGAGGAGCTCGACCGGATTGCCCGCGACCAGGGCAGTGTCTCCGGGGACGACGTGAGTCGACTCCTGGCGATCGCGACGGGACAGGATCAGACGCCGCGTCTCGAGCCAATCGAGGTCCAGCGGCCCGGCGGCCATCTGGTACCGCGCTCCGCAGGGCAGGCTGCCTACGTGAAGGCGATCCGCGAGCATGACATCGTGCTCTGCACCGGCCCGGCCGGGAGCGGCAAGACGTTCCTCGCCGTCGCCCTCGCTGTCTCGGCCTTGCGAGCGGAGCAGGTGAAAAAAATCGTGCTCGTGCGGCCGGCAGTGGAAGCGGGCGAGAGCCTCGGCTATCTGCCGGGCGACCTCCAGGCCAAGATCAATCCCTACCTGCGGCCGCTCATGGACGCGCTCCGCGAGATGATGGAATTCGAGCATCTCAAACGGCTGACGGAGCAGGACATCGTGGAGATGATTCCGCTGGCATACATGCGGGGCCGCACGCTCAACAATGCCTTCATCATTCTTGATGAGGCGCAAAACACGACCGTTTCGCAGATGAAGATGTTCCTCACACGGCTCGGCATGGGCTCGAAGATGGTGATCTCTGGAGATGTGACGCAGATCGATCTCCCGCCCGATCGAGAGAGCGGGCTTGTCGACGCGATGGGGCGGCTCCACGACGTGGCTGGCTTCGGCCATGTACGACTTGGCACGAGCGACATTGTGCGTCATCCGCTGGTGCAGCGAATCGTCGAGGCCTACGACCGGTAACACGATGCCATTCGGTTCCCCGACAACCCTTCGCCGCAGCCGCCGATCTGCCTCGCTCGACTTGCCCTCCGGCTTCTGGAGGACGCTTGCCGAACGGCTCGCCAGCCCCGACATCCTCCTGCGTCTCGGCCTCTGCGTGGCTGCCGGGGCAATTCTGCTGGTTCTCCTGCGAGGCTGGGCTGAGCCGTTTGGGTACCGCGTGGGCTCGATGCCGGTTCACGGCGTTGTGTCCCGCGTGCCCTTCGACAAGCCTGATCCCGACGCGACCCGACTGGCCCGCGAACGGGCGGCTTCGCGGGTTCGCGTCGTCTACTCGCACGACAAGGCGCCGGTCGTGCGGCTGCGAGACGGACTCAAGAACCGGGCTGCCGAAATTGCGGCAGCCGATTCGCTCGCGACCGTGCCCCGCGAGGCCTGGGGTGAATTGGCTCCCGAAGCCGCAGGCGTACTCGAGCATGTGCCGCCGCCACAGCCGCCGCCGATGGCCCCGGAGCCTCCCGACCTCTCTGCCTCGCCGGCCGACAAGGGGCCCAAGGCTGAGCCCGAGCCGTCTGCCAAACCGGCGGGCAGGCCAAAACGGTCGCGACCGCTCACACCCGAGATGACCGAGCGGATCGCGAAGGCCGAGGAGGAGTTCCAGAGGTTCCGCAGCCGGATCGACACCAAGGAGAAGCTCCTCCTCGTCGAGAAGGGCATCGATCTGGCGTTTCAGGAGCTCGAAACCACCGGCGTGCTCGAGACGATCCAGCACACGTTTGATGAGGGCAGCCAGAACGAAATCGACGTGCACCCCATCGGCAATCCGGGCGAGACGATTCGCGTGCAGGTTCCGCAGGTGCTCCTTGTGGAGGCCAAGGCCAGGCTGCGGACGAAGCTCATCGACGAGCTTGGCGAAGGGCCGTTCGTCGATCGCATCGTGGCGTGGCTCGAGCCGCGGCTTTCAGGAACGCTGGCCATCGATCGCGAAAACACGGCAAAGGCCAAGCAAGAGGCCGCTGACCGGACCCCCGCGCAGTTCGTGTCGTATCAGCGAGGCAGCCTCCTAGCCGAGCCCAGCGTGTCGGTAACGCCTGACACACTCGTGCTCCTGCGTCGCGAGCATGACGAGTTTCTGCGGCAGCAAGACCCGCGGCAGCGGATCGTGCGAATGATGGCGTTGTTCGGGATGTTTGCCGCGCTGTTCACGCTTTCGACGTTCTATATCCACCTCAATCATCGCGACCTCCTCGCCGATCTCGGCCATGTCGTGACCATCCTCGGTTTTTCCGTGGTGACGGTCGTGATATGCATGCTCGCCGCGGCTGATGCCTGGGAGGCGCATGTGGTGCCGCTGCTCCTGTTCGCGATGACGATCGCGATCGCTTACGACGAAGACCTCGCACTGCTCCTGGCTGCCGAGGTATCGCTGGTGGTCGTGCTGGGCCTCGGCCGCGGGCTGCCCGAGTACATCACGCTCACTGCCGCGGCTGCCGCGATGGTCTTCTGGACCGGCCGCATCCGAAGCCGCAGCAAGCTGATCTACGTGGGCCTCTGGGCAGGCGTGGTGACGATGCTCACGCACATCGGTGTCAACCTGCTCCACGAACGGCCATTTGATCTCCAGGTGGTCTATGAAGCCGCTCGCATGGGCACATGGGCCCTTCTGGCTGGATTTCTGATGTCGGGCCTGCTGCCCTTTGTGGAGCGGTCGTTTGGCGTGCTCACGGACCTGAGCCTCCTTGAGGTTGGCGACGTAGCCCACCCGTTGCTTCAGGAGCTCGTCCGCCGAGCCCCCGGCACCTACAACCACTCGATCAATGTCGCGAGCCTGGCCGAAGCGGCTGCCGAAGCGATCGGTGCCCGCGGGCTTCTCGTGCGCGTGGGGGCGTATTTCCACGACATCGGCAAGATGCTCAAGCCCTCCTACTTCGTGGAGAACCAGGGGCAAGAGAACCGGCATGATTCGCTCGTGCCCGCAATGAGTACGCTCATCATCATCGCCCACGTCAAAGAAGGCGTGGAGCTTGCGCGGCAATACAACCTGCCCCAGCCGATCATCGATCTCATCGCGGAGCATCATGGCACCACGCTCGTGGAGTATTTCTACCGACGTGCCGCCGAGCGTTCGCAGGCTGACCCCAATGGCAATGACCCCGACGAGCAGACCTACCGCTATCCGGGCCCCAAGCCCAGCACGCGTGAATCGGCCGTGATGATGCTGGCCGACGCCGCGGAGAGCGCGAGTCGCACGCTCACCGAGCCCACGCCGGCGAGGATCGCCAACCTCGTTCACGACCTCGCCCAGAAGCGGCTCAACGACGGCCAGTTCGACGAATGCGGCCTCACGCTCGAAGAGCTCAGGACTGTTGAAACGAGTCTCGTGAAGAGCCTCACCGCCGTCTACCATGGCCGAGTCAAGTACCCCGACCAGCGGACGGCGTAACGTGTGGCGATTGAACGAAAAGCGACGCGTTGCTTGATGCGCCCGGCCGATGGAACGGCAGCAGTTTCGTCACGAATTCGCGAGCCGGGACGGGGTTGCCCGTGTCATGTACGACGGCGATGAATTCCTGGGCAATAGATGGCGAACCCGAGTGAGCGACGGCCACGATGGCCGTAGCGAACGTCCGTCGACATGGCACAGGCAACCCCGTTCCCGGCGGACTACTGGCTGAGGGTAAAAGCTTTGTCGATCACCGTTGAAATTGTGAACCGTCAAAAAGCCGTGCGGGTTGATGCCGCCTGGCTGGGGCGGATCGCTCGGAAGGCAATCGCGGCCCTCGAGATCGAGGCGGCGGAGATCACCGTGGCCGTGGTCAGTGACGCAGGCATCGCCGAGCTGCATGATCACTGGATGGGCCTCGCCGACCCGACCGACGTGCTCACGTTCGATCTTTCGGGATGCGACGTTGATTGTGCCGGCGACATCGTGGTGAGCGCCGACACGGCGCAGCGGGTCGCCCGCGAACTCGGCTGGCTGCAGAAGCAGGAATTGGCCTACTACGTCGTTCATGGCCTGTTGCATCTGGCCGGCTTTGACGACGGCACTCCCGATGAGCGGCGCAGGATGCGTAGAAAGGAGCGGGACGTGATGGTTGCCATTGGCTTGCCCGCCCCACCTCGCCGCCCGCGGAAGCGACCCCATGCCGGCTGAGAAGACGCTTGCGATCGTGATCCGAACGATTCCGTTCGGCGAGACAAGCAGCGTGGTCTCACTCTACTGCCGCGAGTTCGGCAAGCTACGGGCCTTGGCCAAGGGGGCGTGGCGTCCCAAGAGTAGTTTTGATGGCGGCCTTGACCTGCTTTCCATGAGTCAGGTACTCGTCCTCCGCAAATCGTCGGGCGGGCTCGACCTGCTCACCGAGGCCAGCCTCGAAAGCCGGTTTCGCGTCGGCACGAGCCTCATGGCGGTGCTGGGCGGTTTGCACATGGCCGAATTGCTCGATGTCCTCACGGCTGACGCCGATCCGCAACCGGAGCTATTTGACGTGGCACACGCAACCGTGCGGCGGCTCTCCGACTGGCGAGGAGACGAGAGTCCGATCGCGACAATCCTGCTCCAGGCGGAGATGACCATCTTCCAACTCGTGGGCCATACGCCCGAGACACGTGTGTGTGTGGAATGCCGCGGGCCATTGCCCTCGGCCGGTCGCACAGCCTTCGGCCTGCTCGACGGCGGCACGCTCTGCCCGAAATGCCGGGGTGGCCGCCGCGCCGTCGCATCGCTTTCGCCAGGGGCCCTGGCAGCGCTTCGCGGACAGAGAGACGCCCTGCCCGCCGCCGCCGCGGAGGCCCGGGCCGTGATTGCGAGTTACCTCGCCCACCTGCTGGGACGCCCCACCCGCGTCTTGGCTGGGCTTCGGCCTCCCCGCCGTCAAACCCCATGATGCCTGGAGCCGCCTCCCCGATGCCCACACAGTTTCGCCAGTCCGTTCCCTCGCTCACGATCGCGGCAGTCGCCTGCTGCGCTCTGGCGGCGGGCTGCGCGAGCTTCAAGGCTCCCACGTGGCCCTGGGCCGAGGACGTCGACAAACACCTCGGCGAGGATGCCTCGTCGGAAGTGATTTCGTCGGAGTACGAGAAGAACGACTTCGGCTTCGACTACTTCAAGGCAGACAATGTCCACCGCCGGTGGAAGAAGGTGGTCGGCCGCGGCCCGAATGAACAAGTCGCCCGCGCCGCGATGGACCAGGCTGACGCCTCCTTCAAGGGCGGCGACTACCAGACCGCGATGCCGAAGTACAAGCAGGTCGTCGACCGCTGGCCCGACTCCTCGCTCGAAGAAGACGCGCTGTGGCAGCTCGGTGAGTGTCAGTTTTTCACCGATCAATACGCGAAGGCGGAGGACACCTACGACGAGCTCGTCAAGAAGTATGCCAACACGAAGTATCTCGACCGGGTCGCCCAGCGGCAGTTTGTGATCGCCCAGTATTGGGTCGCGCTCGACGACAAACATCGCTATGCGACGATCGTGCCCAATCTCTTTGATCGGAGCCGTCCGCTGTTCGATACCCGCGGCCGGGCGCTCAAGGCGTTTGATCATGTGCGGCTCAATGATCCGCGTGGCTCGTTGGCCGACGACAGCATCATGGCGCAGGCGAATGCCCACTTCCTCCGTCGCCAGTGGCTCGACGCCGACTACTTCTACGGCCTCCTGCGGAGCGAGTATCCCGACAGCGACTTCTTGCTCCAGGCACATTTGCTCGGCCTCCAGGCCAAGCTCCAGGCCTACCAGGGGCCGGCCTATGAGGGCAGCATTCTCGAAGAGGCAAGCGTGCTGGCTGACCAGGTGGTGGTGCAGTTCCCCGATCAGCTCAGCCGCGAGGAGGAGTCGCGTGTGGATCGCACACGGAAGGCGATCTCGACGGAGCTTGCCGATCGACATTGGCGGCGTGCTGAGTTTTATGCCAGTGGCAAGCACTACACGTCTGCCCGTATCTACTACGCCCTCGTGGCCCGCGACTATCCGGACACACAGCTCGCCCAAAACGCCCGCGAGAAGTACCAGTCGATTGCCAGCCTCGAGGACGTGTCCGACGATCCGTTCCCGATGCTCACGCGGGTTTTCAACTCAGACGCGCTCAAGGAGGCCGAGCTCGACGCGATGGCGGAAGCCGAGACTCAGACGGCGATCGCCAAAGAGCCGGATGCCGGCACCACGCCGCCACGGTTTTGACTCGGTCTGTTGGCAAGGAGACGCCGTGACCTCGCCGGCCAACCACCGCCTCTGCTGTTGGCTCGCCGTCTCCCTGGCAGTGCTGGGCACGGGCTGCGCCAGCTACCGCTTCGGCAACAACACCCTCTACGCGGAGAATGTCCGCACAATCTATGTGCCCATTTTTCAGGCTGACTCGTATCGCACGACGCCGTCGATCGATGTCGGCGAGCGGCTCACCGAGGCGGTCTGCAAGGAGATCGAGAAGCGGACGCCCTTCAAGGTCGTGGGGAGCCCCGAGGGAGCCGACAGCGTGCTGACCGGCCGGGTCGTGGCTGACACGAAGCGGATGCTCGTGGAGAGCCCCACCGATCAGTCGCGGATGGTGGAGATGAACTATCAGGTGCTCGTCACCTGGGCCGATCGTGGCGGCACGGTCATCGCATCGGGTGATGTGCCCTTGCCGGCGGCGACCGTCGACGTGGGCCAGTCGGCGGCCCTTGTGCCGGAGTATGGCCGCTCGGTGGCCAGCACGCAGCAGGAAGCGATCGTGCGGCTTGCGAATCAGATCGTGGATCTCATGGAGGAGCCCTGGTGAGTGGGCGGACTGCTTCACGACCGGCAGGGCATCCATGCCCCCGGCGGTCTTGGCGGCCCTCCGGCCGCCGGTCATCGGTACACTCGCTTGAATGAACCTTGATTCTCGCCCCACGCACTGGCAGGTGCGAACGCGACGGCTCGAACTGCCGTATCCGGGTGGGCCGCTGCGGCGGCCGCTTGTGATGGGGATCGTGAACGTCGCGCCCGACAGTTTTTCGGATGGTGGCCGGTATGCGGATGTCGAAGCGGCCGTGGCACACGGAAAACGCCTCGTGACTGAGGGTGCCGACATCCTCGACGTGGGCGGCGAGAGCACACGACCCTTCTCGGAACCGGTGAGCGAGGCCGAAGAGCTCTCGCGGGTGTCGGAGGTTGTGCGACGGCTGACAATCGAGACCGGGGTGCCCGTCTCGATCGATACCTCAAAAGCGGCGGTCGCAGCGCGGGCCATCGAGCTGGGCGCCGAAATCATCAACGATGTGACCGGCCTTGAAGGCGATCCGGCGATGCTGGCCGTGGCTCGTGACTCAGGTGCTGGCGTCTGCGCGATGCACATGCAGGGCACGCCGCAGACGATGCAGGTCGATCCACGGTACGACGACGTTGTGGCCGAGATTCATGGCTATCTGAGCGAGCGGCGCGACACCCTCGTGGCCGCCGGCATCCCGCTCGCAAAAATCTGCCTCGACCCGGGGATCGGGTTCGGGAAGACACACGCCCACAATCTCGCGCTCATGGCGGGTGCGAGCCGGTTCCTCGATCTCGGCTGCCCCGTGCTCGTGGGCCATTCCCGCAAGGGTTTTGTGGCGAAGCTGATCGAGCAGCGGCTAGGGCGACCGGCAACCGAAGCCGATCGCGATGCAGGCACGGCCGGCGCCGCCTGCGGACTCGCCGCAGCCGGTGTCCAGATCATCCGCGTCCATGCCGTGGGCCTTGTCCGCGCCTCGCTCGAGCTTTTTGAAGCGACGACCGGCAGCGGTTCCGCCTGACGACGTGAGCGGCCACACGGGCGAGGTTACCCGGGGTCATGCCTGGCCGAGGGCGGCGCGGGCGGTGGCCACGCACTCCTTGAGATCGGCCATCGGATTCTTTGGGTTCTCTTCATATTCGAGCGAGAGGGCTCCGTCGGCCGGGAAGCCAACCGCCACGAGCGCCTCCATTACCGCCGGCACATCGATAAGTCCTTTGCCGAGGATGACACCCTTCGCGTTGTCCTTCATCTCGGAATGGTCTTTCAGATGAATCCCATAGAGCCGCCCTTCAAGCACACGGATCACATCGACGGGCCGCTCGCCCGAGCGAAGGTAGTGGCCGAGGTCGGCACAGGCACCGATCCGTTTGTCGTACTTCTCGACCGCTCCAAGCACGTCGAGGGCCTTGTTGTAGCGATGCCGCGGACCGTGGTTGTGGATCGCGATGCGGATGTCGAACTCCTTGACGAGCGCATCGAGGCTCTCGAACGAGTCGGGGTTTGGGTCGGCGACGAGGATCTTGATGCCGGCCGCCTTGGCAAACTCGAAGATTTTGCGATTCGCCGCGGCGTCTTTCGTGAAGCGATTCACACCATGCGCCAAAATCGTGAGGCCAAGACCCGTCAGCTTCTCCTGCATCGTCTTGATCACCTCGGGCTTGTCAGTGATCGGATACTTGTCGGGATAGAATTCGACGTGTGTCAGGCCAAGTTCCTTGACCATGTCGAGCCCCTCGTCGACCGGGAAGGCACGAAGCGTATACATCTGAATGCCGAGCGTGAGCGGCAGCGGTTTCTTCGCTGGAGCGGCGTGGGCCACCAGGGCGGAACCCCCTGTCAGTGCGGCCGAGCCGCCCATGAATGCAGCCGAGCCGCAGGTAAGTGCAGCCGAGCCGCAAGCAGCGGCAGAGGCAGTGAGGAAGGTTCGACGGCTGTCGACGGCATGTGGCATGGGTGTTGGTTTCCAGAGAGGCTGGGAGGCGTTGCAGGGCGAGGCCATGGAGGCTCTCGTCAATGGAACCTGTAGAATACTATCTGTTGATTCCGCCTGCCCGGAGCCTCGCATGGCTGTCGCCTCGCCCGCCGTCCCCTCCCTCGTCGCGCATTGCCGCGCCATCGCTGAACGGGCCCGAATGGCTGCCATCGACATGGCCGGAATCTCCGGTGCCACGCGGTCTGCCAGCCTCCGGGCCGCCGCCGCCCGCATTCGCGCCGATGCCGCTGCCATCCTCGAGGCCAACGCGAAGGACGTCGCCGCGGCCCCGTCATTTGGCCTGACGGCCGCCGCAATCGACCGGCTCACGCTCGAAACTGCCAGGATCGAGGCGATCGCGTCGGGCCTCGAGGCGGTGGCGGGCCAGCCCGATCCTGTCGGCGAGGTGCTCGAGGAGGCGACGCGGCCGAACGGGCTTTTTGTTCAGAAGATCCGCGTGCCGCTAGGGGTCGTGTTTTTCATCTACGAGTCGCGGCCCAATGTCACGGCCGATGCCGCAGCGGTCGCGATCGCTAGTGGCAACGCGATCATCCTTCGTGGAGGAAAGGAGGCTGCCGCGTCCAGCAGCCGGATCGTCAGAAGCGTACGAGCGGGACTCGTCGATGCGGGGCTGCCGGAAGACTGCGTGCAGCTGGTGGATGTGGCTGATCGTGACGCCGTGGGTGCCTTCCTAAAGATGGACGACCTCATCGATGTCGTCATTCCTCGCGGAGGCGAAGGCCTTATCCGCCGTGTCTGCGACGAAGCCCGAATGCCGGTCTTGAAACACTTCACGGGCAATTGCCATGTGTACGTGGACCGCGCCGCCGATCTCGCGATGGCCGAGGCGATCACCGTGAACGCGAAGTGCCAGCGGATGGGCGTGTGCAATGCCGCCGAGTCGCTGCTCGTCCACCGCGATGTGGCTGCGGAGTTTCTGCCCGCTGTCGCCGCCCGCCTCACGTCGCATGGCATTGAGATCGTGGGTGACCCCGCCACGCAGAATCTCGTCCCGTCGGCCGGCAAGGCGACGGAAGCCGATTGGTCTACGGAATACCTCGGCCCCAAGATATCCGTTGCGATCGTCGACTCGCTCGATGCCGCCATCGACCATATCAATCGCTACGGCTCCCGCCACACCGACGCGATCGTGACAGCCGACCCGGCAGCCGCACAGCGGTTTGCCGCGCGTGTGGACACGGCTGTGGCGGTGATCAATGCGAGCACGCGGTTCAACGATGGCGGCGAACTAGGCCTCGGCGCGGAAATCGGCATCTCGACCGACAAGCTCCACGCCCGCGGCCCGTGTGGCGTCAAGGAACTCACGACCTACAAATACGTCGTCACCGGCACCGGCCACACCCGCCAATGAATCAATCCTCGAGCATGATGTTCCTTCCGCTCCGGAACCATCCGCGAGCGTTCGCCCGTGCCACGTCGGCCGGACGTTCGCTGCGACCATCGTGGCCTCCGCTCACTCGGAGGAAACTTCGCTTCGCCATCCCTGGCTCCGCTTGTTTCCTACGCCGGCGACGTGGCACGGGCGACCCCTCGCTACCGCTCAATTGTTGGAGCCTTTTTTTCTGGAGCCTGTGCATCCTGATGTTTACGCCTGCGCCTGCTGCTGAAACCGCCCCCGAGCCCGCTGACAGCTATGTGTGGCTGGAAGAAGTGGCGGGCGAAAAACAACTCGAGTGGGTGCGGGCACACAACGCTGAGGCCGTGGCGGCGCTGGCTACCGGCGACGCCTTCAAGACGCTCGAGCAACGCCTGCTGAGCATTCTCGACTCAAAAGAAAAGATTCCGTACGTCTCGCGGATTGGTGACCGTTACTACAACTTCTGGCGTGACGCCTCGCACCCACGCGGCCTCTGGCGACGCACCACGCTCGCCGAATACCGCCAGGCCGACCCGACATGGGAGACCGTCATCGACCTCGATGCGCTCGCCAAGGGTGAGGATGAAAACTGGGTCTGGCATGGCGTGACGGTGCTCGAGCCCGAAGACCAGATGTGTCTCGTGTCGCTCTCGCGGGGCGGTGCCGATGCCGATGTGGTCCGCGAGTTTGACCTCAACGCGAAGGCCTTTGTGGCGGGGGGCTTTGCGCTCCCTGAGGCCAAGAACCGTGTGGCCTGGCGAGATCGCGAGAGCCTGTTTGTGGCAACCGATTTCGGGCCTGGGTCGCTCACCACGTCGGGGTATCCCCGCACGGTCCGCGAGTGGCGCCGCGGCACGCCGCTGTCCGAGGCGAACCTGGTTTACGAAGGCACTGTCGAAGATATGTCTGTCGGGGCCTGGCATGACTCTACGCCTGGCTTCGAGCGGGATTTTGTGTCTCGACAGGTGACATTCTGGACGAGCGAATTATTTCTGCGACGGGATGGCACGCTCATCAAGATCGAGAAGCCAGACAATGCCAACGCGGGCATCCATCGCGAGTGGCTGTTTGTGGAATTGCGGAGCGACTGGTCGGTGGGCGACACCACATACGCCGCCGGAAGCCTGCTGGCGATTGATTTTGAAAAGTTTCTCGCGGGCGAGCGCGGCTTTGACGTTCTCTTCAAGCCAGGCCCACGCACGTCCCTCGTTGCCTACTCGCCCACGCGAAACCATGTCCTGCTCACCACGCTCGACAACGTGCGCAGCCGCCTCTTTGTGCTCACCTGGCAAGACGGCTCGTGGCAGTGCGATCCGCTGCCCGGTGTGCCACCGGTCGCAACGGCCAGCGTCGGTGCCATCGACGACCTCGAGAGCGACGACTACTTCCTCACGATCGCCACGCCGCTCGAGCCCACAACCCTGTCGATGGGCACTGCCGCAGCAGGTGGCGGCCAACTACCAGAACTGCTGAAAAAGTCTCCGGCGTTTTTTGACGCCACAGGCCTAGTGGTTTCGCAGCACGAAGCCACGTCGAAAGACGGCACCCGCATTCCGTACTTTCAGATCGCTCCCAAAAACCTGCCGGCCGAAGGCAGCACTCCCACTCTCCTCTATGGCTACGGCGGCTTCGAGATTCCGCTGGCCCCTGGCTACGCCCCCGCGGCGGGAGCGGCGTGGCTCGAGCGGGGACGGGCGTATGTGATCGCCAACATCCGTGGCGGTGGCGAGTTTGGTCCGGCCTGGCATCAGGCGGCCCTGAAGGCAAACCGGCCACGGGCCTACGAGGATTTCATTGCAGTGGCCGAGGATCTCATCGCCCGGAAGGTGACGTCGCCTGCGCGACTTGGCGTGAAGGGGGGCAGCAACGGCGGCCTCTTGGTGGGCACTATGTACGCCATGCGACCCGACCTGTTTGGGGCAGTCGTCTGCCAGGTGCCTCTGCTCGACATGCGTCGGTTCAACAAACTGCTCGCGGGCGCTAGCTGGATGGGGGAGTACGGCAACCCCGACCTGCCGCAGGAATGGGCCTTTATTCAGGGGTTCTCGCCCTACCACATGATTCGGGCCGATCGGGAGTATCCGCCACTGCTGCTCACGACCTCCACCCGGGATGACCGCGTTCATCCTGGCCATGCCCGCAAGATGGCCGCGCGGCTCATCGAATTTGGCAAGACTGTGCTCTCGTATGAGAACATCGAGGGGGGCCACGGCGGCGCCGCCGACAACCGACAGCAGGCCTTCATGGACGCCCTCACCTGGACGTTTCTGGAGCAGGAGCTCACGCCGTAGCCGCACCGTGGCCCGACACACCGCACATGGTAAGGAAGGCTGATTCAATGAAAGAGTCTGTTCAGTACCTGACCCGGCGAGCGGTTCTCAGAAATGGCTCGCTGCTGCTGCTCGGCGCAGCGGCTACCAATCCGTGTGCGGCGGAGGACCAGAAGCCCACCGTGCGGGTCGGCCTCGTCACCGACCTGCATCACGCCGACAAGCCCGCGCTCGGGTCACGGCACTATCGAGACACGCTTGGCAAGCTCGCCGAGGCAGCCAAACACTTCGCCACCGCGAAGCCGGATTTCGTCGTGGAGCTGGGCGATTTCATCGACGCGGCCGTATCCGTGGAGCTCGAGCAGGACTATCTCCGCCAGGTCTGCCAGGTGTTTGACACGATCCCGTTTCCCAAGCATTTCGTCCTCGGAAATCACTGCGTTGACACGCTGACAAAGGCAGAGTTTTTGGCTGGTGTGGCCGCAAAGGATTCCTTTTATTCGTTCGATGCCGGACCGATTCATTTTGTGATCCTCGATGCGTGCTTTCGTGCCGATGGCACACCCTACGGACGCAGGAATGCGGCCTGGGACGATGCCAACATCCCGGCGCACGAGCTCGACTGGCTCCGGGCAGACCTCAAGGCATCTGACAAGCCCGTGATCGTGTTTGCCCATCAGCGTCTGGATGATGGCGGCAAGCATGCGGTCAAGAATGCGGCTGATGTGCGGAAGATTTTTGAGTCGTCAGGCCGCGTCCGCGCCGTCTTCCAAGGCCATAGCCATCAGAACGCCCATCAGGAGATCGGCGGCACCCACTACGCCACGCTCGTGGCGATGGTCGAGGGGGCGGGGCCCGATCACAACGGGTATTCAACGCTGGACATCATGCCTGATGAAACCATCCGCCTGAGCGGCTTCCGCACGCAGGCCAGCTACGACTGGTTGTGACGCGCTCACGGCGACGAGGCATCGAAAGGCATCGCGGATTCATGAATCTGCTTCTGCGCTGGGCTTCTCCAGCTTGCTCGTCACGGAAAATGAGAGCTGCTCGAGCTCGATCGCCAGATCGACACCCACGACTTCGATGTGGGGTGGAAGCGTGAGCGTGACCGGGGCGAAGTTTACGATTCCCTCGACGCCCGCCGCCACGAGGAGGTCGGCCGCTTCCTGGGCTCGCTCGGCGGGCACGACGATCATCCCCAGCCGAATGCCCTTCGCCTGCACGGTCGCCGCGAGCTCTTCGACCGGCTGAATGCGAATGCCCTGCACGACATTTCCTGCCTTTGTGCGATCGGCATCGAAGGCAGCCGTGATCGTAAAGTTCTGCCGCCCGAAGCCGCGATAGCCGAGGAGTGCTTGGCCGAGGTTGCCCGCGCCCACCATCGCCACGCTCCAGGGCTGGTTCGTGCCGAGGATGTCGCGCATCGCCCGGATCAGTTCGTCGCAGCGGTAGCCCACGCCCGGATAGCCAAACTGGCCAAAAAAACCGAGATCCTTGCGCACCTGGGCATCGCTGAACCCCAGGAGCGAGCCCAACTGGCCCGACGAGATCGTCTCTTGGCCCGCGACTTCGAGCCGCTGGAGCTCCCGCAGGTACAGGCTCAGGCGATTGACGACCACCCTGGGCACCGTCGCGTCCGACGGCACTTCGCTCTGCTGTGCGGGTTGCGGTCGCGACTCCGTCATCGAAATGCCTGCGGGGACCGCCTCACCTTCGTCGACTGTACCGACCGCGCCGGAAAATCACCAACCCTCCGCCGCTGACTCTTCCTATTTCGCGATCCCTAACGGTTGTACCGCGCCTGGGGGGTTGGAAAAACCTCGCGGGTCACGGTGACTGGTCGACTTGCGGCGAGTTTATGGACGATGGTTGAGGGTGCATCGATTGCGCGCCCGTTGCGGCGGCACTCTCTGCTTCCCGTTCTCGAACCGTCCCTATTGAAGGAGGCCTCCTCGGCAGAGGTGGCAATCATGAAGAAGACCTTGCTCTGTTGCCTCGTGGCCCTGGCGGCCCATGCGGTGACCATCGGCGTGGCTGATGCCGCCTACTGCGGCCTGGCCAGCTACGAACGTGGCTCCGGCCAGATGATGACTGTCAGTTTTGCCTCGGCGCGGCAGAGCTGTGCTGCTGATGAGGCGGCTGGCGACCCAACCTGCGCGGCAGCCCCGTCGTGCTGTGGCACGCGGCTTGTGAAGGACGTCGTGTACGAGAAGCGGGAATACACCTGCTACAAGACCGTCTGCGAGAAGGTGGTCGAGCAGCGGGAGATCGACTGCGTCCGCTACGAAACCGAACGCGGCTGCAAGGAAGTTCCATACACCGTATGCAAGCCGGTCTGGGAGACCCGCACGCGGTCTATTCCCTACACGGTCTGTAAGCCCGTGTATGAGACCCGGACAAAGGAGATCCCCTACACGGTCTGCCGGCCGGTGTATGAGACCCGCCAAGAAACCTATACCGTCTGCAAGCCCGTCTATGAGACGGTGCAGAAAGAGATCCCGTACACGGTCTGCCGACCTGTCTACGAGACGCGGACAAAAGAGATTCCGTACACGGTCTGCAAGCCGGTCTATGAGACCCGCCAGCAGACCTACACCGTCTGCAAGCCGGTCTACGAGACGGTGCAGAAGCAAGTGCCCTACACGGTGTGCAAGCCGGTCTATGAAACCCGCCAGCAGACCTACACCGTCTGCAAGCCCGTCTACGAGACGGTGCAGAAGCAAGTGCCCTACACCGTGTGCAAGCCGGTGTATGAGACCTGCCAGCAGACCTACACCGTCTGCAAGCCCGTCTACGAAACCTGCACGAAGCAAGTGCCCTACACGGTCTGCAAGCCGGTGTACGAGACCCGTCAACAGACCTACACCGTCTGCAAGCCTGTCTACGAAACCTGCACCAAGGAGATCCCGTACACGGTCTGCAAGCCGGTCTACGAGGAGCGGCAGGAGACCTACACCGTCTGCAAGCCGGTGCAGGAGACGCGGACCAAGGAAATTCATTACACGGTTTGCAAGCCCGTCTGGGAGACCCGCACGAAGGACGTCTGCCGGACCGTGTGCAAGCCCGTGAACTACACCAAGACCATCAAGGTCTGCAGCGGCCGCTGGGAGACTCAGGTTGAAGAGATCGCCGGCCCGGTGATCACCCGCTGCATCCGCGAGCCGGGCTGCTGGGAGTGCGATCCGTGCACCGGCAAGCGGTGCTACCGTCCAGGCCCGGTCGTGAAGGTCCAAGAACAGTGCCCCTCCCGGAAAATCTGCCGCAAGGTGTGGGTGCCGGAGATCTGTGAGAAGGAAGTGCAGTGCACGCGGTACGAGCGAGAGACCATCGTCGAGCAGAAGTGCTACAAGGTCTGCAAGATGGTGCCCGAGCACCGCGTGAAGACCTGCTGCTACACCGTCTGCAGGATGGTGCCCGAGCAGCGAGTCCGCACCTACCAGGTCTGCAAGATGGTGCCTGAGCAGCGGGTGCGCACCTGCTGCTACCAGGTCTGCAAGATGGTTCCCGAGCAGCGGATGCGAACGTACCAGGTGTGCCGCATGGTGGCCGAGCAGCGGGTCAAGACCTGTTGCTACCAGGTCTGCCGCATGGTCCCCGAGCAGCGCGTCCGGACCTACCAGGTCTGCAAGATGGTTCCCGAGCAGCGGGTTCGCACCTGCTGTTATCAGGTCTGCCGCATGATTCCTGAGCAGCGAGTGCGGACGTACCAGGTCTGCCGCATGGTGCCTGAGCAGCGGGTGCGGACCTGCTGCTACCAGGTCTGCCGGATGATTCCTGAGCAGCGCGTTCGCACCTACCAAGTCTGCCGGATGGTGCCCGAGCACCGCGTGAAGACGTGCTGCTACCAGGTCTGCCGCATGATTCCTGAGCAACGGATTCGCACCTGCTGCTACCAGGTCTGCCGGATGGTGCCTGAGCAGCGAGTGCGGACGTACCAGGTGTGCCGCATGGTGGCCGAGCAGCGGATCAAGACCTGCTGCTACCAGGTCTGCCGCATCGAGAAGGAGCAGCATTGCCGCGAGGAGTGCTACAAGGTCTGCCGCATGGTTCAGGAAACCTGCACGAAGCAGGTTCCCTTCTGCATCACGCGGCCGGTGCACTACAAGAAGACCATCGACGTCTGCAAGCTCGTCCCCACGAAGGTCGCCTACACCGTGACCAAGTGCGTGCCGAAGACGATCTACCGCGAAGTGCCTTGCTGCGAGTGAGCAGGTGAGCCTCCGCTGAAGCGTTCACGCGGCCCGGTCTGGAACCCCAGACCGGGCCGCGGCTTTTTTACGGCATTCGGATGCGTTCCTGTCACCCCGACGCCAGTTGGTTCGCCGCAGCTCGGGGTTGCCCGTGCCATGGAGTCGGCGTTGTAGGCTGAGCGCAGCCAGGATGGCGAAGCGAAGGCTCCATCGAGTGAGCGAAGGGCAGGATGCCCGCAGCGAACGTCCGGCGACATGGCACGGGCAGCCCCGAGCTTTGGGCCACTGCGGTTCACGCCGTCTCCGGCTCGATGGTCGCGGACATCGAGCCCTTCGAGCGGGCGAGGAGGCTGTCGGCGCCGTAGGCGTGAATCTGATCACGCTTGAGTTCCGCATGCTCCCTGGTGGTCGTAAGCACCACGACGCGGCCCTGCGTGTCGACCTCGAGAGCCATCTTCAGGCCTGTGGCAACAGGATGGGCGAAGAGTTTCCTGAGCATGACGACCACGTATTGGTACGTGTGGTCGTCGTCATTCCAGAGCACCACGTGATAGCGGGGCTGACGCTTCGGTTTTGCCTTGGATCGTGGGGCCGCTGCCGGCACCGCCTCCTCGACGACGGTCTCGGCAACGGCACTCGCAGAAGGCGTCATCGGCCTAGCACACTCGGCAAGCCTCGGGCGATACTACCCGCGGATGAAACGTATTGTATGGTGCCTGGGGCCCTGGGCCACCAATCCCCTTCCCCGGAGCTTGCCTGTGCTCGATCGCCGCTACGTCGCCGACAACATCGATCTCGTCACCGCCAACTGTGCCCGCCGCGGCGTCACCGCCGATGTCGCCCGGTTCGCCGAGCTCGACCGGCTCCGCCGCCAGTTCCAGGCTGACATCGACCGACTCAACCAGCAGGCCGGAGCCGTCAGCCGCTCCATTGCCAAGGCAGCCGATGCCGCCGAGCGGGAGGCTCGCAAAGATGAGGGGCGCCGGCTGCGTGAGGAGATCTCGGCACTCGAGGCCCAGGCCACCGAAGTCACGACCGAGTCTGACGCGATCCTGCGAGCCATCCCCAACCTCACCCACCCCGCCGCCCCCATCGGGGGCGAAGACGCGGCCGTCGAAATCCGCCGCGGGGCCACGCCCGTGCGGCAGTTCGACTTCCAGCCGCTCGACCATGTCGCCCTCGGCGAGAAGCTCGATCTCTTTGATTTTGAAGCAGGCGCCCGCGTCGCCGGCCACGGGTTTTACTTTTTGACGGGAGACGGAGTGCTCCTGGAACTGGCGTTGCAGCGGTATGCCGTCGAGCTCCTCCGTCAGGAAGGGTTTCGACTCATGACGACGCCCGACCTGGCCCGCGACACGATCCTCGAGGGCACCGGCTTCATGCCCCGCGGTCCTGAAACCCAGATCTATTCCATCGCCGGGAGCGACCTCTCGCTCGTGGCCACCGCGGAGATCACGCTCGGCGGTGCGTATCACGAGAAGATTTTTGATGCCACCGAGCTCCCTTTGAAGCTCTGCGGGATCAGCCATTGCTTTCGCACCGAGGCTGGGGCGCACGGTCGCGCCACGCGTGGCCTCTACCGCGTGCATCAGTTCACGAAGGTGGAGATGTTTGCCTTTACCACCCCGGATGAAAGTGAGGCGATGCACGAGATCCTGCTGGGCCTCGAATGCAAGCTGTTTGATGGCCTCGGCATCCCGTACCGCGTGATCGACACGCCATCAGGTGATCTCGGCGGCCCGGCGTACCGCAAATTTGACCTCGAGGCCTGGATGCCGGGCCGGGGGACCGGCGGCGAGTGGGGTGAGGTCACCAGCACAAGCAACTGCACCGACTACCAGGCCCGTCGCCTCGGCATCCGGTTCAAGAAAGCCGGCGAGAAGGGCACCACCTTCGCCCACACGCTCAACGGCACGGCCATCGCCATCAGCCGCGGCATCGTGGCCCTCCTCGAGAATCACCAGCAGGCCGACGGCTCGATCAGGATTCCCGAACCTCTCATCCTGTGGATGGGCAAGGACCGGATAACGGCGTAAAGCTAACACCGGCCACACTTCGGTTGCTGGACGAGGGATGATAATTTCGTCGGAGGTGTGCCTGCCGCCCTCGCGAAGAAACACACAGCCTTGCGCCTCGATATGGCGAATCAGATCGACTCGCTTCATCAGGACGCCAACTCAAAGGGCTCTCGCTCAACGACCTTGCCAGCCAGCGTCTCCTCTGCCAACTCGCGATTCGCTTCAAGAACCAACTGGACAGCCTCGCGAAGATTCTCACGAACTTCATCAAGCGTCTCGCCCTGGCTATTCGCGCCAGGGATCTCCTCCACGAATCCGATACATCCTTCGGGCACCGGCATGTAGACGGCAGTGAACGTCATCGGAACACCTCGTGCTTGACTTGGGCGAATCAGCCCAGCGTGTCGAGACAACCACACCTCGTGTGAGTCGTTGAGTGTCGCCCCGCAGCGGCCTTTCCGAGGGAGAACGCCTCCGTTCACCCCGCCCTCGCGATGAAGGCACCCATTTCAAGAGCACCCGATCGCGGGATTGGGTGCAACGGTTGGTTCGCCGGCATTTCCTGCGACGCCCTCTGTGCCAATGATAGGTGAGACACCTGCCTTTCCCTTATTAGAGGGACAGGAGATGGAGAACCACAGGATGTTGGGTACACCAGAGGCGGTGGTGGGCGGAACGGGAGGAGGGCCTGGCCCGACGGGTGTTACGCCCACCACCGCGGCCGCCGAAGGGGCGGGAGGGAGTGGACCGCGAGCAGGCAGTGGCAACGGGCAGCACCGGCCCGATCCGGCGGTGCCGGAGAAGCCCATGCGGCGGCGGTTTGATGCCGAGTACAAGGCCCGCATCCTGCGCGAGGCAGATCAGCTCGCGCAGCCAGGGCAACTCGGCGCCCTGCTCCGTCGCGAAGGCCTCTACTCGTCGCACCTGTCCGTATGGCGAAAGCAGCGTGACGAGGCAGCGCTCGCCGGCCTCGTGCCCAAGCGTCGCGGGCGGAAGCCTGACCCGAATGCGCCGCTCGTTGCCGAGAACCAGCGGCTCGTCCGTGAGAACGCACAGCTCATGAAGAGGCTTCGTCGGACGGAGGCCATCCTGGATGTCCAAAAAAACTCTCCGAGATCCTGGGGATCGAACTGCCGCCCAACGACTCCGTGAACGAGCCATGAAAGCAGTCGAGTACCTCTCGTCCTCCGTGGGGACAGCCGTCGCGTGCGAAGCCATCGGCGTGCCACGGGCGACGGTCTACCGCCACCGACTGCCCAAGGCTGCGGTGGCCCCGAAGCCGCGGCCGGCATCGCCGCGGGCAGTGAACGAGGAGGAACGGAAGCGCGTGCTGGATGTCCTCCATGACGAGGCGTTCGCGGATACGGCCCCGGCCGAAACCTACGCGAAACTGCTCGACCAGGGCACGCATCTCTGTTCAATCCGCACGATGTACCGCGTCCTCGAGGCCAATCCGGAGGTCCGCGAGCGTCGTAACCAGCTCCGGCATCCCGCGTATGCCAAGCCGTAACTGGTGGCCACGGCCCCCAACCAGGTCTGGACGTGGGACATCACGAAGTTGCTGGGGCCGGCCAAGTGGACCTACTACTACCTCTACGTGATCCTCGACATCTACAGCCGATACGTCGTGGGATGGATGCTGGCCCACCGTGAATCCCAGCATCTCGCCGAACGATTGATTCGTGAAACGCTCGTCAAGGAAGGCATCCACCGCGATCAACTCACGATCCACAGCGACCGCGGCTCAGCCATGCGATCCCACGCCGTGGCGCAACTCCTGGCCACCCTCGGGGTGACCAAGTCCCACAGCAGACCGCACGTCAGCGACGACAAGTGGGTCGCTGGAAATCCATTCGCATACGCGGGCACCTCCACTACTTCTTTCGCGAAACGCTTAGGGTGATCACGGTCACACATCACTGGCCGCATGTTATCGCATGCTCCACACGCGGGGTAGCAGCATAATGGCTCATCTTGATGCCACAACTTTCCGCTGCAGGCCCGAAGCAACTGATTACGATTGGCGTGCTGCGGTGGAGATTCAAGGACGGCCAGCAATTAGAGGCGGACCGCCCGGACGTGGGCTTGCCGCAGACTTCATCGGTGAGCGGCTTACATGGCTCTGGCTCTGGGCTTCCTGTTGCCTAACGGTCGCCTTCAGCAGATCGCAGCCAACAGATTCTCAATACCGCAGGACGTCATCGCGATTCTGCTGCAAGGCTTTGTGTACGCCCGTCATGGGCGTGATTGTATGGGGTGCAAGTCCCCTGTGCGAGATTGGGAGCCTGAAGGAGATCAGTAGACCAAGTGACCACTC
>JANNSZ010000061.1:0-87977 GCA_031403195.1 Planctomycetota bacterium | reverse complement strand
GCGTCGTTGCGACGACCGCAGTGAGCGTCCGGCGACATGGCATGGGCAACCTCAAGCCAGTGTCGACGGAGTCTTATCCACCTGCCGGGAGACGAACCGTAAAGGTGCTGCCGACTGCGGGACTGCTTTCGACTGACACTGTTCCGCGGTGGGCTTGCACGATGTGCTTGACGATCGCGAGGCCCAGGCCGGTGCCGCCGAGTTTGCGACTGCGTGCCTTGTCGGCACGGTAGAACCGCTCGAAAAGCCGCGGGAGATGCTCGGCCGCGATACCCGCGCCATCGTCGGCGACACGGATCACGAGATCGCTTCCGTCTTTGCCTGGCTCGACGGCAGCCTCGAGCCGGACGGTGTCGCCCGGGTCGCTGTACTTGATGGCATTGTCGACCAGATTGATCACGGCCTGTTCGAGCAGCGGCGGATTGACATCGGCTACGAGGTCTTCGAGGCAGCGCGTCTCGAACTGGATGCAGCGCTCGTCCGCCCGCGGGCCACAGTCGGCGACGACGGACGCGAAGATGTCGGCAATGCGAGATCGCTCGAGCGGAAGGGTGCCTTCGCCCTCGCTCTGCTCGATCCGCGAGAGCGACAGGAGGTCTTCGATGATCGAGGCGAGCCGATCGGCCTGGCGGCTGATGATCTCGAGAAACCGGCGGGCGTTGACGGGGTCGTTGTCAGCACCGTCGAGGAGCGTCTCCACAAACCCCTTGATCGACGCCACTGGGGTCTTGAGCTCGTGCGACACATTCGCCACAAAATCCCGGCGCACATTCTCGAGCCGCTCGATGTCGGTCACGTCATTGAGCACGATCACCGCCCCTCCCTCGCCCGACACATCGCGAAGCGCCGTGCCACGCAGCCGGATCGTGCGGTCGCGTGGGCCGCGGAGGACGAGGTCATCTTCCACAGGTTCGCGGCAGTCGATGGCCAACAGTGCAAACCGACGGAGGTCGGGGTTGCGTACCATCTCCTGGAGCGGCCGGCGGAGAACATCATCGAGCTCCACATCGAGCAGATCAGCTGCGGCCCGGTTCATCCCGACAATCCGTTGGCGGGCATCAATCGCCAAGACGCCCTCGATCATGCTGCCGAGTACTGCTTCTTGCTGGGTGCCTTGGCGGCCGATCGTGAGGCCGCGCTCGACGAGTTGTTCGCGGAGCCGGCCGAACGCCGCGGCCAGCCCCGAGACTTCCGCGATGTCGGTTGTGGGGAGCGGGGCATCGACATCGCCGGCCGCCAGACGGTCAGCCGCGGCGCACAGCGATTCGAGTGGTCGGGCCACCCGCCCGGCGACGAGCCATCCCACCGCAATCGCGGCGGCGGTGCACGCCAGGAGACCGCCAGCGAGCATCGCCTGGGCCTGCCGCAATGGGCGATCCGGGCTCGTCGTGTCGGCCGACAGCCTGAGGATCCGATTCGGCGGGCCGCCGGGTGGGCCGTCGGGAACAGCGACCGCCATCCAGTGTCGGCCCGTGGCACCGTCGTACCAGCTGCCACTGCCGACGCGGCCCTCGCGTGCTTCCGCGAGAATCGGTCCGTCGATCCATCCGCGGTCAGCCGCAGGCGCAGAATCGATCATCGGATGGCCGTCTCCGGTGAGGAGCTCAGCCTCGATCCCTCCCGGAATCGCAAAGTGGGATACCGCTTGGAGGCCCGTCGCATCACCTCGATCCGTCGGCTTGCCGAGAATCGCAACCAGACCGCGGCCGAGATCGACGAGTCGTTGCCGCTGGCCCTCGGCCGCAAGGCTTGCCAACTGCACGCTGCCAATCCACAGGCAGCACACAAAAACCGCCGTGAGGAGGAGGCACCAGCTACCAAAGAGATGCCAGACGAGCCGCGTGCGAGGCATGGAGGCGGGGAGCCGGTGGGACGCGAGGACGGTGACATGGTCATGTCGCCGACGGCAGCCTCACAGGATACTCATTCCCTCGGCCGCTTGCGAAGCCGCCAGCCACCGCGCGTGGGCCAAACGGCCAAAGGACGCTCGGTTACGGGTGGAACCGGTAGCCCACGCCGCGGACGGTTTCGATATAGGAACCGAATTCGCCGAGCTTCTTTCGGAGACCGGCGACCTGCACATCGACGGACCGTTCCGTCACCGGATAGTCCTCACCCTTGACCGCATCGACAATCTGCGTGCGGGTGTAGGCCCAGCCGGGCCGCTTCGCGAGAAACTGGAGCAGCGCAAACTCGGTGTAGGTGAGCTCCAGCGGGCGACCGGCGAGCGTCACTTCATGGCGCCCCGGATGGATCGACAGCTCATGAACTTCGATGGTCACTTCCGCCTCGGCCTGCCGCTGGGCCTCATGCCGGCGGAGGAGCGCCTTGATCCTGGCGGTGAGCACGCGGGGGCTGAAGGGCTTGGCGATGTAGTCGTCGGCACCACGGTCGAGGCCGGCGATAATGTCGGACTCCTCGCTCTTGGCGGTGAGCATCACGACTGGGATATCGCGGGTGCGGGCCTCCGACTTGAGCCGGCGGCACACCTCGAGGCCGTCGACTGTCGGAAGCATGAGATCGAGCACGATGAGATCGGGCGGATCTTTCCGTACGGCCTTGAGCGCTTCCTCACCGCTGCCCACGCAGGCGACGTCGTAGCCCTCTTTCACGAGGTTGTAGCGGACCAGCTCGAGGAGGTCGGCTTCGTCGTCCACCACGAGGATGCGGGGGGCTTGAGCCGGCTGACGTTCTCGGGGCTTCGACGACGCGTGCTTCACGAGGACTTCCTGCGGAGCAGATGTGACAGCGGACATCAGTCACCACTATGGGGTTCGGAGGATGGCTGGCGAAAGGGGGCGGTCCAGAAGCGGCAGATCGCCACAAGTATGACCGCGGCGAACGCTAACCGGATGTGAGAATTGGATGAAGGCTGTTTGCCGCCGATCGACCACGTGGGCAAAGGCCAGGGAGGGCTTGGCCCACGTGCTATCAGGACAGCAACAGCTCAACGTCTTCCGGCGTGAGGTTGCCGATCACGCCTGCGTCGGCTCGGACAATCGAGTCGGCCAGTTCCCGCTTCTTGTCCTGGAGGGAGAGGATCTTTTCTTCGACCGTATCGCGGGCGATGAGCCGGTAGGCGAAGACCGGGCGGGTCTGGCCGATGCGATGGGCCCGGTCGACCGCCTGGGCCTCGACGGCCGGATTCCACCAGGGGTCGAGAATATAGATGTAGTCGGCGGCAGTGAGGTTGAGACCCTGGCCACCCGCTTTCAGACTCACGAGGAACAGCCGGCAGCTCTCGTCCTCCTGGAATCGGGTCACGCGGGCCTGCCGGTCGGTCGTGCGGCCGTCCAAGTATTCGTAGGTTATCGGCATCGCATCGAGTCGACGCCTGAGGATGGAAAGAAAACTTGTGAACTGGCTGAAGACGATGGCCTTGTGGCCCTCGTCGATCACCTCTTCAAGCTGTTCGAGAAGTGTGTCGAGCTTGGCCGACGACTCGTCTACCCGGGCATGATCGACAAGCCCCGGATGGCAGGCTGTCTGCCGTAGCCGCAGGAGCGCCTCGAGCACCGCGATGCGCGAGCGGCCAATGCCAAACCGGCCGATGCGTCCCGTGAGCTCGTTGCGGAAATGTTCGCGCAAATCGTCGTAGTCTTTTCGCTGCGTTTCTCCGAGTTCGACGTACAGCGTCTGCTCCGTCTTCGCCGGCAGGTCGGAGAGCACCTCCACCTTCGTTCGCCGCAGGAGGTAGGGCCGCACCGCGCGAGCCACGACATCGGCGCTCCCACGGCCATCCGCCAAAAACTTTCGGAGTCGGGCAGCGCTGCCGAGCTGGCCCGGATTCAAAAACTCGAAAATGCTCCAGAGCTCGCCGATGTGGTTTTCGACGGGCGTACCGGTGAGGGCCAGGCGGTGCCGCGCCCGCAGGAGTCGACAGGCCTTGGCTGCCTGGCTCGCGGCGTTCTTGATTGACTGGGCTTCGTCGAGGATGACATAGTCAAACTCCGTCTCACGGTGACGGATGATGTCGCGGCGAAGCGTGCCATAGGTGGTGATGACGAAGTCGAATTCGGAAAGCTCACCAGTCTCGGTGCGGGTGTTGCCGGTGTGGTTGGCCACCCGCAGCATGGGCGCAAACTTCTTGGCCTCTTCAATCCAGTTGAAGACAAGGCTCTTGGGCACGACGACCAGGCTCGGGCGGGGGGGAATGCCGGCGGCTGCGATCATTGCCTTTCGCCGTACGAGGAGGGCCAGCACCTGAATGGTTTTGCCAAGCCCCATGTCGTCGGCGAGGCAGCCCCCCAGGCCGAGCGATTCGAGAAACACGAGCCAGCCGAGGCCTTCCCGCTGATAGTGCCGAAGCGTCCCTTCGAAGCCGTGTGGCTCCTGCTCGGCTTCGGGCCGACCCCCTGCGGCGAGCTGGTCGCGAAGCCGCTCGAAGGCCTCGTCAAAGTGCGTCTGTGGCTGGCCGGCAAGCAGCGCGTCGAGAAGCGCTACCTGGATGCGGCCATACCGGAGGCGGCCGTCATGCTTCTGGGCGAGCGCCACGAAGGGGGCCATCTCGTCGGCGAACGAGTCGGGGAGGATGCCGACTGATCCATCGGAGAGCGAGACCGATCGACCGCCGGAAGCGAGGGCTTCGAGGAGCGCCGGAAGGTCAGCCCGCACGCCACCGAAATCGATCTCGGCCGCGAGCTCGAACCAGTCGATGCCACTGGTGACATTCCAGGCCACACTGCCGGCGGGGCGGTAGCGGCGGCCGGCGACTTCGACCGTCCATCCCACGGAGGCCAGTTGCGACACGGAGCCGTCGAGCCGACCGCGGGCCACTTCCACATGGTGGCTGACTTCGCCGCCATCCACGGCCACGCCACGAGGCGGCGTGAACCCGTACCGCGGAAGGACACCGAGCGCATCCCGCTCGGCGATACGATCGCGTCGGATGAAGACTTTGCGATCGGCATCGGCAGCGCCACCGGCAGGGTCGTCGGCGGCAATCAGGACGCCGGCGTAGTCGAACCAGATCTGGCCGGCGAGCTGCACGCGGGGTTGTGCACGTCGGCGGCCGGCTTCGGGCTCGTCGATGGAGACGGTTGGTGAGTCGTCGAGCACGAGCTTGGGACGAGGCGGCCCCGACTCGATGCGCCAGCCGGTCCAGGCTGGGAGCACGACGCGGGGCACATCAGCGAGGACGGCCAGCCGCTCCACGAGCCCGTCACACTGCGACGCTGAAAGCTCGATGGGACCGCGCCTTTCAAACTGGTCGATCCAGGCCGCGGCCTCACCCGCTTCAAGCCGTGCGATCCGGTCAGCGAAGACGACGATGCCCGACTTGAGAATCACCCGAGGCTCATCGAGCCCTTTCCGCTGACTGCCGCGGACGAGCGCCGCGCTGAGCGTGGCCTTTGAAGGACGGCGTGGGGGCTCATCGTCATCGAGGCTGCGACTGTTGCGAGGCAGCTCATCGTCATCGGGCCCGATGATGAAGGCCAGCTCCCAGGGGCGGCCGTTGTCCCAGGCCAGCGGCACGATCTCCTCGGGCGCCCGCCGAGGCTCTGGCTGCATGACGAGTCGCCCAGATTCGCAGAGCATCGCGAGGTGACTTGCCGAAGCGGTGGGTGCAATGACGAGCTTCGAGATGGTGCGCCGTTCGAGAGGCTGCGGTATGCCACCATCGGGACTGCCGACAGCGCCCAAGAGGCGGCTCAAGAGATCCCGTTCGACAGCATCAAAATCGGTGAACTCGACTTCGCCCGGTCCGATCGTGATCGGTCGGGGCCGGCCGGTGGTGTTGCCAGCCACATCGAGCTGCATGCGGCACGGCGTGAGGACGGCGGCGCGGGCGTCGGTAGACGCTGCGGCGTCGAGGAGAAACACGAGCGCTCCGCCGGTCCGCCGAGCGTCGGGGATGCTCACCCCGTGCGACCGCATCATCGGCTCCACCAGCCGCCGCCGCTCCTCGAGTTCGGCAGCCCAGGGGGCCAGCCGCGGACCGCCTCGGCTCGCGCGGTCGTTCGTGGGCAGACTGAGCGGACCTGGTCGAACCGGCGGCTCGGGCGACTCGGGCTCTGCGTCGTCGGCAATCGCCTCGTCCTCGGACGCCTCGACTTCCCCGATCACTTCAAGGGTGACGGGCGTCTGTTCGTGGATTCCGGAGAGGAGACCGCGGCGGTCGATCTCGAGGATCACGGCGGCGAGGATCGCGCAGGGGCGTCCAGCCTTGCCTTCAACGGTGGAGCAGTGAGTCTCGAGCGTCATGCCGCCGCGGCGGTGGGCCGAGAGCTCGAGGAACACTTCGTGATCCTCGTCGTCGCCGTTGGCCACCACGGCACGGACCTGTCCCACGCGTGGGCATGACACCTTCGCGGGAGTGATCTCGCGGGCCCGGGCGACGTCGGCCGCCTCGAACAGATGAAAAAGTCGCTTTTCGAGTGTCTTCATGAGGCCTGCGATCGCGGAAGGGAAGCCCGTCATTGTAGCTTCCCGTGGCCAAAGCCATCCATGGCCTTTGTCCACTTGGCCAACCGGTAGCAAAGCCAAGGTTTGCCACGGTCGGCAGATGCCGCCTCCTGCGGCCTCAGAGTTGGTCCACCGACCGTTCAGCCGTGCTTCACAGTGGCAATCAGCTCCAAGACGTTTTCGACGGGGGTGCCTGGGAGGATCCCATGGCCCAGGTTGAAGATGTGGCCTGGCCTGCCGGCGGCCTGCGCGAGAACTTCGCGGGTTCGCCTGCGTACCGTGTCGCGGTCGGCAAAGAGGATGACCGGGTCAAGGTTTCCTTGCACCGCCTTGTCGAAGCCTATCGTCTCCCATGCCCGGTCGAGGTCGATCCGCCAGTCGATGCCGATGACGCTGCCACCGGCCTCGGCGAGGAGCGGCAAGAGCGCCGGGTTGCCAGATGCAAAGTGGATCACCGGCGCCCGCTTGGCGGCCTCGGCAATCGCTGCCCGTGAGTGGGGCAGGCAATACCGCCGGTAATCGCTCGGGCTCAAGGCTCCCACCCAGCTATCAAACACCTGCACAAGTTGAGCACCCGCGTCGAGCTGAGCGACAAGGTAGCGACTCACGGCCCGTGCAATCTTGCCGCAGAGGTCGTGCCACGCCGATTCATGCTGCATCATGAACGACTTCGTGAGCGTCCAGGCCTTGCTCGTGCCCCCTTCGATGCAGTAGCCGGCAAGCGTGAACGGCGCCCCTGCAAAACCGATGACTGGAATCGAGTCGTCGAGGCCCGCGCGGGTGGCGGCCACGGTGTCCATCACAAAGCCGAGGCGATCGATGTCGGCCAGCTCACGGACACGCAACACATCGGTCGCTTCGCGGACGGGATTGTGGATGATCGGTCCTTCACCCGCCGCAAACTCGAGGTCCAGACCCATCGGCTCGAGGATGGGAAGGAGATCACTGAAGATGATCGCTGCGTCTACCCCGAGCCGTTGCACTGTCGCAAGCATCACCTCCGCGGAGAGTTTTGGAGACTTGCACAGCTCGAGGAACCCCACCTTCTCGCGGATCGCGCGATATTCGGGGAGATATCGGCCTGCCTGCCGCATAAGCCACACCGGTGTGCGCTCCACCGGTTCGAGCCGGCAGGCACGCATGAGGAGCGATTGGCTGCGAGGGTCGGCCGGCACGATGGAGACGGGGGGTGTCATGGGGCTCGTAGTATAGATACCGATCCGCTATCGGCGCGGTGTGGCTACATCCTGGGTGGCTCGGGGTCGCCCGTGCCATGTCGCCGGACGTTCGCTGCGGCCATCCATGGCCTTCACTCACTCGACGGAAACGGCGCTCCGCCATCCTGGCTGCGCTTGTTTCCCACGCCGGCGTCATGACACGGGCGACCCCGAGCGGAGGCCGTATTCGCAAGCGGATAACCTTGCCCAAAATCGTGTCACTCCTGTTCGTAGCCCAGTTGCTCCGCAACGGGGTACATGCTGGTGGTCCTCGCACGGCCGCCAGGACGGCGGCCGGCTCGGCGCGGGCAACCGGGGCTTGCCCCCGCCGAGTCGTGATATTGCCGGGGGCATGGCTGCCCCGGCAGGATCAGCATTGATCCGCGTAGCGGATCGATAGCGGTGTCAGCCTCCCACGCCGGCGTCATGACACGGGCGACCCCGAGCGGAGGCCGTATTCGCAAGCGGACTCCCCGTCCGTGGCCCGGTCACTTCCCCGCACTCGTAGGGCGACCCAGTGCCACGATACACGACGCCCGAACGCGGTTTAGAATGATGTGCTTCGGTGCTTGCCGAATTCCTCCGTCTGGGACTTCATGACCGAGTTTGTGTCAGGGATTTCGATCGTCTGTTTCGCCGCGAGCTACGCGGTGGCGCTCGGCTGTGAGGCGTCGCGGCTCGTGTTTCGCTCGGGCGTGAGAGGGATCGTGATGGTGGGCTTCGCTGCGGCGGGGCTCTTTGCCCACACGCTGTTTCTGGGCTGGCGGGCGGTGAGCGAGTCGGGCGTGCCGCTCTCGAGCCCGTTTGATTGGTATCTGCTGGCAGCCTGGCTGTTGGCCGCGGGTTACCTCTGGCTCGCCCTGGCAAACCCGCGGACGCCCGTGGGGCTCTTCCTGTTGCCGGTGGTGCTCGCGCTTGTGGGCGCAGCGGCGGTCGCGAGCCGCGAGCCGTTTCTGCAGAGCCCCGCGGCGCTGGTGTGGGCGCGGATCCACGGCAGTTTTAATTTGGCGTTCAGTGTGAGTGTGGCGCTTGGCGCTGTGGCGGGAATGATGTGGCTTATCCAGGCAGGGCGGTTGGCGCGAAAGCAGCCCCCGCTGGCAGGGTTTCGGATGCCGAGCCTCGAACGGCTTACCGCGATCACGCACCGGGCGCTGGGCATCGCGGCCTGGACCGCGGTGGCGGGGTTTGTGTCGGGCGTCGTGCTCAACGCGGTGAAGCTGCCGGAGTCGGTGCCCTGGACCGATCCGGTCGTGCTTCGGATGGGTCTGGTGGTGGTGTGGCTCGTGGTCGCCGACGGCGTGGCGCTGGCGATGCGGCGGCGGCCCGCCGGGGATCGCCTCGCCGCATGGCTGTCGGTTGTGAGTTTAGTCGTCCTCGCCGGATCACTCGCCTGGGGGCTCTTGGGTGTGTCGCAGCACGGGATCCCGTCGGCAACGAACAAGCCTCCTGCCGCGGAGGCTTTCCGATGACTTCCACCACTGCCGGCACCACGACGACGCTGACGCTCGTGAGCGCGACACACCGCACCGTGCCGCTCGAGTTGCGGGAACGCCTGGCGTTTTCCGCCGAGCAGGCAGCCACGGCACTGGCGGCGTTTCGCGAGCGGTTTCCGGGGCGTGAAGCCGTGCTGCTTTCGACCTGTAATCGTGTCGAATTTTATGTGGCCGGTGAGAACGACGTGCCGGCGCCACCGGCCGGTGATCTGGTCGCGTTTCTTGCCGAGTGTCGCGAGCTGAATGCGGCGCTGCTCGATGGCGTGGTTTCAAGGCAGGCCGACGAGGCGGTGGTGCGGCATCTCTTTTCGGTCGCTGCGGGCCTGGAAAGCATGGTGCTTGGCGAGCCGCAGATCCTCGGGCAGGTGAAGGGAGCCTGGTTGCTGGCCCGCGACAGTGGCACCAGCGGGCCGCTCACCGGCGGGATGTTTCAGGCGGCCCTGCGGACGGCCAAGCGGGTGGCGAGCGAGACGAGCCTGGGCCGTGAGCGAACGAGCATCCCGAGCGTGGCCGTCGCCGATTTTGCGGCGGGGGTGTTTGAGCGGTTTGACGACAAACGAATCCTGCTCGTGGGCGCCGGCAAGATGGCCGCGGAGACGCTTCGCTATCTCCGCGAGGCGGGTGCACGGGACGTGACGGTGGTGAATCGCACGGCGTCGCGGGCCGTGGAGCTGGCAGCGCGGCTGGGAGCGCGGCCGGGATCATTTGCGGAGCTTGCCGCCGAGCTTGCCGCGGCCGATTTGGTGGTGAGTACGACAGGTGCGTCGGAGCCGATCGTGTCGCTTGTGCTCTATGAGCGGGTGGAGCGGGAGCGTCAGGGACGGCCGCTGGTTGTCCTCGATTTGGCCGTGCCCCGCGACTTTGATTCGAGGATCGGCGAGCGGCCTGGTGTCTGGCTCTATTCGGTCGACGACCTGGCTGCGGCCTGCGATGCCAACCGTCAGAGCCGCACGCGTGAGATGCCGGCAGCGCTGGCGATCGTGGAGGAGGAGACGCTGCGGTTCATGACCGACATGCACCACCGCACGACGGCCCCCGTGATCGAGCAGCTCAAGGCAGGCTGGAGCGAGACGGGCGAAGCCGAGCTCGAACGCCTCTTTCGGCGGCTTCCCGACCTGGGCGATGCCGAGCGTGCGGAAATCCGCCAAGCCTTCGATCGGTACGCCGCGAAGCTCCTTCATCCACCGCTGGTCTCACTCCGCAGCGAGAGCCAGTCTGGCCCACCACACGGCCTCCTCGACGCCCTCAAGCGACTCTTTCAACTGGGCGAATGACGTGGGCAGGCGACGCTCCCCGAATGATGCTTTGGCGTCTTTCGTCATACCCCGTCGTGTCCCATGCTTCCGTTCGCCTTGAAGAACGAATGTCGTGGTCGGCCCTTCCATGCATTCAACACGAGAATTCAACCCGGTGATCCGAGCCGCCGGGCCACGGGTCATGGAGTCGTTGGCGATTGTCCTTCGAGGATCCCCTGCAAAGGCGACCGCGTGGGGTCGGCCTCCATCTTCTTGATCAAGGCGAGGCCGGTCAGCAGGACCTCGCGCTGATGTGTTTCCAGTGGCGTCAGGTCGGTGGCCGTGGTGAGCCGCTCGATGAAGGCCGTGATACCATCGGCGCTGTCGGCGTACTCCGCATAGAGCCGGGCGATGACCTTCCGCAACTCGTCCTGGATGAGCGGGACCGATTCATCGAGCAACTTGTCGACCTGACGGCTATCATTCAAGTCGACGCCCTCGTCCTTCGACCGCTGGATCGCCTCCTTGAGCATCTGGCTGACGAGTTCGTAGGACTGCTTCTCGAGCTTGCCGATGTGCTCGTCGAACTTCGATGCGAGGTAGCGATGCGCCTCGTGGGCGACCTTGGGAGGCGCGTCGAGAACGAGTTTCTCCGCCTGCGACACGAGCCTCGGGGCCTCGGCTATGAGAACGGCGTCGAGCCGGTCGATCTCGGCGTTGATTTGGGGCTCTGCCTGGGCAGCGGCGAGTTCGACGATGACGTTTGGTTCCGCGAACTCGATGATCGTCCGGTACAGGTAGCTGAGATACATGGCGGCCACCAGCAAGAGGCAGCCCATCACGATGGAGGCGATCCAGCGTCGCTGGGAGGCCGACGCGGCAGCCTTGTGCACGCAGCGCGTGAGGGAGGAAACAGAAGTCTGGAGCGATGGCTCATTCATGGCGTGTTCCTGATTGTGGTGTGGGGGAAGGGCTGGCGGCTTCAGTTGCTGGCCGCTGCGGTCAAGACATCTGATTCGGTGACGATGGTGTCGAGCATCAGCAGGATATGGTGCAGGAAGCGTTTCTTGAGGTCGGCTTCGCTGGCGGAAGCTGTTTCGTCCACCGGCAGTTTGCTCAGCAGGGAACCAATCCTGTCTCGCTCCTGCACGACCGATGCCTGGAGCTGTTCGGCGACACCGCCTCCCTCCTCAATCATCCGCTCTTGGATGCGGACTGCGATTTCGCTGATCCGGTCTTCCGTGAGCGACGGCATATCACGTTTCAGGTCGGTCTTGAGTTTGGCAGACACCCGTTGCAGTGCCTCCTCGGACCGCTCCTTGACCATGGCTTCCAGGTCTTTCGCAAAACTGCCGAACTCTGCCACCACACGATCGCTCAGGACCGGCAACACCTCCGACGTCCGTTCGGCGGCCAGCGTGCGGTAGGCTGGTGCGGCCTGCCTCACCTCGTCGACGAGTTTCTTGCTCATGGGCTCCCACATGGTCTCGACCTTCGCCATCAGGGCCGCCTGAAGTTTGTCGCCGGTCACGCGCTCCTGCAGTGTGCGCCACAGCGATGACCCGAAAAGGACCATCATCCCCACGAGCAATGCCGATCCGACGAGCATGATGAGTCGCCCGGTGCGATTGGCAGCAAACATGTGCTCGAGTTGTGTTTCGATGCCGCGGATCCGCGCGTCCAGATCCTCGGGAGATGCAGAACCGGGCGGGTGATCGGATGCCATGGTCGTTCCTTTGCGTAGGTGAAACCGCAGGCCTCGTTGGCTGCGTTGCGCATTCCGGAATACTCGAAACGTCGCGGAGCACAAGAATAGAACCGTGAACATCATTCATGCAACAGGCGGATGGCTTGGAATACTTCACAGAAGAGCCTCACCGAGAGGGGACTGACCTTCGACGGTGCGAATGGCGTCGGAGGGCCTGAAGAAGTCTGTTCAGCAAACGTTTGTGAGTCCTTGATAAGGACGTGCGCCCGATGCCAGTTAGCTCGACCGGCTTTCAAGGAACTCGGCGAATCGGGCAGCGCTCGCAGGTCGGGCACGAAAGAAAAGCTCGGGCTCAACTCCCTCGCACTCGGAAAGCAGTCCGCCGGTCGCGGTCTCGATGACGTCGATTCGCAAGTACAGCGGCATCCGGCAGGGGCTGCCTCGGCGTGTGGCGAATGCGCGGGGAACGGCGGCAGCCGCGCGGTCTCCCAGTTTACGCACGACCGAGGGCGGTTCGGCGAATCGGAGCGAACCTCCGCGCTCGGCGTGCACCATGATCTGGCCGCTGGAGGGGAGTTTGTGAACGGCATGGCTGTACTCACCGCCGAAATACACGAGCGACCATTCGCCCTTCGTCCGAATCTCGGTCAAAAAGGGCTGCACCAGGTGAGCCCCGCGATGGCAGCGATCAGTAAACTCGTGCTGAAATGCCCGTGCAGCCTGGCGATCGGGCAGGAATTCCAATCCCGCGCCAGCAGCCGAGACGGCGGGCTAGATGACGGCGCCGAGATGGTGCTCGACGAACGTTTCAAGATCCATCGACTCGCCGAGCGGGACCAGCCGTGTAGGGACGATCGGTACACCGACCGACGCACAATCGAGCATGTAGCTTTTGTCCATCAGCCAGAGCATCGTCGGCAGTTCGTTTTCAACGACGACTCCCGCGGCGGCAAGTTTTTCGAGCCAGCGCAGAAAATCCTGACGCAGCTCGTCGCTATCCATGTAGTCCCACGGGGAGCGGATGATGAGGCGATCAAACCGATCGCTCAGCCGCGCGGGGTCCACTCCCCACACGACAGGCGAGACCTGATGCCCGCGTCGCCTGAGTTCATCGACCAGCACTTGGTCGTCGGGGGTAAACGGTGGCTCGGTTGGTACGAAATCCGGCTCGGCGGCGGTGGGAAAATAGTCGGCCAGCTTGTGGGCGCCGCATGTGACAATACCGAGGCGCTGCACCGGTGGGGTGATCATGGGGTCAAAGCAATGACCGGAAGGGCCGCGGCCGATTAGGCGACGGTGAGAGGCGGCACCGGATCGGATGGCCGGCGCGACGTGATTCGAGTTGGCACGAGCCGTTCTCCGGAAGCCCCTCCGGACTCATGGTATTCGGCATCCTCATTGACCGCCCAGACGTCGTAGTGAGCGGTGTTGGCGAGGATGTTCCGCACCGTCAGGATGGCCGTCATCATGGCATGGTCCTGGTTGTTGTACTTGTGCATGCCGTTGCGGCCGACCGGGTGAAGCCCGGGGTACGCAGCCAGCGACTGGCGGATCAGATCGACCCGGGCGGCGTAGCCGTCATCGTAGACGGGGTAGGCCTTGGGTTGACGTACGACGGTGCCGTCGAGCACATCACCCTGGCGTGCGAAGCCAAGATGGATGAGTTCTTTGGTGGCCATTGCAAGCAAGTCGGCATCGGGGGATCGCCACATGCCGTCCGACTCGAAACAGAAATACTCGAGGCCATAGCAGGCCAGCGATGGATCCGGCACCATCTCCGGCGACCAACTGCGAAAGTTCTGGATGCGGCCCACTTTCACATCGGGGTCATGGATATAGATCCAATTGTCGGCCAGGGGCATGGTCGGTCGAACGATGAGTGCCACGGTGATGAAATCCCGGTACCTCAGCCCGCGGGCTGCCTCCAGTGTGGCGGCCGGCGCGGCGGGCACGATCCCAGCGATTACGTCTCGTAGCGGTGCGGAGCACACGACCTGCTCGGCGCGCAGCGTGTGTTCGCTGCCGTCGGCGTCCCGGTATCTCACGCGCCAGCGGGCACCGTCATCGTCCGCAATGTGCTCGAGCCCGGAGACGCGGCAGCCCATTCGAAGTTGACCTCCCGACTCGACCGTTCGGCGGGCGGCTGCCTCCCACATCATGCCCGGCCCGAGCCGTGGATAGCGGAACCAGCCGATCAACGTCTTGATCTGGCCGGCGCGGTCGGCGGTTGGTCGCGCGGGCAGTAAGGCCGCCAGGATCGCCGAAAAGAGCGACAGTCCTTTGATTCGCTGGGCGGCCCAGTCGGCGGAGATTTCGCTGCAGCTCATGCCCCACACCTTCTCGGTGTAGGTCTTGAAAAAGATCCGGAACAGGCGCTCGCCAAACTGGTTCGTGACCCAGTCCGCGAAACTGCGGGGAGGGCGTATCGGAAACATCCGCGCCCACATGTAACTGGCCACGCAACGGGCCGATTCCCAAAGGCCCAAGTTCCGCAGCGCCTCGCCCGCCTTGAGCGGATAGGAATAGAACTGATGGTTGAACAGGATGCGCGAAGAGCGGGGACGCTCCAAGAGGTCATCCCCGAGCAGCTCAGTCCAGAGCTCCTCAATCTCCGGGCTCTTTGAAAAGAAGCGGTGTCCGCCGATGTCGAACCTGAAGCCCTTGTACTCGACCGTCCGTGAGATGCCGCCGACCAGGTGTGGGTCGGCCTCGAGAACAGTGACCGGGACGCCTTCTTTCGACAACAGGTAGGACGCCGTGAGGCCGGCAGGGCCTGCTCCAATGATGGCGACGGTTGTCCGTTCCTCTTGCTGCTCCATGGTTTGCTTCCAGAGTGGTCGTGGGCATCATCCCGCGGGAATCAGAATACAATAGCGGGCGATGCAGCGATCGGCGCGACGAAGGCTCACGCAATCCGCACATTTCCGTGTTGTCCCTTCGACGTTGCTGAAACGTTGCCCCGAGAGACAAACTCCTCGATTCTTTGTTTTCAGCCGCCCCGACATCCCCATGAGCCAGGTCGTAAACCCCACTGAACCACACACGGCACATGCGGCCTGGGCGCGGCCGGCGGCCGCCACTGCCCTCACGATTCTGGTTGTTCTGTGGGCGTACGCGCCAGGATTTCGTGGCGACTTCGTCTACGATGACCGAGTTGAGATATTGGAAAACCCGGCGCTCGCCGTCCTGTGGCCCCCGTGGGTGCCAATGTTCGAGGGTGGACAGCTGCCGCACCGACCATTGGCGTACTACACGTTCGCGCTCAACAGGGCTGTAGGCGGCGTTGATCCATGGGGCTACCACGCCGTCAATCTGGCTTTTCACGGCTTGAATGGCTGGCTGATCTGGTGGATCACCAGGCGGACACTGGCACGGGCCGGAGATCAACGCGCCGACTGGATTGCCTGGCTGGCAAGCCTGCTCTGGCTCGTTCATCCCCTGGGTACGCAGGCGGTGACCTACATCTACCAAAGGATGGAGGTCATGGCGGCGACCTCCATCCTGGCCACGCTGGCCTGCTTCATTCGTTCACTCGACTCTCCTCAACCGCGGATCTGGCAGGTGTCGGCCGTGCTGATCGCTGCCTGCGGCGGCCTCTGCAAGGAGACGGCCGTGGCGACACCCGCGGTCGTCCTACTCTACGACCTTTGCTGTGGTGGAGCCGACGGCGGGCCTCCAGAGCGCGGCGCGGTGTGGCGTCGGGCATGGCTGCATGCCTGGCTGTTCGCAACCTGGGCCGTGACCATCGGTGTGGTCGTGGTCCAGCGTGCGCGGTTCCCTGAACTGGTACGACCCAATTTTGGCGCTCTCGACTATGCGCTCACGCAGCCACTGGCGATCCTCCACTATCTATGGCTGGTGTTCTGGCCGTACCGCCAGTGCTTCGACGTCGAATGGACGGTGGCCAGTGACCCGCTCACGATCGCCGGTGGATGTACGGCGCTCGCACTCATCGGCGTGGCGGTGCTGGCCGCCTGTCGGCTGCACGCGGGGAGTGTATTCGTTGTGCTCTGTTTTCTCGCGCTGCTGGCCCCCACATCGAGCGTGTTCCCGGTCAACTACCTCTACGGTGAGCACCGCATGTATCTCCCGTCGGCGGTGCTGGTTGTCGCCGTCGTCTGGGCTGCGGCCACGTGCGCGAGGCCAGGCAGGAGGCAGCCTTTCAGCCTGGTGGCGTTGACGATCGTGGGCGTGGCGTTGGCAGGAGCGATGGCGACGCTGACTGCCGCACGCAACGCCGTCTACGAGTCGCGGATAGGCCTCTGGGAGGAAACACTCGCCACGGTTCCGCAAAACTCGACGGCCCACATCATGCTCGCCGGCGCGCTGCTGGATGAAGGCCGTGCCGATGCAGCGCTCGCAGCCGTGGACCGGGCTGTGGCGTTGTCCCCGGGCCAGGCTTTCGCGCATACCCGCAGAGCGGAGACGCTGTTTGATCTGGGACGGATTGACGAGGCGGTCGAGGCTGCCCGCAGGGCGATCGTGATCCAGCCCCGGATGCATGGGGCGCACGCGACACTTCTGGCGGCCCTCTTGCGCCGCGGTGATGCAGAGGCTGCGGCCTCCGCCGGAGAGGAGGCGATCCGGATGATGCCAAACCTGGTCTCGGGACCGATGGCGGACGCGAATACCGCAAGCCTATTCACGAATCTCGGTGTGGCCTGGGCCATGACGGGCGACCCCCGTGCCGTGCAGGCCTTTGAGCGGGCGTTGGATACTGACCGAGGTTCGGCCCGGGCTTGGTACAACCTCGCGAAGGCAACGTGGCAGCAGGACCTGAGCCGCGGACTCGGCCTGGTAGACCACGCACTGACGCTGGATCCGCAGTGCGTTGACGCCAGGCAACTGCGCGAGATCATCCTTCGAGCAGCCGAAGATTCGACACGCTGATCGCACCGCAGGTCCTGGGAGGCGCGGCACCAAACGCTCACCACGCCGTGGTGGACGCCGGAACGGCCGGGCTGCCCACGCGGAAGCCCGGCCCCTGCGCATCGCCAAATGGCCTTGCCCCCGCCATCCGGCCGCTCCTACCCTCCCCCGGCCATCCAACCAACCGGGAGACGCGCGTGGGGCGAAGGCTGAAGCTGCTGCGGGCGGGCATCGAACCGCACCACGAGATCCTCGAAATCGGACCCTGGCACGAGCCGATCGCGCCGCGGGCCCTGGGCTACCGCACCACGATCCTCGACATCAAGGACACCCAAGCCCTGCGCGAACTGGCGGCCCGCGATCCGCTGATCCGGCCTGAGGACGTGGGCGCCATCGAGGACGTGGACATCGTCGGCTCCGCCTGCGACCTCGCCGATCTGGTGAGCCGGGTACTCGGACCCGACACGCGGTTCGACTGGGTGCTCTCCTCGCACAACATCGAGCACATGCCGAACCCGGTCCGCTTTCTGGGCCAGGCTGCCCTGATCCTGCGTGAGGGGGGTGTGTTGCGGCTGGCGGTCCCAGACAAGCGGGCCTGCTTCGATCACTTTCGTCCGCTCACCGACATTTCCGAGTGGCTGCAGGCCCACGACGAAAACCGCCTGCAGCCCACCGTCTATCAGTTGTTTCGCGAGGAATGCCTCCGCAGCGTGCTGGAGATCGGCGGCCGCTCACTGTACGCCTGGCAGTTGGGCGACATGGAGGGGGGGCAGTTGCTGCCCGCCGCCAACAGCCTCGAGACGTACCGCCGCTGGTTCGGCGCCGGCCACCAGCGGCCTGACCACTACGTCGATACACACTGCTGGGCCTTCACGCCCGACTCATTCGAAATGCTGGTGCGCGACGTGATCGCGTTCGGCCTCCTGCCCATGCGCCTCGACCACGTCTCGGTCACCCGGGGCCACGAGTTCTTCGTCGACTTGAAGCGCTGCCAGCTCGCAGCGCCCGTGAACGAGCAGGAGTACCTGGCCACGCGGGCCCGCCTGTTGGCGCGGAGCGTGCGCGACGACGATCGATCGCTCGCGGCCCGCGTACCGCTGCCGCTGCGGCTGGCACGACGGGTGAAGCGGCTCGTGCGTCGCCTCGGCCGCGGCCGGCGGGCCGGCTGAGCGGGGGCGTGGTAGACTTCGGGCTGAGCGAGGCGGCAACCAGGAGCCCAGGAGAAGCTCTCTCATGAACACCGCATCATCATCCCTTTACGATCGGCTTGGGGCAGCCGCCGGAGTCCATCGGCTCCTGCACGCGTTCTACGACCGCATCTTGCGGGATCAACAGTTGGCCGGCTTCTTCCGGGGCATCGCGATGGACAAGCTGATCCGGATGCAGGAGGAGTTCTTCACCGCTGCGCTCGATGGCCCGCTGTCTTACAGCGGTCGCGGGCTTACCCAGGTCCACGCAGGCCGCGGGATCACGGCCGAACACTTCAATCTCTTTTGCCAGCACATGCTCGAGACGCTCGAGGCCCACGCTGTCGCCGAGGCTGATGTCCGGGAGGTGGTCCACCGCGTCTCGATGCTCAAGAACGACATCACGGGAGAGTCGTACTGACGGCGGCGGGCTGCGGCCTTTGACGCTCTCAGCTCACCAAACTGTCCGTGGAAAAAGCCATCCATGGCCTTTTTCCACTTGGACGACCGCTGGAAAAGCCAAGGTTTTCCATGGTCGGCGATCGCCACTTCCCGCGGCTGACGACTTCTTCCGCAGCCTGCTAGGGATTCCGGTCTGGGTTGTTCACAGCGGGTTTGCTGCGGCCGTTGCACGATGACGTTCGTTCCCGCCGCCGGCGCACCAGTACCACTCGTCGAGGTTGATAGTCACGCCCAGGACCACGCTTGAGCGATGCGTTGTCAAGGAGCGGCTTGTGGCTTCGAGGGAGCAAACCCTGGCAGCGGCCCCCAGATGTCAGTAAGCAACTCGAAGATCTCCGGTTCCGCCTGCTTCAGCTCCCCGGCGACGAACGGGTAGAAATCATTCGAACCGAAATAGCACTCGGTCATTTCCGCGAAGAATTCTTTTTGGTTCGTCAGTCCGTAGTGCTTGCGAACCTTGCCTGGGATCGTGAGGACAGATTCGTATTTCCCACTGTCACAAAACTTCTTCCAGGCTGCCGTCACGCGGGGTTCATCGAATCCGATCGTCTGGTCGTGAAAGCCATGCGCGAGTTCATGCAGCACGACCCACGGCATGCGAAGGTTTTCCGCCGGTGAGAGAAAGTCTTGGACCTCGGGAATATGGACGCACTTCGCGAGCTGTTCGCTGTAGCCATGCGCCTTCAACCAGCCGGCGTCGGGGTGATACTGCATCGCGGTCAGGTCGCCGTAATCGAGATCCAGCTCGATCGTGATGGCGCGGAGCTTCGTCAGCGACGGCTCCGGCACAACCACCGTGATGGCGACGAGTCGCGATTCGAGCAACTTCAGCGCGCGAGCGCCAGTCTCGGCGTGCTCACCGTGGAGCAGGCGATCATCCACGCGAACTCTCCAGCCTTCGATGGTCCGCGTGGTGTGGGCCGTGGGCAGCGGAGGTTTCTCCGCCCCGAAGGCGAGAGCGCAGACGAAGACGAGGAGCAGGAAGCGGATGAGTGTCATCTGATGGGCCGATCTCGGTTGGGGAAGGGGGCATGCCACGAGGCTGCCCATCTCCCTGAAATGGAGACTGCCACGCATGCCATGACGAGCATTCTTTCAGGATAGCTGGGCATATTGAAATCGGGTCGCCACGGAGACGAACTCCGGGGTCCTGAAGAAGTTTCGGCGTAGACTCGTGCGTCATGGCAATTGCCTCGTCACCCGCCGACTGGATTCGCGATCGCCGGGCTTTTCCGCTGGCCGTGATCGGACTCCTGCTGGTTGTCAGCGGCCTGGCGCATCTGGTCGGCTGGGCTGTGTTCGGCGGCCAGTGGGAGGGGCCGGTCACCTGGCGGAAGCCGATCCTGTTTGGCATCTCAGGCGGCATGACAAGCCTCTCGATGGGCTGGGCATGGTCGAAGCTGCCGCGGCGGTGGGGCGACGTGCTCCTCGCTACGAGTACCGCCTGGGGGCTCCTGGTGGAGGTGTTCCTGATCGACCTGCAGACCTGGCGGGGAGTGGCCAGTCACTTCAATCGGTCCACGCCGCTTGATTCGTTGCTCTACGACGTGATGGGCGTCCTCATCCTCTGGGTCACGCTCATCGCGGGAGACATCACGATCCGCTTCTTCCGACAGCCCACGGGCTTGACCGCCGACATGCTGCTGGCAGCCCGTGCAGGACTCGTGCTCCTGGTCGTGTCATGCTTGCTCGGTGTCTGGGTGAGCGTCCACGGTGACATGCGTCAGGCGGCCGGTCTCGAGCCCGAGCGGTACGGCGTCGCCGGCGTGCCAAAATTTCCGCACGGCGCAGTGATCCATGCCATCCAGTGGCTCCCGATGCTCGCGTGGGCAGCGCGGTGGGCAGGCTCTAGCGAGCGGCGGCGGGTGTGGCTTGTGGCGGCGGCCACGCTGGGCACGACACTCATCGGCAGCTTCGCCCTGGTGCAGACGCTCTGTGGCCGATCGCGGTTCGACGTGACGCTCATCACGGCGACGATGCTCGTCGCCGGCATCGCCTGCCTCGTCGTGCCGGCACTCGTGATCGCTGGCACGGCCATCGGGCTGGTGAAACCCGACGGCTTCACCGTCGCCAGAGGAGTTGGAGCGACAGGCCGAGGCCAGGGTCAAACTCCACCACATCCGTGCGGCCCGAGGTAAAGCTCGTGCCCTGGAAGAGCTCGCGGTCAAAGAGCCATGAGGCCATCGCCTCGATCGTGAACCCTCCGCCGAGCGACCGTTCGAAGCCCGCGGCGGCCCGCTGGTCAAATACGAAGAACCGCTCGTCGTCGATGGCCCGATCATCCAGAAAGTAGATCTGGGTGTCGGTGCGGTAGAACGCCACAAAGGACCAGTCGTTGCCCAGCCGTCGTCGGGCCTCGACGTTGCCATTGACGAGTGGGAAGTAGGCGGCCGAGATCGTCCAGTGTTCGTCGGGCCGCCACTCGACCGAGGCCGGCACGCCGATCTTCGCCTCAAACGAGTCGCTCGGCCGCCACGCGTAGGCGATGCCAGGCAGCGGATACGGCAGTTGCGAGGTGGGCGAATAGAAGAGGCTGAAGTTCCATTCGTCTCGCTCGTTGGCTGCCGGGCTGTTCCAGAAAGCGATTGCCATGAGCGTGAGGTCGCGGCCGGCGGCAAAGGGCTTGTCGCTGGCCGAGCCAAACAGGAACGTGCCACCGAGCGTGTCGCCGGAGGCGAGCGGCCGAATATGGGTGAGGCCTGTTTCGACAAGCCAGAGCTGTTCGGGCACCGGCTTGAGGGAGTCGGGCAGGATCGCATCGGTCGCCAGTTCGAGTCGTCCGAGGCGCGTGATGCCGATCCAGAGCGGCGCGCCTTCGACCGGTTTCACCAGCGGCGCGGCGACGCGCGCAAACTGGGCGTTCATGCCGAGCGTGGCAGGCTGACCCACGACATCGGTGGCCGGTGCCCAGAAGCCGCTGAGGGAGACCGGCGCCGCCGCGCCAAATGGACCGCCGCCGCGCCGCGGCCGCTGCGGCACCGGCTCGGGATCGGCGTCGGCAATCGGCTCGCCGGCAAACAAGCTCTCTTCGAGATTGAACTCCACCGGAGGCAAGAGAGCGATGCGGTCGTCGGTGAGAGGTTCGCTGGGCGAGGGTTCCGATGCGCGTGCTGTCGCGATGATGGCGAGCGACGCCATCGTCATGCACATGAAGGCCGACGGCGGACGTGGGCTCGAACGGATTGACACGGCAGGAGATACTTGGTGGATCCTCCGAAAAAGCGGGCCGCGGAGAATAGCGGGGCTGGGAGGCTCTCACAATGCCGGCCCAGGGCAGAATCGGGTGCACGAGCCGGCCCCTAACTGTGAACTGGCCTCCTCGACGCTCTCAGCCGACTTTTTCAGACTGTGGAGTACAGGGCGAGCCCAAGCGGAAAGCATCGCGTGAGGTCTCACGAGCACGCTGGGCACGCCTGCTCTTTCGCTGCGATCAAAGCGTTCCTACGAGCCGAAGGCCCCACGCTCCCGCAAGGAACGCCAAGGCCGCGACCCAGGCGACCATCCATGCACGAGAGCCTGGCAACCTGTGGCCGCGCCATGCCTCCACGATCAGGAAGGCTGAGTGCAAGCATCCCAATACAATGATGACACAGGCGCCTGGGTTCAGGCGCCACGCCGTCCTCGGATCTCCACCTGCCAGGGCGCCACACGCTCGCGTACCACCGCACAGCGGGCACGGCACCCCGGTACAGTAAGCAAACCCACACAACGGCACCGAAACCCACGAGACGATCGCTTGGCTCAGGCCAAGAGCGAGAAGACAAAGTGGCAGCAGCATGAGTCGCCACGTGCGATCCGCTGAGTCGAGCCTCACCGGTTCATTGCACGGTTCCGCCATCGGTCAACTGCTTTGCCATGTGGTAGTTGCCAATGAACGTAATTGGGATGGTCAAGACGATGCCAATGCAGCACAGCACGAATCCCAACATGCCGATGACGCTAAGCACCAAGCTGCCCAGGAATGCCTGGACAAGGTTGGCCGAGAGTGCTTTCCACGCGCGAGTCACGGCTTTGACACCGTCTTTCTCGCCGTTCGCCACGAGGTAGAGCGAGATCGGGAGGATTGGCGCTACGATGATGCCTGGAATGATGCAGAGAATGGTTCCGGCAAAAATGATGAGCGAGCTTACGATTCCTGCGACGAGTGCTGGGACGAAATCGTCGAATCCTTTGAAGAGATCGCCGATTTGGGCCCGACCACCTTCATCGTCGATCTTGACCATCTTCAGATACCCGACCCACAGCGGCCCGAGCAAGATGCCGAACGTCATGGAGTTGATGATCGTCAGAAGGAGGAATCCGAGGATGTACGTGAGCGGATTCTTCTTGAGCCCCTCAAACCCAAGCGAAACGCATTCCCCAATGTTTGGAGCAGCCATAGGCGTCCCCTCCTATCAATGACTAATGACTCGTGTCGGAAGATACACCCTGCTCATTGCGAGGAGCTGCGAACCTGGGCAAGTAACGTTCCCCTCCTCCTCGACAACAGCCATGGAGCAGCGGGATCGTACTCGTGTCACTTCGTTTCTGGCAAGAAGGCGTTCGAGCGGAGTCGGTACGGTTGTCCAGGAACGTGGTCGACCTCGCGGCTGTATTTGAGTTGTGCGACTCGGAAAGCCGGAGCGGAACATGGTATTCGGCCAAGGCTACGGGATAGGCCGCCGCCGTTAGGCGCATCGCTCGCCCACTCCAACTCCCAGATCAAGGCGATCAGAATGCGCGCCAGGGCCAGCGGAAGCGAGGCTGCGGCGACTGGGCGATCGTGAGCAACTTTCGTGACTCGTCGAGGTCGTATTCGGTCTCGCGAAACAGGCTGTGCGAGGCGCGGTTATAGGAGATCGATACTGACGCGAGATCCACGTCCCGCTCGTCAAACGACGCGAGGATCAGGCCGTCGCCGCTATAGCTCTCTGCGACGGTGTGCTCACAGAGAATGTGGCCGCCAGCCGTCCGCAGGTATGCCAGGCATCGCTGGTGTGTGAGTGGGTCGCCTGAGATGTCGTGATGGTGCGTCGATACCATGATGAACCGCACGCGGCCGGAGCGGATCGTCTCGCTGGCGCCCTCGAGCATCACGAGCTCCGCACCTTGAACATCGGCATGCAGGAGGTCGAGAAAACGGACCTGCTGCTGTTCCATCAGCGCGTCGACAGAGGTGACGGGCACGACCCGCGTCGTACCGTTCTCGCAGGCAAACCGCATCGTGCCAGGACGGACACCGATAGCGGCGTCGATGAACTCGGCTGTCTTGCCATTGAGCGCGACGTTGCGTTGCCCAAGGCTGAGGTTTTTTGGATCGGGTTCGACGATGATCGACCTCGCAGCCTGCACCACGCCCTGCATCCACAGCGAGTAATAGGCCCAATAGCCTCCCAGTTCGACCATCGTCGCTCCGGCCGGGAGCCGCGGCACCACCTCGTGGAAGAGCCGTTCTTCCTGAGGCTCATGGTGGCCGCGAAGCCGCCGGATGAGCTCGGTCATCCAGGTGCCGCAGTAGCCGTCTGCCTCGACGATCACCCCGTTGTGCATCATCTGCACGCGGGTTCCCGAGACATCGAGCACCTGCCCGGCGCGTGGCACCTTCGGGATCACGTCACAGTCGTGGCATGACGCCGTGATGAGGATCCGCCGCCGCGCCGAAAAATCATCGGCCAGCGACTCGCCATCATCCGGCATATCGATGCGTTGATCCTCACTGGACATTCGACGATGGCTCTGGTGGAGCGGCGAGGCGTTCCCCCGACACATGCTCGTGCTACCGACTGTCGCGGCGGGCCTGCTTCCGCTTCGTGTTCGAGACCACGAAGCCCTTCCGCCTTGTCGCTTCACCATCGACCTTCAGTCGAGTCGCGGTCGCGCGGGCTTTGGCTGACCGCTGCTTCTTCACATCAAAGGACAGCGCCTGGCCCGTGCCAGTGGCAGTCAGTGAACGCAGTGTGCCCGCCTGCCGGGCCTTCTTCGATGTGACAGGCTTCCGCGATGCCCTGGTGTCGCGCGGGCCTGCTTTGACGACGACCCTGTTGGCTGCCGCGGGCTTTGCCGGCTTCTTCGTGCCGCCCGCTTTCCCGACGAGCTTCTGAGCCGCCTCATTCATCTTCGCCACGGCCGCTGAAAGCTCGCCACGGATCGTCGCGCGGGTCGCGCGATGGCCTGCCTGCCGCGTCGGCTTCGTCATCGCCCGTGCGGCGCTCGTGCGGCCAGCCTTGGCGCCCCGTGTGGTGCCATTGACGGTAGCGGCGATGCCTTGGGCCAGTTCCGTCAGCCGCGTCTCGATCCGCTTGAGCGCCTCTCCAAAAAGATTCGATTTCTCGAGCGACCGCGAGTTGGCCTGATCAGCCGCTGCCGGCTTGCGCTTGGTGGCAATCGTTTGGCGACTGAAGAGATCGCGCCACTTGTCGCGGAGAGCCCTGACCTGCTTTCGCCCAGCCTCGAGCTGCTGGCGGGTGGCGGCCGCAAGCGACTCGCCAAGCGTTCCGTCGTGCACTTTCTTCTCGGCCGCGGTGAGCAAGGACTGAATGGTGGATGGGCGGCCGGCTGTTTTTGGCATAGTGATCTGTGAAATCCTGGAAAGGCACGGAGAAAAGCCGTCGCCAGCCGTATGCCGGGGCGGCACCCCCGCGACCCGTCATCGTCCTCGAAACACGCGCCGGCGTGCAAGCGTAGAAAGAAACTTTCTCGCTCCATTTGGTGCAAAAATCTTTGCGTGATACCTCTATGGGATCGCAACAAAGATCATCCTCGGACCTGAGTCGATGCCTCGCTTTCACTTTGCGGCCTGGTGCCTCGTCGCCCTGACAGGAGCGGGCTGTTCGCGGCTGCCCGACGCGACGTTCACGCTCCGGGCGGACGCCGAGAAGCTCGATGTCTCAGCCCAGCACAGGGCGCAAATCGCGGCGTATCTCGCGATGTTTCATGGCACGCCGGCCAATCCGCGGATGACGGGGCCAGACGAGAAGGCCGTGGAACAGGCGTACGCTGTCTATGAGGCCGCCACTGAAGAATCCGACCCGTCCGCAGCGAAGGATCGGCCGGCCGACGGGGTCTATCGGATTGCCGGCGGCGACACACCAGGCTTCGATCGGCTCCATCTCCAGCTTGGCCGAGAGGTGTATACGAAGCAGTGCGCCGGGTGCCACGGGACGACCGGAAACGGCAAGGGGCCGGCCGGGGCCTACCTCAACCCGCCGCCGCGGGACTACCGCAACGGCGTCTTCAAGTTCACCTCCACGCCCCGCGGCTCCAAGCCTCGCCGTGACGATCTGCGGCGCATCCTGAAATATGGCGCCAAGGGCACGAGCATGCCAGGGTTCCGGTTTCTACCCCACGAGGAGGCCGAGGCCGTGCTCGACTATGTGCAGATGCTCGCCTCGCGGGGTGAGCTCGAGCTCGCGCTCTTGCGTGAAGCGGAGACCGAGCTCGATGAGGGAGATGATTTTGATCCGGAAGTGGTCGCTGCCGGCGTGAGTGATATCGCGGAGTCGTGGAAGCGGTCCGAGGACGAGCGCGTGCGACCGATCACCGTCAATCCGCCACGCACTCCCGAGACGATCCATTCCGGCGCGATCGCGTTTGCCGAGCTCTATTGCGTGAAGTGCCACGGCACGAACGCGCGGGGCAGTACGTTGGCCGATGTCGGCCAGGATATCTGGGGCCGTACGGCCTACCCGGCTGACCTCACGATGGGAATGCTCCACGGCGGTCGCCGCCCCGTCGACATCTACCGGCGGATCTATTCGGGCATCAACGGCACGCCGATGCCCTCTTCCAAAGACCCCAACACCGCCATCGGCGAGACGCCCGAGCAGCGGAGCGACCGCATCTGGCATCTCGTCCATTTCGTGACATCGATCATCGAAAACAACGAGGTTGCCGCGGCCGACCACGAGGCGATCCTCGACGTGCTCCAGAAACAATCCACCGAGCAGCAAGCCCCCGCCAAGGAGGCCGCCGACGCCGGCACGACTTCGGCCCATGAGCTGGCAGCAGACCATGCCGCGTTGGAGACTCTCCCATGAGCACAGAAACACTTGCCGAGCGCGAGGCCAAGCTCACGAGGCTCCGTGAGGAGGCGGCACGACTTCAGGCGGAGATCGAAGCCGAGGCGTTTGGAAGGGCCGCAGGCGAGTGGGCCCGCCGTGGCTACTACCTCACCTACTACGCGACCACGGGGTTTTTCCTGGGCATGGTGGCGGCACTGGTGAGCCTGATGTTCAACATTGCGGGAGCCACGATCGCCGGAAAAGACCCACTTCAGCTCATTCGCGTCTATCTCACGTTCGGCCTGGGCGGCAGGGCGCTCGACCCGGCCTTTGACAATGGCCTGGCCCTCGCGATGGGCTGCGTCCTCTATATCGCGACCGGCATGCTGCTGGGCATCGTGTTTCATGTGGTTCTCACGCGGTATGCCTCGCGTGCGACGCTCCTTGGCCGGCTCCTCTGGGCTTCAGGTCTCGCCGTGGCCGTCTGGCTCATGAATTTTTATGGGCTCCTTTCGTGGATACAGCCGCTCCTCTTCGGCGGCAACTGGATCACGAGTACCAACCCGGTCTATCTCCCCTGGTGGGTGGCGTTGGCCACGCACCTGGTGTTTGGCTGGACGATGGCCGTGATCTACCCGTGGGGCCTGTTCCATCCCTACCGCCTCCAGACGGAAGACGCATGACCCACACCGCCGCTATCCCTCGGGACGTGCCGTCGCACGACGAACTGGTCGACCAGAAGATCGTCGGCGCCTTTTTCGTCGCAGCCCTCACGTATCTCACGATCTCGATGCTCGCCGGCATCCTGATGGCGCTGCAGCTCGTGCACTGGAACCCGCTGCGGGGCGTCGAGCTCTTCTCGCCCGGTCGCTGGCGGATGGTGCATACCAACGCCATCGCCTACGGGTTTTTGGCCAACGCCTTTCTCGGCGCCCTCAACTGGGCGGTGCCCAGGCTGACGTTTCATCCTGTGGCGAGCAAGGCCCTCAACTGGTTCATCTTCGTGGCCTGGCAGGTGATCGTGCTGTCGACGGCCATCGCCCTCGTCGTCGGTCCGTCCCTGCAAGACCAGGCCTGGGTCATGAATCTCGCCCGCGAATGGAAACTTCCGATGAGCCTCGGGGCCCAAGGCCTTGAGTGGGGTGAGACGCCATTCTGGATCGATCCCCTGGCGCTTCTGGGCTTGGCGCTCGTGGCGGTCAACTTCATGGTGCCGATCGCCAAGAGCAAGGGGCCGATGTATGTCACGCTGTGGTACTTCATGGCCGCCTTCGTCTGGACCTTCCTCACCTACGCGATGGGGAACCTGCTGCCTGAATACACGGTCGGCGGCACGAGCGCCGGGGCCATCGGCGGCCTGTTCATTCACGACCTCGTCGGCCTCTTCGTGACGCCCCTCGGCTGGGGGCTCATGTACTACTTCGTGCCGATCCTCCTCAAGAAGCCGATCTGGAGCCACGGCCTCTCACTCGTGGGCTTCTGGGGACTGGCCTTCTTCTATCCCCTCCAGGGCATCCACCACTTCCTGTACACGCCGATCCCGATGTTCCTGCAGTACGGCGCCGTGATCTCGACGATCGCCGTGGAGCTCGTCGTGGCGACGGTGGTGATCAACTTCTTCGGGACACTCGCCGGTCGCGGCTCCATGTTCTTCACGAACCTGCCGATCCGCTACTTCTACACCGGCATGGTTTTTTACTTCATTACGTGTTTCCAGTGTGCTCTCCAGGTGACGCTGACATTCCAGAAGCTCATTCATTTCACCGACTGGGTCGTGGGGCACGCCCATCTCGTGATGTTCGGTGTCTTCAGCCTCTGGCTGTTTGGAATCATGATCGAGTTGTTCCCCAGGCTCTTGAATCGGCCGTGGTACAGCCACAAGCTCCTCATTTACCACTACTGGTTCTCATCCGCTGGCCTGTTCGTGATGTTTGGCGACCTCACGCTCGCCGGCATATTTCAGGGCTACTACTGGGCGTCGCTTCAGCCGTGGGATGTGTCGACCGATGGCTCTCAGCCCTTCTGGATCACGCGGGTCTTCGCGGGCCTTGTGATGTTCGCCGGCATGCTCTGCTTCATCTACGACCTGTGGATGACCTGGCGGGGCGTCACGCCGGCTGATTGGGTCGAGGTCACGCCAATTCCAAAGGTCAGCGGGAACTGAGGGCTGGGCGATGTTTGAAAGCAAAGCGGGCATCTTTTTCATCGCGGGCGTGGGGTTCTTCCTCCTCGCGTTTCTCGGTAATGGCGTCGTGCCGATGCTCATGTACAAGGACCGCCCAGAAAAATCGGTCGAGGAGCTCGTGGCGGACAACAAGCGGATCATGGTCCAGTTTCGGGATCTCTCGGAGCGATACCCCGAACAGTTCAAGGCCGCCTTCGGTGAGCCCACCGAGGAGAAATGCGCCGAGGCACTGCGGCTTGGCCGGCAGATCTACATCGGCGAAGCCTGCTGGCACTGCCACAGCCAGTTCGTCCGTCCGGTCTCGAATGAATCGCTGCGGTACGGGCCAGTTTCGCAATCCCATGAATACGACAACGAGCTTCAGCGACCCGTGATGTTCGGCACCCGCCGCGTCGGCCCCGACCTGTCTCGGGAAGGGGGCCGCCGGGGCAACGATTGGCATGCCGTGCACTTTTTCCAGCCGTCGGTCGTCTCGAACAATTCACCGATGCCGGAGTATCCCTGGTTTTTTGATGGTTCCCCCGACAAGCCCAACCGACGTGGGCTTGCGATCATGACCTATATCCAGTGGCTCGGCTCATGGCTGCCAGAGTATCCCTACTACGAAGAGCTCGCGGAGGTGACCGATGAGTAGCCGCGTGAGTCGACAGGCCTGGATCACGATCGCGATGGCGGTTTTGATCCTGATTCCGAGCATGTACGGCTTCCTCGGAAAGTTCATCGAGTTTGTCCACATCTCGCGAGGCGAGAGTGGCGGTGAATTTGCGGTCGCCCCGATCATGAACTACCTGCTGGCCAGCGGCGGGTTCTTCTGCATGCTCCTCTGGGCCGCATGGAACGGGATGTTCCGCGATGTCGAGCAGCCGAAGTACGACTTTCTCGACAATGAGGCCCGCATCGACGCCGCCAGCCGAGCCCGTGGCCAGGCCGCCTCCTGAAGGATGTTTCTATGCCAGACACCGCCCCCCAGCCAGTTTCCACGGACGCATCGCCGCGCTCGGAGCACCGTTTCCACTACTACATAGGCAACGATATCCCGTGGTACGTGCGGGTGATCTGGATTGGCTTTTGGATTTTTGCGGTCGCGTACACGATTCGCTATCTCCTCCCGGCGATGCAGGTGGAGCTGCTTGAACGGCCGTGAGTGGGTGGCGTGATGGTCAACCGCGGCGAGGGGTGGCCCGTGCCACTTCGCCGGACGTTCGCTACGGCCATCGTGGCCTTCGCTCACTCGGAGGAAACGCGCTTCGCCATCCTGGCTTCGCTTGTTTCATACGCCGGCGAGCGTGGCACGGGCCACCCCTCGCGGAGGCCGGATTGCCGGAGGAGCGATGAAGAGCCGCCTGAACGACGCCTGTGATTACTGCGGGCTGCCGGTGCGCGGCGCGGTGGACGAGGGGCCACGGTACTGCTGCTCGGGATGTCGGTTTGCGGCGGCGATCACGGCGTCGGGTGGGGCCGATGGCCAGGCGCGATGGATGATGACCTGCCTGGGCTTGGCTGCGTTCTTCTCGATGAATGTGATGGTGTTCACGTTCCTGCTCTGGTCGGAGGGCGCTGCCGAAGACACAAACGGGCAGGCCAGGGCCCTGTATGACCTGGCGCGCTACGCGTCGCTCGTCTTCACGGTGCCGGTGCTCTTGCTCTTGGGCGTACCGCTGGTTGAGTCGGCTCTCGATGAAGCCAAGCGGGGCCGGCTCTCGATTGATCTCTTGCTGGTGACCGGTGTGGCCGCAGCATTCGGGATCTCGGCTTGGTCAACGTGGCAGGGTGAGGGTCATGTCTATTTCGAGGTGGCCTGCATGGTGCTCCTGGCCGTGACACTGGGCCGCTGGCTCGAAGCATCAGGCAAACTCGCGACGACCGCGGCGCTGCGGGATCTCGAGGCGCTCCTGCCGGATCGGGTGCGGCGGCTCGGTCGTGGAGGAGACGCGCGAGGCGCCAATGCTGACATGGAAACAGACATTCCGCTCGCGGAGGTGAGGGTGGGAGATGTCCTGCGCATGCTGCCCGGTGAGCAGGTGCCAGTGGACGCCGTAATCGAATCGGGGCGTGCTACAATGGATGAGCGGACCGTCAGCGGCGAGAGTGAACCGGTCGTTCGTGGGCCCGGTGATGTCGTGCGAAGCGGCACGACGAATCTCGACGGCGAGCTGGTCATCGTGACCACGGCGCCGCCCGGTGCCGGAACGCTCGAGCAGCTGATCGCAGCAGTCACGGCGGCCGTCGGCTCAAGCTCGAGCCAGCGGGCCGCCGACCGGATCGCCGCCTGGTTCCTGCCGGCGGTGCTGGTCGCGGGAACGGCCACGTGTGTCGCTCATTGGTGGCGGAATGGGCCGGCGGCTGGAGTGCTCGCCGGGCTCGCCGTGGTCGTCGTGTCATGCCCCTGTGCCCTCGGGCTCGCGACGCCGATGGCGCTCTGGGCAGCGGTTGGACGATGCATGCGGCGGCGCGTGCTCGTGCGGGAAGGGGATGCGCTCGAGCGGCTCGCCGGTGTGGCGACGTTCTGCCTCGACAAGACGGGCACGCTCACGACCGGCTGCCGCGTCGAGAGAGTCGAACTCGTCGAGGCCGCCGACCGCGACACCATGCTCGCGCTGGCCGCTGGGCTGGCCCGCGGCGCAACGCATGTGACAGCCGCGGCGATTGCCGACATGGTGGCTATCGAAGGCGTCCTCCCCGCAGCGGTAGACAATTCCCAAAGCATCGCTGGGTCAGGGGTCGAAGGCCGGGATCAGGCCACCGGAAACACGGTATGGCTCGGCAGCCCGCGGTGGCTTGAAGAACGAAACGAAAAGGTTCCTGACACCTTTTTTGGATCGCGATGTGTGCTCTCGATCGAAGGACATCCCGTTGCGGCATTTTGGACAGCCGAGCAGGTGCGGCCCTCGGCGGCAGCGGCTGTGGCGGGGCTTGTGCGCCAGGGACGACTCGTCACGATCCTCTCGGGAGACCAGCCACCGCGTGTCGAGGCTCTGGCGAAGCAGCTCGGTGTGAGCTGGCAGGCAGGACTGTTGCCGGCCCAAAAACTTGGCGCCATCGATGCGGTTCGCACGAGAGGCGGCGTGGCAATGGTGGGCGACGGCATCAACGACGCTGCGGCGCTCGCCGCAGCCGACGTGGGAATCGCCCTGGGCTGCGGGGCCGATATTGCCCGCTGGAGCGCGCACATCTGCCTCCTCGACGACGATCTCACGCATCTCCCGTGGCTCGTCGATCTCGCCGTGAAGACCCGGCACACAATTCGCTGGAACCTCGTCTGGGCGTTTGGCTACAACGCAGCCTGTATTCCCCTGGCCGCGACGGGCATGGTTCACCCGGCTCTGGCCGCTGTGGCGATGGTTGCGTCGAGCCTCTTGGTTGTCGGTAATTCGCTGCGGCTTGGTCGCGACGAGGCGGCCGCTGACCCGGCATCTCCTTTGGCATCGACGATGAAAACCCTCGAGACGGTGGAGGCTGCCGCATGATCGAGTGGCCACTGGTTTTCGGGGCAGGGCTCTTGGGCTCGGCGCACTGCCTGGGCATGTGTGGGCCATTTGCGCTCGCGCTGGGCGCGGCCGCCCCGTCGCCGAGGGCGAACCTCTGGCGGCAGAGTTGGTACTCCGTCGGGCGGATCTTCACCTACTCGGTCCTCGGTGCCGCCGCGGCTTTTTTTGGGGGATGGCTCACCGAAAAACTGCCTGGATGGACCAATGTGCCGGCGGTGCTGGCCCTCGTGGCCGGTGGATTTCTCATCGTCCAGGGGCTGTTCGCCACGGGCATCATCAAGAAGCGGGGCGTGGGCGGGGCCATCGCCTGTCCGGGGGCCTCCGCATTCAAGGCGCTGCTCGGCGGACGCTCGACCGTGGATGTGTTTCTTGCAGGACTGTTCACGGGCCTGCTCCCGTGTGGCCTGCTCTACGGCATGCTCGCGCTCGCTGGCAGTAGCGGCAATGTGCTGACCGGGCTGGCCACGATGGCAGTGTTTGGATTGGGCACGGTGCCGGGAATGGTCGCGACGGGCGTTGGGGGGTCGCTTCTGGGCCTGGCGTCACGAAAGCGGGTCCACGCGATGGCTGCCTGGTGCCTCGTGCTCACGGGCTGTGTTTCGATCGCCCGCGGTGCCAGTGGCCTTTCGTTTTCGGGTGAGCCCGCGGCCGGCTGCCCGTACTGTGAGAAGGCTCCAGAGGCTACAGAGGGGCTTTCACCGTGAGCACGGCCACGGCGAGCCCTGCGCCAAGCGTGAGCAACAGGCCGATCAACAGGCACACGCCGTAGATCGTCTGCAGGCCGTCGTCGACGCGGGCGCCGCGACCGGCGACCCGGCTGGCGATCACGTTGCAGACCCACGACCAGTGCAGCATCACGTGCACGAGGATCCCGACGGCGAGCATCGCGAGGAGAGCGAATTGGATGCCCCCCCAGGCGTCGTAGTCGAGTCCCCAGAGCGTCCAGCCATCGGCGGCTGGGCCTGGCGGAAAGACAAACCGGACGACGACGGCCGCGAAACACAGCGCGGTGAATGCGACCAAGAGGGCCGCATCGAGTAGGAGATTGATCCAACTCCACGACCAGCTGAGTTTCTGAGCCGCGGGCCGCTGTTTTGGGTCCTCGCGATCAGCCATACCGCACCAGCAGGACGCCGCCAACCACCAGCAGGCCGCCAGCGAGGCGGCCCATGGTGAGGCCCTGCTGCGGCACGTTCATGAGACCGAAGTGGTCGAGGAGCAGCGAGAAGACAACCTGTCCGCCAATGGCAGCCGTGATGTAGGCCGCGGCGCCGAGGCGCGGCGTCAGTGCGGCACCGGCGAGGACAAAGATCGCGCCGAGCGGGCCGCCGACCCACATCCACCAGGGGGCTCCGCGAACGGCCGTCATCGACGGCATGGCTGGCCGCAGGGCGAGCATGCAGACGAGCGCTGTCAGCATCGTGCCGCAGATCGAGAGGAAAGCCGCATACCGGGCGTCACCAAGCTGGTGCTTGAAGGCCCCATTCGCCGCGGCCTGCACGGCGATGCAGCCTCCTGCAGCCACGGCGAGCGCGAGCCATAACGAGCCGGTGGGAATCAGTGACATGCAGGCTGGGCGCTCCCTCAGGGTGGGTAGATGACTTGGGCGACGGTGACCAAACGGTTTCGAAAAAACCGGGGGTCACTTGTGATGGTAACACGAGGCGTATACTATGCCTCTCGTTACAGGGCCGGGAATGCTGCGGCTCATTTCTTTTTTTACGGAGACTGATACCTGATGGCAGAGACAAAGAATTCCAAGGACATGAACAAGTCCGAGGAAATCCGCAAAATAGCGACCGCGATGAAGAACAAGAACGAGAAGCCGCGTCCCGTGACGATCATCGAAGTGCTCCGGAAGCAGGGCGTCGAGGTTTCCTCGCCCCAGGTGAGCATGGTCCTCAAGCGCATGGGTTTCCGCCCCCGTCGCCGTCGAAAGTCTGGCGGTGCCGATGGTGCGACCGCGAAGGCGGGCGCGAAGGCCGGCCGGGCGAAGAAGGCCTCGAACATCACGCTCGAGGATCTCGTGGAAGCCAAGAAGGTTGTCAGCGCCCTGGGCGGCGTTGAGCGGGCCCTGGCGACGCTTGAGGCCCTGCGGAAGTTCGAGAACAGCTAGTTCGTGGCCCTCCGCGATCCCTGTCTTTGGCCACTCGGCTGACCATGACAAACCCGGGGTTTGTCATGGTCAGCGACCGCCGCATCGTGCGGCGCAGACTGTATCAGGCGACCGGCCACAGTCTGTCCCTGGACGCCGGCCGGCGGAGCGCCTAGCCTTCATGGCTAGCCGTTTCCGCCAGCCGGGCCTCGGGAGTATCACGATGATTCGTCAGGCCGAGCCGGATGTGGTGGTCATCGGTGGTGGGCCCTCTGGCGCGACGACGGCCACGCTTGTGGCCGAGCGAGGCCACTCCGTCGCGCTCTTTGAGAGGGAAAGGTTTCCTCGGTACCACATCGGCGAATCGCTCATCCCGGAGACGTTCTGGGTGCTCGAGCGGCTCGGCATTCTCCCTCACATGCAGGGGAGTAGGTTTGTCGAAAAGCACAGTGTTCAATTTGTCTCTGAAGATGGAAAGCTTTCGGCGCCGTTTTACTTTGCCGATTACAAAGACCACGAGAGCTCCCGTACGTGGCAGGTGACACGCCAGGATTTTGACGCACTCCTCCTCGATAACGCCCGGACCAAGGGCGTCGATGTCCACGAGGGCGTGCGTGTTCTCGACGTGATCTTTGAAGACAGCCGAGCCGTTGGCGTGAGAGTCGCTGACGAGTCGGGGGGTGAGCGAGCCGTTCGGTGCCGGGTCGTGGTCGACGCCGCGGGTCAGAGCGGGTTGATCCAAGACCGCCTGGAGCTCCGGCAATGGGACCCCGATCTCAAGAAGGCAGCCATCTGGACCTATTGGAAGGGGGCGGCGCGGGAGTGTGGCCGCGATGCTGGCGCCACGCTCGTCCTCCAGCTCGAAGGGAAGAAGGGCTGGTTCTGGTACATCCCGCTCGCCGACGACATCACAAGCGTGGGGGTTGTCGCCGATTTTTCGTATCTCTTCCAGGGACGTCACTCGAAAGATTCGGAGGCGATTTACGGCGAGGAATTGGCCCGCTGTCCAGGGCTCGTGCCACGGCTTGCGGGGGCCACCCGCACCGAACCTTTCCGTGTGGCCAAGGAGTATTCCTACCGCTCGCGGCAGGTGGCGGGTGACGGATGGGTGCTCGTGGGCGATGCCCTCGGGTTCCTCGACCCGCTGTACTCGTCGGGCGTGTTACTCGCCCTCAAGAGCGGCGCGCTGGCCGCCGACGCGATCGCCGATGGGCTCGACCGGGGCGACACGTCGGCGCTCGCGCTGGGCGGCTGGGGGCCCGACTACCTCACGGGCATGGACCGCATGCGAAAGCTCGTCCGTGCGTTCTACGACGGCCTCAACTTCGGACAGGTGGTCCGCCAGCATGCTGCGGCCAAGGCACTCATCACCGACATTCTCATCGGCGACATCTTCACCGATCGCATCGATACACTGTGGCCGCTCTTGGGCGATGCCCAGCCTCCTGCCGAATCCTCGTCGATTATGGCCGCCACTCCACGCCCAGGATCGTGATGTCGTCGAGCGGGCCGTGTGGGCGACACCAGGTTTCGACCTGTTCGAGGAGGCCAGCGACGCTCGCATCGAGCGGACCTTCCCGGCTGCCATCCAGGAATGCAGCCATCTTTTCTTCGCCATACGGCTCGCGGTCTTTGTCCATCGCCTCCGGCACGCCATCGGAATAGAGATAGATCCGGTCGCCCGGTCGCAGCTCGAGCGTCCGCTGCTCGTACTCGACATCGGGCACAAAGGCGATCGGAAAGCCCTCTGCCCCGTGAAATTCTGGCGGCCCGCCGGCTCCTGGAATCCGCACGAGCGCTGGGTGCCCGCCGGAAACGTAGTCGAGCCGACCACTCGGCACGTGCAGGACCCCGTAGAGAATCGTGAAATAGAGCCCCGAAAACTCATCAGCCTGGAAGAGCTTGTTGAGCTGCGTGGCCACTTCGGCTGGCGAGGCAATCACGACGCTGCCAGCGGGCCCTTGCCGCACGAGGATTGAGGAGTCAGAGACCTTCGACGTGAGAAACCGGCCGACCGTGACCGCCATCAGGGATGAGGGCACGCCGTGGCCGCTCACATCCACGACGAACAGCCCGATCCGCTCGTCATCGAGTCGGAAGATGTTCAGAAAGTCGCCAGCGAGGCCCTGGCACGGCACGTACCGCCAGGCGACATCGAGCGAGGGAAAGGCCACGTCATCGGCGGGCAGCAAGGAACGCTGGACCTTTGCCGCCGCCTCGAGGTCGCGGACCATATGGCTATTGATCCGCGAAATCTCGGCATTAAGGCTGACCAGGTCCGTATTCGATTGCTCGAGGCGGTCGCGGGCAACTGAAAGCTCTTGATTGGCGACCATGAGCTCCTTGTTTGTGGTGACGGCGTTTTCAAACGTCGACACGAGGAGGTTCAAGACCTGCTGGCGTCCTGCTCGCACTTTGAAGCTCTGGCCGGCGAGCGTGACTTCAAGCGTGGTGGCGGTAGCATCGTCCTCGTCACCGAGCGGCGTGGCTAGCAGCGCCGCCATTCGGCCGAGGAGGTAGTCGGGCTCATAGGGCTTCGTGACGTAGTTGTCGGCGCCCGCGTCGAGTCCCCGAATGATGTCGATCGGGTCCGAGAGTGTGGACAGCAAGATGAAGGGCACGCTGCGAAGCGCCGGGTCGGACTTCACGGCCTTGCAGAAGTCGTACCCGGTCGCCACCGGCATCTCGATATCCGAGACGATGATGTCGGGCCGTCGCTCGCGAGCCATGCCGAGCGCGAGCGACCCATTCTCTGCCCAGCGGACGGTGTGACCGGCGTCGGTGAGCCGCTTCTGCAGAATCTTCGCCTGCATGCGGCTGTCCTCAGCGATGAGGACATCAACTCCAGCCGTCGCCCCGTCAGCCACCGTGCCCCCCCTTGTTTCAGGTGAACTGTGTCAGGTGATCTGGGTCAGGTGAACGTGGCTAGGGCCGTTGGCGCATCCTTGTGGATGCTGAAGAGCTTGTCGAGGTTTGTGAGCTTGAAGACCTGGAAGATGGCCGGCTTGATGTTGCACATCCTGAGCCGTCCCTTGCCCCCCACGACCTTGCGGTGCAGCTGGCCGAGCAGGCCGAGCATGGCACTCGACATGAAGTCGACTTCCGAGAAATCGAGCATCACGTCCGGGCCCGAAGCCTTGCCGAGGAAATGGGTGACCTCCGAGCGAATCTCGTCGAGCACGGTGTCGTCCAGGATCTTCTTGTCCTTGAACAGGATCATGAAGATGTCCCCCTTCTTGCCCGTCTGGATCCTGCGAAACTGGTCCATGCGTCTTCCTCAGAAGGGGTCTTACGGGCCGCGGGCTCCGCGGCGGTGGTGCGAACTCGCCAAATCGTAACGCTTTGCCCGACCCCTCGCCAGCACCGGCCCGCGGGCCCCCAGAGGCCGGATTCTTTGCCTGGCTTGCCCCCTCGCCCAGCCGCCGTGGTGCGGATGTGCCGGTTCTCATGATTCTGCGGCCTTCTGGTCGATGGGAAAGCGGGTGGGTCGTGCCGGTGGTACCGGTGCGGGCAAACGGGCTTCAAGCCCGCGGTGAGAGGGGGACGCAATGACGGGTCGGCTCATGTGGGCAGCGATGCTGGTGTGTCTTTCGGCCACGGGCTTGGCCGAGGACGCCGCCGAGGTGCAACTCCCTCCGGAGCCCGAGCCTATTGTCATCGGCGAGGAGGAGTGGCTCGAGGAGCCATCCGATGTGTACATCCCATCCACGAGAATTGCGTCGAGTCGTGCCACGCGGCCCGCTTGGACATCCCAGACCACCTTCGACCTGCTCTTCTGGGAACGCGACAACGGCACCAACGACCAATCGCTGGTTCTGACTGGCCCGCTCGGACCCAACCCCGGCAGCACGGTGCTCACGACACGCGGCATGGTGTTTGAAACGACACCCGGCATGCGGCTCTTTCACACTCGTCGAGACTGTGAAGGGGACGGCTGGGAGGTGGGTTACTGGGGCCTCTATGCCATGGACGCCGTCAACCGTGCCGACTTTGCTGATGGCCTGGCCGTGCCCGGTGACCTGGGCTTGGCCGTGCCCGGATGGCAGACCGCCGACGCGATTCAGACAGGGTACACGTCCGCGGTGAATGTTGCGGAGCTAAACTTCTTTCTGGCCGAAGGCTGGTCCACCACGACCTGCAATCCGCGAGACCCGTGTCACAAGGTGCATCGCACCACGACAATCGACTGGATCGGTGGCGTTTTCTGGGCAGGTGTGGATGAGACCGCTTTCATGCGGATCACGACCGACCCGAGCGTGCCGACGACTGCCTACCGTGTGGCCGCAAGCTCGAACCTCTGTGGCGTGCAAACAGGCGTGCGCGGCCGTCGGCAGTGGCAATCCTGGGCGCTCGAAGGTTTTTGGAAGGTCGGTCTCGGCGGCTCGTGGATGCACCAGTCCACAAGCCCGATCACGACCGGTTTTGTCCCGGATTTCGAGTACCGGCCAGGCCGCGAGGCCACGACGACAAACACGGGCTTCCTCTCGAGCATGAACATCACGGCCGTGCGGTCCCTCGGTGAACACTGGTCACTCCGTGCGGGCTACAACCTGGCCTGGCTGAGTGGCCTGGCCCTCGCCCCGAATCAGTTCGATTTCACCGACACCACCTTGAGCGGCACGGGCATCAACGGCGCCGGCAGCATGTTCTTGTTCGGTGCGAGCTTGGGGCTGGAGCGTCAGTGGTAATCGCGGCCTCCTCGCAGGGCACATGCGCGACGCCGGCTGGTAGCCCTGGGTGACGCGTGTCACTTCGCCGGACGTTCGCGGCGGGCATCGTGCCCGCCGCTTCACTCGGTGTAGCCTTCGCTTCGCCATCCTGGCTGCGCTCAGCCTCCAACGCCGGCTCCGTGACACGAGTCACCCAGGGCATTGCGAGTCTACCGTTGGACCTACTTGGATGAACGGTTTTTGAGCGCGAGTTCAACGAGCTCGCTCGCTCAATCCTTTGTGACTGAGTCAGGGGCCTTTTGGCGAGCCAAGGCCTTGAGCTTCATCGCCTGCGGGACCGTCATCATGATTCCGCCAGTGAAGTGCACTTTCCGAAGATTTCCTTCCTTGTCGGGCTCAAATTTCCACACCTCAACGGTGTGATCCATGACGGGTTTGCCGTGGGCATCCGCCGTGAAGAAAATCACACTAGGGTCGAGACGATACTGCTTGAACTTTCGCTTCTTCAATTGCGCCACGAGCCTTTCAAACCACGGAAGGTCCTGAAGGATCATTGAACGCGAGAGGGATTCACCTGGCATGAGATCAATCACCCGGTCGGGCGGCGCCTTCCGGTTCGAGCCCCACCCGAGACCATCGTCAACCTCATAAACGAATCCTTCCTCTACGTCCACATAGTCCTCGTCTGCGATAGCCGCCGATTCAGCGTCAGGCTCAATACAAAAGGCAGCCTCGGCGTACTTGAGCGTCCTGGCATGGACCGTCACGGGGCCGTTCGACACATTTCGGACGGCGTACGTCAGCCGGCCTTCAGTTTCGTCGAGCGATAGCTCCGCGCGAATCTTTCCCAGAAGCAGCTTTGGTGGCTCGGGAGCAAGTCCATCACTAGCCTGCCCCGATTCCATACCGGTGAAGGCTGTGGCAGCCGCGAGCAAGAGCCACGCAAGGCCCGCCTGGGCGCAAGTGCGGTTGAGCGCCGCGGGCGTCATCGACTCATGGTGGCAACGGCCAATTTTCTTCGTACTCCACATTCTGCCCTCCGATCGCCTTTTGGTTTGCTCCGTGCTTTGTGATCCTGTCATATTCGGCTTGCTCTTCTTGTAACTTGGTCATTAGCGTCTGAACCTCGTCAAGGACCGCCTGCTTCTCTCGGTCGTATTCTTCTGTAGCGACGCGTATCGCACGCGCCTTCGCCTCCGCGGTTCGCCCTGGCCCATAGCAAACCTCACCGAAATACAAAGTCTTCGGATGGGTGTCGACGACGGCTTGGACGTTCTTCACGTACGCCTCATATTTTTCCTTGTGGAGTACCTCATGCTTCTCGAGTGGTAGGTAGAATTTGAGACTCCACCTTTCTTGAGTTTCCTGCGAAGGTTGCTTGTCCAGATCTTTCTCCGTGAGCTGGAGCCACTTCGGCATAGCAATGAAGTATTTGGCGTCGTTCTTAAAAGTGCCGGTGATTTTCGCGCGAACCATATTGTTGTCACCATGCTTGGGGTCGGCCTGGCCGGTCTTGACGTTTGTCGCTTTCCCCGCAGCCAAACCCGGCTCCCCTGGCACAAACAGGCCTTGTTCCTTGCCGTCCCCTCCGTATTTCGCGACCAACGCCGCCTTGGCGCTGTCGATCAACGTGATCATCCGCACGATTTCGCCATTGGCGGCTCGCACCGGGCAATCGACGTCGTATTCTTTCACGCCGTCATAGACGGGCTTTATTTCGTGTGACCCAGTCGGGTTTCCGTTTTTGATCGCACCGGAAGCTTCGTGCACATGGTTACCCACGTCAAAGGCCGAGGCCACCGACCAAGTTCGGTCATCAGGTTTCGGCGGCTCGGGTTTTCCTTTCCCGGCCCCGCCACCGCCCGGCAAAAAGAGCCCTGAAAAACTCGGCGGATACTGTTGGACCGGCGTGTTTGGCGGGACCGTTCCGAGAAATTTTGCGGCCGTCTCGGAGTTCTCAGTAGTCAGCCACTTTTCAGGCCCCCCTTTTCTTGCCTCAGCGCTGCCTGGTTTGAATCGCCCGCCCGTGGGGGAAACATCCAACTTGAGCAAACCTCCCTGGGCCGAATCGAGCATCCCGTCCCACTTCCGCTTGAGGCTTGAGGTGACTTCCCGGCGCAACATTGGTCTTGTCGGTGAGCTGTTGCGGCGGATCGGCGCCCACGACCAACGGCAATGCCCCACCCAAGAAAATCGCGAGCAGAACGGATGCGGCCATAAATGAACGGCCTGGAGTCGTAAGCACACAAAGTTTCATTGAAGGGGAATCCTTTTTCGACATGCCACCAGGTTGTATTCCGCTGGTTCCTTCCAGATTCCGTCGGGATACAGCCGGCGATACGCTTCCAAGCCCTTGATGCCCGCGTCGAACTCACCAGCGGCGTAGAGCGACCAGCCTATGTAGTAGCAGGCGTAGTCGGCCTCCTCGGTCTTCGGGAAACGGCGGACAAGCTCGGTATAGTCCGCCATGCCAGACTTCCACTCGGGCATACCGGGGCGTGACCTTGTGAGGTTGGACGTTCTTAGGTTTGCTCGCCAGAGAAGAAACCGCGGCATCGTCGGTGTCATGCCAAAAGCAGGAACGAAAGTCTCTGCGAGTGGGGCAACCTCCTTGTCCTTAAACTGGAGGTCGACGCTGCGGATCAGGGCGAACGTGACGTATGCTTTCTGGGGCGTGTTCAGCGGCCGCTCACGATCTGCCAGAAGGGCTCGATACGCGGTCTCGGCAGACTTTGGATCTTCGTTTACGTAGAACAGATCGGCGAGCAGGACACCAAGCCGAAGTCGTTCGTCTCCAAACGAAGCCATTTCGACAGGCTGCGCGAACAGTCAGCCCGGAGAATTCTCCGCATGCCACAAGAGTCGCGCCACCACCGACCCGCGACGGGCAGCCTCACTTTCCGCATAGAACGGCTCGATAGCGTAGATCGCCTGCCAATGTCGTTTCGCATCGTTAATCGTGCCGAGCGCATAGGCAGCAAGGCCGCCTTTGAGCAGAGCCTCACGGTGCAATCGCCGCACATACCACGGGCACGTAACGGCGTTCACGATCGCCCCAGGTTTCGTCTCCACGAGCGTCACGTTCATGAATACGTCGGTGACTCGTTCGTCGCGAGGTGGCGCACTGGCGGCTTGGCACTTCGCAGGGACTTCGAACCCAGGAGGTACAACGGGGGCTTCCGGCCGAGCCTCGCACCATTCGGCAGCACGAACGAAGATGGGTTCGGCGCGCGTCGGGTCTCTTGCAGTTTCCAGCACGTGTCGTCCCATGCGGACGATCGCCTCACCTCCATACAGCTCGCCGGCTGGGCCTGCCATCAGTCGTATGATCCGCTTCTCGGCCGCCATGACTGCCGCCGAACCAACGGGAATCTGCTGGAGCGACCGAACCAAGGCTTCGTTGTCGCGTGCCGCGCTCGCGAATGCGTCTGCCGTGGCGACGGGCAGTGAACGACTGACGGCGCGCTGAAGCTCCTGCCGATCGTGCGCCAACGCCGCTCGGGCTTGATCCAGTGATTTTCTCACCGACTGCTGATGGGCCGGGTCGGCGAGCGAAAGAAGACAGTCAATCGAGTAGCACTCGGACGCGCCTGCAAACACCGTGCCCGGATGAATCTCGATAATCTGCTGGAAGCGATGGTATGCAAGAAGGTAGTTCTTGTCGTTGAGGCGGAGCCGATCCGCGTCACGGTACGCGATCCAATCCTCGCCATAGGTGTCGCTCTCGAGCAACTGCCGAACGCGTGTCAACTTCGCAAGGAGTTGCGTCCGAAGGTATGCCTCTTCGGGGGCGAGCGGACGTTCCTGGTACCGAGCATGATCGTCAAGCACATCCACGGCGAAGCTGTATCGGTCTCGCGCAGCGGCGTGGTCACGATTGAGCATCGCAAAATCACCGAGCGTCTCCGAGGCTCGTGCCCGCAAGACGCCGTTGAATCGCGATCCAATAAAGTTCGTGATCGCGAAAGCCTCCTTGACTTGCCCCACTTCGGCCAGGCAGTGTGCGTACTCGATTGCCACGTTCGCCGTGCTGACGTCCAGGACCTCAACATCCACGTGTGGACAGTCTTCGATTCGCACCGGTTGGGCGAGACCGTCGGCCTTGGTTCGTGATTTCCGCATCTGTCCCATCGCGGCAGCGCTTCGCCGCATCCACTCTGCACGGTCTTCACGAGTCCAGAGAACCATCCCCGTCGCAGCGATCGCCTTCAGCGGATTGCGTTCCAAGACGCGGTCGTATCGCGCCATCACGACAAGATGGGCACACTGCTGCGGGCCCGAGGCATGAAGCACGGCGGCTTCGACCTGCGACCTCTCTGTGGAGCCGAAGGCTCGGGCGTCAATCTCCGCCAACGCCGAGTCAGGGTATGAAAGCTTCGGGCTCCGGTTCTGTGCGGCCGCGGCGTAGCCGTAGAGCGGCATCACCGCAAGCACCAGCAGCGTGAGCGTGAGACCCCGAAAGCATAGGCGAGCAGACGTGAACGCGGTTTTCAGAGACATGCGCGCTTCCTTGTCTCGCGCGAGAGTCCGCAGAATAGCACGGCATTGTCGCTCTCGCAAAGGCTCGAACGCGGTTGGCCGCTCGGGATTGCTCATGTCATGGAGCGGGCGTAGATAATCGAGCGGAGCCTGGATGGCGAAGCTCGATTTTCTCCGATTGAAGCGGTGGCCACGATGGCCACCGCGAACGTCCCGCGACATGACATAGGCAGTCCCGAGCGTTCGGCGCGAATGCCTGAGAAAACAGGAAGGGCCGGGCGATTGCTCGCCCGGCCCTTCGTTTGTCAACGCTTTAGAAGCAGAAGCAGTCGTGCTTAGCGACGGCAACCGCGCTTCTTCTTGCAGCCCGAGTCGCAGCAGTCGCACGAGTCGCAGCAGCAATCACCACCGCAGCAGTTGTTGCCGCAGCAGTCGCCACATGGCACCTCAACGGCGACCATGACGCACTTGGTGACCGGCACTTCCTTCGTGACCGAGACCGGAACACAGACCTTGTAGGACACGGTCTTCTCTTCCGACACGCACTCGCAGGTGGTGACGGTGTACTTCTCTTCCTTCTGCGTAGGCACCATCACGGTGTACGAGACTTCCTTGGTCATCGTCTCCGGCACGCACTTGCAGACCGTGTACTCGCGGGTGCGAGTCTCGGCCTTGCACTTGGTGACCTTGACCATGCGAGTCTTCTGCTCTGGCACGCACTTCGTGACCGTGTACTCACGGGTCCGCTCTTCCGGCACGCACTTGGTGACGGTGTAGGTGCGGGTCCGCTCTTCATCACGGCACTTGGAGACACAGACCTTGCGGGTCCGCTCTTCAGGCTTGCACTTGGTGACCGTGTAGCTGCAAGGAACTTCCTCGGTGACGCACTCGTACGTCATGCAGGTGACTTCCTTGGTCTCACACGTCGGAACCCAGACCTTCTTGCAGCACTGCTTCGGCGGGCATGGGCAGCCACAGGCGTCGGTGCCGCACGACGGCATTTCCACCATCTGGGTCTCCCAGTGACCACCACGGACCTGCACGGTCTTGGTGATTTCCTTCGGAACCCGCTTCATCACCTTCCGAGTGGCCTTCACCTCTTCGGTGTAGGGCACCATCACGGTGTACTTCTGCTCGACCTCTTCGGTGTAAGGGACCTTCACCATGTAGGTGCAGGTCTTCTCTTCCTTCACCGGCACCATGACGGTGTAGGTGCAGGTCTTCTTCTCCGCGACCGGGGTCATCACCGTGTAGGTCTGCTCGACCTCTTCGGTGTACGGAACCTGGACCGTGTACTCACACGTCTTGGTCTCCGTGACGTTCTTGTTGATCGTGTAGCTACAGGTCTTCGTCTTCGTCTCGGGGACACAGACGGTGACCATCCGGGTCTTCTCTTCCGTCTTCGGAACCCGCTTCATGACCGTGACGGTCTTCTCGCGGGTCTCCGTGGTGTACTCCGTGCAGGTGACCGACTTCATCTCGGTGACCATCTGCTTCTGGTACACGGTCTTGGTGCCGCAGCATGCGCTGGCATCACCACAACCACCTTCGCAGCCACCGCAGTCGCCAGCCCACGTGCTCGTGCACATGGCGACGACGGCGACAGCCGGCATCAAACAAGCCAAAATCTTTCGAACCACGCTAACCTCCAAAAGTAGGGAGAACACACACTGAACGCTGAACGGACCCGACAGGTTTGCCTTGCGCACGCGCCTGACGCCGGTCGGTCGGTCGAAGAGACCTCGCTCTGCGACGACCGAACAACCGGCCGCCTGATAACTTAGATAGATTACGTCGACTTAACCGCCATTCAAGGGTCCGATCAGTGAAAACGCGTTGACTCTGCTGGCGATCCCCCAGCAGGGGGGGTCATCTTGGCATGGCCTCGGTGGCCAAGTTTTTTCTGGGCCGCTTGTGTCGTGTCCCGGGGTCATAGCCTGCAAACTGCCTTTCTGGGGCCGCAGCACCGTCCGGCGAGTTGCGGTGGGATGCCGCGCGATCCATAATGAGGAAGTCATATGGGGCCATTGTTCACATGCTGTGAGCGTCATCGGGGGAGGGCCTGGAAATGGACAACGTCTCTGATTTGTTGGCCGTGAAACCGCGCCGCATGGTTACCATCGCGCCAACTGCCACCGTGCGTCAGGCGACGTGGCTGATGAACGAACACTTGATCGGTTCGCTGGTCGTGACTGTCGCCGACCGGCTCGTGGGTATCTTTACGGAACGGGATGTCCTCCGCCGCATCGTTGCCGAGGGCCGCTCGCCTGAGACCACGACTATCGGTGAGGTGATGACTTGCGATGTCGTCTGCTGCAGGCCCGACACGCCGATCGAGGACGTGGCCGATGTGATGCACCGCCGTCATATCCGCCATGTGCCGGTGGTCGACGCCGATGAAACGCTCCTGGGCCTTGTGTCGATCAGCGATATCAATGCCCACCGCTTTGCGACCTGCGCGACAGAACTCGTGCAGGTGCAGTCCTACATCATGAGCCGAGCCTGACGGGCTGCGTTGCCCGAGGCTGACGCAGGGCTATGCTCTCGCGGTCGAGCGATCGCCTCGACGCGTGTTCCCTCCAGCAGGGCTTGGCGAACCGCGTATGGGGACGGGCCGCACCCGGCGGAGCAGTGACCGTGTCGATCGCCAGGCAGTCGCATGCGACGACCGCCGAAGCAGACGGCCGCTGGGACGTGCGACTCGATCCGATCGCTGAGTACGGCGGCCCTGTGATGTGGCCGACCCCTTGGCGGTTTGTTATGCCTGGGCAGATAATCCCGTCTGCAATATGTATTCCGGGGCCGGGCTTCCGCTCACGCCGTTTCGGACCGACGATTTCCCAGGGATCACGGTCAATACCAGGTGAGTGATCGGTGTCCCTGACTGTGCGACTTGGCTGCCCTCGGGTAGGATCGCTGGCTCGCGGAACGGCCGGCCAAAGGAGGTCGGCCGCAACCGCCACGAACGAGTTGTCCGCGGGAAAAGCCGTCCATGGCCTTTTCCCACTTGGCCGACCACGGAAAGCCGAGGTTTCCCGTGGTCGGCAGTCGCCGCATCGTGCGGCCAAAAATTTGTCGCTGTCTAGTTCACTCAGGAGGGTTTGTTCCGTGCCGCACGCCGCCGCTTCTGCTTGCCGCGATGGCCTTTGGTCATCGTCGCTCGCCTCGCTCATCGCGGTCACGCTGGGAGTGGCCGTCGTGACGGGATGCTCGTCCAGCACCAAGCCCGCCGCCGGCCGTCTCGAGGCCTTGGCCGCGGAGCCCGAGTTGCCTCGTGCGACGACACGCTCGAAGCCGCGAAGTGCTGGGCGTGTGCCTGTCGTAATTCGACAAGCCAAGGCCTTTCGCGTGGCCGACATGGGCCATGCGACCGTCACCGATCAACCCGCAGGCCGCGGCTTGAACTGGGTATCGCACCCTGCTGCGGGGCGGGTCCCGGCACGCATCGCCACCGCCACCGGTGGCACCGTGCAGCTGACAAGCGCCGAGGAGCCGGGCCACCTTGAGCACGCCACGGTCGATCAGCCCATGGCCGAGATTCGCGACATGCTCGCCGGTTACCTGCGGGCCTTCAATCGTCACGACGCCGTGGCCGCGGCGGACCACTGGGCTCCGACCGCCGAAAATGTGAACCTCGACAGCGGCGAGGTGACCTCGGGCCGCGAGGCCGTTCATACGCTCTTCACCAAGCTCTTCGCCAATGAGCCCTCTGCCACGATCGACATCGACGTCGCCTCCATCAGGCCGATTCGGGACGACGTCGCCGTCATCGACGGTGTCTCGCGGGTGGCGTACGCCGATGGTGAAGTCATCGGCAGCCGGTTCTCAGCGGTGGCGGTACGGCATGCAGGCGAGTGGATGCTCGACAGCGTTCGCGAGGCTGCGGCTGCGAAGCTGGAAGCGACACCTCGGCCGCTCGACGAACTGGCCTGGCTCGTGGGCCGCTGGGAGAATGTCGGCCCAGGCGTCGTGGCCGGAGCCCGTTGCGACTGGGCACCCGGCCGCGGCTTCCTTGTGCGGTGCCACACAGTGCAGCCGGATCACGCGCCCGCCGAGCGGCCGCGGGCTGGCGACGGGTCGATCCCGGGCCTGCTCCCTCCTGGCGGAATGTCACCTCGCGAGCTGACCGAAATCATCGGCTGGGATCCCGAGCGGCAGGAGATCTGCTCGTGGCTCTTTTCATCCGATGGCCGATTCGCTGAAGCGACGTGGCGGCGCGACGGTGAGGCGTGGAAGATCGAAGTCGAGGGCCGGGGCTCCGACGCCGGACGGTCGGCGACCTGCACCCTCTTTCCCGGCGGGTCCGACGCCCTCGAATACCGCTGCGAGGGCACGGGCTTGGAAAGCCTCATGCCCCCGGCGAGCGGTTTTTCCCGTACGTCGCGGTAATGCGCGCGGCAGGCTGTGAATGAAGTCTGCCGCCGCAGGAAGCGGCGGTCGCCAAACCTGGAAAACCTCGGCTTTTCCAGGTTTGGCCACGTGGGAAAAGGCCATGGATGGCTTTTCCCAGGCGGAGTTACCGCTTCGTCTTCGGCTGGGCGGCCATCTGCTGACGCTTCACGAAGAACACCTGCGGGTCGTCCACGATCCAGGGCGTACTCCAAGTCTTGCTGTCGTCGTGCGTGCAGACGTTGAAGAAGAACGTCTTCACCCACTCCGTGCGATACGCATACGGATACTGCGATGTCATGTGATCCTCGGGCGTGAGGTTGTCTACCCCGGGGCTTGCGAAGTAGTGCACGACGCCGTCGGGCGTGAACGACATGCCGAGAGTCCACCAGCCGAGTTGCTCGATCCGCGTGCCCATGATCTCGCCGCCGTTGCGGCCACCGCGGATTCGGATGAAGGCTCCATCCTTCTCGAACTTGCCGTCGGCCGAGTTCTCGAAGCAGATGAACATGCCCGGCCAATACTCCTCGACTCCGTAGCTGCCTTTGTCGGGATGGTCTTCGCCCGTGATGGTCGCGTGGGTGAAGCACCCAGCTCGGAATCCGAAGCTCGGCCCAGTGCGCTTCTCCCACTGCTCATAGGGCGGCAGGTACACGCGGACCACGATGCTCGGGCTGTCGCCGGCCGACATGCCCCGGCCGGCAAACTTGCCGAGGTTATAGACCAGGTCGTCCTGCTGCATCTTGTAGCTGACGCGTCCTGGCACGCCCGCATTGAGGCTGGCCATGAGGAGGCCGTGGCTGCTGCCTTCGATGCCAGGCGCGGGAAGCTCGACCCGCTTGACCACGTCGGGTGTGCCCCGCATGGGGCCTTCGAACCAACGGCCGTTGGCGCTCTTGCCGAGCGGCCCGCGCATTCGCTTGTCCTGCTCCTCGGAGCTCTTCGGGTGGTTGTAGTACCACTTCCACTTCTCGTTCTCGAAGTCATCCACCACGTTCTTGACGAGTGTGCCGGTGCCCGGAACGAGCGGCGGACGATCGGGTACCGGACCGCCGACCTTGCCCGAGGGCTGGTTTGAACGCGTGAGGCTGCCGAAGAAGCCGCGACCCGGCGCCGCATCGGCCACAACGAGCCAGCCGGCGACGATGATCACTCCCAACCCGATGACAATGCGAGCCGACATATCCGAGTTCTCCCTCGTTGCGTTGCATCCGCGGGCCGGAGGCCAACAGGCCTCTGACCGATGCGGAGGGTATCGACCTTGCCGACGAACCATCACTAGGAGGGTTGTGCCGTGGCGGTGCTCCTCCCCTGGCTTTCACCCTCCCCCCTCGGTCCGAAGTCGGCCATGCTTCCGCGGACGCCGCTCCTTACCCAGGTTCCGCGTCACGGAAAATTCCGAACCGAGTCCCCTGGCACGGCCGAGAGAAAATCGTCACACACCCGATCTGCGGTCTTCCTGCGTGAGGGACTCACCGCATTCCACGAACATTCCTTCACCTGCCGATCGCGGAAGTGACCATGACCTCGACGCATTTTCCGTGCACGAAGCTCTCCGCGGCCATCCTTGTGGCGGCCGGCATCACCGCGACATCGGTCGTCACGATTGCAGCCGACGTGGCCACACCCACGCGATCACACCTTGTGCCCGTGTCCGAGGCCGCCCGTGCGCCGTCGACTGCCCAGGGATTTGGCATGACGCTCTCGCGCGCGTCGCCCGTGCTGCGCCGCCAACTGGCCCTCACGCGGGGCGCCGGGCTTGTCGTCGACTCGGTTTCGCGTGGCTCACCTGCCGCCCGAGCTGGTTTCGAGCCGCATGATGTGGTTGTGTGGCTTGATGATCAGATTCTGGTCCTGCCCGAGCAATTCGACGCGCTGCTCGAGGGCGCTGAGCCTGGTGACCCGCTGGCATGCACCGTGCTGCGTGGTGGCCGTGAGGTCGTGATTTCCCTGGCGGGCAAAGTGGCTCGCGTCGCCCCTCCGTCCCGCGTGCTTCGCCCAACGGCCTCGTCGCTCGCGATCGTGCAGCCACCGAAGCCTCCTGCTGATCCCTCGGGGAAACTCCGCCGCTTGGCCGCCGAGACGCTCGTCCGTGAAGACGGTGATTACCGTCTCCAACTCACCCATGGCGATGGCACGCGGCTCACCGTGACCGATCTCACGGGCCAGGTCGTGTTTGATGGAGCCATCGATGGCCCTGCTGGTCTGAACCGAGTTCCCGCCGGCGTCCGCAGCCGCGCGGTGGAAATGGTGCAGGCGCTCGAATCACCGCCGCCCAGCCAAGGCCAGCTCGCAGGAGCCGTCGCGCCGCAGACCCACGTGCCCCCACAGACGCAGGCCGTGCCACAGCCCCAGCCGGCTCCGCAGGGCCGCGCCCCTGAGCGGGTCGGGCACCTCGACCTGCCTGCCGTCGAGCTACGGTAGGCTCACATTCACCAGCGGCCGGCGGCGATGTCGCGGTTCCAATCGCTGCCCGTCGATCGACTTTCCGTCGTGCGGCTTGATCCTTGGGAGCTTGACCCGCTCGATGTCCATGGGCTGGGTCCAGTGAGTGATCCCGTCGGGAGGTTGATCACCCAGGGCCCCGCCCCCTTGGCCATGCGTGAAAATGATTCCTCCATCTGGCGGACACGGTCATCGGACTCGCGCCGCTGACGCCGCCGGCCTGCTTCAGCAGTCGCGTTTGCATAGGCGAGGCGCGCCTGCTGCGAGGCGTCGGCCGCGGCGTGGACGGCGTCTTCGTACCGTTGTTGGGCGAGGAACCTCCGGGCCGAATCAATGGCGGCTTGGGCGGCACGGAGATCGGCCCGCATGCCCTCGGCATACCAGGCTGCGGCCCTGCGGATCGCGGCGTCGGCCTCGTCGATATCGGTTTTACTCTGGCGGGCGAGCTGCTCGTCCTCCGCGGCCAGCTCGTTGCCCCTGGCCACTGCCATGTCGATCGCGTCAACGACTCGGTCAATCTGCCGTGGGTCAGACCGTGACGATCGCAGAAGATCACCGGCCACCTCCACGAGCCGCTCGGCTTCACGGCAGCGCTCGTTGGCTCTCGCCCGGTCAGTCCGCTGCCGGTCGAGGGATCGTGCCAGGGTCGCCGTTTCGGCACGACTCGCCGCCAGCCGCGACGGCAATGCCTCGGCAAGGCAGTCCAGCTCACGCCGTCGTGCCGCGAGCGCCGCGGCGAGCGAGTCGGCCCACGCGGCCTGCCGTTCGGCCTCTTCAAGCGCTGCGACCGCGCGGAAAAAATGCTGCGTGGCCGGATCGGCCGCGGCATGGCCTGTGGTGATGAGCTGTCGCGATCGCTCGAGTCCTTCATGGGCCTTCGTGATGTTGTCGGCGACGTCTCCCCAGGCGGGGTCGGAGTACGTCTGTTGCATATGCCGCAGGTCCGTCTCGGCCTGGAGTCTCGCGGTTGCAAACGCGTCGAGCCGCGTGGCGACCAGCGGCATGAGCTGCTCGGTACGGTCGCGGGCGGCGGCCACGTTCTCGAGGAGCGTCGCTGCGTCTGCGAGCGCCTCTTCGGCGAGCCGCAGGTGCACGGTTGCGGTCTCGATATCGGCTGCATCGAGCAGACGCGCAGCGAGGTCGGACTCCGAGGCGGCCTTCTCGAAGTGCGCATCCGGGTTCGCGCCGGGCTCCGCGAGGAGCCAGCCCTCGGCCCGGCGGGCTGCGGCACGGCCACGGACTTCGTCCTGCCGCTGCATCAGGTGCTGCCGACGATCGTCGGCAGCTTCGACACCATCAAGCCTGGTGACAAGCTCCGCCAGGGTGCCGCGGGCGGCCTCGAGCCGGCCCCGGGCGGCGATTGGATCAGGCTCGATGTCCTCATCCGCAAGCGCGGCTGCCCGCGCCGCTTCGGCGACCACCGGCTCGAAGGCCGCAGCAGACCGGCCCCGCCGAGCCAGGGCTTCGAGCCGCGCCCGTGACTGAGCCAGGTCTGCCTTGAGAGAGGTGGCCAATTCACGGGCTCGCTCATGGGCCGTTTCGAGCGCGTCGAGCGGCCCGCGACAGTCGGCGGCGACTTCATCGAGGGGAGGCCTGGCCTCGGCCCGGCCCAGCATCGTGAGCACATCGTCGTTGGCCGCAGTGCCCAGGAACCATTCAGATGCGAGTCGTTCCTGAGCCTTGTCCCACACCTCCATGAGCGCGAGCCATCGCTCGCGGGAGCGCCGGATCGCATCCTGCACGGCATCGTAGGTGTCGCGGGTCATGCCTCGCATGGGCGTGAGAAAATCAGGATCGGTATGCGGCAGCATCCGGTGCCTCTCTTGAGACCCGTCGAGTACGTCGGAGAGAGCCACGACATCCCGCTTGAACGCGGCGAGTGCGGCGGTGGCCTTGGCCCTCCGCGCGCTATGCCGCCACCGCTGCACCGCACACGCCGTGGCGATCCCCGCCGCCACGAGCGCGGCCGCAGCATTCGGGAGCGTGCGGGTGCGAAAGATTCTCGAGTCTTCGGCCTGACGGGCCTGATCCGTGATGCCGGCGGTGATGGCCTGGTCAGTCGCGGCGACCATCTCGGCGAGCCCTTCGGCGTACCGCATATCTTTGGCTCGGGGGACAAAGACCGACGTGATGACGCCTCGCTCGAGCGCCCGCAGGTCGAGGCCGGCTTTGGAGAGCAGCGACGGCGGGATGTCCATCGCCACTGAGCGATCCCCCAGGTCGATGACAATCGTCACGTCCGCTGAGGGGTTGAACATGGCAGGGTCGCGGGCCTCCCACCAGTGGTCCACGATGGGAGGGAGGATGTCGGGCGCGCCACCGGTCATCCCGGAAGACTTCACGACGACGGCCCGATACCTGCGGCCGCTCGCGGTGTGGGCCGCGTCGATCGCTCGGCGGGCCACGTCAAAATCATCGGCAACACCCGGCCCCACGAAGACCGTCGTGCCTCCGTCGAGCGTCGGCACGAAGGCGATGTCTTCAGCGAAGAGTTGCAGCGGTCGCGCCACCAGCAGCAGGAGAGCGCACGAGAACACGCTGCGGCTCGGGGTGCTTCGATAGTCGGAAACTGTTGGTGGGTTACGACAGGCGTGCATGGTGCAGGATCTCTTCGTTGAATACCGCAATGGCGAGGTCAGCAGCGGCGAGTGTGGCTAGGTCACAGACGTCTGGACCGCCGGCCCAGACGATGGCGATAGCCCCAAGGCTTCGGGCTTCGGCTGCGATGGCGTGTGGGCTCGATGGCCCAGCAAGTCGCACGCGGTACACGCGACCAGCGGCGGCGAACGCTGGGGCCCAGGCCGGTCCTCCGCGGGTGATGGCTTCGTTGTCGGCCACGACGAGGATCGGTCCGGCCGGAAGCGTCTCGCCGAATGGACCGTTCACGGACGGTAGCCGCCGATGTCTTCGGCCGTGATCCGTGGGAGCGTTGCCCGAGGCCGCGGCGGTGTGGTGGGTACGAGCGGCGCGAGTTTCGGCACGGTTTGTCCAGGAAGCAGGAGGGCGCCAGTCCGACCGGCCGCACGGGAGCTCGGAAGGAGTCCACCACCCGTCACACCCGTGCGGCCGTCCGCGGCGGTCGCCGGGTGTGTCGTGCGTGTGCTGGGCAGCGGACGGCCGGCGTTGAGGTCTGACCAGGAGCCCGCGCCATAGCCTGGCACCGCTGGCGGCGCGCCAGCCCGCGGTCCTCCCGCGCCCGTGTTGCCCTTGGATGTTGGCGGCAGCCATGACGCCCTGCTCGATCGCTCGGCGGTGATCGGGGTCGATGATCCTGAGGGCGTGGTCATCGGGGCATTCGGAAGGCCCGGCACGGTGGGAGCCGCCATGATCGGCGCCGCAAGCTCGGCCATTGTTTTTGGGCGCACCTTCGGCTGTGAGATTCCCGGTGTCGTCGTACTTCCTGGCGGTTGCGTGACAGGGGGCAACTCGGGAGGAAGTTGGTACGGAGAATCAGCATCGCGGTCGGCGGACTCGGAGCCCTCGCCCCGCGGACGCCCGGTGATGGGATCCAGGCCGGCTCCGAGCTGAGTCTCGAGCCGCTCCCGCTTCATCCGCGCGCGGGCTACCTCTGCCTCCGACGTGCTGAGCGTGCCGTCACGATCGAGGTCCCAGCTTCGTACAAGCTCCTCCCGCGACAGGCCGGCTGTGGGTACGGCCGCACTCCCACCGCCGCGGCTCGGTGGAGTGTCCTGGGCAGACACAGTCGTCGCCACGAAGACACACGCCATGGCGATGATCCGACGCATACCAATGGTCCCTCGAAGTGTGCTGCTACCGACACCATGAGCGCAGGCAATTCTACTCCACGCGGCTATCGCATTGCCACCAACTCACACGGTCGTGTTGGCCAGCGCCAACGCGATCCGCTGTGCCGCCGTAGACGCGTTACCCGTGGCCAGTTCGCGAGCCGCGACGTGGCAGTGCACGAGATGGTCCCCAGCGGTCGTCGCTGGGGGATCCACGCTTCGGCAGACCGATTCAGCCAGTGGACAGCGGGGGTGAAAGTGGCAGCCGGGAGGAGGGTTGGCGGGGCTCGGCACGTCACCGGGCAAGATGATCCGTCCACGGCGACGGGCAGGATCGACGCTCGGCACGGCGGAAAAGAGCGCGTGGGTATAGGGATGGAGCGGGGCCGCGTAGACCGCCGCGGCCGGAGCCTTCTCGACGAGCCGGCCGAGGTACATGACCGCGACATCGTCGGAGAGGTATTCGACAACCGAGAGGTCGTGCGAGATGAACAGGTAGGTGAGGCCCAGATCTCGTCGCAGCTCGACCAAGAGATTCACGACCTGCGCCTGAATCGAAACATCGAGCGCGGAAATGGGCTCGTCGAGCACCAGAAACTCGGGCTCCAAGACGAGCGCCCTCGCGATCGCAATCCGCTGCCGCTGGCCGCCGGAAAACTCGTGCGGGTAGCGGGCGAGCGCCGCGGCCGGCATGCCTGTCCGCTCGAGGGCCGAGGCCATCCGTCGCAAACGTTCCGTGCGATCACCGAGCGCGTGGATGAGGAGGCCTTCCTCGAGGATCGCCCGCACCGTCATTCGCGGATTGAGCGAGCCATAGGGATCCTGGAAGACGATCTGCATCTGCCGTCGGAGCGGCCGAAGGGCCGCCGGGGAGAGCGTCCGCACGTCATGGCCGGCGAAGTGCAGCGAGCCGGCCGTGGGTTCGATGAGTCGCAGGATGCTGCGGCCCACGGTTGTCTTGCCGCAGCCGCTTTCGCCGACGAGCCCGAGCGTGCGACCGCGATCAATCGTGAACGACACGCCGTCCACCGCCCGCACCGCGCCAACCGTGCGGCGCAGGATTCCCCGTCGAATCGGAAAATGGGTTGCCAGGCCCCCGACAGCCAGGAGTGGTTCCGGTGACTCGCTCATCCTGGGGTGGCCTCGGGGCGAGGTGTACCAAGCTCACCGGCGTAGTGGCAGCGGACGAGGTGGCTGGCCGAATACTCGCGAAGCGCCGGCATTTCGGCTGCGCAGTGGGGCTCGCGGGCAAACGGGCAGCGGGGATGAAACCGGCAGCCCGCCGGAAAATTGGCTGGCGACGGCACCATGCCAGGAATCGCCGCGAGCGGTTTCGGAGACCCGCGTGAGCCACCGGCGGCGTGTGAGCCACGCTGGTTTTGGTACTCGGGCCGTGCGGCCAGGAGGCCGATCGTGTAGGGATGCAGCGGCTGCGCAAAGAGCGAGGCCGCCGGGGCGCGTTCCACGATTTTCCCGGCATACATCACCGCCACCTCGTCACAGGTCTCGGCGACGACGCCGAGATCATGGGTGATGAGCAGGATTGCCATGCCTAGCCGTGTGCGCAGGTCGGCGAGCAACTCCAGGATCTGCGCCTGAATCGTGACATCGAGTGCCGTGGTGGGCTCATCAGCAATCAGGAGGTCGGGCTCGCAGGCCAGCGCCATGGCGATCATCGCCCGCTGCCGCATGCCGCCGGAGAGCTGGTGAGGATACTCGTCAAGGCGTCGCTCGGGGTCGGCGATCTTCACGAGCGTCAAGAGCTCGAGGGCCCGCGCACGGGCTGCCGCCCGCGTGACCTTTCGGTGGAGCCGCACTGCCTCGGCGATCTGGCTACCGATCGTGAAGACCGGATTGAGGCTCGTCATCGGCTCTTGAAAAATCATCCCCACTCGCCCGCCACGGATCCGCCGCAGCCGGCGGTCGCCAAGGCCAACCAGGTCGATCGGCTGGCCGTCGATTTCGAGCAGGATCTTTCCAGTCTCAATGCGACCGGGCGAGGCCACGAGTCCGAGGACGCTCATCGCCGTCACGCTCTTGCCGCAGCCGCTCTCGCCGACGAGGCCCAGCGCGCGGCCCCGATGCAGCTCGAGCGAGACTCCATCCACCGCCGGTACTCTGCCGGCCGGTGTGTGAAACGCCGTGACCAGGTCGTGGATGGCAAGCAAAGGTGTGGCAGGCTGGTTCACTTCCGGGCCTCGCGGAGCCGCGGGTCGGTGGCTTTTTGGAGCCCTTCGCCAATGAGGTTGAAGGCGAGCACGGCCAAGAAGATGGCGGTACCCGGGTAGAGCACGAGCCACCACATCGTGAGGTTTGAGCGGGCGTCGTTGAGCAGTGAGCCCCAACTTGCCGCGGGTGGCGGCTGGCCGAAGCCCAGGTAGGAAAGTCCGCTTTCGGTAAGGATCGCCGCGGCGATCCCGAACGTGATTGGCACCATCACCGGCGCGAGCGCATTCGGCAGGACATGGCGGAAGATGATTCGAGAATGACCCGCTCCGAGGGCCCGCGCGGCGGTCACGAATTCCGACGACTTGAGCCGGAGAAACTCCGCCCGCATGAGTCGCGAGATGCTCGTCCAGCCGGTGAGGCCGAGGACGGCCATCATCTTCCAGATCGTCGGTTTTTCGACGACAGCCAGCAGTGCCAGAATCAGAATGAGTGTGGGGACACACATCACAACTTCGGTGACGCGGCTGATGACCATGTCCACCACGCCGCCAAAGTAGCCGGCGAGTGCTCCGACGACGATGCCGATCAGGCCCGCAATCCCCATCGACACAAAGCCCACCAGGAGCGCCACGAGTGTGCCGTGGACCATCTTCGCGAAGACATCGACGCCAGCCTGGTTTGTGCCAAAGAGGTTCCGCGCATCAGGTCGCCCCCTGTCGCGGGCCGGGTTTGCCGGCAGGCCGGGCCACTCATCCGCGCGGACGGTCCGATAGGGATCCTGAAACACCAGTGGCCAGATGGCCCAGCTCACCGGGTCTTTCTCTTTGAGGTTTCGTGGGTATTCGCCACGAAACTTGTCAGTGGTGAAAACGACCGGTTCCCAGGCGCGGTTGTAGTAGGCCAGGCATGGAAAATAGATCGATCCCTTGTAGCGGCAGGCGACTGGCTTCGTGCCGGCAATCACCGGCGCGAACACGGCGACGACCCCGAGGAAACAGACAAACACGAGCCCTGCCATTGCCAGCGGCATCCGCCGAAAGCGACTCCAGGCCTCGGCCCAGAACCCGCGAGGAGGCTTTTCGGAAGCAAGCGGGCCAGGCGTGTGATCCGGCTTCATCAGTCCAGGCTCACCCGGGGATCGACCCACGCATAGAGGATGTCGGCGAGGAGTTGGCCTGCGAGCGTGAGGACGCTGAACATGAGCGTCAGGCCCATGATCGTTTCGTAGTCACGCTGCCGAATACTCTCAAAGAACAGCCGTCCCATACCGGGCCACGTGAAGATCTGCTCAACGATCACCGAGCCTCCGAGGAGCGCCGGCAGCGAGAGTCCAAGCAGGGTGACCAGCGGGATGAGGGTGTTGCGGAAGGCGTGTGACACGAGCACGCGGATGGGCCCCGCTCCCTTGGCCCGCGCGGTACGGATGTAGTCCTGACGAAGGACTTCCTGGAGGTTCGTGCTGATGAACCGGGAGTACCAGGCGAGGCTCACGTAGGTCATGCAGACCAGCGGCAGAATCGCATGGCTTCCCACGTCCCCAAGCCAGGCCGCGGTGGTCATGTCTGGTGTGCCGCTGGTCATGCCGAAGAGCGGCAGCTCCCAGGCCGTGCCGGCAGCCCAGATCGAGAACATCACCTGGAGCGCCAAGGCGGCCACGAACGTGGGCACCGAATAAAGCATGTAGAGCACGAGGCTCGTGGCCCGCTCATCGGGTGTGCCACTGCGGGCTGCGGTGTAGAGGCCGAGTGGGACGGCGATCGCCCAGGTCAACAGCAGGCTACTTCCGGAGAGGGCGAGCGTTGGCCCGATGCGGTCGCCGATGAGTTGGGCCACCGGCGCTCGTTTGGGAACACTCCTGCCGAGGTCGCCCTGCATCACATGCGAAAGCCAAATGAAGTAGGCCTGGTACCAGGGCTTGTCGAGTCCGTAGGCGGCCTTCCGCTTCGCCTCATTCTCCAGGCTGAGCTTGCGGCTGATGTCGGTTTCGCCAGCCTCGACCGTCAGTGGCGTTCCGGGGATCGCCCGGATGAGGCCATAGACCAGAAACGAAATCAGCACGAGCGTCACCAGCCCCAGCGCCAGCCGACGCAGGAGGTAGTGGATCATGGTGCAGGCTTCCAGAGGCTGCCGAAGCCCGGTGAGTAATGAAAGGGCCCGCGCGGACTGAAGACGTAGCCACGGACGTCTTTGGAGAAGCCGTAGAAGGAGTTCCGCCAATAGAGCCAGGTGTAGGGCTGGTCTTCCCACAGGATCTCTTGAATGCGGGCGTACTTCTCGGCTCTCCTGGATCGATCCAGCTCGGCGCGGCCATCGGCGAATAACTGATCCACCTCGGGGTTCGAGTAGCTGCCATAGTTCCGCGCCTCACCGGTGGCCCAGATGTTCGAGGAGGTGTCGGGGTCGGTGCCGGTGCCCCAGCCGCCGAACGCGGCGTCGAAGTCTCGTTCGAGTTCGAGCTGTTGGAGAACCGTGTATTCCAGGGGCCTCACGTTCACACGGACGCCGATCTGATCGAGGCTCTGCTGGAGGAGCGTGCAGATCTCCAGGGCGATAGGCTGCTGGCTGCACAGCACGGTGAACTCAAAGGGCACGCTCGTTCCATCGATCTCACGATCCCGAATCCCATCGTTGTCGTGATCGACCCACCCGGCCTCATCGAGCAGCGCTTCGGCCCGGTCGAGATCCTGTCGGTAGGGCTCGGTCGGTTTCTTCGAAGACATCCAGGCCGTGGGGTGAAAGTTTCCCGTGCATGGTGTGTACAGCCCGTGACAGATCGTCTCGAGCATCCGCTCGTGATCAAAGGCATGGCTCATCGCTCGGCGGACACGGCGGTCGGTGAAGTAGGGTCGCCTGGTGTTCCACACGAAGTGAAATGAGACCCACTCGAGATCGGTGGCTTTCGTGTTCTGGGCGTAGAAGTCGGGTGAGATCGTCTGGGTGGTCCACTGCTCGGGCGTGAGCGCCATCTCATCGACTTCGCCCTTTTTGAGTGCGAGGAGGGCGGTGTTGGGATCTTCGATAATCCGGAAACGGATCTCGTTGAAAAAAGGCTTCGGGCGGACGTTCTTGCCTCCCACGGTGTGCCAGCTCTCGCGGGCGCGCAGGAGAATCTCCTGGCCACGCTCGCGCTTGACGATCTCATAGGCGCCACCGCAGACGGGCTTCGTTTCGAGCTCAACGTGTCGCGGGCTGTCCTTGAGCGTGGGGTCGTCTTCCCAAGTCTCACCGTAGACGTGCTCGGGAATCACCGGGAAGTTGATGTTCCAGACATTCGTGGCGAGCGCCGCCCTGTGGAAGAAGATAATCGTGCGGTCGTCGTAGGCATGCACACCGCGAAGCTGGTCCGTCCCGTTTCGCACTGCGGGCACTGGCACCCGCTCATCCATGATGACCTTGTAGCTAAAGGCGATGTCGTGGGCGGTGATCCGCTGGCCATCACTCCAGAGAATGTCTTCGCGGAGCACGACCTTGTCGAGCGTGCCGTCCACACTTGTCTGCCACGTTTCGACCGTCTCGGAGGCAGCAAATGGCTCGAGATGACGGTCGAACGAAAAAATGCCGAAGCCTGTCAGCCCGAGCACGTCTTGTTCGGCAGCAGAACTGGCCAGGATCGGGTTTGAGCTGTTGAGGTCACCGGAGAGATGGCGGTTGACGCGTGTCCCGTAGTCGGCCTCGCCCTCCGCAGGCAGTCGCCCGAGCGCCGAGAGAATCTTGGCGTTGTTTTCAGACGAATTGTTCCGCAGGGCGAGTGCCTCGGCGGGGGTTGCTAGCAGCGGCTCCTTGGCCAGCTCTGCGGCGAGATCCGCAACTGCGTCGCGGACGGGACGGTCGATCCACTTGGCATCCCGCTCGAGGTCCTCGAGCAACGGCGGCGAGAACGGTGCCTCGGGCTGCGGCGACGCCGGATCTTCCACGGGGTCGCCGGCGGTACCGTTCGAAAGCACGGTCGTGGATGGCGGCGGGGTCTCGCCCGTGTGCGGCGTCAGCACCGGTTCAGGCTTGAGCTGCGGCTCGGCGGGCGTCCGTCCGCAGCCGACACCGCCCAGGACCGCCAGTCCGATCACAAAGCCCACCAGAAGGCGAACGGGCTTCCAAACAGATCGAGAGAGGGCCGGCATGCCTGGCTCCCAGGGGCTTCGGGCGACTGGTGCGCCCGGAAAACAGCGATGCTACGGCCGCGAGCCGAGCCGGGTCAACCGCGTGCCAGGCCAGCTACCCCGGGAAGCGGTGGCCGAGCTTCTCGCGTTTGGTCGCGAGGTACTTCTCGTTGTGTTCGTTGACCGGCGGCAGGATCGGCACCTGGTCGACCACTTCGAGATCAAAGCCGCCATAAATGAAGGCGTCGGTCTTCTTGGGGTTGTTGGTGAGGAGCCGCACCTTCGTGAGGCCGAGATCCTTCAAGAGCTGGATTCCGACACCATAGTCACGGGCGTCTGCCTTGAAGCCGAGTGCGAGATTGGCTTCTACCGTATCAAGCCCTTGGTCCTGGAGCGCGTAGGCCCGGAGTTTTTCCATGAGGCCGATGCCGCGGCCTTCCTGTGGCAGATACACGAGCACGCCAGCGCCCTCGCGAGCGATCATGTCGAGGGCCATGTGAAGCTGGTCGCCGCAGTCACACCGCAGGCTGTCGAGCAGGTCGCCGGTAAAACAGGACGAGTGCAGCCGCACGAGCGGCGCGGCCACCTGCTTCGGGTCACCGAGCACGAGCACGATTGGCTGCTGGCTCTCGAATTTGACGCCGTAGCCGATGATCCGGAATCGGCCGTAGCGCGTCGGAAGATCGGCCTCAGCAATCCGCTCGACCAGTTTTTCACGCGTGCGACGGTACCGGATCAACTCCTCGATCGAAATGATCTCGAGGCCATGCTCACGGGCCAGCGCGAAGAGCGTGTCATGATCGGCGCGGTTGCCTTCGGAGTCGAGGATCTCGCAGAGCACGCCCGCTGGCGGCCGCCCTGCCAGCCGCGCGAGGTCGACTGCCGCCTCGGTATGACCGGCTCGCCTGAGCACGCCCCCTTCCTTCGCTACAAGCGGAAAGAGATGGCCCGGCCTCAGGAAATCGCTCGGGCGGCTCTCGGGATCGAGGATCGCGGCGATCGTCGTGGCACGCTCGGCGGCGGTGATGCCTGTTTTGGATGTCTTGTGATCGACCGGGACCGTAAAGGCCGTGCCGAGCGGCGTGGAGTTGGTCTCACACATCATCGGCAGTTCGAGACGCTCGGCCACGTCGGGGAGAATCGAGAGACAGAGCTGGCCTCGGCCTCGGCTGATCATGAAGTTCACGATCCCCGGCGTGGCGGCATCGGCCGCACACACAAAATCCCCTTCGTTCTCACGGTCTTCGGCATCGACGACAATCACGACCTCGCCTCGGCCAATGGCGGCCACACCAGCGTCGATCGCGGAAAAACGGGTAGACATCAGGAGCCGAAAATCGGTGACCACGGTGGCACGTCGGCGGCACCTCTGCCAGCCCGAGCAGACTGATTATAGGATGGCGGCACGGGTCGCCGACGGTTTCCATGTGTCGATGAGCCCGCTTCCAAGGGCAATCCCTATGCTCGACCGCGAGGAATACATCGAACAGGCCTATCTGTTCCGGTCGTTCGGGGAGCGAGTGACCGCCGGAATTGCCTCCCAAGAGGCCCTGGCCGCCATCGGCCAGGAGGTCCTCGCCACCTCCAAGCTACCCCTGGCCATCGGCTATCTCGTCAGTGAGCTCAAACTCGTCGGCACACTCTCCACGGCGCTCGCACGCCTGCCGCACTACTTCACCGCGTTCCAGACCTTTGTATTTGCCGCGGCTGAAGAAGAGGGAGGAAGGTTCGACATCCGCACGGCACTGGCGATGCTCGAACGGGAGGCGACGTACCGCGCCGAGGGCGTGACGCCACAGGGGCTGTTCTTCTATCGCTTCGAGTGCCTCTCGCGGAATCGCCTGGACTACGGCCATGGCCTCGCCGCAGTTGCCACCGACGACATTTTTGACGAGCACTGGAAGGGATGGATCAGTACGGTCGCGCGGCAGGTCGGACTCGTCGATCTGGCTGATCTCGTGTTTGTGCGGAGCCCTGAGTATTGGCGGCTTGAAAAGCGTGACGCGCTCCTCGCCGGCCGCGCCGCGTCCGAGCCCGACCGTCAGATCCTCTTCGGTGAGAAGGAGGGACGGATCGCCCGCGCCAACCGTGGCAAGGATCCCCTCTTCTTTTTTGCGGCGCTCCAGCGTCAGCTCGGCTACCCGGTCATACCACGGGTCAAGCCAGCGGCTCCGTCGCAGGACTCGCCAGCCATGCTCGCCAGGCGGCTCGAACGGCTCGAAATGCGGTTGAAGCTTCTTGAAGAAGAAGGCCGCGGAGGCATCGACCTGTCCCGCTTCGACCCCAAGAACTTTTCTGGTGGGCGCGACCTGTGATCGCGCGCGACGACATCGGGGCGATCCTCACGGCGGCGCTTCGCGCGATCAATCCTGAGTCGCTCGTGGCGGGTCGGTGTGCCATCGTGCAGGGCGCCTTGCTTCTCGCCGGTCAGCCGCTGAACACGCCGCTGCGCGTCGATGGTCGCGGACGCATCGTGATCGTAGGCGGGGGCAAGGCCGCAGCCGGCATGGCGGCGGGGCTCGTGGACGTCCTGCTGCGTGGCGGCGTTGGAGAGAGCCGCATCCAGGGAATCGTGAGTGTGCCGCAGGGCTCTGGGCGGCTTGTACCCGGCGTCGATGTGCGGGAAACCCGCCCCGCAACGCAAAACGTCCCCACGCTGGCTGCCGAGGCGGCCACACGGGAGATGCTGGCTCTCGTGGGATCGCTCGAGGCCGATGACGTTGTCATTGCGGTCATCAGTGGTGGCGGCTCGGCACTGTTGGCAGCCCCGCGAGCCGGCGTGCCGCTTGAAGAAAAAATCGCCCTCGCACGATTCCTGGCGTCGGCCGGAGCGCCGATCACCGACATCAATGCGGTCCGCCAGGCGGCTAGTGACGTGAAAGGGGGTGGCCTGGCACGAGCCTGCTCAGCCGGCCGGATGCTCGTGCTTGTGCTTTCCGACGTGATCGGCGACCCGCTGGAGGCGATCGCATCGGGGCCGTGCATGCCCGTGGCGGCCGACGCCGCGCTGGCGCTGGCTCTGCTCGAGCGGTATGGGGCCGTTGCAGCGGGCATCGCGCCCAGGCTTGTGGCACTGTTGGGTGAAACTGGTTCCCGATCCCCCATTCGATCCGAGCAGCCGGAGCGATTGCCGCCCGGCTCATGGGTGCCGCCTCGTGGGTGCCGCGTGGAGCATGTGCTCGTTGGCAGCAATGTGACCGCGGTCGATGCTGCGGCAGTGGCAGCTCGGCGACTTGGCTACGACGTGACTGTCCGCCACGCACACCCCGATACCAGCGAGACAGCAGACGAGGTCGGCCGACGCCTCGCCCATGAAGGGCTCGCGCTACGAGCCGCCGCGGCCGGCGATGGCCGGCCGAGGGCGCTCGTCGAGGGAGGCGAGGCGGTCGTGTGCCTTCCGGCGGATCACGGCCAGGGAGGCCGCAACCAGCAAACGATCGTCGCTGCGCTGGCGGCGATCCTCGGCGCCGGCTGCGAGTGGCCGCGAGGCCTCGCGCTCACGAGCATCGGCACCGATGGCGAGGATGGGCCGACTGATGCAGCCGGCGGCATCGCCGATGCCCTCGTGGCCCAGCGGATCACGGCGGGCGGCTTCGATGCCACGCATGCCGCCGCCCGGTGCGATGCGCGTTCACTGCTGGAAGCCGTCGACGGCCTGGTGATGACCGGGCCCACCGGCACGAACGTTGCCGACCTCCGCGTGATCCTCGCGTGCCCGCTGGCGGCTGAGTAGACTCACGATCACACGGGCATTGAAATGCCAGCCATCCGCGGGGAACGTGGCCCCGAACATTGCCGACAGGGAGGCCTTATGACGCGGTATCCATCGATCGCGGTCCTGGTGGTAGGGCTCGTGTTCGCGCTCGGGTCGCACGGCTTCGTCATAGCAGACGACACGCCACTCAAAGATCCACTCACCGGTCGGGAATATTTTGTCTACCTTCCGACCAAGGTCGATCCGGCGAAGACGTACTGGCTGGTCGTTGGCGTCCACGGGTACAAGGGAAATGGCAAGGGAGCGGGAGGGCTCACGGGTTGGGCCGACAAGTACGACTGCATCGTCGTCGGGCCGTCGTTTCCCAATGAGGGATACCAAGGGCTCGCGCATCAAAGCGACGAGCAGTTGATTGCCGTCGCGAAGGAAATCGGCAAGACGCACAAACTCCACCCCAAGCTCTTTATCGCCGGTTTCTCGGGCGGGTCGCAATACGCCCACCGGTTCATGCTGAAGCATCCAGAACTCGTGGCGGGCTGTGCGGCACACTCTGGAGGGACATGGGAGACAGGCGGCGTCAATCCCCGTGCCAGCAGCATCCCGTTTGTGATGTCCTGCGGCGAGAACGACACGGCCAAGAGTTTTCCCGAAGCAGCCTATGGTCGGCTCGACTGGGCCAAGCTCTTCGAGGCCGAGGCGAAGCAGGCCGGCTTCTTCATGGACTCGATGTTTTTTCCCAAGGTGGGGCACTCGCAGTGCAATGAGGCGAAGCAGATGACCGAAGAGTGTTTCCTCGTGGCCACCGATCTCATCCCGTATTACCAAGGCGTGCTCGACGAGGTACCGAAACTCGAGCGGAAGCGGAAGAAGGAGGAAGCACTTGAGCTTGCTCAGAAAGCCCGCGATCGCGAGCCGCTGAGCGAAAACGGTCTTTCATCCAAGGTGATCGCGAGCGCCCGCGAGAAGCTCGATCCGATCATCGAGCGGCTGACGAAAGCCAAGAAGCGGGCGAAATAGAGAAGGATAGGACGGTCAACGACACTTCCGCAACAGGGTGATGGCAGACGACCATCGATGGATGGTAGCCGTATCGGTCTGCGGCTGTTTTGCGACGTGACGGATGGCCTCGGACGCCCCCACAATCCCTCCGTGAGACCACCGTTTTTCAGGCCTGGCGCAGACCGGCTCCACGCGTGCCCGCGGGAGGCGGTTCAGAGCGAGTGGATGTCAGTCACGGGCAGCTCATCGGACGAGTCCTGGACGACATCGCGGTCGTCCAGGACCTGCACGAGCTCACCCCAGTCAGTCGGGGGCCCTCGCGCGGGAGAGACCGGAGGTGGCTCCACCGGCTCGCTGACGTGCGCGAGGATTCTTCTGATTGGCCCCGGATCGGTGATGAAGGCAATGAGCCGGATGTCGCCACCGCAGGCCGGGCACGCAAGCGGGAACGCCTCGGCGATCCGGGCGAGGAGTTTGGCCCACGCGATGCGGGATGTGTCGTGGGAACGACGCTCGGCAGCGAGTGCTTCCGCGGGTAGCCTCCCTGCGTGAGGCTCACTGGTCGCCGTGCCCGCGGACTTCCCGGCGTTCCCAATCGCCAGCGCCGTCACAAGCGGTCGCAGCGGATGATTCGGTGCAAACACGCCATAGCTTGCTCCAGGGCGGCAGGTCCATCCATGTCCCCTGCCGCCTCGCGGTCAATGCCAGAGCCAAGGTCTGGCTCGACCGCAATCCGGCATCCTGCCGGTGGGATGCCGGTGCCTTCGAGGCGGCGGCACCAGATCCGCAAGGCGATCGAGAAACTCAGACGGCGAGAGGTTTACCACGCCCTGCGCGTCAGGAGCCGTCGGCTTCTTGTTCCGCCCCGGCCCGACCCACTGCCCGCGGCTGTGCCGCGGGAGCGTGTAGCGGATTCGCTCGGGCTTGTCGTCGCGACCGCCGATCACGCGGCCGAAATGCTCCACTGTTGACGGCGGTCAAACACGCCGTTGCCATCGGTAGGTGTCGATGCCAGGCCTGCCGCCTGTGATCGACTTGTCAGGCCCGCACCCGAGATGGATCGAAAAACGACGGTCCAGGTTGGACGCGAGCTGCGGGTAGGCCTTCACAAGTGTGCCGAACATTCGTTACTCCGTGAAGGGGTGGATCTCGTTGATGTTCACGCTGCCCGACCAGAAGGCGTTGAACTGGTTCGTTCGGTGCCACTCGGGGCCTGGGACGTGCTGTCCGTTCTCGGCGCCGATGTTCTGAGTGCGAGCCAGGTGTGGCGTGATCTGGCACCGGCTGCCGCGGACCCGGTTCACGATCACGTCCCAGGAATCGGTCGTGCCGATGCCCCAGGTGCGACTCATCTCGGGCCATCGGTCACGCCAGGTAGCCCAGCCCCACGGCGTGAACCATCGTTCGCGATGGACCTGCCACCACGTCTCGGGCGGCTCGGTGGCGTTGCGGTACGACGCGACCGTGAACACGTCCTTGTCGTCGCAATACCTCTCGGCGGCCCACTCGAAGTACCGCAGGCAGTCCCACGACGGGACACAGTCGTCTTCGAAAATGATGACGTAGTCGGACTCGCGGAACCCGTGGTTGAGGGCACCGAAGATGTTCTGATTGCAGCCGATGCGGGTGTGGTTCGTGAACACTTCCTTGTTCATGTGGAGCCATGTGTTGGCCAGGCGCTGGACCTCGCTGTTGCCCGGGTCAACATGGATCAGGACCTTGTAGTCGTTGATGCCGTCACACCGGCCCAGGGCACCCAGTGTTTCGCTCGTGTATTGAGGCCGGTTGTAGAGCGTGACGACGATGATTTTGTTGTGCGGCATGGTTCCCTCTTCTCGAGCCATCAGACAGTTCCGTGTGTCTTCACGTATCTGCCGCGGCGCTGTGCGGCCCGCTTCACGGCGACGCGTCCTTTCCCTCGCCCGAGTCCAAAGCAGTCATAAACTTTGGGCGAAAGGCAGAAGACCACGTTTGTTGAAGCGTGCACCCGCGTCCCGACGGTTCGGGGTTTAGATCGTCACTGGCTTGCCGAGCATGCGACGCACCGCTACCCACTGACCGGCGTGCATCATGGGGTGGTTCGCGCACAAGGCCAGCACCGCACCGGCCGAGGGGGCGTAGTCGGGGAACTGCGGCCCAGCGTGCTCGAGGTCGGTGTCGGTGGACTCCGCGATCACCTTTTTGGTGGCTTCGCGGTGCTGGTTATAGAGGTCCAGGAGCCGGGCCTTGGTATGGAACTTCGTCGCGTCGTCGATGTTCGCGGTCTGCTTGGAATACTGCCCGTCGAAGCCTTCGGGAAGCGTGGGTGCGGAGCCGGGCTTCACCATGCTGAGGAGACGGTTCTCGGACACGATGAGGTGGCCAAGCTGCCACGCGATGTGGTTCATCCCTGGTACCGGACGCACGAGCATGTCCGCGTCGGTGAGGTCGCCCAGGTAGGCGTTCACCACCATATCGGTCATACCGAGGTTGTAATCGAGCAGGGCCTTGGCATTCATGGGCTGGAGGCTCCACGGGGAGAAAGAAGAGGACGCTCCACGGCACGTTCGCGACGCGGTCGTGGCTGATCGGCCCTCGATGAGCGTACTCGATCGGGGTTGAATACGGCCAGTTTCACGGGGAGTCCTGCCCGCAAGTGGCAACGGCACGGCGAATCCGTCGATCCTGGGTGACACGCCCACGATCAATGCGGCGCTCACGCTCGACAACGTCGTCAACGACCTCATGCTCAGCTACGTTGTCGTGCCCGAGCCGGCCACGATGGCCCTCCTCGAAGGAAGGATAGGACGGTCAACGACACTTCCGCAACAGGGTGATGGCAGACGACCATCGATGGATGGTAGGCGAGTCGGTCTGCGGCTGTTTTGCGACGTGACGGATGGCCTCGGACGCCCCCACAATCCTCCGCGGGAGCGCCGTTTTTCAGGCCTGGCGCACAAGCGGGAACGCCTCGGCGATCCGGGCGAGGAGTTTGGCCCACGCGATGCGGGAGGTGTCGTGGGAACGTGTTGTTCCTCGGCCTATGTCCGTCGTTTGCCCGATACAAGCCCTCGGCGGAAGCCGGGGGACTGCGGACGGTTCGCAACCGCGGCGGCCTCCCCTGAGCTCACGATGCTGAGGAGTCGGTCGGGGGCACGCGCAGCCGCCGAGCATCTATTGCGCGGCCAAGCGGCGCACCATCATCCACGAGAGCACACTCGCACACCGCAGGTGACCCGAAGGGTTCACGTCGCGAAGGCGGCGATCTGAAAGAGCCGCGTGCGGCCACATGTCACCGACCGGCGAACCAATGCGGCCTGCCTCTGCCACCGGCGCACCGAACGCCGGGGCCATGGATGGGAGACAGGTGAGATCGGTGTAGCAACGACGTGCGCGAGGCCTGGAGGGCCGTGTTCCCTCCCGGCGGAGGCCGGGCACGCACGCCGGGGCCATGGATGGCCCGGCGTGCGTGAAATCAGCTTTAGACGTCGCAGAGCACGACCGCTTCCCGGAGCCCGGCGAGCGGGTCGCGGGTCGGGATAAACTCCTGGCCCACATAGCCCTGGTAGCCGATGTCGATGAGCTTTCGCATGATCGGCGGATAGAGGATCTCTTGGGTGTCGTCGAGCTCACAACGTCCAGGGTTGCCGGCGGTGTGGATATGGCCGATGACGTCCTTGCACTGCTCGATCCGGCGGATCACGTCGCCATTCATGATCTGAACGTGGTAGATATCGAAAAGCACCTTGGCGCGATCGCTGCCCACCCGACGCACGATGTCGGCGACGTAATCGATGTCATCTCCCTGATAGCCCGGATGGCCCTTGAAAGGATGTGAGTCATCGCGAGTGTTCAAGTGCTCGATGCAGATCGTGACGCCCTTCTTCTCGGCCCGCGCACAGAGCTCCTTGAGACCCTTCACGCAGTTGTCGGCCCCTTCCTCGAGCGAGATCTCACCGCTCTTTGGGTCCTCCGCATCCCGCCACTTGAATCCCGTGAACGCAATCACATTCGGAAACCCGGCTTCTGCGGCAGCATCGATCATCTCGGTCGTGCGGGCGATCACTTCCTCGTGGTAGCGGGGGTTATTGAGTCCCTTCACGAAGGGAGCGCCAGGCATGCCGTTGGGTGTGATCGCGCAGGTGAGCCCGTGCTTCTTGATCGTGACCCAGGCCGCGGGCGGCGCCAGCTCAACCGACACGCAGCCCAGGTCTTTCGCGACCTGACATGTCTTTTCGATATTCCACTTCTCGCCAAACAGCTCAAAACACCAGGCGACGATCGACTGCTTGATGCGGCCCTTGTGGGCGCGTTCGGGGTGGGCGCGTTCGGGCGGTGCGGCGGCGAGGGCCGTGGCGAACGGTGACGCAGCGCCCAGCGCGGCGGCTCCGGCAGCCAGGGCGGTACGGCGGTTGAACGGCATGGACATGAAGGCATCCCCCGGGACGTGGTTCTCCGACCGACTACACTATCATGCCCCTCTCTCCGGAAGAAACCATGTCAAGTATCAGGCGGATTCTCGTGACCGGCGGGGCCGGTTTTTTGGGCAGTCACCTCTGCGAGCGGCTCGTCGGTGAGGGGCATGATGTCATCTGCGTCGATAACTTCTTCACGAGCCAGAAGTCGAACGTGGCCCACCTCCTCGAGCGGCCCAATTTCGAGCTCATTCGCCACGACGTGATCCAGCCGCTCTGGCTCGAAGTCGACGAGATCTACAACCTCGCCTGCCCCGCCGCCCCGGGCCACTATCAATACAACCCCATCAAGACGATGAAGACCTCCGTGATGGGGGCGATCAATGTGCTCGGCATGGCCCGCCGCTGCCGGGCCAAGGTTCTGCAGGCGTCGACGAGTGAGGTGTATGGCGACCCGGAGGTTCACCCGCAGCCCGAGAGCTACCGCGGCGCGGTGAACCCAATTGGCCCACGGGCCTGCTACGACGAAGGCAAGCGAGCGGCCGAGACGCTCTTCATGGACTACCACCGTCACAACCGCGTGAATGTCCGGATCGTGCGAATCTTCAACACGTATGGCCCGCGGATGCACCCCTTCGACGGTCGCGTCGTCTCGAATTTCATTCGGCAGGCGCTCGCCGGCGAGCCGGTCACGATTTTCGGGTCGGGTAACCAGACGCGGAGCTTTTGTTATCGCGATGACCTCGTTGAGGGCATCATCCGCATGATGAATGGCCCCGATGATTTTGTCGGGCCGGTGAATCTCGGGAACCCCGGTGAGTTCACGATCCGCCAGCTCGCGGAATTGACATGCGAGCTCACCGGCTCCAAGGCCCCGCTGATCCAAAAGCCGCTGCCGGTGGATGACCCTGAGCGACGGCGGCCCGACATCACGCTTGCCAAGCAAAAACTCGGCTGGGAGCCGACCGTGCCGCTTCGCGAAGGCCTGGCGCGGACGATCGAGTGGTTCCGCTCGGTGCGGATGGACGAGTTCCGGGCACCCACGCCCAACTACTAAAGATTGTCATGGCCGCGGGCTCGGTGGCCAGCCCAGGAGCCGACAGGCGACGGCCACGATCGTGAGGCCGACAAAGAGCCCGATGATGTCATAGACCCAATCGAGTACGTCGGCGGCTCGATCGAACAATGGCTGGGTGGCCTCATCCGCTCCGGCGGCAATCGCCAAGCCGACCGCAAGGAGCACAATGCCGCGGCGCGACCAGCGGCCGGTCGTCGCCACCGTGGCCGCGACCAGAAATCCCAGAAGCCCGTAGGCGATGAAGTGCAGCAGCTTGTCGGGCGGCGGGCTGGGCCCGAGCAGATCGCCTGGCCTCGGATAGTGGGTGGCCCATACGAGGAACACGGCGTAGCCGAGTGTGACTGCGAGCAGGGGCCAGAACAGCCACCGGCTGAGACGCGAACCGGCGACGTGCATCGGAGGGAGGATCTGGGGCACTGGGTAGTTCACGGATTTCTGGGAAACCCCAAGGATAACCGGAGTTTTTGATCTTCGCCCGACCAGCCAGTCTCGGTACCTTCCCGCTTCCTGTGGCGACCGCCAAAAGGCCCGCCCAACTGTCCGAGGAGAGGACCTTTCCATGAACCGCCAGGAACTGTCGGCCACCGTGCTTGAATTGCTCGAGAAGGAAACGGGCGAGACCTATCCAGATCTCGACGAACAGACCACGCTCCGCGAAGGCCTCAACCTCGACTCGCTCGACATGGCCGGCCTCGTGCTGCACATCGAGACCCGCCTCAAGATTCAGATCGAGAACGAGCTGCTCGAGAACATCGCCACCGTAGGCACCTTACTCGACGTGCTCGAAGAGAAGCTCGCGGCCAGTGGGGGCCGCCAGGCCGCCTGACCGCGGCCGTGTTTTGTTGCCGGGGGCGATGCCTTCGGCCACCGCAGGGGAGCCCGTATGAACGACCTGTCGCCGTCGGCTTTTGTAGCCGGATGCCGAATCACCACCCACGCCCTGGTCAAGGCGCGTCTCTCCGACATGGGGACCCTCCGCAACCGGCCGGTTCCCGAAGGCGTGCCGCCACTTCCACCGCGGTTCCTGCGGCATGCTGACGAGCACACGGTCGTCGGTATGCATGCCGTCCTGACGGCGCTGTCAGCGGTGTGCACAGCCGAAGACCTCCCTCCACTCGCACGCCATGCCGTCATTGCGGCGCCCTGTCAGGCAGGCAGGATTGCGACGGCGCAGGCGTTGGCAGGGCTCGACACATCGGGCCCGAGTGCCATCAAGCCACATATCGTTCCGCAGTGCTCGATGCATTCGGTCGCTGGCGCCGTGAGTGTGGCCCTCGGCACGCACGGCCCGCATCTGGGCGTCGGCGGGGGGCCAGACGCACTCGCCGAAGGACTGCTCGTCGTGACGTCGCTTCTGGCCAGTGGCGGCGACCCACAGTGCGAAGCCGCATGGCTCGTCGCTACGGAGTGGGATGTCGAGCCGGCGCTCGACGCCAAAGGCATCCCAACAAACGACCCTTCCTGCCGAGCGATCGCCATGCTTCTCGAGCCGTCGGCCGAGCCCACCGACGCTGATCAGACGGGATCGCTCACGCTTTCTGTGCGGATGTCTCGACGGCGACCGGCTGGATCACGGCCCGCGATCGCAGCATGCACGCTGGCCAACCTGGCCGGTGTCCTCGGGGGCAAGCGCGACGGCACCACCACGTTGCTCTGCCTGGGCGGCTTCGAGGTCAACGTGACGCGGCATCGGCACGAGCAGGTTCTCCGGGAGGCAGCATGAGCGGGCAAGCGATGCGAAGACGGAATGGCTGCGAGCGTGTTGTCATCACCGGCGTGGCGGCCGTGTCTCCTCTCGGGTGTGACACCGAGACGATCTTCGACAACCTCTTTTCTGGCGTATCGGGCGTGCGCGAGATCGACGTGGACCCGCGGGTGCGGACCGAGTCGCGGTTTGCCGCTCCGGTCCTCGAGATCCCTGTTCCACTCGGCATGGACCCTGAAACCTTTCGTGGGCTCGGTCGCCTCGAACAGCTCTGCCTCCCGTCGGTGATCGGCGCGCTTGTCGATGCGGGCCTCGGGCATCCCGAGGCCGCACCGCGGATCGGACTTGTGCTCGGCGTCGGCGGCGAGCATTTCAAGACATGGGAAGCCGATTTTTTAAACGGAGGCACGTTCGTCTTCGAATCGCGTCGCGATCCGACCCTGGACCAGCGGCTGGCTGCCCGCGCCGGCATCGCGGGCCCTGCGGTCGCCGTGGCCGCAGCCTGTGCTTCGAGCGGCTATGCCCTTGGCCTGGCCCGCACCTGGCTCGACGCCGGCTGGGTCGATATCTGCGTCGCCGGTGGGTGCGATGTGCTAGGGCCGACGGCGATCGCAGCCTTCTACAATCTCCGCGCCCTCTCGCGACGCAGCGACGATCCCGCCAAAGCCTCACGGCCCTTCGATCGTGATCGCGATGGCTTCGTCATGGGCGAAGGGGGTGCATTCTTCGTGCTCGAACGGGAGTCGGACGCCCGCCGCCGCTCGGCGCGGATTCGCTGTGAGCTGGCCGGCATCGGGATGTCGAGCGACGGCGTCCACATGGTGGCGCCGAGCACCGATCCGACACAGACAGCCCGGGCGATCACCGCGGCCCTGGCCGATGCCCAGGTAGACCCCTCCGAGGTCGACTACTTCAACGCCCATGCCGCCGGCACACCGGTCGGCGACGTGGCCGAGGCTGGTGCGATCCGCATGGCCTGCGGCGATGCGACCGACAGCATCCCGGTGAGCTCGACCAAGAGCATGTCGGGCCACCTCGTGAGTGGCGCCGCATCGTTCGAGGCACTCGCCTGTTTGGGCGCGATCGAGCGGCAACAGGTGCCCCCGACCGTGAACCTCGACAACCCCGATCCCGAATGCCGGCTGTGCCACGTGCCGAATGTCGCGCGGCCTCACCCTGTGAAGGTCGCCGCCAGCAATTCCTTTGGGTTCGGCGGCTCGAATCTCTGCCTTGTGCTTCGCGCCGCCTGAGCCTGCACACGAACCTGACACCGAGCGCCTCACCAGGAGTTTCGTATGGCCTCGTCGCACCCCCACCATCCACCCGTCGCCACGGCCGACATCGACACTCTGCTCGCCGATCTCGTGGCCCGCTGGCATGAGATTGAGCCCGCGCATTCCGAGGGTGGACTTCGCGGCAAGGTCTGCGACCTCCACCGGTTTAATTTTCTCCTGTGGCATGAAGAAGACATCGCCCGGTCGCCGGATGTCACCGACGCCCGCATCGCCCAGGTGAAGCGGGCCATCGACGGCTACAACCAGGCCCGCAATGACGCGATCGAGAAGGTGGACGACTGGCTCATCGCCGAGCTTGCCGCCCGCGGCGTCGTGGCCTCGCCCGGTGCGCCGGCCGCGACCGAGACGCCTGGTGCGGCGATCGATCGTCTTTCGATCCTCGAGCTTCGTCGCTACCACATGCGTGAGCAGGTTGACCGGCCCGACGCGACGCCCGAGCACCGCGAGAAGGCCGCCGACAAGCTGGTCGTGCTCGACGCCCAGCGGGATCATCTGGTGGCTGCCGTCGACCGGCTCCTCGCGGAGATCTTCTCAGCCAAACGCCCGCTGCGGGTGTTCCGTCAGATGAAGATGTACAACGACCCGACGATGAATCCGTACCTCTACAAGGCCACCCCAAACGCTGCCTGAGGCAACCTGGCAGACTGTGGAAAAGTCTGCCGCCGCACGATGCGGCGACTGCCGACCATGGAAAACCTCGGCTTTTCCAGCGGTCGGCCACGTGGGAAAAGGCCATGGACGGCTTTTTCCACGGACAGTTAGCGGCAATTCGCGAGTGCCAACAGCGCGTAGGCCGTCACCAAGACAGGCTCGCCTTCGAGCCACCGCTCGTTGGGGTTGGTCCACGAACCGTCGGGCTTCTGCCGGGAGACGATGGCTGTCGTCAACTCATCCCGCCAGACGTGCTGCTTCCCTTGGGCGTCGGTGAAGGTGTCTTCCCCGAGCACAACGAACGTCTTCGACGCCGTGTGATAGAAGTAAAACAGCCCCGCCTGCCCCATGCCGTGGTTCTCCTCAAACGTGAAATTCTTGGCGAGCCACTCGGTGGCGGCCTTCACCCGCGGGTCATCTTTCGTGAGCCCCGCGAAGATCATGCTCTTGAGCCCGGCATAGGTCATCGAGGAATAGCTTCGCAGGCCCCCGTTCTCCGTCTCGCCTGCCTGACTCTCGCCGCCGTTGGCAGGCGTGTAGTAGAAGCCGCCGTCGGGGTTCTTCTCGGGAAAGGGCAGCGGGTTGTGGGGGCCAGGTAGATTCTGGGTGCGTGACACAAAGACCAGCGCCCGCTGGATGGCCGGATCGTTCTCGCTCTCGCCGACGGTCCGCAGCGCCTCGATCATGAACTGCGTATTGGAAAGATCGGGCCGCGACTTCTTGCCGTAGCCGGCGCCGCCGAAGGCCGGGTCATCGGGACCCTTGCCCTCGTCGCTATCCCACTGAAGTTTCTTGACAAACGCCGTGGCCCCCTTGATCTCGCTATCGAGCGAGCCGTTGCTGTTACAGGCAGCCAGTGCGAGCATGGCGATCGAAGTCTCGTAGTTGGCCACCGGTGACCCAGGCGAGTAGAAGCCGCCGTCGGGCTGGCGGAACGTCATGAGGTACTCAATACCCTTTTTCACAACCGGTGCGTCGGCCGGCGTGCCGCTTTTCACGATCGCCGTCAGCGTGAGCGCCGAGACTGCAGGGCCCAGTTCATTCTTGAAGCTGCCGTTTTCCTCCTGGCAGCCCTCGAGAAACGTTGTGGCCTTGGCGATCGCTGCCTTCACGGCTGCCTTGTCGGCGGCGCGGCTTGGCAGGGCCGCGGCAATGGTGGTGGTCGCAACCGCAATGGTGAGCGCAAGACGCAACAAATTCATGATGGCCATCCGAGGGTTTGTGGTGAGGGGTGGTGGCCTTCAGGATACGCTGGAAGGTCGCCGCCTGCCGCCGGGTGAAATTTCCCCACCCTGGTGGATTTTCCGCCGGCCTGCTTGGGGCTCGGGGCTGCCCACGTCGTGTCGTCGGACGTTTGCTGCGGCCCTCCAGGCCTCCGCTCTCTCGATGGAGCCTGCGCTCCGCCATCCATGGCTGCGCTTGTCTTCAACGCCGGCGACACGACGTGGGCAGCCCCTCGCGGAAGCCTTGTCGCTTAGGCGTCGGCGACGGGCATCGCACGGGGGTGGGCCGGGATGCGTCGGGGAGGTGGATCACGACCCTCTTCGAGCCGCCACTCCTCACGCTCCTCCTCGCTGGCGTAGTACGAGAGCCAGACCGATGAGTCGCCATCGAGCATGGCGCTACAGTCCCAGTGGATGAAATTATCGGGAAGGTCGACCCGCTTGAGCACCGCAGGAAGGATGTCGCGACGGATGAGCGAGTAGAGCTCGCGATCCGAGAGGTGGTCGGTGAAGTCGAGCACGATCCGCTTGTCGTGCAGCCGCTCGATCACATCCCACAGCCGTTCGCGCACCTGATCGTCGTCGAGCGTGCAGACCGGCTGCATCGCCAGCGGCGGCTCGAACCACCGCGACACCTGAGCCATCGGAGCAAGCTCCCAGGCGAGCATCGATTCGAGAAACCGGTTCTCGGCCTCAGTGGGCAGATGACGAAAGTCGATCTGGTAGACCGCCTCGTCGAGGTACGGCTCGATCGCCGTCCTGAGGTCGCCGTTGCGAATCAGGCAATCGATCTCTTCGGGATCGGGATGACGAGCGAGAGGCATGCCGGGAAGGTCCACTGGAAGAGTCGCAGTTTCCCGGCACCCACCGGGATCGACCGCGACACACTTCCGACGATACCCACAGGCGCCCGCCAATCAACGAACCAAGCACAAATTTTGGACCGGTTTTCAGGCGGCGAGGTCGTACGACCGCTACGAGCCAACGACTCTTCGTGGTCCCCCAGTTTCCCCCCAGTTTGCCGTCTTTACGGCCGGCGGGGCATCCAAGCCCTCCGCTCGGCGGTCGCACATCCCGGCTCCCGTACTCATACGCGTCGTGTGCCCAATCGCCCAACCAACCGAATTTCCCCAGAGCCTGGTGTCAACCGAGGGAGTCTGGAGGGCGGCTCGACCGTATTAGCCCCTCGGCGTTTCGGCGGGCTCGCCGTCGCCGCAGGCAGGCTCGAGGGCGGTGATCTTCGCGACGCGGCGGGCGTGGCGGCCTCCCTCGAAGGATGTCGCCAGCCAGGTGCGGATGACTTTCTCCTGCAAGTCCTGACCGAGCATCTCGGCGGAGAGACACAACACGTTGAGATCGTTGTGTCGCCGACTCATCTCGGCGGTCACTTCGTCGTGACAGGTAGCTGCCCGGATACCCGGCACCTTATTGGCGGCGATCGCCATGCCGACTCCGGTGCAGCACAGCAAAATGCCGCGGTCCACACTGCCGTCGGCCACGCGTCGCGAAACGTCAGCAGCAACGTCGGGATAGTCGACCGGCTCTTCGCCGATCGAGCCACAGTCCACCACCTCATTACCCAGCCGCTCGAGAAGCCCGACGAGCCTGAGCCTCGCCTGAACACCACGGTGGTCGCTGCCGATCGCAATCCGCATGAATCTTCAACTACTTCCTGGTGGGTCACCTGGCGGGCCTGCCTGGCCAGCCTCTGGGAGCCCTAGTGTATCCAGTCTGGCGACCAAGTGCTGGCGGATCTGGCCCGCACAGGACCGGTAGGTGTCGAGGCTCCCGCCGATGGGGTCGCTCACGTCGCGGCGGTCCGGGGAGAGGAGGGTGACGCGGCCCCCGGCCTCGGGAAACTGTGCGAGCAGGGCGGCCCGGTGAGAGGCCGTCATTGTGAGGATCATGTCGGCCTGGCGAACGAGCGACTCGGTCAGTGGCTGGCTTTCGTGATGGTGAAGATCGGCCCCGGCCTCGGCAGCGATTTCGATCGCGTGACCACTCGCCGGGCCGCCGGCCCATGCCGCCAGCCCTGCGCTCGACACGACCACACCGAACTGGTCGATTTCGTCGGGCCGGCATCCCAGCCGCTTCGCCACGAGTGCCCGAAAGATCGCCTCGGCCATCGGGCTGCGGCAGGTGTTGCCCGTGCACACAAAGAGCACCATCAGGCTGGCCAGCCGGCGCAGCGTGTCGTCGGCCACGATGCCGGGCCGCACCACGCGATAGGTCTCACCAACAAGCTCGATCGTCGAGATCGGCTGGGCATACCGCGCGCGGCCGTCATCGAGCACCAGCGCCAGCCGATCGCCACCCATCTCCGCCACCTCTTCAGCGGTGACGATCGCGCCGCCAGGGCCCGTGGGCTCAGCGAGCATCACCGGGCCCGCAAGCATCCGCATGCAGTCGGCGAGCATCGGATGGCCCGGAATGCGGAGGCGAAGCCGCCCCTCACCCGTCACCGCCTCGCGGGTAGCCTGCGGCAGCCGCCGCACGAGGCTCTCGGGATGATCGTCGGGCACGATGATCGAGATGGGCCCGGGCCAGCACCGCCGAGCGATGCGTCTGCCCACCGGCGTGATACGCGGCGCCCAGTCGAGGGCTTCGTCGGCACTCTTGAGGGCGAGCGAGAGCAGCGGCTCACGGTCCCGCGCCAGAGCCATCGACACGAGCGCCTCGGTCGCCGACGGCTCCCGCGCCGACGAGGCCACGACATAGTCGGTCTCGGTCGGGAAGGCGACCGCCCGTCCTTCCGCTAAAGCCTGGACAGCCCGGTGTACCACGTCCCGTGCGTCCTCGGTGCGACGCAGATCAATGATCATTGGAGGCATGGCGTGCCAGGAAAGCCTTGAAACTAACGCCGTTTCAGTTGACCAGTCAAGGATCGCAGGTTGGGTAAACGCCGGCGTGGCCATTCTCGCGAGTCTGGTGGCCGCGGGCAGTTTTCACCTTGTGGGGGTGCGGGTCGCTCGTCTATTCCTCCGCGGCTTTCGCCGACATCTCCCCCCGGCAGCGATCCCTTGTCTTCATCTGCCACACACTTCCGCCCGGCCGCGTTCGCGTCCGTCTGTCGGTTTGCCGTCGCGGCGGTCGCGGTTCTGGCGGCCGCGCGAGGCCTCGCTGCCCAGGAGCCGGCGGGCATCCAGGCCTTGCCCCCGGTTCAGGCGAGCAGCCTTCCGGCATCGCAGCCTGACGATCTCGTCGTCGAGGTGCGGATCGAGGGCAACGAGACGGTGGAAGTCTCGCGGCTCCCCAAGCTCGTCACCCGCGCGGGCCAGGTCTTCGATCCGCAGTCGATCGAGGAAGACGTTCGCACGCTCCACAAGTCGCGGAAATTCGTCGACATCCATCCGAAGTATGTCCGCGTGTCCGACGGCGTGGTCGTCATCTTCCAGGTCGTCGAGCGGCCCACGATTCGGTATGTGAAGTATGTCGGCAACTACCGGCACACCGGCCGCACGCTCCGCAAGAAGTCGGAGATCGATGTGGGCGATGCGATGGACCCCTACGTGATCGAGGAGGCTCGGCGACGGATCGAGAGCTTCTACCATGAGAAGGGCTATGAGGCAGCCCGCGTGACGACCGTCGAGGGGAGTAAGACCGGCGACAAGGGCGCAGTGTTCCTCATCGACGAGGGGCAGTCCCGCAAGGCACTCTGGACGAGCTTCGTAGGCAACTCCATCGCCAGCGACGGCCGGCTCCTCACCCAGGTGAAGACGAAGCCCGGCGTCTTCTGGTTCCTCGGCGGCGATGTCGACCAGGCGAAGATCGATGCCGATATCGAGGCCCTCACCGCCTACTACCGCAGCCTCGGCTTCTTTCAGGCGAAGGTGGGCCGCGAGGTCAACGTCGTCCGCGAGGGCATCCGTGACTGGACGCACCTCACGTATGTGATCAGCGAGGGACCGCGCTACAACGTCCGCAATGTGTCGTTTGTCGGCAACTCGAAGTTCAAGACGGAGTTCCTCGAGCGGGACATCAAGCTCAAGGGCGGCGAGCCATTCAACCAGTCGAAGATGGATGCCGATCTCAACCTCATCCGCGACATCTACGGTGGGCGTGGGTTCGTGTTCGCCGACATCCGCGCCGATCCCCGATTCCTGGAAGAGCCGGGGCAGCTCGACCTAGTCTACAACGTCTCCGAGGGGCAGCGGTATCGCGTCGGCAAGATCAACGTGAAGATCAAGGGCGAGCATCCGCACACGAAACATGGCGTGGTGCTCAATCGGCTGTCGCTGCGGCCCGGTGACATCCTCGACATCCGCAAGCTCCGCGACGACGAGCGGCGGCTGAAGTCAAGCTCCCTCTTCGCGGCCGATCCAGCCAAGGGTGAGGGGCCGAAGATCAGCTTCTCGAAGCCCGAAGACGATGACGTGCAGCTGGCCGGCAAGCCTCGCGTCCGCGGTCAGAGCCCCGATGGCGAAGATGACGCCGTGATCGACCTGGTGATTTTTGAAGAGGGCGTTGACACGGCAGAGCCAGCGATCGCGCTGCCCGCATCGGGTGTCGCGCCGCAGGCACCACCACCGTCGAGCATGGTGCACGAGCCCGTGTGGCGCGGGCAGAGCCCAGGCTATCCGGTGACCCCGCAGTACGCGCAGCAACAGTACGCACCGCCGCAGGCTATGCCGCCCCAGTACCCGCAGCCGCAATCTCCCTACGCGCAGCCGGGAGCGCCTGTGTATGGGCAACCGGCAGCGCCGGCTCCCGGTCCGCAGTACGCCCAGCCTCAGCCGCAGTACGCGCCGCCTCAGCCACAGCCCTTCGCGGCACAGCAGCCACCCGCGTGGCAGCCCGCGCCGGCGGTGCCCGTGCAGCCGGTGCAGCAGACTCAGCCCTTTGCCGGACAGCAGCCTCTTCTGCAGCCGGCTGTGCAGCAGCAACCAGTCAGCCCGTGGGGTGGTCAGCCGCTAGCGCCCGCGGGCCCCGAGGCGCTGGATTATGCCCGCATGACCGCGCCCCCACCGCCGGTCTACACCGTGCAGCAGCCGGTCGGCGGCGGCCAGGCATTGCCCGGACTGCAGGGTGATCCCAATCAGCCTCCGGGATTCCAGCCGCAGGCGATGCCCGACTTCGCTGGCGGCAGTGCCAACGTGTTCCCCGGCAACGAGCCCTATGTGATTCTCGACGTCGAGGCTGAGGAGACGCAGACGGGCCGCCTCATGATTGGTGCCGGTGTGAACTCCAATGCCGGCCTCGTGGGCAACATCGTCGTCGACGAGCAAAACTTCGACATCCTCAGGCTGCCCCGCAGTTGGGACGACATCAAGAACGGCGTCGCCTTCCGTGGTGCGGGCCAGCGGTTCCGGCTCGAGGCCTCTCCTGGCACGCAGCTCCAGCGGTACATGGCCACGTTCCAGGAGCCCTACCTGTTTGACACCCGCATCGGCATGACGCTCTCGGCGTCGTACTACACCCGCTACTTCTTCGACTGGGCCGAAGCTCGCACCGGCGGCCGCGTGGGCCTGGGGTACCAGTTTCAGTTCGCGCCCGACCTCTCCGTGAATGCCGGCTTCCGTGGCGAGAGCGTGGATGTGTTCGACTCGCGGATACAGGCACCCGACATCGTGAATATGCTCGGCACCAACGGCGTGTACGGGTTCTCCGCGGGCATCATCCACGACACCCGCGACAGCCCCTTCTTGCCAACCCAGGGCCACTTGGCGACGTTTGAGTTCGAGCAGGTCATCGGCACCTTTTCCTACCCGCGTGGCATCCTCGAAGGCCGGCAGTATTTTCTGATGCGTGAGCGGCCCGACGGCTCGGGGCGGCATGTCCTCTCGGTCGGCTCGGTGGTCGGCATGAGCGGCCCCGACACGCCGGCCTACGACAACTTCTTTGCCGGTGGCTACAACACCCTCCGCGGCTTCACGTTCCGCGGGGCGAGCCCCCGTCAGGCGGGCCCGAACGGCCAGCTCGCGATCGTCGGCGGTCCGTTTCAGTGGCTCAACACGGTCGAATATCTCTTCCCCATCACGGCCGACGACTCGCTCCGCGGTGTCGTCTTCACCGACTTCGGTACCGTCGAGAGCAACGTCTCGATCAACAACATGCGCGTGGCTCCGGGCTTCGGGCTGCGGATCACGATCCCCGCCATGGGCCCGGCTCCGATCGCGCTCGACTTCGCCGTCCCAGTGGTTGCCGCGCCGTTCGACAGCGAGCAGCTGTTCAGCTTCTTCGTCGGCTTCGCGCGGTAAACGCGACGGTGGTCACCGACGGTTGGGTGGCTGCTTGGCGTCTGGGGAGCATCGCCGACCGTGGTAGCGGGTGCCTTGCGCCGCGTCATTCAAAGCGGACGTACGTCTGGGGTTGGCCACTTTTGTCGATGATCTCGATCCGATCATCGTTGATGATCTTGAAATTCGCGTCGTCGATCAACGTCGTCGGGCTCAGCGAATCAACTTCCGTTGAGCCCCGTGGGCTACAGGACCAGATCCTGTAATTTCCATCGAGCCCTTTGTCGATCGCCAATCCAAACTCGTCGCTGGCCTGCAGTTTCCATAACCCCACAAACGGGTAATGTTCGTCGTAGCTGAGATGCTGCGCAACGTTGGAACTGTTCATCTCGTAGTTGATGCCTGTACCCGACTCACACCCGACGATCGCGCCGCACGTGGCAATCAAGACGACTCGCACCCAGGGGGTGGAGGCAACTCGACGGAATGCAGGCTTGAAGCACATCATGGCGGTTTTCTCAGCGTGATCAGAATGCTCAATCCGACGATCTCGTACTAACACCACGGATGAGTCTATCGCTTTCTGATTCAGCATGAGTGTGGATGACCGTCTGCCGCAGGGGATGCGGTGAGGTCGCCACACCCGAGCCCGGTGCGCGGCGCCGTCTGCGGGGCAGACTTCAGCGAGCCGGTCCGGGAGTTCCCGGTTTGAGCAGCCGGAGCCGCGCCATCACTACCGCGTTTGCGGGGTCGAGTTCGACCGCGTGTTCGTAGGCCTCGATCGCCTGGTCTACCTGCCCCAGCGCCTCGTAAACCTGCCCCAAGTTGGCGTACGCCAGGGGATAGCGGGGCTGAAGGTCGATCGCGTTTTGGAGCAAGCCGAGGGCCTCGTGTGGCCGGCCGAGGTTGACCAGCTCGCAGGCCAGCATGCGGTGGGCCCGCGGATTTGAAAAGGCCTTGAGAACGGTGTCGATCCGCAGTTCAAGCCGTGAATAATAACAGGTGTTCCGGGCTGCGGTCACGGCCGCCAGCGGCCCAACCAGCGCGGCGATGGCGAGCCCAAAGGCCGCGGCCCGACGCCATGCGGGTCCAAGCGGCGCACGCCGCAAGGCGGCCCACTCCACACCGCGGGCGATCGCGAAGGCGACTACCGCGGAAAGCGGGGCCAGAGCGGCATACATCCGGTGCTCGGTGCACAGCTCGTTACAGGGAACGAGGCTGGACGTGGGTGCCAGGAGCGTGAAGAACATGAGTGGTGGCAGTGCGGCCAACTGCCGCCGGATACCAAAGTACACAGCCCCAACCAGAGGCGCGCCCACAAGCAGACACCAGGGCAATAGAAGGTGCCAGTTCTGGTACACGGGCCAGCCGTAGTCGAAGCAGAGTGGCGTGGGCCAGGCGGTAAGCCGCAGATACCAGACAATGACGGCCGGCTGATTGGCCAGATAGGTCAGCGGCCCGTAGCCGAGCCCATTCGATTCGGAATAGCGGTCGGCCTGGAACTTCACGAGCAAGACCACCAGCGGCCAGCACGCAAACAGGCCGGCATAGAACGGCAACCGCTTCGTCACAATAGTCTGCACGGTTGTCCGCAGCACGATCCAGTCGCAGAGCAACACCAGCACCGGTGCCGCGATCACGGTTTCCTTGCAGAGGCACCCCAGCAGGCACGAGCCCACCGCGAGGCCGCGCCAGAACGTGCCGCGGCGGCTGGTCTCCGCCAGGAGAAAACACAGCACGGTCGCCAAGGTCGCGGTGGCCCCCATGATCTCGATCCGCTGGTAGATATACGTCACCGCCTGCGTCTGTAAGGGATGCACCAGCCAGATGCAGGCCGCTGCGGTCCCCACCCACTCCGCTGGGATCCGCGGTGGCAGCCGCCAGCCCGACAGACGGAGCACGTGCGTGATGATGAGGGCGACCATCCACGCGTTCAGGCAGTGCAGGCCAAGATTCACCGCGTGGTATCCCCCGACGGTGAGCCCGTGAACAGCGTAGTTCAGGGCAAATGTGAAATAGGGGAGCGGCCGATGCGGTAGCTGACCCCCCTCAAACATCGGGACCCAGGGCGGCCAGAGCGTGCGGATGGACTCGTTCTCCACGATCTCCACCACGTCATCCAGCACGAAGGTGCCGCGAAACCCGTTGGCGTAGGCCAGGACCAGGCCCCCTGCGGCGATCGCGAGCATCGGCCAGAGTGGCAGGCGGGAGTCGTGGTTCATGAGGCGCGATGGGACGTGCGGCAAACCGGTGGCACAAACCGGCCAACTGTAACACCCCGTGGATCCCCTGGGTTTTCGCCGTAGGCGGGCTGGCCGTTGGGTCGAAATCCCTTACGAGGCAACGGGTTAAGGGCCACGAGGCCAAGCGGCGTTCGTGTCTCAGGCGGCCCGCTTCAGGCCAGTGAGAGGCTGTCCGAGCACCTTGTCTGCCGTCGGTCGGCTGCGCGGCACGCTGGACGGCGTCAGGCTGCATCGACGAATCTCCCTGGATTCGCCTGCTTCGCCTTCCTGGCCAGCCTGCCGCTCGCTCGACCTTGAGGCTCACGACCGGTTCTCGGACAGGCTCTAAAACGGCGCTGCGGCAGCGGCCCTGGTTGTCTACCCTCGCGCGCATGAGCAGGAGGGAGTCACCGCCCGAGGCAGGCCACGCTGAGGAGCGGATCCTCGTCGTCTGCACCAAGTACATCGGCGACACGGTGCTTGCGATTCCGTTCCTGCGAAATCTCCGCCGGGCGTTTCCCGGGGCGTCGATTGAGATCTGTGCCGAAGGGGCTGCGCGGGATGTGCTCGCCGACTGCCCTTACGTCGATCGGTTCATTTCGTGGAAGCGGCCCGCCGGGCGCCGCACGCTCGCGTCGTCCCTCGCCTCGATCCGCAGCCAGGCCGCGTGGCTCGCAGGACGGCGGTATGGTCGCGTCTATCTCCTGAAGCGATCGCTCTCGGCCGGGCTGATGGCGGCGCTGGCTGGGATCCCGCAGCGGATCGGGCTGGCTGGCGACGGCCGCATTTTTCATACGCGTTCGATCCCAGTGCCGCGCGGGCGTCACCAGGCATCCCGCTACCTTGATCTCCTGCGGTGCGACGGCATCGCCATCGACGACGGGCACGCTGAAAACTGGACGGCGGAAATAGTTCGCAGCCGCATTGAGGCACGACTCGCGCCACTGCCGGCCGGCCGGCCGCGGGTGTTTATGGCCGTGCGGAGCACCGACGAGAAAAAACATTGGCCGCTGGATCGCTGGGTGGCGCTGGTCGAGTGGCTTGTAGACGCCCGAGGCTGCGAGGTCGTGCTCTGCGGTGGCCGTGGCGACATTCCAACCCATGATGCCCTGCGAGCTGCTGTGGGCAGCGACGTGGCCGGGCATGTTCACGACCTCACAGAGGACCTTTCGCTCCGCGAAGCGAGCGGCGTCGTGGCCCAAATGGATGCCTGCGTGGGGGTCGACACCGGGCTGTGCCATATGGCAGCGTCGCATGGCGTGCCCGTGGCCGTGCTGTATGGGCCGACCGATCCGAATCAGTGGTCGCCGTGGAGCCCGCGGGCGGTGGTCGTGCGATCGTCGCGGGTCGTGCCAACCCTCGCCGAGCGGCTCGCCGCATGGATGAAGCCGCGGGCATCGGCCTGGCCCACAGGCAAGGCATTGATGGACGATATCGGCGTCGAGGATGTCGTGGTGGCGGTGTCGTCGATCCTTCCCGAGACAGTTCCTTCCGCTGTGCCCGTCAAGCCGCGCATTCCCCTGCGCACGCTCGATCTCCGCGAAGGTTCGTTCCGCTACGAGGTCGTGGCGATGGATGCGGTACCATCATCACATCCCGTGACGGTGCCGGTGCCGGCCGCGGGCTGAGTCGTCCTGTGGCCGTGCCGATTGGGCACGAGCGATCATGCACTTCCGATGGACGGCGATCGTCGTCGCTGGAGCTCTGGCGTTCGGGCAGCCCGCGGGGTTTGCAGAACAGCCGGTCAAAGACATTGTCTACGCCCAGGCTGAAGGCAAGCCACTGCTGCTCGACGTGTACCCGGCCAAGGGATCCGAAAGCAAACAAGCGCCGTGTGTGATTTGGATTCACGGAGGCGGCTGGTATTCGGGCTCCAAAGAGAATCCACGCTGCCTTCCCTTGGTGGATCGCGGCTTCGTGGTGGCTTCAATTAACTACCGGCTCACGAGCGAGGCCGCGTTTCCTGCGCAGATTCATGATTGCAAAGCGGCGGTGCGCTGGATTCGGTCACATGCAGCCGAGCATGGGATTGACCCCGATCGCATCGGGGTGATGGGGTTGTCGGCCGGAGGTCATCTCGCGGCGCTCCTGGGCACCAGCGGCGATGTTCCAGAGCTCGAAGGAGATGTGGGAGTGACCGGTGTTTCCAGCAGCGTGCAGGCCGTGGTGGATGGGTATGGCCCCTCCGATTTCCCATCGATGCTTGCGGAGATCTCCCAGCGGCCCACGACTGCCGGTCCTGGGAGGCCGAGCAACCTCGAGGCAGTGGAGGCGCTCCTCAAGCGGCCGACGCCGGAGGAGGTGCAATCGCTTGCAAAAGTGGCCAGCCCCCTCACGTATGTCCGCAAAGGGCTGCCCCCGTTTTTCATTTTTCATGGAACCGCCGACCGGACGGTTCCCTCCACTCAGAGCGAATTACTGCATGAGTGGCTGCGGGAGTTTGACAACGATGCCACGCTCGAACTGATGCCCGGAGTCGGTCACAGCGTGCAGAGCCCAGAGATCGTCGATCGTGTGATTGCGTTTTTTGAGCGCACGTTGAAGGCAAAGGCACCAGCGCACGCCGCCCCTTGAGGCGGCGCCAGCCGCGGTGGGTCACGTCGCGGCGGCACACCCCGCCACAAACCCGCTGGCCCACGCCCACTGAAAATTGAAGCCGCCGATGCGGCCATCCACATCGAGCACCTCGCCTGCGAGAAACAGGCCCGGGCAGATCCGGCTTTCCATCGTCTCCAATCTCACCTCAGCCAGCGGCACGCCGCCCGCCGTCGCCTCGGCCACCGAAAAGCCGCGGTCGCCGGTGATTGGGAGCGGCGTGGCGGTAGCGAGCGTGACCAGCCGCCGGCGGGCGTCGCGCGAGAGGTCGCCGGTCGGCGGTGCCGTGGCTTGTTCACAGAGGCAGCGGGCCAGGCGATCGGGCAATCGTTCCCGCAGGATTGCGAGGGTGCCGCGGCGCTGGTGATCGACGAGCAGCTTGTCGAGCGCGGCGGCGTGTTCGCCTGGCAACCAGTTGAGTGACAGCGTGACCAGTGGATCGGCCGCCCGGGCCACGAGCCAGTGGCGGCTCACGTCGAGAATCGCCGGGCCCGACAGGCCCACGTGCGTGCACAGCGTGCTGCCGGTCGTGGCGAAGAGTTTCTTGGTAGACGCAGCATGCAGGGTCACCTCCGTGTTGAGCGTGAGACCGGAGAGCGACGTGATCCAGTGGCCTCGTGGCAATACCAGCGGCACGAGCGCCGGCACGATCGGGCTTGTCAGTGAGTGCCCGAGACTCGTGGCGATCTCAAACCCCGAGCCGTCAGAGCCACTCTTGGGAAGCGACTTGCCACCGGTGCAGAGGATGATGCGCTGGGCCAGAAAGCCCGCGGCATCGGTCGAGACCATAAACCCAGCCTCGGTCTTCTCGATCGCGGTGACTTTCGCTGGATGGACCAGTTCCACGCCGGCTCGCGATGCCTCGCGGGTCAGCGCCTCGAGCACGGTCCGCGCGGAGTCGGTGATCGGAAACAGCTTGCCCGTGTCTTCGGTCTTGAAGAACACCCCCGCGGCCTCGAAAAACGCCACGCACTCCCTGACGCCAAACCGCCTGAGCACCTTGCGGATCGAGGCGGGTGTGCTGCCGGCGTAGTCGGCTTCGGAAACACGCTGGTGCGTCACATTGCAGCGGCCCCCTCCTGCCACAAGGATTTTGGCCCCGAGCTTGCGGGCTGAATCGACGGCCACGATCGTGAGGCTCTTGCCCGCTGCAGCCGCGGTCCGCCCCGCCCAGGTCGCGGTCGCGCTCGACGAGCGGCGGCTCATCCGCCTCTCGTCTCCGGTCCCCGGCGTCGTCCGCGAGGTCTCGCGGACCGCGGGCGATGAGGTCGCCGAGGGTGAGACGCTCGCCGTCGTCGAGTCCGTCGCTCTCGGTGAAGCGAAGGCCGCGCTGCGACAGGCGGCGGCGCTCCATGCGCTACGCGAGAAGACGTGGGCCATCGAGCGCGCCCTGGCGCAGGAGAGCCTCACCGCGCGGAAGGAAACGATCGCGGTCGAGGCCGCGCTCGCGGAGGCGACCATCGCGCTCGACGCCGCCCGGCAACGCCTGCGGATCCTGGGTCTCGCGGCGGCGGACCTCGCCCCCGTCGAGGACGGCAAGGACACGGGCGGCGCCGTCTCGATCCGCGCGCCCTTCGCGGGGACGCTCGTCGAGCGCAGCGCGTCG
>JANNSZ010000060.1:0-59758 GCA_031403195.1 Planctomycetota bacterium | reverse complement strand
TTGGCTGGTGAGACCGACTACGCCGCCCTTCGGCCCGATGTCTGGAAGCAATCGCATCCCGAAGCCATCCGCCAGTACCGCGTCGAGGAGCGACTGGCGCGGGCCGACGCCAAGATGACCAAGCGAGCCAAGCGGCGGGCGGCTGCGAAGCGCTGACCGGGCGCCCGAAGGCGAAAATCGCTCCGCGAAGCATATGGGGGTGGTGGGCGCTCACAAAGCCCTGACAAAGGAAAAGAGGATCATACAAGCAAAATCGGCAAAGAGTGAGCTTGTGGCCATCGCTTCGACTGCTAAAGCGGCCGTGAAGTCAAAAGAAATTCAGAAGGCAGGTGCGAGATTCATTGGCTTCTGGCGTTGGCCAGAGGGGATCACTGAAGAGGTACGTGCCGATGGAGCTTGGATCAGCCGTGGAGATCCCAATGATCAGTACTCAGGGAAGTGGGTTCTCGACCTCCAAGACCCGAATGGACCTTGCGTGATCAGGACGATAAACGGCGGAAGACGCGGGCCAAAGACTGAACGGTGGTACGCCGATCCAGCCAATCCAGACGTGCTGCGGGACCAGTATGGCCGATCCCTGAACCGGGAAGGAGTGGCGGGACCGTGACTTTGTCCGGGACTCCGATCGACATCCACTCGCGGTGATATGCCTCCGAAGGGCACGGGCGGAGCCGGTCTGCGCGAGAGCGCGAAAAAGCGTCCTAGCACTTTCACCAGCATCCGAGGCCGTCCGGCATCCCGCGAGATAGCCCTGGACCGATTCGGTTACGATCAAGCGACGGTCGTCAGCCATCCACCAGGGCGAAAAGTGCCGTTGGCCGTCCTATCCTCTCCTCTATCCTCTGCCGCTCGCCGGCGTGCCGTTCCGCTCCGGAAGAGCGGAACGGGCGATGGATCCGTTTCACGGATCATCTTTCGCGGGCTTCAGCAGGAACGACTGGATGGTGATCCCGCCGAATTCGGGGCCGGCGAAGCGATAGCCCTCTTTGATGAAGTCCTCGGGTGCCGTCCTGGTGAAGGCGAGCACATTTCTGCCTTTGGCCAGGGAGACGGTGACGGGCTCCGTCTCGCCCCATTTGCCCGCGGTGTAGGGCATTTCCATGCGGATGGGTTGCTTGGCTTGATTGATCGTGACCAGGAAGAACTGCTCGCGGTTGACGGTCACGACTTTGGCTGAGATCGCGTAATCACCTGCTTGGGGCACGTCGATTTCATAGGTAAACGGCTCGGGCATTTCCCAGCGCTTGTAGTGCAGGTTCATGCCGCCATCGCGGGTCGTCATGAGGACGATCTTGTCGGTGTTGGTGGTGGGCGAGGCGCAGGCCACGGCTGGGAGGGTGATGACTCCCTCCTTGTCGATCGTCACTTGCTTGAGTGCTGCTGGCACCACGGGTTTCACCAGCCGTTCGGGATAACCTTTCGGATCTCTGGGCTTGGGTTCGCCGGGAGCCGGAGCCTTTCGCGCTGGCGGTGGGACATGGGCGGCCACCGTGGCCCGCATTGCGTTCAAGGCGAGCGCATTCCACAGTCCTCCCGTCCCGGAGTCGTAGCCACTGACCTTTTCCTCGCCAAGCACGGCACCCGCCGCTTGCGCGCGGCAGGCTTTCACGAACTCGCCGGGATAGTCCCGGGCGTAGGCAAGATTCAGGAAATAGAGGCCGCGCATCGGTTCGGCCTGGTCCACAGTCCAGAAGCCGTTCTCAAATGACACCCCGAGGATGGTTTCCCAGCTCTTGGGAGTCCAGTAGCTCATGGCAGTGTGGCTTCTGAGGCGGGCGCCCCAGACGGGGATGCCGAAACTGCGTCCGAGACAACGGCCGAAGAATGCCTTGGGCCCGCATTGCCCTCCCCTGTCGATGGACTGCTGCATGAAGGTGTAGGGGCGGTCCGGATCGCCCTCGGCCTGTTTGTGTCCGAACTCGGAATACATCAGGCCCACGTAGCGGGCATTGTATTCCTCCGGTGCCAGGATTTGATCGGGCCGGTAATTCCAGAGCATCTCGCGCATCCATAGCATGTCCTCTTCGGTGTATGGGTCATTGACGACCTGCCGCAGCAGCCACACCGAGTGCTTGTCGAAATGGGAATCGAGTTCCTTGTCCAGATAGGATTTCTCGTAAAAAGCGTAGCGTTTCAGTGGGTCGACCTGCTGGTAGCCGCAGAGTTCGGGCGCGGCGAGTTCGAGGGCCGTTGCCAAGGCCAGGCGGCGAAACACGCCTTCCTTGGCGCGGGGGCTTTGGGCTTCGATGGCACGCAGGATCCGCATCGCCTCGCCGTAGCGGCCGGCCTTGGCACCGCCGGCGATCCACATTTCCTTCATCAGTTCCGGATCGGCAAGAAGGTCGTCGATCAGCTTCTTCTCTGCCGCCCCTCGCTGGGCGAATGTGGCCAAACCCTGCGATGTGGCATCGGCCAGGACCGCGCATTTCGCCAACTCCGCATCCAGCGAATCGCTGGACAGGAAGCGTTCGATGGCGGCCAGGATCGGTTTGGCAGCCTCAAGCGAGGCCGATGCGGCGGACGGATTCGAGTAGTTGCCGCCCTTCAAGGACTGGGTGGGCCTTCCGTTCTTGTCCTTACCGGTCACCACGGCGCGCTTTTCCTTTTCGTATGTTTCCAGGAATGCGGCCTCCTGCGCCTTGTCGATCTGCGGCAGCTTTGCCTTCAGTCCAGCGCGCAAGCCGTCAAGCATCTCGGTGTATTCCGCCATGGCCTGCTCACCGTCGGGCGTGAGTTTTTGCGGCGCGTTCGTGGCGGGTTTCGCAAAGCCCGCGGTGGTCATGAAGGCGGCGGACAGGAGCGTCAGTGTGTGAAGTGTGAATCGGGATTTTGTTGTCATGTCTTCTACGGATAGGACGGTCAACGGCCCTTTCGCATCGGGTTGACCGCTGACGATCAAGGATAGGACGGTCAATGGCACTTCGGCAACGTGGCGACGGCGGCTGGTCGATTCTAGAGCGTAGCCGATTTGTCTGGAGCGAATCTTGCGACGCGATGGGCGGCCTTCGAGCCGTGCGAAACCTCCTGGAAACGCCTGCCTGAGCACTGCTTTTCGCGCTCTCGCGCAGACCGGCTCCACGCGTGCCCTTGTGAGTCGCATCAGAGCGCGTGGATGTCGAGAAGGAGATCGCCGCCGACAACCGAAAGCCGCCGCGCAACCGGCCCGCGCCGACGCATCGCCTCACGTCTTTCGGAGATTCCGCTCACCGCGAAACTCGCTCGGACTCATCCCGACGTCACGCTTGAACACCTCGGCAAGCCGCGTGTTCGACGCGAAGCCCGCTCGGAGGGCAATCTCGTGGATCGAGAGGTCGCTTGTGGCCAACTCGCGTTTGGCCTTCTCGATCCGCACGCGGCGAATCTCCTGCGCCACAGACCGATCGAGCGCCGCTGCAAAGTGGATCTGGAGTGTCTTTGGGCTCACGCAGAGTCTTGTGGCGACATCCGTCACCTCGAGATTGGTATGGCAGTGGAGGGCGATGTAGCCCTGGGCCTCAGCGACGAGCGGGTCATCAGTGGCAAAAAAGTCGGTCGACTCCCGCGCGACAACGCCAACGGGCGGCATGGCGATCTGGAGCTTGCCTGGCGGCTTCTCGCCTCGCATCAACCGATCCAGCATTCGTGCAGCCTCGTACCCGATGCGATCGTAGCCAATCTCGATGCTCGAGAGGCAGGGCCGTGGCCGTTCGCAGAGATGCTCCTCGTTGCGGGCTCCGATGATGGCCATGTCCTCGGGCACTCGCCAGCCCCGCCCGTGCGCGATCTGAGCGAGGAATCGACTTATCGTATCGGCGGACGTGGCCACGCCGACAGGGACGGTCCAGTCGTTCATCCAGGTGTTGATGCGGGCCCTGGTTTGGCGGTGGCGTGCGAGAGAGTCATTACAGTTTTCCGGAAGTGTGCGCATGGTGACTGAGTGCCCGGCGTTCTCAACCGCTGCTCTGAACGCCGCGGCAAGGCAGTCGTCAACGGATCGGCCTTCTGCGGTCAGGCAGGCGAAATGCCGCAGTCCGCGCGACATGAGATGTTCCGCCTGAAGCGTTCCGACCTGCGCAAAGTCCGGGAACGCGCCAGGTAATCGATCGACCGCTGGCGAGCTGCCGAGGACATTGACCAGTGGCACGCCTGCGGTGGCGGCTGCCCTGACAAGCCGCATGCGGCGGGGATCGACACGAGCAATGATGCCGTCGTATGTCATCTGGCCATGGGCGGGTTTGGCAAACGCCCCCTCGGCCCAGTCATCGACGAAGGTCAGCCAGCCCGCCTCATCGGCAAACCGCTGCACCCCGGCGAAGATCTCGGTGTGGTTCTTGAAAAGGAGGTCGATATCGAGCGCGAGTCCAACGCGAATCGGCGAAGCCATGGCCGGCCTTAATCATGGGGAGTTGTCCCGAATTCGGAACCCAGAAAGGAACGAAGGGATGCTAGCAAGGGTAACGAATTCGACAAACTTTTACCCGTAAACGGTATCTTTTATCGGTATCGTTTATTTAGGATGTGTCTGTTTCGGGTCGGTGGCCCTTCCAATCGGTTTCGTATCACGCTGGAAGAGGGTGATCACGATGAGTTCGCGTTTCGGGGCATCGAGAAGAATCTGGCATTACTTAGGCATTTGGTGCGTGCGAGCCACCCCAGGAACGCGTCCCATGGCTATTGCTGCAAAGCCTGACGCGCTGCCTCGGGGCATGACGCTGATGGAGCTCTTGGTCGTGATAACGGTCATTGGGGTGATCCTCATGATTTCGCTCCCCGCAATCACTTCGGCGCTCGAATCGGGACGGCGGGTGAATTGTGTAGCGAATCAAACCAAGCTCGCGCTGGCCATGAGCCGGATGAACGCGTCACAAGACTACTTGCCCGGCTGGCGCAACAACTTGACGATAGTCAATGTTCCCGGGACAGTGAGCTGGTTCGTGCATCTCCTGCCCTATCTTGAGCGAAAGGATGTCTACGACGGCGTCGTCAATGGGACCGTGTGGCTGCATGATGGCGTGGTTTCCTCGCCTCACGATCTTTTTTCACTCACGCGTTGCCCATCAATGCCGTTGCAAAAACAGTATCGCAACTATCGCATGCACTACGCTGCCAACGGGGGCAGTAGCGGACCTGGTGCGAGTACCCCCAGGGATGACGGAGCGCTCGGCGACAATTCTGCTGGCATGATGATTTCACTCGATGACATCAGGAGCGGTGATGGTTTGGCAACTACGCTCTTGATATCCGAGACTGTTTGGGAGTTCGGATGGATACCGAAGGGGTTGACGGGGCAAATCCCAGGGGTAGGTGGACCCGTGCTCCCCACAACCCCCGGAGCTATTCTCTTCAATTGCCCCCCGAACATATGGACCCTTCGGATCCCGACCGTCGCCGATGGCGTACTTGGGCAAGGGAGTAATGCGTTCGGATTCTCGAATAGGGGCGGCGCGCCAACGGCAACCACGCAGGTCATCAACGTTTCGGGCACGTATTTGAGTCAGATACCCTCCTCGAGACACCCTCGGGGAGTGGTCGCGATATTCGCGGATGGGAGCTCGCGATTCCTAAAAGACGATCTTTTGCCGCACATTTACGGGCATCTTCTCACGTCTCGCAGCGTCTATGATGCGAGCGGTCCAGCGGGCCAAAAATACGTGACCAATTCGGTCTTGGCCAACACATTTTTGGCGGCTCCATCGGCTCCGGTTCCCTACCAAATCAAACCCACGGATTTCTGATCGATCGAATCGAGGGCGACGCCATGCAGATTGATCGACGCCCCCCTGACGCTTCTCGAGCCAAGGGCTTCACGCTCGTGGAAGTGCTCGTCGTGATCGTGGTCGTCGTGATACTCCTGGGTCTCCTGGTGCCTGCCGTGCAAGGCGCTCGCGAGGCCGCACGGCGCACGCAGTGCAAGGGCAACCTTCGCCAAGTAGCGCTGGCCTGCCGGAATTTCGCCAGCCGCCACGGCATACTACCGTACCCGGGCTGGGATGCCGGCTACGTGGGTGATCCTGATCTGCGCGTAGACGCCAACAGAAATGGAGGCTGGCTCTACCTCATCCTCCCGTTTGTGGAGAGAACCAACCTCCATGAAATGGGTGCAGGCCTCACCGGCGCTGCCAAGTCGGCTGAATTTGGCAAGCGAGCCATGATAGCGGTGCCGCTCTACACATGTCCCGGTCGCGGATCGCCACTCTTCAAGGGCTTCAAGGCGTTCGCGAACGCCACCATCCCGGCTGGCTCCTCCATCGCGCGTACAGATTACGCCGGTTGCATGTCGGCGGCCGTCTGGGACGGCAATGGAGCCCTCGATACGAAACGATATGGGTTGAGTCGCGAGCTCGCGGAGATTACTGACGGTGAATCGAACGTTTTCTTGTGCGGTGAACGGTTTCTCGGGCCGGACCAATACACCCCATCTACCAACGTAGTAAGTTGCAACAACGCCGGTTGGTCCGTTGGCTTCGAAGGTGACATCGTCAGCAGCGTGCTCAATTCGAGCGGCACCCCGAATCCACCGACCCGCGATACCCTTGGGGTCACGAAGTGCTGGACAAATCCTATGACCGGCGTATCTGACGAGCGGTATGGTGGAGCTTTTGGTGGACCGCACAGTGCCGTGATCATGGCGATGTGCGATGGGGCCGTTCGTGGGGTCGATTTCGGTGTCGATCCCTTGCTCTTCAAGCAGATCGGCACGATCAACGATGGCGGCAACTTGGATGAGCTGCCTTGAGATCGCGGCGATTGCTCGCAGGCATCCTAGGACGGGCTCATCACCATCGGTGCCAGCGGCGCGCGGATCAATTCCAATGCCTCATCCAGCCTTACCCTCAGAGGCGGCATCGTCACCACCCTCACTCAGGATGTCACCTTCGGCGGAGCCGGCAACACCACCGTCTCCACCACCGGCATCAGCGGTTCGGGCAGCCTGATCAAGGATGGCGCGGGCACGCTGACCCTCAGCGCCCCAAACACCTACACCGGTGACACCACGGTCACCGGCGGCACGCTGCTCGTGAACAACACGACCGGTACGGGAGCGGTCACCGTCAGTGCCTTAGGCACACTCGGTGGTAACGGCACGCTTGGGGGCTACCTGACCATCGCCGCAGGTGGCGATTTGGATCTCACCGGCGCGACGCTCGGTGCCAACAGCACGGGCATCCTGAGCCTCTCTGGAAACCTGACGCTGGGCAACATGACGTTCCAGGATCTCGTCGGCTGGGACTGGCTCAACGCCGACGTAGGCAGCTATGAGCTGATCTCCGGTAATTTCACCGTCGCTTTTGGGAGTACCCAGTACCTCAGCCCAGGAACCGCCTACGACTTCGGCAACGGCAAGAGTGGGTATTTCACATCGGGCAGCTTGAACGTTGTCGTCGTTCCCGAGCCTGCCACCATGGCCTTGCTTGGGGCGGGTGTCGCGATCCCCCGCCTCGCCCGCCGCCGCGTTTCGTGATCAGGCCCGCCTCCGGCCCTCGCCTCGTCCGCTACGACCTCGACGTGACCATGGTGGACCGACCTCGGCCATAGCCGTCTCAGGCCTTCGACCTTCTTCGTACCATGCTTCGTTTCGGAGTGCACGGCGGCAGCAGGCTACGGACGCTGCAAAGCAGTTGTCAAGCAACTCAATAGGGGGCGACCCGCAGCACGGCAGCGTCGCACGCTACACGATGGCGAGCGGATCGCGGCGGGTTTCGAGGGTGCCGCGGGTCACGCCGATGCGGTTCATGGCCCCGAGCTGCCGCCAAATCTCCTGCCCGGTGGTCTTCCCCGCCAGGAGATCCCGATACGCACGCACGACGCTGGCGATGTCGGCGGAAGGCTCATCCAGGAACTCGATCCGAAACTGCCGCACGCCCGCGGCAAGCAGGGCCGGCACCACCTCGGCTCCGCTTTGCGGTGTGGCATTCCAGAGCGTGTTGCGGCAGCCGACATCGGCCGTGAGCGGATGCTCCATGCCGACGCGGTCGCGCAGGCGGACCTCGTGGTCGTCACACGGCCGGCCACAGTTCGTCTTGTCGGTGCCCGGCGAGAGGACACTACAGAACACGCAGTGCTCCATGTGAAACAGCGGCATGTGCTGATGGACGACAACTTCGAGCCACTGTGGCCGCACGGCCGCCACGAGCGAGGCGAGCTGCTCACGATTGAGATCGTAGGAGGCCGTGACCCGTTCGCAGCCGGCATCGATAAAAAATCTGGCGGAGACATGGTTGGCGACATTGAGCGTGTAGTCGCCGATGACCGGAATCCCACGCTCTCGAAAATAGATGAGGCCCGACCAGTTTCGCACGAGCACGCCGTCCGGGCTCTGCTTCTCGATCACGCCAAAGATTCCGATCTCACCCTGCTTCTGAATGCGGGGCGTGGCGAGGTGGATCGTGGCCCCGACTCCCTGGCAGCGGGTGACGGCATCACGGTACTGGCGGATGTCGGCAAAGTCGGCATAGATCGACCGCTCACCGACATCGAGCGCGGCCTCGAGCTGGCCGAGCGATCGGACGAGCACATGGAGCGTCGGGAGCGCCGGCCCTGCGGTCTCGGGTCGCGTGGCCACCGAAACCGGCTGCGAGCGCAGATCATGTGCTGAGGCCTCCGTCGGCTCAGCAAGCACCTTTTCAAGCGCCGCCACCAGCTCCTTGCGCAGCCGCCCCAAGAGGCTCAGCGGAAGCATCGGGCTACCCGTGATCGAGGCCACCAGCCCGCGGAGTTCAAACGGTGTCGCGCCGAGTCGGCCGAGCTGCTCGCGGAGAATCCCTTCGTCGAGTGGATGCCGCGTGGCCACCTGCGCCGGCTCCTCCGAAACAACGCTCACGCGACGGCCAGAACCGAGCGTCGCCACGACCGTCAGCGGTTCGCCGGCAATCGCCACCACCTCGAGATCGACAGGCTGCCGCCGGTGAAGCGAGCCGCTGAACGTTTTTCGAAGGCGGGAGCTGATGACCGGATCGTCGGTTTTCCAGACGGCCTGGCCTGGCTCAAGCGCGGTCACATCGAGCCCATCATGGGCGAAGGCCAGGTCCACGCGGCCACTGGCCACGGTGTCGGTACGCGAAACCCCAGCCACAAAAACCTCGTACACCCGCCCGCCGACGGCATCGTCGCTCGTCGTGCCGCAATCAAATGCAATCCCATCGCCGCGCTTCACACCACCAGCGAGATCCGATGCCAGCTCGACCGTCACCCGCCCGCGGCCTGCGGCCACGACCGTGCCGAGTCGCACGCCCCGCTTGGAGCTGCTCGTGGCCGGCACGAGCATTTTGTGATCGATGCCCCCGAGCCATCCCGGTGAAAAACCGCGGGAAAAGGTGAGCTCCATTTCCTCGATGTCGCGCGGCGTGAAGGCGACCGGCTGGCCTGCCAGCGCCGTGTCGATCGCTCGACGGTAGTGGCTGGTGATGGCGGCGACATACTCGGGCGTCTTGAGCCGGCCTTCGATCTTGAACGCATTCACGCCGGCCGCGATGAGCTCCGGGGAGAGGGCGTAGGCGGCGAGGTCTTGCGGCGAGAGGAGATACCGCTGGTCTCCGAGGTCGATATCCTTGCCGTCGCAGACGAGCTCATACGGCAGCCGACACGCCTGGGCGCACTGCCCCCGGTTGGCGCTGCGACCGCCAAACGACTCACTCGTGAGGCACTGGCCCGAATAGGACACGCACAGGGCGCCGTGCACGAACACTTCGAGCGGCATCGCCGTCTGGTGGCGGATCGCAATGATTTCATCGATCGAGGCCTCGCGGGCCAAGACGACCCGCTCCATCCCGAGCCGCTCGGCCAGTTGAATTGTCTCGGCGCTCGTGAGGGTCATCTGCGTGGAGGCATGGATGGCCAGGCCGGGGGCCACCTCCCGGATCAGGATCGCCCCGCCGACGTCCTGCACGAGCACAGCATCGACGCCCGCTCCGGCTACAGCCCGCACGACATCCTTGAACGCCGCCAGCTCGTCGTCGAAGACGAGCGTGTTGAGCGTGACATAGCCCTTGAGGCCGTGGCGATGGAGGAGCCGCATCACCTCGGGGAGATCACCCACGCCAAAATTCGTCGCCCGTGCTCGGGCGTTGAACCCGGTATCGAGTCCGAAGTAGACCGCATCGGCCCCGTTGGCGATCGCCGCAGCAAGGCATTCCCGATCCCCAGCAGGGGCAAGCAGTTCCGGCGCGGCGATCGTGGGTGACGGCATGTCCGCGAGTATAGATGCCTTGCAGGGGCACCCCGCGAAATGCACATTCCTCAGCCGATCAGGCCCTGCACGACATGGCCGGCGATGTCGGTGAGTCGGAAATCGCGGCCCTGGGCACGAATCGTGAGCTTAGTGTGGTCGATGCCCAGGAGGTGGAGCAGGGTGGCATGGAGGTCATGCACGCTCACGGGATTTTCGGTGACGTCGTAGCCCAGCTCGTCGGTGGCGCCATAGGTGATCCCAGGCCGGATGCCGCCTCCGGCGAGCCATATCGAAAAGGCCTTCATGTGATGGTCGCGGCCATTGCCCTGGGCCATCGGCGTGCGCCCGAATTCCGTGCCGAAGACGACGAGCGTGTCTTCGAGCATCCCGCGACGGTCCAGATCCTCCACGAGCGCCGCAGCGCCGCGGTCGACCTCGCCGGCCGTGCCTTGGACATCCGCCTTGACCTTGCCGTGGTGGTCCCAGTCACGGTGATACAGCTGGATGAACCGCACGCCCTGCTCCGCGAGCCGCCGTGCGAGCAAGCAGTTGGCCGCAAACGATCCATCACCGCCACGCGTGCCATAGAGCTCAAACGTCTCTGCCGATTCAGCAGAGAGATCGACCAGCTCCGGCACGCTCGCCTGCATCCGAAAGGCGAGCTCATACTGCGCAAGCCGCGCGGCCACTTCGGGATCGTGCACCATGTCGCCCCGCAGCGCGTCGAGCTGAGACACCGCGTCGACAACATCCCGCTGCCCAGCCCGCGTCACGCCGGGAGGATTGCCGACATACAACACGGGATCGCCCTTCGAGCGAAACTCAACTCCCTGAAACCGGCTCGGCAGGAAGCCCGAGTGCCACTGACGGGCCGCGATGGGCTGGGCCTGTCCATACTTCCCCGTGCTGACCATCACCACAAACCCCGGTAGGTCGTCGGCCTCACTGCCGAGGCCATACCAAAGCCAACTCCCGGCAGCCGGGCGGCCGCCGATCATCGAGCCCGTGTTCATGAACGTGTGGGCAGGGTCGTGGTTGATCGCTTCGGTGTGCAGGCTCCGCACGATCGCAATCTTGTCGGCGATCCGCGCCGAGACTTCGGGAAAGATCGTGGAGATGTGCTGGCCGCTGGTGCCCGCATGCTCGAACGGATGCTGGGGCGCCATGCACTTGAGTGCCTTGCCCTGGAGCTGGGCGAGTTGCTGCCCCTTCGTAAAGCTCTCGGGCATCGGCTGGCCGTCCATCTCGGCGAGCTTGGGCTTGTGGTCGAAGGTGTCGAGGTGGCTCATCCCCCCGGCCATGTAGAGCCAGATGACTCGCTTTGCTTTGGGGGGCACGTGGAATGGCCGGATCACGCCCGGCCAGGCATCGGCCGACGTGGTGGCGGCGGTCGCCGCATGCCGTGCGAGCATGGAGCCCGCTGCGAGCCCGCCGATGCCGCCAGCAGCTCGCGCGAGAAATGCCCGACGGGCAAGGGCGGCGGCCGCTGAGTTGATAGCCTCGTTCATGGTCAGTTCCTCGAGTAGGCCTCGCCAAGATTGAGCACAACGCGGGCGGCGGTTGTCCAGGCAGCGAGCTCGACCGGGTCAATCTCGGTTGGATTCGCCGCAGCGCCCACTCCCAGGAGTTTTGTGGCTGCCGCTGGATTGCCGGCAAACCATTCCCGCTGCCGTTCGATCAGGCTGGAGACGACATCGATCTCCTCGGCGGTGGGCGGGCGGCCGATCGCTCGCCTCAGCATGAAGGCCGCGCGGGCGAGCGAGTCCGATGTGGACTCCGTGAGTGTCTTGGCAGCCAGCGCCCGCGACGCCTCGACAAACTGCGGATCGTTCAAGAGCACGAGTGCCTGGAGCGGCGTATTCGACCGCGGCCGCCGAGCGGTGCATTCCTCCCGGCTGGGGGCATCAAAAACCATGAGGGCCGGATGGAGATACTGTCGCTGCCAGTGAACGTAGAGTCCGCGGCGATAGAGCGATGATCCGGTGTCGGCTTTGTAGGTCCGCTGTGGGAAGTTGAGATAATCCCAATACCCTTCGGGCTGATACGGTTTGACACTTGGGCCACCGATTGATCGATTGAGAAGGCCTGAAGCGGCCAGCGCGACATCGCGGACATTCTCAGCATGCACGCGGTGGCGGTTCTGCCGCGCAAGGAAACGGTTTTCGGGGTCGGCCTGGAGCTGGGCTGGTTCAGGAATGCTCGAGCGCCGATAGGCACGGCTTGTGACGATTGCTCGCAAAACCCGCCTGAGATCCCAGCCTTCGTCGCGCAACTCACAGGCCAGCCAGTCGAGGAGCTTGGGGTGGCTCGGCGGCTCACCCTGCGCCCCGTGGTCATCGAGCCGCCGCGAGAGCCCCTCACCGAACGCAATCGCCCACAGACGATTGGCCAGCACCCGCGGCACGAGCGGGTTCTCGGGAGCGGTCATCCAGTCCGCAAGATCGAGCCGCGTCCGCCGGGCTTCTTGGTCGCCGTCCGTGGCAGGTAGAAACGCGGGCGTCGCCGGGAGCACGACCTCGCCCGAGTCATCCATCCAGTTGCCCCGGGCCAGGACGCGGACAACACGAGGCGTCGTGGAGACGGTCGCGGGCATGGTTGCCTGGGCTTTGATCACGGCATCAAGCTCGGCCTGCACTTTTGCCCTGGCGGCCACCACAGGATCGACCGGTGCCTGGGCAGCGTCTTGCTTGGTCTTGTGCTTCTTCTTGTGCGACTCGGCGCCGTCGGTGGCAACTTTTTTGTCATCGCTTTGGCCCGTGTCGGCTGTCGAATCCTTCGTAGCCTCAGGGTCATGGGAGGTCGCCGCCGGCTTGCCCGGCATCGGCATTGCCGCGAGCTGTTCCTCGAGCTCACGCTGCTTCGCCGCCTGCTCGGGCGTCGGCAGCCGCAGCATGTTGCCCCAGGCGCCGTGGCGGTTCGCGCCGTCATAGATACCGCGTTCCTGGACATCCGCGAAAAACGCGGCGAGCGTATAGAAGTCGCGGGTCGTGAAGGGATCGTATTTGTGGTCGTGGCACTCGGCGCAGCCGAGCGTCGAGCCGAGCCAGGCGCCCGAGGTGGCCCGCACGCGGTCAGCGGCGTACCTCGCATGGTATTCCTTGTCTTGCCCGCCCCCTTCGGCGCTCATCATGTTGAGCCGGTTGTAGGCGGCGGCGATGCGCTGCTCCCGGGTGGCGTCTGGAAGTAAGTCGCCCGCCAACTGCTCCCGCGTAAAGCGGCCAAAGGGCATGTTGGTGGCGAAAGCCTCGATCACCCAGTCACGATACGGCCACATCGTGATTTCTTGATCGCCGTGGTAGCCCACGCTGTCGGCATAGCGCACGAGGTCGAGCCACCAGGCCGCCATTCGCTCCGCGTGGTGGGGGCTGGCGAGAAGCCGGTCTAGCAGGAACTCGTAGGCATTCGGCCGATGGTCAGCCAGGAACGCGTCGATCTCTTCAGGGCTTGGCGGGAGTCCCGTGAGGTCGAAGGAGAGACGGCGAATGAGCGTGACCCGATCGGCCTCGGCCGCGGGCGTGATCCCTCGCTTGGCGAGTATCGCATCCACAAACGTATCGACCGGGTGAGCATCACTCGCCGAGCCAGTGGGTATCGCCGGCCGCGATAGCGGCCGATACGCCCAGTGGCCCTCGTACTCGGCCCCGGCAGCTATCCAGTGTTCGAGCGTTTCTTTTTGAGCGCCCGTAAGCGGCTTGTTCGTCGATGGGGGTGGCATGATCACGTCGGGATCGGTCGAGCGAATCCGCGTCACAAGCTCGCTGGCGCCGATATTTCCCGGCACAACCGCCCGGGTGCCGGCCATGTCGGCGATCGCGCCATCACGGGTGTCGAGCCGCAGATCGGCCTCGCGGGCCGCAGCGTCAGGGCCGTGGCAGGCAAAGCAGTGCTCGGCGAGGATCGGCCGCACGTCACGATCAAACGAAACCTCAGCCGCTCCGGCATGAGCCAGCGGCACGACGCAAGCGAATGCGACCACCCAGCGCATCATGCGCAAGCATCCTGTGGGCAATTCAGAAGACCGTTTACGGCGCGGGCATTTCCCAGGCAGATTCTAGGAGCATACCGTCATCTGTCATCCGCAGATTCGCAGCTCCGATACCCAGCATGCCCTCCATCTCACGGGCGGTGGGGAGCAGTTCCTTCAGCGCCACGAAAACGGCCCGCAGCGACTCGTCCTCGATATCGTCTGGCTCCATCACGGCTGCGAGATCGCGAAGTGCGCCGAATGTGCCTCCCGTGCGGGTCGAGTCGCTCACGCTATACATCCGAGATGGCCGCGCTTGCAGGATCTCGGCCGCCCGCTGCGGCACGTCGCTTTCGCGGAGCGATGCGTCGCCCTCCGGGGGCGTGCGAATGGCCGCGAGTGTCTTTTCGATCGTGCCATCGCCCATGGCGACCACGAGGTGTCCGCGACCGACGTAGACGGCAGCGCCCCCTGGAATTCGTACCCCTTGGAAACCCTGCTCCTCCTCGAGCTGGCCGCCAGCAAGCTGCGCGAGGCGTCCGACCAGCTTGACGAAGGGCGCCCCATCGGCCACCTGCCACACGACGGCGAGGCGATCAGCAAGCGGTGTTGTGTCTTCGCCAGTCTCCTCCGCGGCACGGGCCCGCTCGATGGCCTCGGCGACCTGCGGCGGAAACGACAGAATCCAGTGACGGCTCCCAAGCCCCGACAGCACGGTCGCCACATCCACCCCGAGCCAGCTCTGTGCCTGAACGTCGGCAACTGAGAACATGTTGGTGACCTGTTCTCCATCCGCTTGGGCGACGATCACCTGCCGAATTGTCTTGTATGCGGCGCCGAGGTCGAGCGAGAGCTGTGAAAAGTCGGCCACCTCGCGGGTTACGAACGCGGGCACCTCCGAAGCGTCGCACGGCTGATCGAGGATCTCGAGCATGCCGTGCCGGGGTGCCGGAAGCGTCATGGCTATGACCGACCGCCATCGGCCGTCGTCAAACGCCTGACGCAACACAATGCCCCCGATGTCATCGATCCCGGCGACCGCGAGCTTGCTGGCAACATCCGACTCCTCGTCGCCTTCCTGGGAAGCGACTGCGGCAAGAATCGGTTTGAGCCAGATCACCGCTTCGACAAGCGGCATGCCTGGCAGCGAGGCCCCGGCCAACGCCGGCTCGCGAAGGACGGTCGCGAGCGCCGGCTCATCGTCGCTCGCATGCGATTCGAGAAACATCGCGAAGATTCGCCGAGCTTCCTCGGCCTGAGCAGCAGCGAGATCCATATCGCCGTCAGCAAGCTGAATGGAAGTCGTGCCGACCAGCAACCGCCCACCGATGGCGGTGATGTACGTATGCTGCTCGCCGACCTTCACGAGCTTGGCATCCTTCATTCGCTCGACACCAGAATCGACATCCTCATTGTCGAGATCCTCGTCCTCAGGCAGGTCGGCATCGTCGATGTCGAGTTTCGGCTCGATCGCTAGTGTGACATCGTGGCCCGCAAGCTCGATGTCGATGCGCTGGGTAGCATCCTCGCCGTCGCCGCCCTCTTCCTCCAGTTTCCGCCGCGCCGCCGCCAAGAGCTTGGCAGCCGCATCTTCGCCCGGTTCGCACCAGACGAGCACCGGCGTCACCGGTTCCCGGCCATCCTGTTTCCGCAGGACCACCCCAACGCCAAACTCCGCATCGAGGATCCGCATGAGGTCGCTCGATTCCAGACCGTACTTCCGCAGCTCCTTCTCGAGCTCCTCAAACGATGTCTCGCCATCGTCGTCCTTGATGGTCGCGAGCGTCTGCCAGAGACCCTCGAGCCGCTTGGGCGAAAGCGCCACACCGCCAAACTTCGTCCGCGTCTGGATCATCTTCCAGAATTCGGCCAACCGCGGCACCCGCATCATGAACGCCGTGTCTGGCGGGAGGCATTCCCACGACGGCCGCAGGTCGGCTGCTGACGCTCCGGAAACGGTCAGGCCGAGGGCACAGACACCAAGCCACATTCGAAGCCACATCATGCGAATCCCTCTGGTTCGATCGATCCCTGACCAGCCACCACTACTCCTTCGTAGGGTTGGCGTCCGCGGCGTCATGCCCTGCCCGGTAGGGCGGCGGCAGGTACGTGACGCCATTCTGCGGCTGCGACTCGTCGAAGAGATAGGTGTCGCGATTCACCAGAAAATCGACGAGATCAGACGACGGAATCCCGAAGGCGAGTCCGTCGAATATGGATGCTCCCGCGCAGGCCACCGCCACGACCTCGCCGCGGGCATTGAAAATCGGGCCACCGCTATTGCCGGGATTGATTGCCGCATCGGTTTGGATGAGCCGCACGGTGTCGATCGTGCGGGTCGTGCTCGACACGATGCCCTGGGTGACCGTCCGCTCCATGCCGAGCGGGTTGCCGATCGCGAACACCATGTCACCCACGCGAAGATCGCCACGGTCATTGATGACGACAGGCTCCGGAAGCCTGCCATCGATTTCGTCGGCATCAATCTGGAGGAGGGCGAGATCCCGCAGGGGCTGGAGGGCGATGATCTTCACTTTCCGAAACTCGATCTTCTCAAAGCCTGCCGCCTGGCCGTTCACGGTGGGGCCCTTGGCGTCCTTCCCGACCACAGCCTTTTCGGCTACCCCCTTCTCGGCTACTTGGCGGAACATCGTCACGCGCAACTGGGTCTGCTTTTCGACGACGTGATAGTTCGTGATGAGATGACCCTCGCGGCTCACGAGAAACCCCGTGCCAAGCCCGCCGGGCGTGCGAACCATCACCACCGCCTCGCCAAACCGCTTCACGAGCGCCGGCACCTCGCGGGCCTCGAGGCGACCGGTTCGAAAGATGCCGCGATCGACACTCGCCCGAGACGGCTCATTCGCAGCGTCGTCTTCCGGCCGCACGTCCAGCAGCCGCTTGGCCGGAATTTGGAGCACGTCATGGCCGAGGTCGAGCACGACCCCTTCCTCCGACTGTCGTAGGAGCGGCGCCGTCACGCGACCGCCACCCACGAGCGTGACCGTCACGATGTCGGAGGCCCAGGCAGCACCTCCCGCCAAGGCCATGGCGACGCCCCAGTTGAGGTATCGGACGGTGTTCGCGTTCATGGGGTCTCCTTGGCCGGGGTGGCCGCGGTAGCGGCGGTTTTGTCTGCCGGCGGCGCTGAAGCAGCGTCATCACGGCCCATGTAAATCAAGAGCCGGTCCTGGCTCACGAGCACCAGATCACGGACACCGTCACCGTCGGCATCCAAACCAACCGCCCGCCGGGGCTCGCTTTCCATCTCGGACGACTCTCCGCCATCGTAGGGATACTTGCGGTCATCAAACACCCGCCAGGTGACAGACCGCTCGAGCGTGGCCGGCTTGCCATCGACGCCCGGCCGACGCAGCACCGCCGTCAACTGATGACGCCGGTCGTCGCAGAGCAAGAGATCGTCGCCGCCGTCACCATCGATATCGGTCGTGAGCACGCGGTGGATCGTCGACTCGCGGACACCGCTGCGGCGCCCGACCCGGCCGTCGATGCTCTCGACGAGCTCGAGATTCCAGGGCTCGCCCTGAGAGAGACGCACGATCCGCTCCTGATCGACCAGCACGACGCCGATAACCGGATCGCCCTCGAGCGAGGTGCCCGTGGGTGGCTTGATCGTCTCGACAGACCGCATCACGCCAGCCTCGTCGGCCTTGAGCCGGTGCAGGAACGCCCCTCCTTTTTCGAGCGCCCACGCCTGGCCACGAACTCCGGGAATCGGCAGGAATGAGACGAGCTTTTGGCCTTCTCCCAGCATCACCTGATCGACCGGATGCAGATCATCGCCGAGCCACTGCAGAACGCCGTCGGTGATGCGGGCCTTGCGGCGCACGCCATCCACATCGAGGAGGCGGTACTCGTCGAGGTCGGCCTTGGCCAAGAGCGCGGGCGTGGTCACGACCGTCTTGCCGTCCACCAGCCGCACGAGCTTCGCGGCGGGGGCGTAGGCGTCCTGCACGAGGAGCGTGTTGTCGCCCAGCCACACCACCTTGTCGGCCTTGGCGCCGAGGTCGGTGAACCGGGTTCGCGTCGGCTCCTTGGCATCGGGCGGCCACACAAACAGATCGACATCGTTTCCGACCCGCTGGGCCCACCAGGCAACCGGCCCCACGGAGTCGAGCGCGAGAATCTTGCGGTCCTTCCCCTCCTGCACCCAGGGCTGTGGGTAGGTGAGCCGACCCTTCTCCCAGCGGCTGCGATGCAAGTCGGCTGCGTCCTTGGCCCACACGAGGAGCAGCCCCTCGCCCGCGGCTGCCGGTGGCGCGACGACAGACTTAATGCCACCCACAGCCGGGAATGTTTGCTCGCTCGACCACCCCTTGGGCGTGAGCGTGTGAACCCGCAGCCGGGGCTGCGTGGAATCAGCGGCCACGATCGCCGGCGCACCGTCGAGCCGCATGCCACACCAGCCACGGCGTGCCGAGGAGCCCATCGGCAGCGCATCCTGCCGGCCGACATCAGATGCCGCACCCCGTACGAGGCGATACTGCCGGAGCACGCCCTTGTCGCTGCCGCCAAGGAGGAACAGATCGGCCGGGCCGCGTGGGCCCTCGGCGGTGGCAAAGGCATCGACTGACCGGTCGTAGAGGGTCTGCGCGGGGAGGAGCGTTCCGCTGGCGGCACACGGATGCCAGCGGATCACCTGCCGCGCCACATTCGTCCACTCGACGAGATCGTCATGGCCGTCGCCGTCTACATCGGCGAGCGCCCAATCGAGCCGGCTGCGCACCTCGCGTGGTGCGAGCCATTCGGCCCGCGCCCCCTTCTCGAGCGGCAGCCGCTGGATGCCCTCGTCGAAGTTCACGAGCAGTTCGTGGCGACCTCCTGGCAGGTCGCGGACCACGAGCAGGCCGCCGCGGCTGGATGGCGAACCGGCGAGCAGATTCCACTCACCCGTCTTCTGCCACTCGCCGCGGCCATCGATGGGCACATCCTTGTTGCGACTGTAAATCGCGATGCGGTTGGATGGAGTCGTAAAGACGAGCACCTCGGGCCGCTTGTCGCCGTCGGTATCGTGGGTCACGGCATCGAGCGGCATCTCGTCGATAGCGATCTCGCCTCGCGCCCACTCGGGCGCCAGGGGCAGCTCGTTGGGACGGTCGGGATCGGCGACATCGGCACGGGTGCGGGCGGCGGGATCGAGCCAGCGGTAGAGATCGATTCTTGCCTGCCGGGGATTGACGACGACCACATCATCCCGGCCATCGCCTTCAAGGTCTGCCACGGAGAGCCGGTCGGCGCGGCCATCGAGCGAGATCACCCGCATGCCCTGCCAGCCATCAAAAGCCGATGCGACCGCGGGCGCGAACAAGGCCACCATGCCCCAGGCCACGAGGCCGCCGGGACAACGTCGAAAAGCAAAGTGCATCATGCCCTCGAGAATACCCCGGCAACGACGCCCACCAAAGCGTGCCTGTGCCTGGCCCATAAACCCCGCGGGCCACACCGCAACTCGCAAGAAAAACGCAGGACCGGCGGTGCGGCTGCCGGACGGGAGGCCAGCGCGGTGGCAGGGGCTGCTACGGACCGCCCTGCCACCGTGAAGCCACATCACAACTCAGGCACGAGCGAATGGGCGGCAGCGGCCACGCGGAGCTTCTCGAGGGCCTTGACCTCGATCTGACGCACCCGCTCCTTGGTCACGCCCAGGGCGGAGCCGACTTCCTTGAGGGTCTGCGGCTCCTGCTCGGGGTCGAGGCCGTAGCGACGGATGATGATCGTCTGCTCACGCGAGTCGAGCTGATCGAGAAACCGCCCCACCTGCGCGAGCCGATCCCGCACCGCCAGCCGCTGCTGCGACTCGTCTTCCCGAGCGTCGGCCGTGGTATGGAGGAGATCCATGTCGGCCGCGCGGAACCGATCGCGTCGTTTGTGCTCGTCTGGGATCGTGCGGGAATAGTTCTTCATGATCGCCCACGAGGCATAGGTGCTGAACTTGTTGCCCCGTGCGTAGTCAAACTTTTCGACTGCGCGGATGAGTGACATGTTGCCGTCGCTCACGAGGTCAAAGAAGGTATCGCCCGGCGACACACGCCGCTTGGCGATCGACACCACGAGCCTGAGGTTCGCACGCACGATCCGGTTCTTGAGATCCACGATCTCCGTGTAGAGCTTCTCAATCTGATCCATGAGCCGGGCGACGGGCCGCTCGGGATCGAGCTGGTCGCGGAGCTTCACCGCCTTGTACTTGAGGTAGTTGAACTTCCGGAACAGCCACACCTCCTGCTCGCGGGTGAGAAGCTGAACCTCATAGAGGCTCGCCAAGTAGGCAGGCAGGCCCGTAGGCCTGCGCACCCGCTTGGCTGGCTCGTCGATGCCGGGGTATCGCTCGTTCACCACCTTCTCCGCGCTGGTCCGCGAAAAGAGGGCATTGGCCATGAAATCGAGCGGCAACTGCCGCACGTGGTCGGCCCGCTCCGCCAGGATCACCCGGTAGATGCTCGCCTTCGAGCGGTGGTACCGCCTGGCGATCGACTCCACCGGCTCACCACGCAGGTGATGCTGGTAGATGCGGCCGCAGGTCTCCGGACGCAGCTTGCCATCGGAGACACCGAAGACAGCGGTATCCGGATGCTCTTGGTCGTACCGCTTGAGGGTGTAGCGGATCGTCTCCACGCTGCGATCGAGCCGCTTGGCGATCCGACGATGCACATCGGCCGGGCTCGCGCCAGCAGCGGCAAGCCGCCGCGACCACGCGATAATCCGGTCGTGCTCCTCGCCCGAAAGCTGGCTGAACCGCCTGCCGCGATCGATCCGCGAACTGTTTGCCCGGATGAACCGTTCGACGGTGCTCGCCAGAAAGCCAACCCGTCGTCGGCCGCTGACCGTGTACCGCTGTGCCACGAGGCCGTGCTCTCTCCACCGCGAGATGGTCTTGGTGGAGACGGTGAACCGACGAGCTAGTTCCTCGAGCGTGAGCACCTGCTCATCGGACGCGATGCTGGTAGTGAAGCCGCCCCCGGTCACCGAGCGACCGGCCTCCTGGGAGCGATCAGGCTCCTGGATGCTCCCACCGTCCAAGTAGAGACGCAGAAAACCACTGGTATCGGAACGCATTGCATTGCTCCTCGCCGGCAATCCATGCCGGTAGTGGCCGGGAGACGAACCAATCAAGCGCCCCTGACGCGCCCGTTCGGCCGCTCCTCCCGGAGCCCATTGTCCGCTCGAACAACCACCCTCGTCCACGCCTCCAAGGCCTTCCTGGCCTCTTGGTTCCGGTGCCGCGGACGTCAGAGTTATACGGCCGAGTCTGGAAAAGGGTTCGCGACACTTTGGCAAACTTAAATATTTTTCTTGAGGGCCGCACGAAGGGATCGCTTTTCGCCTTGATATCAAACGAAAATGCCACCTTCGGCGCGCTTGCAGCGATTCGCACGGGAAACGACCTCCCTTCTCACCGCAGGCCGCACAGAATCCCATTTTCAGCGAAAAATGCGGTTTATTGTGAACAAAGACACTTAGTACATAAGCACGCCTTATAAGGACACTTGGTGGGCCTGTGGCAGAAGGCGAGCGGGCGCCGTGAAAAACCGTTGGCCCCAGTTCTCAGCCGCCGAAAGACCGATGGCGGCGGGCTGGTCGCCTCACTCAACCTCGGAACCCTGCCGACCGATGCGCATGCTCGTCGCCCTCGCGGCCTTGGCCGCCACCGTCCCAGCTTTCGCTGGCGACACCACTCCCGCACCGACGCGCGTGGAGCTTGGCCTTACAGTTCGCGGCCACCTGATCGCCCCCGCTGGAAAGGACAGCGAGTCCGTGCGGGAGCCGGTCGATGTGCGGGCGGCGTTCGATTTTGTGGAGCTGCCAGGCGAATCAGCAGCTGATGCGGCGAGCCGCCGCTACCGCCGCGCCACCGCCGCCGTGAAGGTCGGCGATCGCACAGACCGAGTCACGCTGGCGGCCGACGCTCGTGACATTTTCGTCGAACTCGTGGGCACTACGCCCACGCCCAGCCTTACCGAGGGCTTCCTGTCGCGTGAGGAGGCAGAGCTGCTCGACACGCCGTTCGACCCGCTGCTCCTGGGGCAGATCGTCCCCGAGGGGGCGACGGCCACGGATACCACCTGGAAGGTGCCAGCCGACGTGGTCGCCGGGCTCTTGGCGATCGACACCGTCACGGAGGGAGGGATCGATGTTGCACTCGTCGAGGCAGGGAGCGATGGCGCGACGCTCGGCCTCACGGGCACCGTCACCGGTGCCGTAGACGGTGTAGCCACTCGCATCACGGTGAAAGGCACGGCCCACGCCGCCTGCGATCCGGCAGCCGCCGCCGAGCAGTGGCTCATCACGGGATCGATCGATCAACTCCACGTGACGCTCGCCGAGCAGCGGGAGCCAGGCTGGGTGGCGCCGGGCCTCGACATCGAAGCCACGCTCACGATGCGGTGCAGCAGCATGCCCGGCGACGACACGCACCGGCTCGACGCCCCTGCCCCTGGTCGACCTGTAGGGCAGGGCCGTACGGGCATGGTGTGGCACCGTCATCCCCACGGTCGGTACACGCTCGTGCTCGATCGTCGCTGGCGAGTGGTGGAAGATGGCCCCGAGGGGCTCGTGATGCGGCTCGCGGATCGCGGCGCGCTTGTCGCCCAGTGCTCGATTCTGCCGCTGCCGCGGTCAGCCCCAGAGTCCCCGCCAACGGTTGAAGAGGTCAGCCGCGACGTGCAGGCATCACTCGGCGAGCAGTTCGGCCACATCGCCGCGGCGAACGAAACCACCCGCGACGACGGCACACGCATGGTCCGGGTCGAGGCCGAGGGCGCGGCGGAAGGCCGGGCCTTTCGGTGGATTCACCATGTGCTCACCGATCGGGCAGGCTACCGCTCGGCCGTCACGTTCATGCTCGAGCCAGCGATGGCCGAGCGTTTCGGCGGCGCCGACCACGAGCTCGTCGCGGGAATTGTCCTTCTTCCCGACCCAGAGCCGGCCAGCCCCAACGCGGCGGAAAACCGCGAAGCCAGGAGGCCAGAAAAAAGGGCCTCCTCCGGGGTGTTGCCTTGACGCAACGCCCTTTTCCAGCGACACTCCGGGGCTGCGGCCAGGCGGTTTTACTGCGGAAGAGTTTGCGCTCTGCCGTCAGTTAGGCTTCCCGTGCCGCCCATGACAGGGAGATCTGCTGTCCCGAGGTGCGAAGAGTGCTACTTCCCCGGGCGAGCGGATCATCGTTCCGCGGCCGGGAGGCGTGAGCCATAGAGAAGCAGCATCGCATCAACGATCAGATTCGGATCACGCCGATCCGTGTTATCGGGGCTGACGGCAGCCAGTTGGGGATCGTTCCCACGGACGACGCCCTGTCGCTCGCGCGGAATTCAGGCCTCGATCTGGTGGAGGTGGCACCCAATGAAAAGCCCCCCGTCTGCCGGATCATGGACTTTGGCAAGTTCAAGTACCAGCAAAAGAAGAAGCATCACAAGACCCACGTTCACCACACCAGGATCAAGGAAATCCGCCTCCGTCCCAAGACGGGGGATCACGACATCGACTTCAAAGTTGCCCAGGCTCGCGCCTTTCTCCTTCACAAAGACAAGGTGGTTGTCTCGGTTGTCTTCCGCGGACGGGAGATGGCCCACATCGACGAGGGACAGCGAGTGATGAAGGCGATCGTTGCGAAGCTCGAAGACATCAGCAAAATGGAAGCCCCCCCGCAGCAGGCCGGTCGCCGACTCACCTGTACGCTATCTCCCAAGTAAAAAAAGCCCTCCATGGCCTTTTTTCACTTTGAAAAAGACAAACGGCCGCCTCCAGCGGCGTCATCAAGACTTGTTCCCGTCCACTGAACCAGGAGCCCATCACCATGCCAAAGCAGAAAACCCACAAGGGCACCAAGAAGCGTTTCCGGCTCACGGCCACCGGCAAGGTGAAGCATCGCCGTGCGGGCACGAGCCATCTCCAGGTGCGCCTCTCGAGCAAGCGGAAGCGAAACCTCCGCGGTACGGACGTCCTCGCCAAGGCCGACACGGCGCGGATCACCACGGCCCTCGGCAAGTATTCGTACTGACCGCCCGTTTGCCCCGGCCGCGGATGCGTGGCATGCTCGAAAGATCATGTCCCACGGTTGGAGGTCGGTGATGGCCTGGTGTGTGCGTGACGAATCGGTCCAGCCACGCAGGGCTTTTCAGCCTCACGTCGAACGGCTTGAAGCCCGGCTCGCGCTCTCCAACGTGCCCGTGCTGTTTGTGCCTGGGCAGCCGGCGTCGCTCCCGCGGGATGTCATCAACGACCTAAACGCCGGCAAGTTCGTCCAGGCCGGCGTCCACCTGAACGACTTTCTCACCCATCTCGGCACGCCGCCCGACAATCTCGCGACCGAGTTCACGGTCGCGCCCTTGGGCGTCGTGTCGCCGTCCAACGCCCTGCTTCAGGCACTGCGTGACGTGGGCTACCAAGATGGCGTGGACCTCTTCGCTGCCGTGCATGACTGGCGGATGCCGGTCGCTCCGACAGACGGCACCGAGGACGGCTTTCTGGCGAACGTTACCGCCGACCTGATGACCAACGGCCGCTTCGACTACGGCGTGAGCTACCTGGGGTATTGGCTCGAGAAGGCGGAGGTAGCGTGGCACGCTGATCCCACGAACTCGGGCCCATTCCCCGGCGTCGACATCGTCTCGCACAGCGAGGGCAATCTGCTGGTGCGGGCGTATGTCAGCAGCGCCGCCTACCTCGATCCGTCGATGCCAAAGATCCAAGCCTGGGTCGCGGCTGCACCGCCGTTCCAGGGCGCCTCAGGCATCTACAACCTCCTGGCGAACAACTTCGCGAACCCACTGGGCAGCGATGTGTTCAATGGTGGCCTCTACCCGTTCGTAGAACTGCCCTACCTCCAGGTGGCGAGCTTCGGCGGCATGATTTACGGCCCTGATGGCGCTCCGCTCATCACGCGGGCCTCGATCAGCAACCCGCTGACCGGCAAGCCCGATCCGTACCGCTTCATGGAGCAATACATCCCGTCGATCTGGGCTGAAAACGCGACCTACGCCTTTCTCGACGGCCACACGGTCAATAGCAACCCGCGGTACCGCAATGCTCTCCTCCTCGACGTGAACTGGACTGCATCCGGTGCCGTGGCCACGGGATTCGTGAACCAGCTCGACACGTTCGCCGTGGTCTACGGCACCAAAAACACCACGCTCACGTACGCGACGACCCAGCCGGCTGCTTTCATCAAGCCAGTGCTGCCGCTGATCGCAAGCGCCCAGGATGTCGTCGGCATGTTCGCGTACAAGCCGTGGGTCAAGGACGTGAGTGTGGCGTCAAACGGCGACGGCTTCGTCGCGGTGGTGTCTGCCGTGCCGCCGTCCTTCGTGGGCAACCCCGCCATTCATCTGCTCCCGCAGGACTACAACGTCCACGGCCAGCCCGTGGACCACAGCGACACGATCAGCGACCCGAAGAGCATCCAGGCGATTCTCGGCCAACTCGGCTACCCCAGTTGGCTCACGACCACCACGAAGAGCCGTGCTACGGCCGCCCATGCGGCAGCAGCCCAGCAGCCCAAGGCCGCGGCGGCCACTCTCAAGACGGTGTTTCTGTCCACGACGAAGCCCGTGGCGAATCGACCGGCCGTCCAGGACCGCTACGACCTTTTGATTCCCTTCGGGCTCGTGTCGGCGACGCCGCCTTCGATGAAGCTGGCCTTCCATGTGCCCGCGTTGCCGGGTTCGGTTCCCCCACTCACGGTGACGCTGATGGCCAGGCTGTTCGCCGCCCTGGCCGGTCAGGGTTCGGCCGCGTCGCTGACCTCTTCCACGGTCAAGCCACGCCGTTAGCAGGCGGTGATTGCCCGCTTGGTTCCGCGTTCTGAAGACCGCTGTACCACCGCGGCGAAAACTGCGATGGGATGGTACGTGGGGAGGCTGGCGGAAAACCGGCCGGATCGACGAAGGCCTTGGCAAGTAACGAGCAAGGGCCGCCGCCAGATCTTCTGGCGGCGGCCCTGCGTTGTGCAAAGGCGTGAAACGCCTCTGCACATCATGTCATTCCGGCAGGATGACCGCGTCGATCACGTGGATCACGCCGTTGCCGCACGCGATGTCGGTCTTTACGACCTTGGCGCCGTCGATCATCACGCTGCCGTCGACGACCTTCACCTTGGCAGACTTGCCCTGCACGGTCTTGGCTTCGGTCAGCTTGACCACATCGGCAGCCATCACCTTCCCTGGCACCACGTGGTACGTCAGGATGGCAACGAGCTTGGCCTTGTTTTCAGGCTTGAGAAGCGTTTCGACCGTGCCGGCTGGCAGCTTGGCAAAAGCCGCATCGGTCGGGGCGAAAACGGTGAACGGACCTTCGCCCTTGAGTGTCTCGACGAGGCCGGCCGCCTTGACGGCTGCCACGAGCGTGCCGAAATCGCCCGCCGCCACTGCCGTATCGACGATGTCCTTCGTCGCAGCGGCGTGAGCCACCGTCTGCACGTGACCGCCTGCCGCTTGCTTGGCCATTCTCTGCTGCTTGGCAATCGGGCACTCATCACCCGCTGCAAAGCTGCCGGCCAACGTCACTGAAAGCCCTGCAATTGCTGTCGTCATCAGTCTGGAGAACCACATCAAACACCTCGTGATAAAGAGGCCGCGACCGCGGCCGGCTTGGATTCGTTGATGCCGAAGGACCTTCCTTAGGCATCGCCATAGAGTGGCAACAGGATCCTAGGCAGCTCACCGCCGGCGAACACCCAAGGCCCTGTTCAAATTTCGTGAGTAGCCGGCGCGGCCGCCCGCGCACCGCCGAGCGTGTTGCGGATCCTGTGGCTTTTCATGGATCAGGCGGTGGCCCGTCTTGCGCATCGCGTGCGGCTTTCTGGCAGGCATCGAGACTCGCCTGGATCGTTGCCCGTTCTGTCGTAGAGCGATCCACGAGCATGCCGTCGGTGATCATCTGATCCAGGATCGCGATCGCGGCGAGGTAAGCCGCCTCCGCCTCGGTGTACTTCTTTTCGGCATAGAAAACGGTGGCCATGCGCGAGTGGCTGACCATCACGTCGTGCCGTGCTCCGGCATTGGCTGAATCGGGCTCAGCCAGCCGGAGGCGGATCGCGAGTGCCCGTTCATAGAAGTGCCTCGCACCATCCCACGATCCGAATTGGTTCGCGAGGTCGCCCATTTTGTTCAGCGCGACCGACAAATCTCGCTGGGATTGGGCGTTTGCCGGATCCGCGGCGGCCAACTGCTCGCTGATTGTCAAAGCTCGCTCAAAATATTCTAGCGATGCGGCGGCGTCTCCAATCCGTAACAGCACGTCTCCCAATCGCTCGCTCGCGACCGACAAATCGCGTTGGGCTTGAGCATTTGTGGGATTCTTCTCCGCGCAGAGGGCGATGATCTGCAAGGCCCCTTCAAAGTGTTCGCGAGCCGTTTTCCAATCCTGAGTCTTCACGGCAACGTCGCCGAGCTTGCTGTGCGCAACCGACAGATCACGTTGGATCGAGACGTCGTTCTTGTCCGCCTCGGCCAGATCTCGGCAGGTTGCCAGGCCCTTTTCGTAGAAGGCACGGGCGGCCGAAGGGTCGGTTTCCATCAGGAGATCGCCGAGCCTGTGCTCCGCGATCATGAGGTCCCGCTTGGCCTGCACGTTGTCGAGATCGGCCTCGACCAGCTTGCCACTGACCTCCCAATCACGGCGAAAAAACGTCTCGGCGGTCGTCGCATCGCCCTGGCGGAGATAGATATCGCCCAAACGACTGTATCCAATTGCCAGATCCCGCTGCGCCTGCCGGTCGCCAGGCCGGCTCGTTGCGATCCTTGAGGTGATCTCCAGGCTCTGCTCGTACAGCTTTCGGGCGGCCGCTACGTCGCCTTGTTGCCGCACGACCTCGCCCAGCCGCACGTAGCAGATGGCCACGTCGCGTTCCGTGTCGATGTCATCCGGCATCTCCGCCAAGGCTTGCTTTCGCTGCGCGAGACTCTGCTCAAAGAGGGTTCGCGCGGCGGGCAGATCCCCTTGCTGTTGCAGGATTCCGCCGAGATTGTTCTGTGCGACCGACAGCACCTGCCGTACCCAGGCGTCGCTCCGGTCAGCCGCGAGCGACTTCGTCAAAGCATCAGCCGCCTCGCGATACAATGTCGCTGCCTCGTCCATCGAGCCGAGCGTGGCGAACAAATCGCCCGTCTTCACCATCGCGGCAGCCGACAGACGATCGACCGTTCGGGTCCTGCCATCCGACGATCCACCAATTTTGGTCAGATTCATCCGAGCCGTATCGAGGAGTCGCCGCTTCAGTTCCTGCATGCCGGCGCGGTTCGCGAGTTGATCCTGCACGTCGTACACGAGGGCATTGAGCGTATCGAGCGTCAGATTTCGCTGCTTGTCGGCCTCCTGCGCACTCCGCTCAGCCTGCTCCTTCGCCTTCCGCTCGGTGTCGGCCAACTGCTCATTCTTGGTGGCCAGACGGCCGTTCGCCTCGGCAAGGTCCGTTGCCTCACGGCGGGCCCGCTCGATGGAAACGGCCGCGGCACTGGCAACAGCTGCCACCACGACGATGGCCGCCGCCATCGAACCGACGAGGGCGCGGTGTTTCCGCATCCACCGGCCAAGCCGCACCAGCGGTCCTTCGCGAAGCGCCGAGACAGGCTCGTCGGCCAACCACTGCTCCACGTCGTCGGCCAGCGCCCGGGCCGTCGGGTAGCGATCCTCAGGCTTCGTCGCCAGGGCCTTCAGGCAAATCGCCTGGAGGCCGCGGGGCACACGGGCATCGAGTTGCCTCGGCGGCTTGATCTCCCCTCGCTTCGTGCGCTCGAGCACCGTTCGCAGGTCGTCGCCCCTGATGGGAGGGCGGTTGACGAGGAGGTGATACATCGTCGCGCCGAGGCTGTAGATATCGGTCGCAGCGCCGAGCTCGTCGATCCGGCCGGTCGCCTGCTCGGGGCTGAGATATCCGGGTGTGCCGATCGCCGTCCCCAGTTGCGTCTCGGCAACGTCCCCCTCCGAAATCGGATCCAGAAGGCGTTCGTCGGAATGCAGATCGTCGGCCGGCGTCTCGCGCTTGCCAAGAGCCTTGGCCAGCCCCCAGTCGACGACGAGCGTCTCGCCGTATTTCCCGAGCATCACGTTGTCGGGCTTCAAGTCGCGATGCAAGACGCCGCGACTGTGGGCATAGGCGATGGCGTCACAGATGTTGACGAACCGTCCCAACAGCTTGCGAAACTCCAGGGTGCGGGCGGCACCGCTCCTCCGCTTGAACGAGGTGTGGAAGGCGGCGATCGCCCCGCGGAAACTCTCGCCGCGAACGAACCGCATCGCATAAAAAGGTCGACCGTCCGCATAGGTGCCCAGTCCGTAAACCGGGACGATGCTCGGATGCTCGAGTCCGCCGGTGATCTCGGCTTCGAGGACGAACCGTGCTCGGGTCCGCTCGCTGTCGGCGTGTCGGGCCTGCATCTGTTTCAACGCCACCTCGCGGTGAAGCTCGGTGTCTTCGGCGACGAACACCTCCCCCAACCCGCCGCGCGCATGCGGCCGAAGAATGCGAAATCGCATCCCTTGCGACGTGCTCTCACCGACATCGACAGCTGCCGTGGATCGAGGCTCGGCAATCTGCGGGGTATCGTCCGCAGCCGTGTCTTTCACCGTCCGTGCGGCATCCCCGTTGTGCTGCTGCACACAATTCGCGGCGAGTAGTTCGACAGACTCGAGTTCTTCGGCCGAGAGCAGCTTTCGCTCGAGCAAAATCTCCCCGATCGGCCGCGACGAATCGTCGGAACAAGCGTCGATCGCTGCCAGCAACTCCGCCCGATCGAGAAACCGATTCTGAAACGCCAACAGGACGAGGAGCAACTGCGGCTGGATCGTGGCAAGAGACATGCGTACCGTTCCTCGCTCCCGAACGATCAACGATCTCGGGCCTGCGGCTGCGGATGAGCGGCGGCTGGGGGCCTGCGCGAGTAGAAGCCCCCACGATTGTGTTTCCATTCGTGGAAATTCAGAAGGCTCATGGCCAGCTGAAGACTGCCGTCGGTGGATGTCAGGCCTTCATCAAACGCCTCGGTGCAGTCGCGATTTTGAAACCACGCCATCCACTCGTCCGAACCTGGTGTGGGATCCGGCAATGCCGCGTGGGGCATGATCCGCTTCGGTCGATACGGGTGCTGGGCCGTCAGGTGGCAACTCATACACGAACTCCGAGCATTGTCGACTGGACCGTTCAATCGACCGTTCCAGCCGAGGTGCGTCGCCGGAAGTTCGGTTGGGTCGGGGTTGATGACCGACTCCTTGATGGCGGGGTTGATCCTCGTGGCGACTGGGTGCGGGTTCGTAAAGTCATTTCCCGTGACGTCTGGATCGTTTCCCCACTGCAAGCCGACGGGAACGAGGTTGTCCCAACGGTTCGCGTTACCGAGCTTGCCGTTGTACTGATACGTGCCGTAGAGCCAGCCGTTATCGGCGCGATCGTCCTTGACCATGATATCCATCTGGATCAACGCGACGGGACGAATATCGCGATCCTCTCTGTCGAATGTCGACGTGATGTACGCTTGCCACAGAATCGGATCCTCGAGCGAGGGAACCTCGCTCAGCGGGATGTCGACGAACAAAAGCTTGAAGATCACGGACCCGTGCGGGAACCCGCCCGCCGGTTCGATGACAGCGGCGTCTGGAGCTTCCACGTCGCGCCAAATTGTGCCGAGCAAATGGCCGGCAAAGTCGTTGTAAAACGCGACGGCATAGGCCTGCCCTCGCGAGGTCTGCGTCGGAGCCAGTTGATGCGGCTTGACGGAAGCCTCCTTGGTCAAGCCGCGCAAGCCTTCGCGGCCAAAGCGCCCCCAGTGCTGCCATGGCATGTGATACCAGGCCCGCTTCGTGTTGAGGTCGACGTTCCAATCGACCTCGTGATTGCCTTCGAAGCAGTGGTCACGAACCGCGACCAAGTACTCTCGCCAATGGTCCTTGTAGTGCCGACGAAACTCGTCACCGGTGAACTCCGGCTGGAAGAAGGCCGGCAGCGCCTCGGCACCGGGAAGCTCCGTTGGATAATCCTGGCTAAGGCGGAACAGCGGTCCCTCGTGATCCTTCGGCGCGTAACCGAAGTCGGGGTACTTGGGACGTGGTTCTTCCGCCGGCGCTCCGCAGAGCATGACAAGCCCGAGGGCTGCACCGATCGCTGAGGAAATCAATCTTCGCATGACGCAGTCTCCCGTCTCTCGATTCGAATCGCTCCACCCGCGGGAACCAGACCGTGCTGATGCTAGCCCGCTGAAAACAGGCCCGCAACAGCCGCGGGCCGATCGCCTCGCCCCTCAATGATCCTGCGATTTCCTCAACAACTCACGGAACACACCCTCCCGGGATGACAGTTCTTCCATCGTACCGATCTGCGCGATCTTGCCCCCCTCGAACACGACGATCCGATTCGCGGAACGCAGCGTGGTCAAACGATGCGCGACCATGATGACAGTGCGTCCACGCCACAGTTCCTCGATCGCCTGCTGCACGCGATGTTCGCTGATGTTGTCGAGCGCGGACGTGCCTTCGTCGAGGATCAGCAGAGGCACGTCTTTGAGGAACGCCCGGGCCAAGGCGATCCGCTGGCGCTGGCCTCCTGAGAGATTCTGTCCGCGCTGATGCAAAACGGTCTGATAGCTATCGGGCATGGCCATGATCTCGTCGTGAATCCCCGCCTGCTCGGCAGCCATGCGGATGTGGTCATGGTCGAGAGGCGGCACGTCGGTCCCATAGGCGATGTTCTCAGCGATCGTGCCTGAGAAAACGTATGGATTCTGCCCGACGTAGGCGATCGCGCGACCGATGGAGTCGCGGGAGGTGTGTTCGATTGGCACACCGCCCAGGGTGGCCGAGCCGGAGACCGGGTGCGTCAGTCGCATCATGACTTTTAACAGGGTCGACTTCCCCGATCCGGAAGGTCCCGCAAAGCCGATGGTTTCGCCCCGCACGATGTCCAGTGAGACATCGTCCAGCACGCGGTGGCAACGGCCGTCTTCCAAGGCGTAGTCGACGGTGATGTGCCTCGCGGTAAAGATCGGCTCGTCCGTGTCGAAGTTCGGCTCATGGAACTCGGAATGGTCCCGCGGCCCCCGCAACTGGTCGAATCCCCGCATGATCGTCGGCGTAGGCCCGATCGAGGGCGCGAAGGATGCATCTGGCGCGTTGTCCATGAGGTCGATCATCGCATCGACGCGGAACCGTACCTCGTACGCGTCGTCGACGATCCGATGCAGATCGCGGAGAGGCCGGGCCATGTTCGCCGCCAGGCCGACCATCGCCACGATGTCCCCGAGGCTGATCTCGCCAATCGCCGCGAGATGCACCGAATACGCCAGCACGACAAGCGAAAGTGCCCAGTCGTTCAGCGACTTGAGCGCGTCGTGCAAGGCGCCTGACATGGTCAGACGCGTGTCGCTCGCCAGGCGCTGATCGGCAACAGCGGATACGTGATCGATCTCCAGGGCCATCGTGTTTGCGGCGCGGATGTATTCGATGCCTTCGAGTTGCTCGATCATCTTGCCGTCCATTCGCGAACGGCTTCGGACCATGGCCAGGTGCATCCCCTTTTGAGCGGTCAACTGCCGAGCGGCGACCAGGACCGTGAGGATCAACCCAACGACCATCAGCAGGCCGATGCGGGGCTCGCGGTAAAAAGCGTAGGCCAACGCCGTCACCACGCTGAATACCAACGGGAAAAACTCCTTGAAGCCCAGCTTCAGGAACTTGATGAACCCTTCGACGCCGCGCACGGCCCGGCCGTGCAAGACGCCGATTTGCTCCCGCGACAGCGACTGGAGATTCTCCTTGAACAATTGCCGCATCACGCCGATCGACAGATTTCGCTCGATCCGGGTGCACACCCGGCTGACGAAAAACTTGCGAACGACGAGGAGTGCTTCGGAAGCCAGCGTCGCCAATGCGACGAGGGCCACGTACTTCAACGCGATGTCCGACCACTGGTCGGCCATCGTATGGTTGTCACGGGTGATCGCCAGTTGGTTGACCATCGCACTCAAGAGCAACGGAACGGCGTTGGCCGTCGTTGATGCCAAGAGCGTGGGAATCAGAACGAGGCCAAGGCGCCGCCGATCTCCGGGACCGATGAGATTCCACACGTCGCGGGCCCGGCTGACCACACTGGCCAGTTCATGCCAAAAGCCATCCCCCTTCGATTCATCCGGCTCGGTCATCCGCGTTCCCTTGGAAGCTTGCGATCGGCCCCACGGAGCATGTGGTCATCAGCCTCACCCGCCGCATCTTACGGTCAGGCGTCGCGGCGAGCGAGGATGACCCCAGACGCCAAAACTCCAGCGGCGGCCATGCCCGCAAGGACGAGGAGCGGGGTTCCCGCGGAAGAACGCCACGTGGACCTTGGGAAAAATTGCTCGGCCATGTCGATCTCCGAAGGGCTGGCCTTCTTCGATGGTGGCACGAGCTCGCCAGGTGGCTCGACCAATTCCAGCACCTTCTTCATGCGGTCTCGCTCAGTCTCCATGGCCTCCTGCATCTCGCGGAGCCGCGTTTCGATGGCTTCGTTGGCTCCGCTGATGCGGACGTCGATCGTTGCTTCAATGTCGGCTTTTGACTCCTCCATCGCTCGACGTACCGCTTCCTCCGTTTCGCGGCGCATGTCCGTCGCGCGTTTCTCCATCTCAGCTGCCGTCTGCCGCTGCATCGCCTCGACCTTGCGATTGGCTTCCTGTTCGGCCTGCCGCAGTGCTGCCGCGGCTACCGCGGCCGCATCCTCGAGCGTCTCGGCGATCCTCCGACGGCCCGGGAGGATGAAGTGCGGCTTTTTTCCGGCCACCGTGATGACAGGCACCCGCGCACGTGGCGCGCGATCAGTCGTTGCCTCCGGATCGGCAACGGCGCGACGGACTCGCGGCCGCGCGAGCGCCTCTGGCACGACGAGCCCCTCGAAGGCCCACCGGGACGGTGTGGCTGCGGCCAGTGGTCGCGTGACCGCGGGAAGCTCGCCGAGTGGCACGAGGATCCCACCGAGAACGATCATCGGCAGAAGCAGGATTGGCAGCACGCCTGCGGCGGCCTCGGCTGTGCTCAACGACGCCGAGATCACGAGGCCAACGGCTCCCCCCACGAGCGAGGCAGCGAAGAGCACGAGCCACGCATGCCACCACGACCCAACGAGCCCGCAGCCCGGGGCAACGATGGCCAGCAGCATGACGGTTTGCGCCGCTGCCACGGCCGCGAGCACGGTGAGCTTCGAGCACAAGTATGAAAGGATCGAGAGGCCGACCATTCGCTCACGACGATAGATCGGCCACTCGGTGACGATCTCCCGCGCCGTACCCGATATGCCGAACCAAATCGCTGCGAGCGCCGTCACGAACATCGCCGTGGCCATGCGTGCGCTGGATTCAGCCCACGTGGCAACTGTTGGGTCTGTACGCAACACGTGCGAGAAGACCAAGGTGATAAGAACCGCTGCGACCGGTGCCTGCAGACACAACACGGCCGTGTTCCATCGGTCGGCCGCTTTCACGGCGAGACTGCGGGCGACGAGGGTCGACCACTGGCTCAGCCTGGCAACCGGCCGAGGTTTCTGCCGCCGATGCGGGACACTCGTGCCAGCCTGACCGCTCGCGCGGCCGACCACCCAAATCGATCTGGCGGCGGAGTCGTTCCAGAGACGCACCCATTCCGTTACCGGCCTGGTTCCGAGACCGCGGAGAAGGCCATCGGGGGTCGCTGGGGGCGCCGAAGCATCGCCTCGCGGCTCGAAAAAATTCACGGAATCGGGCCAGGCTCGGCCAAAGTAGGCAAGCTGGCCCACCTGTCGCGTCGAGTCGTCCCGGGCGATCACGGCCACGGCGTCGAACAGCCGAAACACGTCGACACTCGGCTGATGGATGGTGACGATGATCGTTTTTCCGACATCAGCCAGAGACCTCAGCAGCTCGATGACCGACAGGGCATCCATGCTCGACAGGCCCGACGTGGGTTCGTCGAGGACGAGGATCGGGGGGTCGGTGAGCAGTTCCATGGCGAGGTTTACTCGCTTTCGCTGCCCACCGCTGACGCCGCGTTTCCGTTGATCGCCCACCCGCGTCTGTTCTGTGCCCTCAAGACCGAGTTGCTTCAGCACGGCGCGAAGTCGCGTGGTGATCTCGGCATCGGTCGTGTCACTCGGGAGACGCAGCCGAGCGGCATACCAAAGCGCCTGCCACACGGTGAGGTCTGCGTGGAGAATGTCGTCTTGGGGAACGAACCCGATCCGTCCTCGAAAAAGCTCAAAATGGTCGTGAAGGTCGAGCCCCCCGACGAGCACTTTCCCAGCTGCCGGTGCCGCCTGGCCGTTCAAGAGCGATAGCAGTGTGCTCTTCCCGGAGCCGCTCGGCCCCATCACCGCCACGAGCTCACCGGGCTCGATCACGAGGGAGACGCCTTCCAGAATTCGTCTGCCGCCGTGCACCGCGACGGCGGTCGACACCACCTCGATGGCATCGCCCCGGGTATCGAGTGGTTCAAACGTGCGGCCGTCGCTGGCTAGGCGGTATCGGCTATCGGCCACTTGGACGACGGTTCCGGGATCGATCACCATCGGCCGATTGATTCGCTCGCCGTTGACGAACGTGCCGGTCATGCTGCCAAGGTCACGGACGACCACGCGTCCCTTTTCCAGTGAGAGCGACGCGTGGAGCGACGACGCGACTGGGCTGGCGACATGGGCGATGGCCCGAGCGCCGCGGCCAATGGTCACCATCGCCGAATCACCAAGGACGATTGTTTCCTCCGACTGCCGTGGTCGGGTGCGTGCCAGGAGGTCAGCCAGCGCCGATGGTTCCAGGCGTGTGTCGCCGAACGTGAGTTGATCCGTCAGCGAGATCTCACACTGGTCGATCCGCCGCGGAGGCGAACCCACGAAGGTGCCGTTACGACTGCCGAGGTCTTCGAGCAGCAGCCGCTCCGGCTCGACGACCACCCGAGCGTGGCGGGCCGACACGCCCGGAGACCTCAGGACGATGTCGTTCCCTGGACCCCGCCCGATGAGCACGATGCGGGGCTCGTGACGAGGTGGGGGCATGGAGACCTACGGCAGCCCTGCATCGGATCGGTGGTCGTTCATTTCGAAAGAATTGCCTCGATCGTCAAGGGAGTCAACTCGGCGGCACATCCCGGGAAAATCCCGGGCTACAAGGCTCCTTCAACGCCCGCTCTCTCTTGGGTTACACTTTTCCTGCATGACAGACACGGCAGGGAGTGACAATCGGGCTGGCGACCCTGTCGGCGGGCTTGACGTGCCTCCGAGTGTCGTTGCGACCACGGAAATTCTTCTCGAACGCCGGATCGGTCGCGGGGGGCTTGGCGACGTATACCTCGCCCGCGAGCGGGGCACTGGCCGCAGCCTCGCCGTCAAGTTCCTGAGCGTTGAAGCTGCCGCCCAGGAACCATGTCGCCAGGATTTCCATGTCGAGACTCGGGTCACCAGCCAACTCGAGCATCCGAACATCGTGCCGGTCTACACCAGCGGAGAGAGCTCGGCCGGACGACCGTTCTATGCGATGCGCCTGATCCAAGGTCGGACGCTCGCCGAATCGATTGCGGAGTACCATGCCCCTCATGGAGCCAGTGCTGAATCATCCGAGGTGCGTTCGGCTCGCCTCTCCGAACTGCTCAGCCAGTTTGCTTTAGTCTGCAAGGCAATCGCATACGGCCACGATCGCGGGGTGATCCACCGGGACATCAAGCCGGCCAACATCATGCTCGGCCGCTTTGGCGAGGTGGTCGTGCTCGACTGGGGGCTGGCGACGCGGGTGGATCGTGGCGAGAAAGCCCGCTCCAGCGGCGAGGATAGCATCCTCATGCCGACGTTATCCATCGATGATGTTCCGGTTGCTCGTCGCCCAAGACCAATCAGTGGAACCCCTGCCTACATGAGCCCGGAGCAGCATGACGGTGGCCTGCCCATTGGTCCGGCGTCCGATGTCTACGGATTGGGAGCCACGCTCTACCACCTGCTCACGGGCCAGCCTCCTTACGATGGCGACACGGCTGCCATTCGTGAGCACGTCCTGGAAGGGCTGCTCGTTCCGCCGACGCGGGTCAACCGGAGGTTATCGCCAGCGATCGCCGCGGTATGTGTGAAGGCAATGGCCCACTATCCTTCAGAACGCTACGAGACTCCATTGGAACTCGCGCACGATGTCGAGCACTATCTTGCGGACCTGCCGGTATCTGCCTATCGGGAGCCGGTCCGTCGCCGTCTGGCCCGCTGGGCACGTCGGCACCGCACCCTCGCACAGTTGGGGCTTGTGAGCCTGATCGCCACTCTGTTGGTTGTCGCCACGTCTGCCGTGCTGCTTCGCCGCCTGGCAACCGACGAGTACCGCGCTCGGCAGACGGCCTTGGTCATGGCGGCCCGACTCGCGGCCAGTACCGCCGCCTTGGAAATCGACATACGGTGGCGCATCCTCGAACACGAAGCGGACAACCAGGCGCTTGTGAACGCGCTCCTGGCCTACGATGCCGCAGACAACGCGTCCCGGCAGGTCGGAGGCCCGAGCCAGAACGCGATCCAGGCGACGATTGACCGACTCGCGCTGATCCATCGTGAGGGTATCGGGGCCGAGAGCTGGTTCATCTGCGATGGCCGTGGTGTGCAGGTTGCTCGATCGCCGAAGGCTGCCACCATCGGCCAGTCATTCGCGTTCCGCAATTATTTTCATGGCGGCGACGCCGACCTGCCGGTGGGCACTTCGGCCGAGCCACTGTCCAGCCCGCACCGCTCGAGCGTCTACCAGAGCGTCTCGACCGGACGGCTGAAGGTGGCGTTTTCGGTGCCGATTTGGAGCGCTCCCGAGGGAATAGACGACCGACGCCAACTCGGCGTGCTCGTCATGACGTTTGACGTCGGCATGCTATTTCGCGCAATTGACGCGATTGCTGACTGGAACGCAGCGAGGCGACCCTTCTCGGTGGCGGTGATCGACCTGCGGGACGATCAGCTCGAAGGAGAGCCGAAGGCTGGGCTCGTGCTCGAGAATCCTGAACTGAGCACCGACGTTCGAAAGCTTTCGCCGACAACGCAGATCGTTCGCGTGGCTCCTTCCATCGTGGCCCGACTTCGTGACGAGACTCGGCATCGGCGTCGCGATTCCCCTTCGCTCACATTCGATTCTAACGTGCCCACGATCACCGCGGCCGAGCCGATTGTGATTCCTGCTCGCCCGGGCCGTCTTGGTGAAGTCGGCTGGGCCGTTCTCGTCGAAGAGCGCTGACACCTTCGACGACAGGCCCGAGACCGAGTGTCCTGACTGCAGGCCTGGAGATCGAGCGAGACAAGCGTTCCTCGCGCCGTTCTTCTGGCGCGTGGAAACGCCGGCGGGTGTTCCCAGTGTGGCTGAAGTCTCCAGTTGATGGTGCCCGTCAATCGCCCCCGTGAAGTCTCTCGAATATGAGCGCATGACTACGATCGCGTCTGCCCCGGAAGGCGAAGTGCTGGCCGCCATCGTGACCGACAAGGCCGGAGATTGCGAAGATGGAGACACTTTCCTCACATTTCCCACGCTTGTTTGGCAGCGATGAGACTCGGCGCGTGGAGTCGGCCTCCCTCCGCCTGGGAAACTTTGCCGGGTGGGTGGATTCTCAGGCCAGCACGGGGGGGGCTTCGAGAAATTTTATTTAAAATCATGTGCCGATCGCCCGGCATAGCGCATGGTTGCAGGATTGGCGATTTCTCCCGTCACCATCGCTCCGGGCATGCCCGTGATCCGGGCGCAAGGTTCCACCGATGCCTCCGAGTTCCATTTCAGCCACTGAAGCATCCGGTCCGCCCCTTGCGACATCAGGACCGCTTGCTGACGCATCCAGCCCGACCCCGGCGTTTGTCAGCGACACGCGATCGCTCGTCAAAGAAAAAATCCTGGCATATCTGCGCGACGAGGCAAAACTAGCCGTCGACGATATTGGCGACGACGCGCCGCTGTCCCAGCTGGGCATCGACTCGCTCGGAATCGCCTCGATCCACTGCGGGCTGGAGCAGGCCACCCGGAAGCGGGTCAATCCGGACGCCATCGTCGAGCTGGATTCGATCGCCGAGCTCGCGGCGTACCTGGATAGCTTGCCCCTTGCCGTCAGCGTCACGCCGGTCATCGGCGCCCCACCATGCACCGGAACATGCAATGGCGCACCGGCATTGGCCTCGAGATCCGGCTTGCATGCAAACGCGACTGAACGGGTCGCGGATCGCGATCGCCTGCTGGATCACTACCGGCTCTTGAATGGACGAGTGCAGGCATTGAAGGACGGGGGGAACTATTTCTTTGAGCCTGTCATTTCCGAGCACGACGGCCCGTGGGTCGTGGCCGACGGGCAGCGGATGCTCATGCTCGCGTCGTACGAATATCTGGGGCTGCTGGGTCATCCTCATTTGAAGCAGGCAGCCATTGCGGCCATCGAGAAATTTGGCACCGGACATCACGGGGTGCGGCTCTTGGCCGGAACCACGACGCTCCATTGCCAGTTGGAAGAAAAGCTGGCCGAGTGGATGCGTGCGGAAGCTGCGATCGTGTATAGCAGCGGCTTTATGTCGAATCTGGCGACCATTTCCTCGCTCGTCGATTGCACTTGCTGTGTGATCGGGGATGCATGGAATCATGCCAGCATCGTGGACGGCTGCCGGGCGTCGGGCGCGGACTTTTTGATCTTCGATCACAACGACATGGGTTCGCTCCGCGACAAGCTCCAGCTGGCCGCCGGCAGGCGGACACTCGTGGTGGTCGATGCCGTCTTCAGCATGGACGGAGACATCGTCAAGCTGCCGGATGTCATCGATCTGTGTCGGCAGCACAACGCCCTGCTCATGGTGGACGAGGCACATAGCCTGGGCGTTCTCGGAAAAACGGGTCACGGCATTCAGGAACACTTCGACTTGCCGGACGACGCCATCGACATCAAGATGGGAACGCTGTCGAAGACTCTCGCCAGCTGCGGTGGCTTTGTCGCAGGTCGCGAGGAGCTCGTAACGTATCTCAAACACCACGGTCGCGGCTACATCTTCAGCGGCGCTTTGCCAACGCCTCAAGTGGCCACCGCAATCGCCGCGCTCGAGGTGATTGAACGCGAGCCGAGGTTGGTCGCTGATCTCCGCGCCAACGTCGCCTACTACGTGAAGGGCCTGAAGCGATTGGGGTTTGATTGCGGCAACACGGAGACCGCGGTCGTACCTGTCATGACCAAAACCGAGAAGCTGACACTGGAGATGACCCGACTCTGCCGGGCGGGGGGGTTGTTTGTCGTCCCGGTCGCATTCCCGGCGGTACCGCTCAACGCACCGCGTCTACGAACGTGTGTTTCGGCGCTGCACGGCAAGTCGGAATTGGACTTTGCCTTGCACGTGCTCGCTGAGGCAGGCCGTCGCACCGGACTGATCGATTGAAAGACCACCTGCTTCGACGCGGTGAAGAGGCAGCTTGACCATGGCTTCTTTGGTGGTGGAACCGGTTCGAACGTGGTGGCAGCGTCGGCCGTTCATCCGTCTTCCGTGGACCATCTATCGTGGCGATCCCCACTGGATTCCGCCGCTCCTGGGTAACCACAACGAGATGCTCGGCTACTCGCACGGCCCGTTTCATGACGATGCCGAGGTCCAAACATTTCTTGCCAGGCGAGACGGCGTCCCGACAGGCCGGATTGCCGCGATCATCAATCACGCTCATAACCGACGGTTTCAGGAGCGGCGGGGTTTCTTCGGGTTTTTTGAGTGCGAAGACAATCCGGAAACGGCTCAGGCACTGTTTGCTGCTGTCGAGCACTGGCTGGGTGAGCGGCACATCTCCACGGTTCGCGGTCCCGCCAACCCAACGATGAATCACGAGTGTGGACTGCTCGTGGACGGGTTTGACGGACCGCCAACGTTCATGAACACCTATAACCCGCGCTATTACGCGGCGCTATTTGAAGCGTGCGGATTCCGAAAGGCGCAGGATCTTTACGCATTCACCCAAAGCGTCGACGCGCTGCAGGAACTCGCCGCAAAGCGACGGTCCTTCCTGGGCCGATGCATGAAGCGATTGAATCTTCGATTTCGCCCGGTGAACATGCGCCATTTCCAGGCCGACGTGCGAATGTTTCTGGAGATGTTGAATCGAGCCTACGAGCATGTGTGGGGATTCGTGCCGCTGTCGGTCGCGGAAATGAATCACATGGCGCAGGGTTTCAAATCGCTGATCGCACCGGAGCTCACCACGATCGCGGAGGTCGATGGACGTCCTGTTGCGGCCATATTTGCCTTGCTGGATTACAACCCGAGAATCAAGGCGATCGGCGGCCGGCTCTTCCCGTTCGGCTTCATCCGGCTGCTGGCCAATCGCCGGGCAATCAAGCGCATTCGCGTCATCAGTGCGCAAGTCGAGCCCGAGTTTCAGGGCAAGGGGCTCGCGCCACTCATGGTTGACCACATGCTTCCCGCGTTCCAGGCATGGGGTATTCAAGAGGTGGAGTTTTCCACGGTGATCGAGAGCAATCAACTCTCGTATGCCACGCTGCGGCAGGTCGGAGCGAAGATCACGAAGACCTATCGCATGTACGACTTAGAGTTGGCCTCGCGGCCGCGCTGAGCCGGGCGACCTCTTCGGCCGTGATGAGCGAAGGATAGGACGGCCAACGGCTATTCTGTCCTGAACCGAATCCGAATGGACACAAGAGCCTCAGGCCAAGAGAAACCACTCACGGTCATGGTCCAGCCACACCAGACCAGCTGCCTCACCCTCGCGATCCTGCTCCACGCTGTTGCCCTCGGCACCGCGGCCGAAGCGCCGGCCAATGGCTTTTACAAGGAACCCCAGCTCTTTTCGACGGCGCCCAGTGAGACGAAGTCGGTGACCACCATCGGGCGTTGTGGCAGCGTGGGTAGACACTGACGATCACAAGGGTGTTGCCGACTTTAGGCATCCTTATTTCACCCCAACTCTGCGGGTGGCAAGGTGTATTCCTTTCTGGAAGTACCTGCGGGTCAGGCCACGCATGCCGTTGACGTTGGCTATCCGCATATTTCCGCGAAATCCAAGCCGATGAAGATCTCCTGGCGGCGGGAACACAGTTCTTGGGGGAGGAGTGCATCCACATGCGTTACACGATTGTAGGCGGCGTACTCGTTGCGGTGATGGCGTTGAGCGCGACGGCGGTTCGGGCCGACGAGGTCGGCACGGAAATCAATCTGACAAGTCTCAGTGAGATACGTCCAGAATCGTCAGCAGTGTGGGACGACATCCCTCTCCAAGATGTAGCCAGCCGGCTCTCCACTTCGTCGCGGCGGATGTACGTGTCGGCCATGATCGGTCCGTCGTTCGGTCAGTTTGGGACCACCGCGGCTCCGTCCATCTCCAGTTCGGACACAATCTTCAACGGCGGTGGCGCGTTGGGCCTCGCCATTGACCGGCCCATGGGCCAGTTGCGGATAGAGGTCGAAGGCATGGGCCGCGGAACCTACGAGGCCGGTGTTGACGGCGCGCCACCCGGATTCCCCCTGAGGGTTCAGTTGACGAACAACTGGTCGGCCATGACGAACGTCTGGCGTGAACTGATGCTCACGGACACCTTCGGCATCTACGGTGGCGGTGGTGTTGGTGCGGGTGGATACTTACTCGGGGTTAAGCTCGGCTCAGTGACAGCGTATACAGACCCTGCCGCCGGCTTCGCCTGGCAGGCTGGTGGCGGTGTGCTCTGGAACATAACGGACCGGCTCACGTTCGACGCGGGCTACCGCTTTTACCAAATCGCCTCGCTCCAGCAGGGGCCGCTGGTGACCCCCAACCAGTTCCAATCGAACGAGGTCATGGTTACGCTGCGGCTCTACGAGCCGTTCAGGGGTTTGCTGCGGTAAAAAAGGATCGGACGGTCAACGGCACTTCCGCAACGTGGTGCCGGCTGCTGGACGATTGCTGAACGTAGCTGATCGGACTCGAGCGCGAGGGGCAACCCCGAGTCACGCCGGACGTCACTTCAAGGGCACTGTGTCAGGCCCGGAGCGTGGCACCGCACTGAGTACCGCAAGAGTCTACGATCTTCGCCACGACGGCAGCGGCTTCGTCGCCGGTGAGTGTGCCCGAGTGGCTTCGCAGCGAGATCGCGATGACGATGCTCTTGCGGCCAGCCCCAAGGCGGTCGGCGTCTCGCCAGATGTCGGCGACCGTACACCGCTCCAAGAGGTCGCCAGCGGCGCCGCGAATCGCGGCCTCGATCCTCGCCCAGGTCACCGACTCGTCGATGACGATATTGATGTCTCGCGAAACGGCCGGGAAATCACCGTGACGGACAAGCGGACGCTCCCGTGCGATCGCCCATTCAAGAAGATCGAGCCGCAGTTCCACGGCCGATACCGGGCCCGGCAGTGAGAATCGTTCGAGCATTGCAGGGGCGACTTCGCCGATGATTCCCATGCGACAGGAGGGAGAACCGGGACGCGTGAGGCGAATCTCGGCCGTGCGGCCAGCCGCCAGGAGCTCAAGCTCGATCGGTTCGTAGGCGAGCTCACTCTCGGCTAGCCCTAGCCGAGTGAGAACGGCGCCGGCGATGCCCTTGGCATGAAAGAAGGCGCCGCCCATGACAAACGACAGAAAAAGCGGCTCCTCCACGGGGCCAGCGGCGGTGTCGGCGTCGGCAGGCCGTGGCAGATAACCGCGGGCAATCTCAAAGAGCTCGGCGTCGGTCGTGCCCACAGCGGCATTACCGGCTCGGGCCTCCAACAGACTCGGCAGCAGGGTTTGCCTGAGCCGGTCGGCACCGCGAACGAGTGCTGGAGCGATGGTGAGCGGCGACGCAGAACACCATCCGCTTACCAGCGACGCGAGCGACTCGTCCACGACGCTGCGGGTCATCGCCTCGCAGAACCCACGGCCCACGAGCCCCTCGCCCGCGGCCCGCACGGCCTGCTCCCGCACGGAAAGCTCGATCGGCCGGGCGGCAATCGTGACACCTTCAGGAACTCGGGTGTATCCCTCGATCCGTGCGATCTCTTCGATAAGGTCGATCTCGCGGATGCAGTCGCGTCGCCATGACGGAGCATGCCAGCGGGTCGCCGCATCGTCTACGGCCTGAAAACCGAGCGCCATCAAAATCTGTCGCTGCCGAGACACAGGCACGTCACACCCAAGCACCTCGGCGACCCGCTCGGGGGCAAGCGGCACCATCACGGCGGGTGCCGCCACCTCACCGCCCGTGACAGCGCCTCGTTCAAGCACGCCACCGGCGAGCTCCAGAATGAGCGTGGCGGCGCGGCGACTGGCCCAATCGACCATCGCCGGATCAGGCCCCCGCTCGAAGCGGTAGCTCGAGGCGCTCGCCAGCGCCAGGCTCCTGGCCGCGGCCCGCACAGCGAGCGGCGCAAACTGGGCCGATTCGATGAGCACATCGGTCGTGCTGCTCGAAATCTCCGTGTCGGCGCCTCCCATGACGCCTGCGAGCGCCACCGGCCGCTCGGCATCGGCGATGACACACATTCGCTCGTCGAGGGTGTAAGTCTTGTGGTTGATCGCGATGAACGGTTCGCCAGCCCGCGCCTTTCGCACGATGATTTTTCCGCCGGCGACCTTCGCGAAATCAAAAGCGTGGAGTGGCTGGCCGCATTCGAGCATCACATAGTTCGTGACATCGACCACGTTATTCACGCTCGCCACGCCCACGGTTGCGAGCCGCTCGACGAGCCACGACGGGCTCGGACCGATCCGCACGCCGCGGATCACGCGGGCCGAATAAAACGGACACATCTCGGGCGACTCGATTGTCACCGCCACGCTCGCGAGCGCCGAGCCGCCCGCCTCGAGCGGACGCGGGTCTGGCACGGCCAGCGGCTTGCCATAGAGCACGGCCACCTCGCGGGCCACGCCCACATGGCCGAGGCAGTCCGGGCGGTTGCTCGTCACTTCGACTTCGATCGCGGTGTCGCTGCCAACCTGTGATGTCGACTCGTGGTTGAGCCCGGAGAGCGCGAGTCGCTCGGCAAGATCAGCCGCGGTCACATGAACCTGGACGTAATCAGCCAGCCAGGAGGTTGAAATAATCATGACGGTTGATTCACCGAAGAAAGCCTGACGAACTGGAGGCCACGGAGCGTAGCGACGGGACCATGCGTGTTGGTCACAGCATTAAAATTGACGGAGAAACCGGACGTCGTTCCGATAAAAATCGCGGATGTCGTCCACACCGTAGCGGCGGGCGGCGATCCGTTCGACGCCCAGGCCAAAGGCAAATCCACTCACGACATCCGGGTCATAGCCCACTGCCTCAAAGACGGCTGGATCGACCATGCCAGCCCCGCCCATCTCGACCCAGCGGCCGCCCCACTCCATGTCGACTTCCACGCTCGGTTCGGTAAACGGGAAGAACGACGGACGAAACCGCACATGCACGTCGCCGCCCAGAAAGCTCGACGCGAAGAGACGGAGCACGCTCTTGAGGTGCGCCATCGTGATGCCGGGTTCCACGAGGAGCCCTTCCACCTGATGAAACATCGGGTAGTGGGTGGCGTCGGCGGTGTCGGGCCGGTAGACGCGGCCAAGCGACACGATCCGCAGCGGCGGCGCACGGTTCTCCATCACGCGAATCTGGACCGTGCTCGTCTGCGATCGCAACAGAAGTGGGTCCGTGGCACGCGCCGTCGCGAGGTAGAAATTGTCGAGCGGGTCGCGGGCGGGATGCTCGGGTGGAATGGCGAGCGCGTCAAAGTTGTGCCATTGATCCTCGACCTCGGGGCCGTCGACGCTCTCGAAGCCGAGCCGACCCATGATCTCTTGGACGCGGCGGATCGTGCGCGTGATCGGATGGAGATGGCCGAGTCGCAGGGGCCCGCCCGGGAGCGTCACATCGACCGGCTCGAGGCGGGGCTTTGCGGTGCCAGCAAGCCGTTCCTGCGCGGCTTCGAGAAGCGCCGTCACCGCGGCTTTCCCCTCGTTGAACAGCTTGCCGGCGGCGGGCTTGTCGGCGACATCAATGCCGCCGAGAAGTTTTTGGGCGGCCTTCAAACGACCGCTTTTGGCACCGGCGAATTCAACGCGAGCAGCTTCGAGGGCCGCTGCGTCGGTGGCACCAGAAAAGGCCGCCGCCGCGTCACGGTGGAGCTCTTCGAGTGAGGACCGGAACGCGTCGAGCGGAGTGGCGGCCACTTTTCGTCACGCCACCGCGGCCGGCTCCGGCAGGCCGAGGCCTTCGCGGACGGCAACCATCACGGCATCAAAACCGGTGGGATCCAGGATCGCCATTTCGGAGAGCGTGCGGCGATCGAGCTGGCAGCCAATCTTCATGAGGCCCGCGATGAACTGGCTGTATCGTAGGCCGCGCTCGCGGCAGGCTGCGTTGAGCCGGATGATCCAGAGGCGACGGAAGTCGCGCTTCTTGCGTCGGCGGTCGCGATGGGCATACACACCCGCGCGGATCAGCGATTCCTTCGCCGTGCGGAGCAGGCGGCGACGACCGCCAACCGAGCCCTTCGCCCGCTTGAAAAGACGCTTCTTCGCCCGCAGCCTGGGCACGACATTTTTAGTGCGCATGAAAACAATCCGATGAGTCGATGACGGCTCGGCCCGTGGGCCACGATCGGGGCCCGCGGCGACGCCGACGGAAGCCCCTTACTGTCTTGTGTTTTCGCAGAAATGCAAGCGGCACCTCGCGAAATGGCTCATTTTGCTGGGGACGGCTCCTGCGGTGAAATCCGCCCGGTCGGCCCAACCCCACCGCCCCGCGAACGCCAACGGGAGCCCGAATAGCCGCAGGCCTGCGCCGCGTGCTATCTGTCGTCGTAGACGCTGGTCGTCTCTTCCTTTGTTATTGGAGTGGGCTGGTCTTCACTCACCAGGCGGACCTGGATTCGCTGGTGGCCGGCCCGGACGCCGCGGGCCCGAAAGCGGTAGACCGCTTCCTCACCCGCACCGAGCTTGGCAATCGGCTCGAATATCGCCGTGAGGTTCTCGATGCGATGCCCGCCGGGGCCGCTGGCTTCCACCGGTTCGAGGTCGCCCACAAGCGTGGCGGCCACCTGCACGCCAGTGGCCGCCTTGGTGCCCTCGTTGGCGACACGGATCACATACTCCGTGACTCCACCCACTTCGACTGGGTCTTCGCTGTCGGCTACTTGATAAGAAACCGCCGCGAGGCCCTCGACCTGACAGGAGTGAACCGCCTGATCGGATGGACCGTCGGTGCTCCGCGCGGCAGCCATGATCCGCTGCTCACCCGCGTCTACCGGCATCACGACCATCTCAACCTCGCCCGTCTCGCCCGCCGGCAGCTCTTCGAGATTCCAGAGCACGCGGTGCGTCCGCTCATCATGCCAGCCGGCGTTGTTCGCCTTCACAAACCTCATGCCTGGCGGCAGCTGCGCCGCGAGCTCCACGCTCCGCGCTGCGGCCGTGCCTGAGTTCACCATCGCGATCGTGCACGTGGCCGGACGCTGGAGGAAGCGACGGGTTGGCATGTCGATGGCGATTTCGAGCGTGGGGGCCGTGACCTCCAGCGGCACATCGAGCGTGCTCTCAACGCCACCGTCGGCGCGGGCCACCAGCCGCATCGGCGTGCTGCCTGGATTGCGGGTGCCGAGCACGAGGTCGATCGTGCGGGTTTCACCTGGCCGAAGCTGGCCCACGTCAAACTCGAGCTCCCGGCCTGCACGATGCGACACCGTATCGGGCAGATACCCTTCGAGGACGACGCCGGTGGCAACGCCGGTGCCAGGGTTCGAGAGCGTGAGTGACACGGGCACATCGCCCCCGATGCGCACGGGCTTGGGCGTTGGGCAGTCGATGGCCAGCGCCGGCTTGGTGGCGACCGACCGCATCGTGGCGTCCGCTCGAAAACTCACGCTGGCAATGCTGCCGATTTCACCCTCGGTCTCGGGCATGAGCTCCATGATCACACGCGTCTCACCACCCGGCGGCAGTTCGCCGAGCGCCCAGACGAGATCGCTGGCCTGTTCGGCCGGTGCCGCGGGCGGCGTGGTGGCAATGAGCGATGTGCCACGTGGCACGGCGTCACGCAGCGAGACATCGTGGGCCGTCGCCGTGCCGACGTTGCGCACGATGATTTCGTAGCGGGCCGGTCGGCCGACCTGGATCTCGCGCGGTCCACGCTTTTCGACCGCGACCTGTGGCGTCTGCACGCCCTCGAGTTGGATCGGCCCTGGAACAGCATGTCCATCGACAGGCGGTGGCGGCATGAGCGGCGATGAAGTCGCGTTGGCCGCCTCGTCGTCATACGCGAGCATGGGACCGGTAGAAGGATGCGGTACTCCGAACGCGGGACCTGCCGACGCCATCCGCGACGGTGTCCCGAACGATGGCGGGCTGGTGGTGGAAGGCGGCCCCACGGGCGGCGCGGCTGCGAAGGGCGAGGGAGTGGGCAGGCCAACCGGGATTGCAGTGGAGGGCTTCTCCGGCGCCGCGAGTTTCGCCGGCGATGCATCGACGAGTGGTAGTTCGGCCGGCGGGGAGGCAATCGGTGCGCGAGCGGCCGGCGGCTGCGGCGCAGCGGCAGCGGTTGAAGGCGGTGTAAATGCCGTGGGCTTGGAGGGAGGGGCGTGGGCCACATCGGCTGGCGCCGACGCGGCTTCAGGAGCAACCGGCTCGGCGGGAGGCGTGGGAGAAGGGTCTGCCGTCGGAGCCTTGTTCGCGGTGACCAGAGTGCTGGGGTCAGTGGCCGCGTCACTCGGCTCGGGCGTGACGTCGGCAACCGGATCTGGAGTGGCCGAGGCCAGCGGCTCTGGCGTCGCGTCGGCAGTTGGCTCTTGTGTTGTCGCCTCATCGGCCAGATCTACAGGGTCGGCTTCGGGCACAGCGACCGGTGCCGCAGGAGTCTGCGGAGTGGGACCATCATCCGGCGGGCTTCCTACGGCGGGCGGCGGTTCGCTATCGGCAGCCGGCTCGAGTGGTGGAAGGTCGGGCGAGGAGAACCGCGAGAGGCGTCGATCCTCGGCGGGGTATTGCACCGGCACGGCACGGTCGTGCGATGCAGGCTGCGTTGCGTAGCGATCACCGACCGGCGATGGATCGCCTTCTTGAGCGGCGCTGTTGCCACGCGACTGCCAACGGTCAGCGGCCACAGGCGCGAGCGAGTCGGGTGGTGGCAGAAGGTCGGGCGGAGCGTCGTCACTCGATGATTCGGCCGGCGTAACTGCAACCATCTCATCGATGGGTGGAGGCGGTGGGCGTCTGCCGCCCCAGCCGAATGCAAAGACAAGGCCGAAGCCAGCGACGGCGCTCAGGATCGCGCCGGTGATAACGGGCATCGGATGCTGTCGAGGCACGACGAGCGCCTGCCGCGACGTCGGCGGTGCGGCCTGCGGAGGCGCGGCCTGCTCGGGGATAGCACTCTGCTGCGAATCTATGGCCTCGGCCGACATGGCGAACGCTCCGCGAGAAACCGGCCGGCCGAGAGAGGCCTGGCGGTGTCGGTCAAATAGCAAACCCGGCGGTCGCGATGAAGATCAGTGGAGTGGGCCCACGGCGGCCCTGGTAGTTTGGGTAGGCAAGCTGGATCAGACGGCCGCCAACACCTCCCGCAGCCGGAAGTGAAACTTCCCCAGCTTGCCGCCGTAGTTGCCCGCCGCGATCTCGGGGATGCCAGGGCCCGCGGCTGCGACGATGCCTGCCGCCATCGCCGCGGCGACAGCCGCTTCGTCGGCGCCGTCGATGACCACCTCGATCGCGCAGGCCGCATCTGGATGGAGCTCGCTCACCACGCGGCCTGCCAGCGCAGGGCAGAACGCCTCATTCGTGGATGCCCGCAGCGACTCGTAGCGCGAGCCCACCTTGCTCCCCGAGCGCACCGCGCCTCCCGGAAACGGCGTGATGGTGCCCGCCACGTCGGCAATGGCCGCCACACCACGTCGCACCGCCGCGAGCGTCAGGTCTGCTGTTTCACCCTGCACAATGAAATTGCCGCCGCCCACGCCCTTCGCGATGCCCGCTGTCTCTTCCACGACAAACTCACCATCCATCACCGGCACCCGCCAGAACCGGCGACCTTCAACGACCTTGGTCTTCTCGAAGCCGTCGCCAAAGTAGCGCACATGGCTCCCGAGGGGCATGCGTTCCTCCCCGCTGGGCAGTCCATCAAAGACCGCGGTCGTCGGGCATGTGAGCAGGCATTGCCCAACGCGGTTACCGACGGCGCGAGCCACGCCCTCGCTCGTAAAACTGAAAAACATGAGCGCCGCGCCGGGCCGGCCGTCGGGCGTGTCGGCGGGGACCAGGCGTCGTTCCATGCCCGCTTCGGCGTCGCAGCCGATCACGCTCGTGCCGTAGCCGGTCGCGGCCTGCACCGCGGCATCCAGCCAGTGGTCATCGTGAGCCGTGACAATGAGCCTGGCAAAGCGGAGCCGGAAGGCTTCTGCGAATGTGTCTGCGATATGGGTGGGGCCGCGATGCATGGGCAGAGCCTCGGTGAGCGGAAGGCAGAAAAAACGGATGGCACGTCGCGACTGTCCAACCGCCGGGCCGTCGCGTATGTTATTGCCCCTGGGCCATGGTGCCCGCCAATCCTATTTCCAGAGGTTCCCTGGGTGTTGGAATTGTCTGTTCAACGCCTAGCCACCCTCAATCCCGTCGCGACGCGACGGGCGTACCCCACCTGGCTTATTCATGCTCAATAGGAGACTCCTGATGCGCCCCCTGTCGTCCCGGTCGGCCGTTGTGTCTGCAGTCGTTGCCTGGGCCTGCCTGGGGGCAGCCGGTGTCTCCGCGGCTCCTCCCGCCGCCCTCGCGGGCAGTGGCGTGGCGACCGTGCCTGCGGATGCCGCATTCTTCTCGTCCACGCTTCGGCTGAAGGAGCAGATCGATCGTTTCATGGCAAGCAACGCCTATGCCAAGCTGCGCACGCTGCCGGCCATCGCCCGCGGCCTCGACTCGTGGCAGGAGCAGAAGGACATGCCCGGCAGTCCGGTCTCGATGGCGCTCACATTCATGGAGCTGCCGGAGAACGCCCAGGCGGCCGAACTGCTCTCCGACATGGTGGCCAGCGACACGTTTGTCTACGGCGAGCCATCGTGCATCAACCTCGTGAAGCTCATTCGCATCGTGGCGGCAGCCCAGCAGCAGGCCCAACTTGAAGACGACGAGGAGATGGAAGTCGAGGATTTCGAGGCCGTGGAAGAAATCTCCGATGCCACCCGGCGGCTCCGTGTGCTCCCCGTGGCGCGGGAGGTCGACGAACTGCATGACGACGTGGTCGAGGTTGAGGTGGTTGGAGGTGAGCTGGGCCGGGCCCGCGCCGTCCTCGAATCGCTTGCCAAAAACATCGACCTCATTGAAGTACCCGACGTTGTCTGGGGGTTCAAGACGGGCAAGAAGGAGGCCGCCGAGTTCCAGCTCAAGCGGATCGAGGTGCTGGCCAAGCTGCTGGCGGAGATGAACCCCGAGGCTGGCAAGGCCATGGCCCGCACGAAGGTCGCCGGCGGCGAGGTGCTGTCGTTCACGATTCCGGGCAGCCTGCTGCCGTGGGATGAGATCATCGAGGAGGCGGAGGCAGCGATCGGCGAGTCGGAGGATCTCGACACGGTGATCGCCAAGGTGAACGAAATGGAAGTCGTCATCGGACTCGGCATCGTGGGTGACTGGGTCGTGCTCTCGATCGGTGACTCGCTCGACCACCTCGACAAGCTCGCGCTGCCCGGCGGAAAGTTGAAGGGCAAGGCGCTTATCGATACGCCGCCGTTCGCGAAGCTCGTGGAGCACGCCGACAAGCCGCTCACCGGCATCTCCTATATGAGCGAGGAGCTCGGCGAGGCGCTCGCGCCATCAAAGACGGATTTTGACCCGATCGTCAGCGCGGCGACCCTGGCCATGGAGGCTGCCGAGACAGATGATGCGGCCGTTGAAGAGGTCTCGGAGTGGCTCAACGGCGTGATCGACGGCTATGTGTCGCGACTGCCGAAGCCCGGGGCGTGGCTCGCGTTCGCGTTCATGACCCCCAAGGGCTATGAGGGCTATTCCTGGTACTGGTCGCAAGGCTTGCCGCTTGATGGCGGCCAGCCCCTCGGCCTCCTGGGCCACGCCGGTGGCACTCCGATAGCGGTCATGGTGTCGCGGTTTGCGAGTGATCCGGCGCTCCTACCGGCCATCGGGAAGGCCTGGGGTGAAGGCTGGTCCCTCTTTGCCAAGTACGCCGTGCCGGAGATGGATGAAGAGGAGCGAGAAAAGTTCGACACGTTCTCCGAGCAATTCCTGCCGCTGGCGAGAGAGTTGGGCTCGATCGTTACCGACAAGTTCATCGCCTCGCTGGCAGACGGCCAGGTGGGAATCGTGATCGATGCCAAATCGACCACCGACAAGCTCCACGCAGACCTGCCATCGTCGTCGGAGGAGCTCCCGGTTCTCGAAGTGGCGATCGTACTGCCGCTTGCTGACCGCCAGCTCTTTGTTGATGGCCTCAACGACTTCTTTGCCTGGGGCGACAAGTTCGTGGCCGAGATTCGCAAAGTCGACGCCGACGCGATTCCGGAGGGTTACCGGATTCCGGAGCCTACGAAGAAGAAGGTCGCCGGTGGATCGGTCTGGTCGTTCGCGATTGCTGAATCAGGTCTCGATAAGCAGATTGCGCCAGCGATCGGCGTGGGCGACTCGGCGGTCATCTTCACGATGCTGCCGGCCCACGCGGCACGGCTTCTGGAGCCCGCTCCGCTGAAGACCGGTGGGCAGCTCACGAAGTTCGCGGAACCCCTGGCCGGCGCCTCAGCCACCGATTTCCCGGCGCTGTGCGACGCAATCGAGCCTTGGATCGTGTATTTCACGCGGTATGGCTGCGTGATGGCGAGCGAGGGCCAAGTTGAATCGACCGCTCGGCTCTCGGCCGATGACGAGACGGCCGAGGCGGCCGAGGCGCTCACGCATGTCCGCGTTGCGCTCGAAGTCGCCAGCTGCCTCAAGACGGCCGTGAGCGAAATGAACATGAAAGACGGAGCCCTGGTCACCCACTGGCAGAATCTCATCGAAGACCTGCCCAAGCCCTGACGGCTCGGGCGTCGATCACCGCCGGCAGACGAGGCCGCGCACGAGCAGGTCGCCGCCCGGGTGGAGCACCTGCTCCACGAGCAACGGCGGGGGCTCGGGGAGGCGCACGGCACTCGCCGATGACCCAGAGGTGGCAGTGGCGCCGCCGGTTCGCTCGCCAAACACCTTGGCGGCGGTGAAGGCCCAGGCTTCGTCGACGAGCTCGGCCTGAAAAAATGCCTCAAGAACCGCGGCACCGCCTTCGACGAGGAGGTTTGTGTGTCGCCGGCGGCCCAGCTCCTGGAGCAGGGCAACGAGTCGGTCTCGGGGATCGTGGGCGTCGCTTCGCCAGACCTCCGAGCCAGCGGCCTCGAGCGCGGCCACCCTCGCGGGATCGGCGGCCGGCCCCACGGCCACGAGCAGCGGCCACGCGCGGGCGGTGCGCACGAGCTGGCTGCCGAGCGGCAGCCGCGCCGCCGAGTCGAGCACCACTCGCACGGCTCGCCGCGGCCCCTCCGGCCTCGCTGACAACAGTGGGTCATCAGTCAGCGCCGTGCCGATGCCCACGAGGATCGCATCGACGCGACCTCGCAGCTCGTGCACAAGCGCCCGCGACTCAGGCGACGAGATCCAGCGATCTTCACCGGGTGGCGCCGCGAGCAGCCCATCGAGACTCACCGCCCATTTTGCAATCACCCACGGACGGCCCCGAGTCACCAGCGTCCGAAACGGAGCCGTGAGCCGGAGGGCGTCGTCTTCGCAGATCGCTTCTTCGACGGTCGCGCCGCCAGCCCGCAGCGCCGCGATTCCACCTCCGGCCACGGCCGGAAATGGATCGCTCACGGCGACGACCACCCGTTGCACACCTGCCGCCAGGATCGCCTCGGTGCAGGGAGGCGTCTTGCCGTGATGGCAGCAGGGCTCGAGCGTGACATAGAGCGTGCCACCGCGGGCGGCGGCCCCGGCGAGGCCGATCGCTACGACCTCGGCATGCGGCCCGCCAAACCGCTCATGAAAGCCTTCGCCTACGACATCCCCGTTGGCCGATACGATCACCGCCCCGACCATCGGGTTTGGCTCGACCCGGCCTGCACCGCGCCGAGCAAGCTCGAGCGCCCGGCGCATCCACGCGGCATCAAGGGAAGGAGTCGTCAACTGCCGGGAGTCCAGATCGCTTTCTTCTCACCCCCGGCGGAGGGCGATTCGCCGCCGGGAGTCCAGAGCTTGCCCGCAGCCGAGGCCGACGCGGCAGGGACGCCAGCAGGAGCTGAACCGCCAGCGCCGCTGCGAGCAGCGAGCGCCTGCAGGTCCACACCCGCCTCCATGAGCACCTCGGTGATGCCCTGAATCACTTGCCGGTCGTTGGCATGCTCACGCCGCACGTGTTCGATGATCCGGATCACATCGGGCTCATCGCCGCGTTGCATCCGCACCCGCAACTCGGCCACATCGAGCGAGCCGTCGTTGGCCTTCAGCTCGCGGGCAATCCCACGCAGCGCCGTGATGAGCTCCAGCCGCCGCAGCGTGGTGTCGGCTCCGTCCAGCAGGCCGCCGAGCGCCTCCCAGCGGTCCTCGGGCGTCGCGTCTGGCCGCTTCACAATCGCGTCGGCTGCCCGCTCGGCCGCGGTCGCAAAGCCTGCATCGAGCGCCGTCACCAGCACGCCCCGCAGCTGGTCGATCGGCAATGCTGGGAAGTCGAGGCGATGCCATCGCATCGGCGGCACCTCGCCCAGCGGCTCCAGGCTTTCGATCCGACTCGGCTCGGGCAGCCCGAGCGCCTGCCGGAGCTTGGCCCAAGCAGCCGCGATGTCGCGTCGACGTGATGTGGCCTCCCCCTCGGTGATGATCGCCTCAACGCGCCGCCTGCCCTCGGCGTCAGCCAGCGCCTGCCGCGGCGTCTTGCCCAGTAATTCAGGCAGTGGTGTGTCGGGCCAGGCCGATACAAGCCGATCATCGACGAGCTGCCGCTGAGAGACGAGCACCGTGTCGAACATGGCTGGCTCGCCCGCCGCTGGAGGCGTCGGGGGCGCGGCCGGCATGGCCACCTTGAATTGGCTCCCCAGCAGCCAGTTGGTGGGGGTGACTCCAGGCATGCCGGCCAGATCGGTCGCCGGCGCAAACGAGCAGCCAATCGTCGCCACCGCGACAGGCACAGCAGCCTCGACATCAGGCGCGAGCCCTTGAAGCATCGCCTCGGGCTCACGGTCGGTCTGACGACCGAAAATCAAGAGCGACGCCAGCAGCCGCGGCGACCCGTCTCCGGCCGCGTCATACACGCGCCAGGCCGACCGGGGGGGCGCGGCATTCCGCGACACCCAGGCCGAGCGATCAAAACTCGCCGACTCGCACCGCGGATCGTGGCGGAGTTTGTCTTCGAGGAGCTCGATCGCCGTGATGCCTTCCTCGCCCGAGGGCACGGCGAGCGGGGCGATCCGGTTGGCAAAGCGAATCAGTGGCGAACGCTCGGGATTGGCCTCGGTCTCGAGCGCGATGGCACGGCCCGTTGCTTCGATCGCATTTTCAGTGGGTACGTCGGGGAGTGTGGCGAAGGCGAGCCACGCCTCCGCTGCCTCCATCGGTTTGGCCAGCATTTCACAGATGATGCCGATGTTTTTGTGGAGATCCTGGCACGAGCCCGCCACGTCCCGCAGGCTCCGAAGTCCGGTGAGCGCTTTGGATAGCCGCCAGGCCTCCGCGTGCTTGAGCGCACTCTCGAAGTCTGGCAGCCACGCCTCCTCGCGCAGGGGCGCCTCGAACTGCATCCGCGTGCGGAGTGCCGGCGGTACCACACCCGACCCCACGATCGCGGCGAGCATCCGCCGTTCGTCGTCGCTTCCGAGCCCACGATCCGCGAGCCATTCAATGAGCGACTGGGCAAACCCCGAGTGGCCGGTCTGCGATGCTGCCTGCACGAGCGTGGCCGTGATGTGGGCCAGCTCGGGCGTGACATCATGGGTCCCTTCCTGGCGGGCCGCAGTCGCCGCCAGCTCCCGCGCCTTGTCGAAGAGCACCGCGGCTTCCTGGATGCGGCCCGCGATGGCCTCGGTCATGGCCGACTGGGCGAGCGCCAGCGGGTTCTCTGGACACGCCTCCACAAAGGCGCGGCTGGCCTCGGCTCCCTCGGCGTAGTGCTTTGTGGCGAGCTCGAGCTTCACCCGCGATGCCATCAGGCAGGCCCGCCCCGGATGCTTCTCCTGGAGCCGCTTGACCTGATCGAGGGCCGCTGAAATCTGGTCGCCTTCGATGAGGCGATCGAGCTGCTCGATATCACCCACGAGGTCCGAGCAGCAGAACTTGATCTTCTTGCCAGTGCCACCCGGGCACGGGGCGTAGGTATCGATGGCCATTCGTGAAACAGTGTCTCGGGGAGCGGGGTCGGAAAGCCAGCTAATGTACCAGCCGGGGAGGGATGTCGGTGGTGCGAATGGAGCATGAAAGCCCCTCATGCCAGCGTGGGGACGGCGGGCTATTGGGCTCGCCCGGGCTATGGTTGCAAACGTGGCTTGTATACTTTTGCGGCCCTCACCCCCCCAAGGCGATCGTGCAGCAGCCTCGCATCATCGTCGTCGACCCTTCTGGCCCCCAGGGTCTGCCCTACGATCGGCTTCTCGCCAGGCTTCAGCCGCTCGAAGTGCGAATCGAGACGTCGCTCGACAAAGCCCTCGACTCGATTGCCCGAGATTCGTGGGATCTGGGCGTGATCGCGGCCCGCAAAGGTCTCGTTCCCGCGACGGCACACGCTGCCGCGCGTGGTGCCGACCCGCAGTTGCCGCTGGTCATGCTCGACCCGTCCCCGAGTGTCGAGACGGCCCGCACCTGCCTCACGGCGGAAGCCACCGACTACCTCGACATCGCGCGGGCCGAAACCGACCTCGAAGATGCGCTCGTGCGACTGCTCAGCGGATCGCGGCGACAAGCGGCCGAGGCAGTCCTGCGGCGAGCGATCGAACGGCCGTATTCGTTTGCCGGCTTTCTTGGCGAGAGCCCTCCGATGCGCGAGGTGTACTCGATCATCGAGCGGGTGGCGCCCAGCTCAGTGGATGTGCTCATCACGGGCGAGACGGGCACCGGCAAGGAGCTCGTGGCCCGCGCGATCCACACGCAGAGCCGGCGTGCCGCCGGACCGTTTGTGCCGGTGGACTGCGGCGCGATCCCCGACGCGCTCCTGGAGAGCGAGCTTTTCGGGCACGAGCGAGGCGCGTTTACCGGGGCCGACGCGCGGCGGATCGGCCTCGTCGAGTTTGCCGATGGCGGCACGCTCTTTCTCGACGAGGTGGGCGAGCTGCTGCGGCCACTCCAGGCCAAGCTCCTGCGGGTGCTTCAGGAACGGCGGGTGCGGCGTGTGGGGGCCCGTCAGGAAAATGCGGTCGATGTGCGGGTCGTCGCCGCAACATCGCGGCCCATCGACGCGATGGTCGCCGACGGATCGTTTCGCCGCGACCTCTACTATCGGATCAATGTCGTGCGGATCGACCTGCCGCCACTGCGGGCGCGGGGCGACGATATCGGCCTTCTGGCGGAACACTTTGCCAATCGTGCGGCTCAGGAGATGGGCCGCCCCGTCGGCGGTCTCTCGACTGATGTCTATCAGGTGCTTCGGAGTTACCACTGGCCGGGCAACGTCCGCGAGCTGCAAAACGTCGTGCGGCGGGCCATCGCGCTCGCCCGCCAGACCACCGCCGGTATCGATGACCTGCCTGACGAGATCGTGACCGCAGCGGGCGGAGTATCTGCCACCGCGCCCGACGCCTCGGGTTTCTTCGCCAAGCGGGCCGAGCATGTGGCCCGCTTTGAAAAACAGTTTCTGGCGGAGCTCCTCGCGCGGCACGCCGGCGACGTGTCGGCCGCGGCCCGCGAGGCCAGGCTTCCGCGAGGCACGCTCTACCGCCTCATGAAGGGGCACGGCCTCGACGCAGCGACGTTCCGCGGCCTGTGACGCGGTTCCGAAGAAGAGGGCCTCCGGTCTGACGACCACGGGCGTGTGCGCACTGGCTCTTGGCCTGGGCCATGAAGGACTTCATCTATTCGCCGTTGGCATGCACCGGCGCCGGGCTGCCCAGACGAAGCTTCGTTCGCTCGAGTTCCGGCTGGCTCAGTTCATCCGCCAGCTCGTTGGCGTCGTACACCTTTTGGAGCGTTTCCATGATCGCCGCCGAATGCACCGACACGGCCCGCGCGATGTGGTCGGTGTACACGAAGTCGAGCACCAGCGACTGAATATTGCCGTCGAAAATCAGCCCCACGACTTCACCCCTGCGGTTCACCACCGGGCTGCCGGAGTTGCCGCCAATGATGTCGGCCGTGCATACAAAGTTGAACGGCGTCTCCAGGTTCAGCTTCGATTTCTTCTCCAGCCACGACTCGGGTAGCTTGAACGGATACACACTGCCGTGCTCCTCGGCATGCGGGTAGGTGCCACCAATCGTCGTCCACGGCGGCACCTGCCTGCCCCCGTCGTCGTAACCCTTCACTTGGCCGAACGCCAATCGCAGCGTGAACGTTGCGTCGGGATACGTGCTCGTGCCTTCGATGGCAAACGTGGCGTGCGCGATCTTGGCGTAGGCCTGACGCAGTGGCTCGTCGACCTTCTCTTCATACGCCGTGCGCACGGTGCGTGCCGTCGGATCGATCGTTCGCGCCAGCACGATCATCGGATCGTCCGAGGCGGCAATCGCGGCGACGCCCCCTGCAGCCAGCTTCTTCCGCAGCTCCACGTCGGCCAGCTTGGAACCCGATACGAGCTTCGCCGCACGCGCCTCGGGCGACAGATTGGCCATGATGTGTTGGACCAGAGTGTGATTCACGTCCTTGCGATCGCCGGTCTGCTCCAGCAGGTAGCTCAGCGAATCGGCCAGCTTCGTCGATTCCAGGTCGGGGTAGATCGGCGCGTCGGAGAACAGTTGCTGCTTGAGCGAATCGAGCCCGGCTTCGGCATACTCGCGCAGCCGGTCGCTGTTTGGCTTGGCGGATTCGTCGGCCAACCGCACCAGCCCACGGGCGATACCGAAAAGCTCGCTGTTGAACGCCATGGCCCTTTCGTACAGCGTGTATTCGACGAAAATCCTCTCCCACTCGGCCAGCGCCGCGTCCACTTCGTCCCACGCGCCGCGCAGGTCCTTCAGCTTCGGATCGCGATCCACGGCTTGTCGCAGCGACGTTTCGGCTTGCCGCTTGGCGTCCATGATCGAGGGCGTTTGCAAACCGGCGAGGCCGCCGAGCCGCGCCTTGCGCGAGTTCTGGTAGCCGAACAGTTCGTCGTTCGCACGCCGTGCATTTTCCAGGCTGCCATCGCTGAACACCTTCAGTGTCACCTCGCGGCGGCGAATCGTATTCAACTGATCCGGAATCGACACGTCGCGCAGGAACCGCAAGTGGTTCACCGTGTTCAGTCGATTGGTGCGCCCCGGATGCCCGGCCACGAAGATCAGCTCGTCGTCCTTGGCGCCCGCCTTGCTCCAGCTCAGGTGATGCGGCGGCTTGAGCGGCTGGCCGTCTTTGTAGACACGAAAAAACGCTACATCGAGGTCGTAACGCGGAAACTCAAAATTGTCCGGGTCGCCGCCGAAGAATGCGATCCCCTTTTCCGGCGCGAAGACCAGCCGCACGTCGGTGTGCTTCTGGGAGCGATAGAGGTTGTAGCGTCCGCCTTGATACAGCGTCACCACGTCGCTTCGCAGGCCGGTCTTGTCGAGCGATTCCTTCTCGATCTTCGCCATCACCGCGCGCCGCGCCGCGGAGGCCTCGGCCGGCGTCATCTTCTCG
>JANNSZ010000059.1:0-6888 GCA_031403195.1 Planctomycetota bacterium | reverse complement strand
GACCACTTCGTCAGCGTCGCTCGCTGTTCAGCCGTCAGGGTAATTGGCTTCGCAACACGCATGATCGAATCCTCCACGAGTTGAGGATTCAACGCCACTGCCGAATATAAGTTGCGTTATTTACGCGACACTACACTAGCGAGAGTGATTTTCAACCCGCTCGTTTCAGCGGTACACTCCTAGGTCTGCCTGTCGCAGACCTCAAGCGCAGACCTCAAGTAAGACCCTCCCAGGAGCAGCACGCATGGCGGCCTCTCAGACCCCAAAAACCTCGCGCCGGACGTTTCTTGGTACCTCGGCGGCCGTGGGAGCAGCTGCTAGTAGCGTGCCCTACTTCGCGTGGAGCCAGCCGGCTTTTGCAAACCGTGCCGCCACTGACCGGCCGGTGATCGGCTGCATTGGTGTCGGGAGCATGGGCAGTGGTGACGCCAACCAACACGCAGGCTTTGGCGACATCGTCGCGGTGTGCGATGTCGACTCGCGGCGAACTGAGAAGGCTCGTGCGAGCGACAAGATCGGCAAGGGCAAGGCTGATATGTATGGCGATTACCGCAAGGTGCTCGAGCGGCCCGACATTGATGTCGTGAGCATCGTCACGACTGACCACTGGCATGTGAAGATCGCGATCGAGGCCCTCCAGGCAGGGAAACACGTCTTCTGTCAGAAGCCGCTGTCGCTCACGCTTGAAGAAAACAAGCTCGCGCGAGCTGCCGCCGAGAAGTTCCCGAAGCAGGTGTTCTTCATCGGCACGCAGCAGCGGAGCGACCGCGAGAAGTTTCTGCGGGCCGTCAACATGGTTCACAAGGGGCTGCTCGGGCCGATCAAGAAGGTGACCGTCGGCATCAATGGCAGCCCCACGGGTGGCCCGTTCCCAGTGGTCGAGCCCCCGAAGGAGCTCGACTGGGAGATGTGGCTCGGCCAGGCGCCGAAGGTCGATTACCGCGAGAAGCGGTGCCACTACGAGTTTCGCTGGTGGTACGAATATTCCGGCGGCAAGTTCACCGACTGGGGTGCGCATCATGTCGACATCGCGCAGTGGGCTCTCAAGGAAGACGCGCTCGGCCGTGGGCCAACCACAATCGACGGCACCGATGCCAAGCATCCCGTGCCGTTCAAGGACGGCTACCCGCAGGTGGACGACTGCTACAACACGTCACACGACTTCGCGGTGAACTGCACGTTCCCCAGCGGCGTCGAGATGGTCGTGACCAGCCGCGGCGACAACGGCATCCTGTTTGAAGGCGAGAAGGCCAAGCTGTTTGTGAACCGTGGCAAGATCACGGGAACACCGATCGACGAGAAGTGGGACAAGGATCAGTTCACCGACGAGGACGTGGTTGCCCTCTACAAAGGCAAGCCCTTCGAGGGTCACAAGCAGAACTTCTATCGCTGCATCCGCGAAGGGGGCCTGCCGGTGTCGGATGTGTTCAGCCACGTGATCGCGATGAACACCTGCCATCTCACGGCGATCGCATCGCGGCTGGGCCGCGCGATCACTTGGGACCCAGCCACGGAAACCATCACCGGTGACGACCAGGCCGCAGCCTTCATGGCCCGCGCGGCCCGCGCCGGCTACGAGGTCCCGCGGGTGTAGGAATCCACCGCGGAGTCGCTTCGACGGCGGCCCGCGGCTACAATGCTGAGGTTCGGTGAGGTCCGCTGATCGACCCGCAGGAGGGTCCGCGCTGGCTTGTGCAATTGCGCAGCGAGCGGCGATGTGGACGTTGCCACTGCTGGAGCGATCCACGCATGGTTTACGGTATTCCTCGCGGACGATCCTCGACCGTGATCATTGCGGCGCTGGTGGTCATGGCCATCGTGGCCGTGCCGCTGGCCGCGGCCGGTGATTCGCCGTCCTTCACCCGCGACATCAAGCCACTGCTCTCGAACCGGTGTGCCCAGTGTCACGGCCCCGATGCCGAGACCCGCGAAGGGGGCGACGACGAGGGTCTGCGGCTCGACACGCTCGAGGGGTCCAGGGCAGATCTGGGTGGCCGTGCGGCGATCGTGCCGGGAAAGCTCGACGAGAGCGCGCTCATTGCCCGGATCACATCGACCGACCCAGACACGGTCATGCCCCCGCCTGACTCGGGTACACCGCTCACCCCGGCCGAAGTCGATCTGCTTTCGCGGTGGATTACGGCCGGCGCCGAGTACGAGCCCCACTGGGCCTATGTGCCGCCGCAGCGGCCTGCCGTGCCAGTGGTCAAGCATGCCGCGTGGCCAAAAAATGAAATTGACCGCTTCATCCTGGCCAGGCTCGAAGTCGAGGGACTATCGCCACAGCCGGAAGCCGATCGCTGCACGCTCGCCCGCAGGCTGGCCCTTGATCTCACCGGCCTGCCACCGACGCCCGAAGAGGTTGATGCGTTTGTGGCCGACGAGGCGCCCGATGCCGTGGAGCGATTCATCGACCGGTTGCTGGAACACGACGGCTACGGCGAGCATGTGGCCCGCCAGTGGCTCGATCTGGCCCGCTACGCCGATAGCGCGGGCTACGCCGAAGACCGCCCGCGCACGATCTGGGGCTGGCGCGACTGGGTGATCAAGGCCTGTGACTCAAACATGCCGTTCGACGAGTTCACGATCCGCCAAGTCGCCGGCGACCTGCTTCCCGACGCCACGCTCGACGACCGGATTGCCACGGCATTCCATCGCAACACGCTCAACAACTCAGAAGGGGGCACGATCGACGAGGAGTTCCGGGTGGCGGCGGTCATCGATCGCGTGAACACGACCATGAGCACCTGGATGGGAACGACGATCGCCTGTGCCCAGTGCCACGATCACAAATACGATCCGCTGTCACAGAAAGAGTTTTTCGGGATCTACGCGATCCTGAATCAGACGGCCGATGCCGACAGCCCGAATGAATCGCCCTTCGTGGCCCTGTTTACGCCTGAGCAGGAGGCCCGTCGCGAGTTGCTCGCGGCCGAGCTGGCGGAGATTGCCAAGAACGTCCCCGCGGCACGCGACAAGGCACTCGAGCCGCCGGAGTTTCGGCCGCTTCGCGAACTCCAAGCGTCGCTCCAGAAGCAGCTCGACGCGATCCGACCGCGCACCACCGTGCCCGTCATGGAAGAGCTTCCCGATCCCCAGCGACGCGTGACCAAACTCCAGTACCGTGGGAACTGGAACGACCTGGGCCCCGAGGTGTCGCCGGGCATGCCAGTGGCCCTGAGCAACGCGACCCCCTTGGCCGACGGTCGCCCCGATCGGCTGGCGCTGGCGAAGTGGCTCGTGGACCCAGCCAATCCACTCACCGCCCGCGTCGTCGTCAACCGGATCTGGGAGCGGTTCTTCGGGATCGGGATCGTGTCGACGAGCGAGGAGTTTGGTGCCCAGGGAGAGCTGCCAAGCCATCCCGAGCTGCTGGACTGGCTCGCCTGTGAGCTTGTGGACCGTGGCTGGGACACGAAGGCCATCATCCGGCTCATTGTGTCGAGCGCCGCCTACCGACAGACGAGCAAGTGCCCGCCCGAAGTCATCGCCCGCGATCAGGAGAACGGGCTGGTTTCATGCGGGCCGCGGGTCCGACTCTCGGCCGAGGTGATCCGCGATCAGGCGCTGGCTGCATCTGGCCTCTTGTCGCGGAAGAAGGGTGGCCCGAGCGTCAACCCTCCGCAGCCCGACCTCGGCCTCACGGCGGCTTTCGGCGGCGGCCTCGACTGGACGACGAGCAAGGGCGAAGACCGCTACCGTCGCGCGATCTACACGACCTGGCGGCGGAGCAATCCCTATCCGTCGATGGCCACGTTCGACGCGCCCAACCGTGAGGTCTGCACCGTCCGCCGACCGCGAACCAACACACCGCTCCAGGCGCTCGTCACGCTCAACGATCCGGTCTATGTCGAGGCGGCGCAGGCACTGGCGCGACGGATGATTCGCGAGGGAGGATCCAATGCGGCGGATCGGGCCATTCGCGGGTTCCGGCTGGTCCTCGCGCGGAGCCCCACGGGCCCTGAGATCGACCGGCTCATCAAGCTCTTTGACGATGCCGCGGCGGAGTATCACTCCGATGCAGCCGCTGCCAAACAGATGGCGACCGAACCACTCGGCAATCCACCGGCCGACCTCGGCGCCGACACAGCCGACCTGGCCGCCTGGACTGTGGTGGCCAATGTGCTGTTGAACCTTGACGAAACCTTCATGTGCCCTTGAGCGACGTCATGCATCCCTACCTCCAACACAAGCTCCTCGCGACCCGCCGCCAACTCCTCGGAAGCATGGCGGGGGGCATCGGTGCGATCGCCGCGGCGGAACTGCTTGGCGGCAGGGCGCTCGGAGCCACTGGGGGCGGGCCCGCTGATTCGGCCGACCCGATGGCCGCCCGCTTGCCCCCGCTGCCGGCGAAGGCCAAGCGGATGATCGTGATCCATCTCACGGGCTCGCCGCCGAATCTCGACATGTACGACCACAAGCCGGCGCTGGTCGCGCATGACGGACAGGAATGCCCGGCTGAGTTTTTGGCGGGCAAGACATTTGCCTTTACCAGCGGGACTCCCAAACTCTTGGGCACCCGCCGCAGTTGGGCGAAGTGTGGCCAGAGTGGCATCGAGCTATCCGACGCGATCCCGAATCTCCAGCGTGTTGCCGACAAGCTCTGCTTCATCAAGAGCATGCACACCGACCAGTTCAATCACGCACCGGCCGAGCTGATGGTCTACACCGGCTCACCGCGGGCCGGACGGCCGAGCCTCGGGGCGTGGGTGACGTACGGCCTGGGCACTGAAAACGCCGATCTGCCGGGGTTCGTCGCGCTGATCTCCTCGGGCACGCAGCCCAACGCCGGCACGAGTAGCTTCGGGTCGGGCTTTCTACCGAGCGTCTATCAGGGTGTGCAATGCCGCTCGAAGGGCGATCCGGTGCTCTATGTGTCTGACCCGCCAGGCATGGATCGGGCCATGCGACGGCGATCACTCGACGCGCTCCGCGACCTGAACGAGCTTCAAGCCCGTGAGCTTGGCAACCCCGAGACGCTCACGCGGATCGCCCAGTACGAGTTGGCCTACCGGATGCAGACAAGCGTCCCGGATGTGATGGATATTTCAAAAGAGCCCGCGCACGTCCTCGAGGCCTACGGGGCTGAGCCTGGTGGGTCGAGCCTGGCCAACAACATCCTCTTGGCTCGTCGGCTCGTCGAGCAGGGCGTGCGGTTTGTGCATCTCTTTGACTGGGGCTGGGATTTCCATGGCACCAATCCCAAGGAAGACATCCGCGACGGGCTTACGACGAAGGCGGCCACGTTTGACAAGCCAGCCGCGGCGCTCATCGAGGACCTCGCCGAGCGCGGGCTGCTCGACGACACCCTCGTGCTCTGCACGGGCGAGTTTGGCCGCACGCCGTTTCGCGAGGGCCGCACCGCCAAGGGGCAGGTGCTCGGCCGCGATCACTACCCCGACTGCTTTACAGTGTGGATGGCGGGCGGTGGCGTGAAAGCGGGGCATGTCCACGGATCGACCGACGAGCTGGGCTTCAATGTGGCGAGCGACCCGGTGCATGTCCACGACCTCCAGGCCACGCTCCTGCACCTGCTCGGCTTCGAGCACACGAAGCTCACCTGGCGTTTCCAGGGCCGCGATTTCCGGCTCACCGACGTGCACGGCAAAGTCGTGAAGGAGATTCTGGTCTGATGGCTTGGCCGGAAGCCAGGCAGGCGACCAGCGGCCGGACGGCCGCCAAGCAACGGTCCGGCACGAAGCCGGAGCCGTGCGGAAAGCATCCTGTGCACGGACACGTCTTGAAAGACATCCTCGCCTGAGAAGGAACAACTGATGATTCCACAACGATTCGCCGCGGTTGTCGCGACCGTGGCCTGCATGGCTGTTGTGCATGCGACCGCAGAGGCGCAGCAAGGCGTCGTGCAGCAGCCGGAGTTCCGGCAGTTTGCGGTGCCGACCACCGTGCTCGTTCCGGATCGCGGCGCAGCCTTTTTGGGTGGTACCAGTAACGGCGGGCAGGCACAGGCGGTCTACGGACCGGTGCCGATGGCTCGCAGCGGTGCTGTGGGAAGCGGCAGTTCGAGTGTCCACGTGCGGGCGTATGTCCACGACTTTCGCGCCATGGACGAAGCGATCCTCGGCCAGGCCGCCCAGACCACGACGGAGGATGCGCAGACGCCCACGTTGGCGAAGTCACCGTTTCGCGGCCTGCCCCGTGCCAATGCGGCGGCGAAAGGCCAGCCGCTGGCACATCTCAGAGCCGACGTTGAAGCCGCCCTGCGGGCCGAGGCAAGCGTCACCGGCGCCGCCGACCAGGCAGCGGCAATCCGGCAGCTCATCGCACTCCACGACAGGATCGTGGCTGACCCGCGTCATGCTACGAGTGTCGCTGTCCGGGGGCTGGGACGGCGAGTCGCGATCCACCTCGTGCAGACCCACGACAAACTCCAGGCGACCGCCGCAGGCGGCAACGCTGCCGAGGCCCAGGCCCTCATTGACTTGATCCAGGCGACCATCAGCCCAGAGACCTGGGACATCAACGGTGGCCGAGGTTCGATCGTCTATTTCGCCAACGGCCACGCCCTGGTCGTGAGCGCCCCGGGGAACGTTCACGACGATCTCGGCGGCCTCCTTCAGCAACTCCGCTGAAGCTGCCGGTTCCAGCGAAGGCAAAGGGGCCGGCCCTAGCAGACTGTGGAAAAAGCCTGTCGCCGCACGATGCGGCGGTTGCCGACCATGGAAAACCTCGGCTTTGCCATCGGTCGGCAAAGTGGAAAAAGGCCATGGACGGCTTTTTCCACGGATAGTTAGCCCAAGTTACGCACCTGGGCGTATAAAGCCCGGGATTTTTGACGATCCCGCTCGAAAGTCTTCACTACATTTGCGCGACTCCGTTGATGCGTTTGAGTCGCCGCGGGGGCGTCAGCCCCAGCCGGTGAAGCAGTGT
>JANNSZ010000058.1:0-7773 GCA_031403195.1 Planctomycetota bacterium | reverse complement strand
GACCACTTCGTCAGCGTCGCTCGCTGTTCAGCCGTCAGGGTAATTGGCTTCGCAACACGCATGATCGAATCCTCCACGAGTTGAGGATTCAACGCCACTGCCGAATATAAGTTGCGTTATTTACGCGACACTACACTAGCGGCGCAAGGTATCGGAGACGATGTGACCGAAGAGCGTCTCGCGGCCACGCAGCACGTAGAACTTGATCGGGTTCAGGTGCTCCTCCTCGGCCTTGTCGAGGATGTACGAAAGATTGTCGGCCGCGACCGTCTCCCAGACGTGGAGTCCGACAAGGATGTCTCCCTTGCGGATGCCCTGCTCTGCCGCCGGCCCATCAGGCCGTACTTCGGTGACGAGAAGCCCTCCGCGGTACCGAGACTGGAGTTTCTGCACGACGGCCGGCTGCATCGGGTCGAGCCGCAGTCCGATCTCCTGCCAGCACCGGTCAGCGATTGGCAGCCCCTCGCGACGGGATGCCGCAAGTGACAATTCAACCCGCTCCTCTGCACCGGCACGGACGACCCGCACGGAAATTCGTTCGCCGATTTTGCGGCCGAGAAGCGCCCGCTCCACGTCGAGTTGGTGGAGTACGGTCACATCGCCAACGTGCGTGATGCGGTCGCCTTCCCGCACGCCAATGGATTCTGCTGGGCTCTCACGGTGAACCGCTTCAACCACGGCCCCGCGGCCGCCATCGGCCCGCACGACGAGGCCATGCCAGGTATGCCCGATCCGCTCAGCCGCGAGGAGGTGTGAAACGACGTCGAGCACTCGGTCGATCGGAATCGCGAAGCCGATTCCCTGGGCTCCTGCCCGAACCGCCACATTAATACCGATCACCTCACCATCAATGTTGAGCAGCGGCCCGCCAGAGTTGCCAGGATTGATGCTGGCGTCGGTCTGGATCAGATCGTCGTACCGCTGCGTGCGACTCACTTCGACGTTGCGATGGAGCGCGGAGATGATGCCACGAGTGACGGTGTGCTCATAGCCGTAGGCGTTGCCGAGGGCCAACACCGTCTCGCCGATCATCAGGTCGCTCGAGGTGCCAATCCGGGCCACTGGCAGCGGCTCGACCGTGTCGAGTTTGATCACGGCGAGATCCGTCCGCGGGTCATGCGTCACGAGCGTTGCTGCGGTCGTGCGGCCGTTGGCGAGTGTGACCTCGATCCGCTTGACCCCTTCGACCACATGGAAGTTTGTGACGACGTAGCCACGAGGGTCGAGGACAACGCCTGTGCCCATGCCGTTGACCCGCTTCAGTTCGCCCACGGGGTCCTCGCCAGAGGGCACGAGTTTCTGGCCGTGAATATTGACGACGGAGTCCCGCTGGCTTGCGACCGCCACGACGATCGCGGAGCGGCGGGTTTCAGTGGCGTTCGCCGAACGTGTCAGACCTGCGGCCACGAGGACGGCGGCGACCGGCAGAATGGCCCGCAGCATCCGCATCGGCTTCCGCTCCCGTGGAATCACTCTCAGCCGACCGCACGGCCAAGACGCTCTGGGGTGGATCGGCCGAAAAACCGCGGGCAATCACTGCCGTAGCAGGCGCCCGGCAGAGTTTTCCAGTGGCGGGGCATTCTTCCGACGCCAGGGCAACGGTCGTGCCGACGGCACCGCCGCTGCGGGCTTGGGGATTTTTGCTCATGGTGCCCGCTGACGTCGCCCGCGTCAGTCGTCCCGGCGGTCCCCCCGCACAACCCACGGAAGCAACTGCAGCAGCAAAAAACCGCTCAGGACAATGAGGGCCACCAGCGGCCACGCTCCCGCAATACGGGTTCCGAGGTCCCATTCCAGTTCGTTGGCAATTCCGCCAACCACGACCGCCACGACAACGAGCGCGAGTGCCGCCAAAATAATGCCGCAGCCGAGAGAAGCCATCGTGCCTCGGAAGGTGCCCAGCTCGCTGAACTCCTCGTGGTGCAGGTCGATCGCCCGTCCTTTCGTGAGGCTCCGGGGGACCGTCTCGGCCAATTCGATCGCGCGGGCTGCATCGGCCCACGTTGCTGGCGGCAGTGCGTCAGAGCGCAGCGTGAAGCCGGGAACGCCAGCGATGGCCGCGTCAAGCGTTTTGAGGATCGTGTCTCCGGCCCCAAAGGATGGCACCTCACTCGGCTGATCGGGCCCTGTCCACAGCCAGGGGCGCGCGCCATCGTCTGGTATCGTCACGACGATCGCGCCGCGTTGGCCACGCACGGTCACGTCGAGCACGGCATCGCTCCCTCCCGCCACCTGCCACTGAACTGGGATCAGGTCCGAACCTGAGAATCCCACCGTCAGCGAATTCCAGATGCGGTCTTCCGCAGCGACGCCGAGGGCCGAGAGCTTTTTGGGCTCTCCGACGAGTGCCCGAATGAGGTCGGCATCGCGGGAGAGCGCCGCGAGCACTGCCTCGCGGCTGCGTTCCGGCAGCCGCCGCTCAAACGCCACCGACTCGATAACGCCCATGGGGCCGCCCCCCCCGACGGCCGCTTCGATCACCGTACGAAGGCGGCTGGCCCACGGGTGCAGCCTCGCTGGAAGAATCGGAACGACAACACCCCTGGTGTCGCGCCGGATCATTTCGAGCTCCCAGGCCCAGAGCATCGAGACCTCCAGTGGCTGCGACACGACCAGCGGTCGAGCCACCTGGATCATGGTCCGGACAGCCTCAGCGCGGGCGGGGCTCCACCCGTCGGCCCCCACCACGACCGCATCACACACCGATGTGTCGAGGAAATGTTCCCACTCCCGACCGCCACGCTCCTCCACGCGCACGAGCACATTGCCCCGCGCGGCCGCAGCCGATGCCACACTGGCGGCCCACCGATCCGTACCGAGAATGCCAATTTGCATACGAGAGTATTGTTCCTTGCTGGCCGCCTCGGAAACAGCCCTCCTGGCCACGCGGCGCTCGCTGTCCCTGGAAAAGCCATCCCGGGCCTTCGTCCACTTGGCCGACCGACGGAAAAGCCGAGGTTTCCCGTGGTCGGCGACCGCCGCATCCTACGCCGGGAAGACTTCTTCCCCGGGTTGCCAGGAGTGAGTATAGAGGGATCATGAGGAGCCGCGCCTGTGCATGCTGAGATCATCGCGATCGGTGACGAATTGGTCACCGGCCAGAGGCTCGACACCAACAGCCGCTGGCTCTCGGCCGAGCTGACCATCCTGGGCATTCCTGTCACCTTTCACACCACGGCCGCCGACACGCTAGAGGCCGGCGTCGAAGCCTTTCGAAACGCCATCCGGCGGGCCGACATCGTCATCGCCACCGGAGGCCTCGGGCCCACGGCCGATGACTTGACCCGGGACGTGCTGGCGGCCGTGGCAGGCGTACCGCTCGTACTTTCGCCCACGGCGGTCAGCGCCATCGAAGCCCGATTTGCTCGCCGAGGCGCCCCCTGCCCCGAATCAAATCGCCGCCAGGCTCTTTTTCCAGCGGGGAGTCGTGAGATCGAGAACCCCAACGGGACAGCGCCGGGGATCGACATGGATCTCTCCGTCGATGGCCACCGCAGTCGCGTGATCGCGCTGCCGGGTGTTCCCGCCGAACTCAAGCCGATGTGGGCGGCTACCGTCGCGCCGGCGCTCGCGGCGAGCCGTCCCGAGCAGGCGACCATCCTCCAGCGATCCATCAAATGCTTTGGTGCGGGTGAAAGTGCGATCGAGGCAATGCTGCCTGACCTCGTGCGCCGCGGCCGCGATCCGCTGGTCGGAATCACTGCCCACGAGGCCACGATCACGCTCCGCATCGCTGCACGGGGCCGTGATGGGGCGGAGTGCCACGAGAAAATTGCCGATACCGAGAAGATCATCCGCGAGTGCCTCGGGCATCTGGTCTACGGTGTGGAGGACGAGGAGATCGAGGATGCGGCGCTGGCCGCTGTGGCCGCAGCGGGTCTCTCGGTGGCGACGTGCGAAATTGGCACGCGAGGATTGGTGGCAGGTCTTCTGGCGGCAGCCGAGGCGCGGCAGGGTGGCGGATTCCGTGGAGGGATTGTTGTTCCGGTCACCGAGGGCGCGACCACTGCCGCCGTCCTGGCTGAGCGGTGCCGAGAAGAATTCGCCGCGGCGATCAGCGTCGGTGTGGGGCCGGTTCGAGAGGCCGCCGACGGACGCGACATCATCGATGTCGCGCTCGCTTCCGAGAGCGGCATCGAGTCGTTTGAGCACCTGGTGGCCGGCGGCCCGAGCCTCGCAGCGATCAGGGCCGCGAAGGCCACGGTCGATCTCGTTCGCCGGCATGTGACCGCCCACGATCGCAAGGGTGGAAAGGTGGTCCAATGAGCGATCGAGCAGGTTCGTGGCGCACGGTAATCCTGTTTGCCGGGTTTGTGGTCCTCGTGGGCCTCATCGCCTGGCCGTCTTTCGTCGGTCGGATTCAGTACGCGCGGACGCGGGCAGAATTGAACGCGATTGCCGATGCCGCCGGCGAGGCCAGGCTCGCGCCGGTGGCCAAGATTTTTACGACGCTCCCGCGGCTCATTGGGCCGTCGGTGGTAAACGTCACGGCCGACCGTCGCCTGCTCCCCGAGGCCGACGAGATTGCCTCGCTTGGTATGCCGCCCACCGCCGGCCTCACCGACGAATCGATTGCCTCAGGAGTGATCATCGAGGCCGATGGCGTCATCGTGACGAACTACCATGCGGTCAGCGACGCCGATCGGATCGTCGTCACGCTGGCCGATGGCCGCAAATTTATCGCCAAGCTTGTCGGGGCCGATGCCGGCACCGATCTGGCTTTGTTGGAGATCGAAGCGAAGGATCTCCCCGCGGCCATGTGGGGCGACAGCGATGCCATGGAAGTCGGCGAAATGGTCTGGGCGATCGGCAATCCGTTTGGACTGGACCGCACACTCACCTACGGGATCGTGAGTGCCGTCGGCCGCAGAGGGGTCACAGGCAGCCCGTTTCAAGAGTTTTTACAGACCGACGCGGCGATCAATCCGGGCAACTCCGGCGGCCCGCTCATCGACGTCAATGGCCGGGTGATCGGGATCACGACGGCGATCGCGGGCCCGGAGTCCACCGGCATCGGTTTTGCGATCCCGAGCAACACCGCGCGGGCTGTGGCCGAGTCCATTCACCGCCTGGGCCACGTGGAACGGGGCTACCTCGGCGTGGCGCTGCGTCGCACGCTCGACGGATCACCGGGCGTGCTCGTTGTGGCGACCGAGCGGCATGCGCCGGGCGACCAGGCCGGCCTCCGTGCCGGTGACGTGATCGTCTCGTTCGACGATGAGTCGGTAGCCACACCGGCGGAGCTTGCGATGCTCATGACGCGGTCCGAGCCCGGCGTCGAGGTTCCGCTCGAGATCCTGCGAGCGGACCGTCCCGTGTCGCTCACCGTCCGCGTCGGCCGCCGCCCGCGGTGAGTAAGAACGCCGTCTCGCCGTAGGCCCGTTTCCAATCCGTAAGCGGCCCCGCTGATTGCGTGCCGTCGGTCATGTTCCAGCCGTGCACCAGCACGATGGAATCGTCGCCCGCCAGAAACGGGATCTCGTTCGTCGTGGCCCCAGACACTTCGACCGCTGCCGGGAAATGCGGCACCGTCGTGGTGCCGTCCGTAAACTTCAAAAGCCTCGCGTCTTCCGTGCCATTGCGATACGGCACCCGCATCCGCGTGTAAAAATCCTGGAAATCCCGCAAGTCGAGCTTCACATCATGAGAACGCGAACTCGTGATCGCATCGCCCGTGGTTCCGGAGGGCTGCGGGTACGTCACGGTCACCGTGAAGGTGAGCGTGACTACTCCGGACTCTCCGCTGGCCTCGAAAAGGAACATGCTTCCCCCGAGCTCGAGGTCGCTATTGAAGTCCGTACGAAGGACGAGGTCACCGATCAGCGAGGCTTCTGGGTCGATCGTAGTGTGAGCATCACGGGCGTAGAACAGGTGTTGCGATTGGGTGCTCGCAACTGCCTTATCTTTCACATGGCTGTCTGGCGCGTCGCCAGCGGCGAGAAACAGTCGCAGAAACGTGTCAGGCAGGTCTGACGAAAGCTCATACCGCACGCGCGGCTTGACCGGGTCGGGCGGATCCGTTTGGTTGATTGACCGCACGAAATACTGACTCGCCCCGTCCAGGACCGGGTCAATCAGAAACTGCAAGGCCGCGAAGTCCTCGAGGTCTCTCTGGCGGGTGATGCGACCGTCGGCACTGTCGCTACTGCGAACGACGGATGCGTTCTCGGTCTCAAACGTGGCGCCGTTGAAGTTTGAACCTGGGTCGACATACCCCCACCCTTCTGCATCGTTGTTGAGCCAAAACGTCAACTGCCGATCGAAGCTATCACGCAAGTCAATCGTGCCGTCCCGGTTGCCGTCCACTGCCAGGCCGGTGTCAATCACCGTGAACTTCGCGCTATCCTTCACAAACACCTGCTGACCAGACGGCTTCGATGGATTCACTAGCGACACCTCAACACGATTCCCGCCGTACAGCGTGCCCGTGACACCTTCGATCCAAAATTCCAATTCGGTCACTGACCCGTTGTTCGGCCGTACAGCCGTGTCTAGGGGGATGTTCCACCACCCGTCACCGGCCGGCAAAAAACCCTCCCATTCGGTGGTTGTCCACAACAGCACAGACCCCGGATCCAACAGCGAGAATTGGAAGTCGTATCCGTCAGGCCGCGCCGGCGGGTAGCTCACCGTTGCCTTGGTGAACTGCTCAGCGTACTTCGGATCGATCGCGTCAGTATTCCGGAAATCAGGCACATGCCGAACGACGCCCGGCTCCGACTGGAACTCCGAAGACGCTGCGATGTTCCGCGAAAAGTCGGAGTTGCGCCACACGACGGCTCCAGCACCGTCCTCAACAGCCGCCGACAAACCATCGACGATTAGATCGATTTCCACAGCCGTGAAACGTACGGTGTCGGAGTTCATGCTGCCACCAGGACCGGTAAGAGTGAACACGATGTCGCCAGCACTATCGCTGGGCTTGTTCGCCTCGACCCAAAAAGTCCCCGACTCTCCCGGGAGCCCCAAGTAATGGTTGAAAACGGGATCCAATTCAGCCGGCGCTCCCTCCGGTCCTTCCAAGAAAGGAATCACCCCGCCACCGGTTTCGCTCGTCCAGATCCGCACCTTGTCTGCGCCGTACGGTCCGACAACGAGCTGGAGAATCTCGTCATACTTACGATCCAACGTCATTCGCGCTCGGGACCCGCCTACGGGAAGAATCTTGCCGGGTTTATTGGGGTCCTCTTCGATGGATTCTTCGATCAGCGTGAACTCGATTTCACCAGAGTTGTCGCTATCGACATCGAGGTCGACCTTGTCGTCGTCGAAGATCGTGACGAACGCGGTGTACCCATCGGTGGCTCTATATCCGAGCACCTCGACACCAATCGTGATGTCTGGATTCGGGGCCACGTCATTGTTAACCGGGAACGTCAACGTCACGGTCTGTTGGAAGGCCTGGAAAACAACAAGTTGAACAGCGTCCCCTATGAGCGACTCGAAGTATCCATGAGAGCGCGGTGCGACGTAGATTGGCCCCGGCGGCGCTGGAACCGCGGTCACCCACGGAAGGAAAAGCGGCTTTTGGAAATCCTCGTTCCCGCTCTCGTCGTACGAACGGCGGTGGAACGTAAAGCTGACGCCCGAATCCTGGCCTTCGGCCAATACTTCTTGCGCCGTCGTGACCCAGGCCGTGGAGGAGACATCGGTCGGCAGACTCACGCCGAACGAAAAATCATTGAATCCTCCATTATCCGCTCCGCTGGGGTCGGTATTGTTGCCCGGAAACAATTCCCAGGAGAAAAGCGTTTCTCCCGTGTCTGTCACTGT
>JANNSZ010000057.1:0-46469 GCA_031403195.1 Planctomycetota bacterium | reverse complement strand
GACCACTTCGTCAGCGTCGCTCGCTGTTCAGCCGTCAGGGTAATTGGCTTCGCAACACGCATGATCGAATCCTCCACGAGTTGAGGATTCAACGCCACTGCCGAATATAAGTTGCGTTATTTACGCGACACTACACTAGCTCGCCGAAAGCGCTCTCAACCAGGGGGCTTTTCCGAGATAGGGATGGAGCCTCGACTGACCGGGATTCAGAAAATCGGAGCGGGGTAGAATCGGTCGGTGTTCGGTCCCTGGGGTTGGTCGTCGAGGGTGTGCCATGACGTCGTTTGCTGACTACCGTCCTTTGGTAAACGCATTGGCTGTTGCGATGGTGTACGCAAGCATGGCCATCGGTGCCGAACCTGCCGAAACCGAGTGGCAGATCCCCGAGGACACCAACACGATCGAGACACTGACGCCGGAGCAGGCTCGGAAGCTGGCAGTGGCGTACAAGGGCGTCGACTTCACGCGTGAACACAAGGGTAAACGAATAGTGATCGCCGAGAAGGCACTTCCCTTGGCTGGCTTGAAGGCGATCGACGTTGAGACCGCGAAAGCGCTGGCTCAGTACTCCGAAGGCCCTCTGTTGCTCGACGGCTTGACCACGCTCTCGCGTGATGCGGCGGTGGCACTTGCAGGCTCGCGGTACTCTGCCAAAGGGGCGTTCGGTGGCCGCAAAGACGGAGTCTTGTTTCTCAATGGCTTAACCACGCTCTCCCCTGAAGTCGCCAGAGCGCTCGCGCAGTACTCGGGGCACCTAAGCCTCAACGGTCTTACGTCACTCTCACCAGAAGTCGCCAAGGCTTTTGAGCGGTTTCCGTTTGAAGGAAGCCTGATGCTCGACGGTTTGACCTCTCTATCTCCGGAGGTCGCCCAGACGATCGCGGATCGAGCGACGTTGCTGTCCCTTGACGGACTGCCCAATATTTCACCGGAAACGGCCAAGGCGCTCGCGGACAACTGGGGAACTCTTTCGCTCAACGGGCTTACCTCCCTTTCACCTGACGTCGCCAAGGCACTCGATGGGTTCAGGGGATGTTTGTGCCTTAACGGCCTGACTACCCTCTCGCCTGAAGCTGCCAGGGCGCTCCCAAAGCCTGAGGGATGCTGGCTCTCCCTTGACGGCCTGACGACGATCTCCCCAGAAGTCGCCAAGGCGGTCGCGGAAGGCCCCGGAACCCTTTCGCTCAACGGCCTTACCACGATCTCACCCGAAGCAGGTAGGGCGCTTGGGGGATACACAGGCGTGTATTTGTTTCTTGACGGCCTCACGACGATTTCACCTGAGGCTGCCAAAGGTCTTGCAAGGTTTGACGGCGGGCTCGATCTCCCGAGCCTTGCCACGATCTCACCCGAAATCGCCGAAGCGCTCGCGGAGAACGACTGCTACCTGGGTCTCGACGGCCTGACAACGCTGTCACCCGAGGCGGCAAAATCGTTAGCGGGTTACAAGGGTGTGGGGCTTTCATTTGACGGTCTGACCACAATCTCACCCGAAGCCGCTAGAAGGCTTGCGGAGTACAAGGGGAGCCTATCCCTCAATGGCCTGACCACCTTAGACACCGAAACGGCCAGGGCGTTAGCCGTAGCAAAAGCGTGGGACGGGTCGCTGCCCAACATCACCGTTCTCGATATGCCCAACTCCGTGGAAATTGCGACGATTCTCGCCTCGACAGAAGCAGGGCTCAAACTGCCGAACCTCACAAAGATCTCCCCCCGCGCATACAACGCATTGCTCCGAAGGAAGAACAGCGAGATGCCGCCTCGCTCGAAAATCACGTTCATCCCTGAGCCCGACGGCTACACCGACGACTTCATTACTCCGGAGGGCTATCAAGAACAGTGACGCCAGCCCCCATTACCCCCTTCATCATCACGTAGTCATCCATCACGAAGCCGGCACCGATATCGAACACGGCTTCCCGCACGACCTCGAAACCGGCAGCCCGATAGAACCTGATCGCCCCCGTGTTCCGCTTGTTGACCTGGAGCGTGAGCGTATGCCGGCCCAGTTCCCTCGCTCGCTTCTCCACGTAGCCGAGCATGAATCGCCCGAGCCCTTTGCCGCGGTGACTGACCGTCAACGGTGTGTTCAGAACGGGTGCCGGGTGACAGTTGGCACCTGCATGCTCTCGACCGCAACTGCAACCGCCTCTACCCGTTGAAGGGATGGTCATGAGCATTCGCCGCCTTTCCGTTCTGATTGGAGTTGTCCTTGTCGCCGGCTGGTGCGCGACGGCCGCCCGTCGAACCGACGCCCAAGGCACTGTCGAAACGCGGTTCGAAAAGCTCGACGGAAACGGCGACGGCAAGGTCACGTCCGACGAACTCCCGGCCTCCCGGGTTTTCGAGAGGCTTGACCTCGACGGTGACGGCGCGATCACGAAGAATGAGGCCGTGAAAGCTGTTCGGGGCGGTGCGCTCGGGAATCTCCGTGACACCGTGGGTGGCACAGCGCCGAAAGGGAGCACTCGATCGGGCGACGAGTCCGGTGGGCCAGCCCCGTCCGAGCCCTCGGTTCGCGAAGGGCCCAGGCCAGTGCGGCCTGGCGACCACGGCATCGGCCGCCGCGTCGACAACGTGACTTTCACCGACCTGACGGGGGTGCCACGGTCACTTGCCGGGGGCGCGGACGGCGGGGTTGTGGTCGTTGCGATGACGAGCACGAGCTGCCCGCTCAGCCGGAAGTACGTGCCGAGACTGAAGGAGCTCGCCGAGTCTGCTGGCGACGGAATCACCTGGTTCCTCGTCAACCCTGTGGCGACCGACAAGCCAGCCGACATGCAGGCCGCGGCCGCGAGGCTCGCCGGCCTTGCAGCCTACGTCCACGATCCGGAGGGCCGACTTGCTGCGGCCGTCGGCGCGCTCACCACGACCGATGTCGTCGTACTGGGGCCCGACCGGACGATCGTCTACCACGGTGCGATCGACGACCAATACGGCTTTGGCTATTCGATCGACGCCCCGCGGCGGACGTATCTTGCGGATGCGCTCGCTGCGATCCGAGCCGGAGAAGACCCGCTCGTCGCGGCCACCGAGGCTCCGGGGTGCGCGCTCGACGTGCCGGGCGGCAAACCGCCTGTCACCGATGTCACGTACCACGGCCGGATCTCGCGTATCGTGGAGCGGCACTGTGTCGAATGTCACCGCGATGGCGGTGCCGGCCCGTTCGCGCTCGACTCCTACGACGATCTGGTCGCTCACGCGGCGATGATCCGCGAGGTGATCGATCGTGGCACGATGCCCCCCTGGTTCGCCGCCCCCACGCCGCCCGACGACGAGACTGGCCGCGTCCACACGCCGTGGGCCAACGATCGCTCGCTCGCCGCGGCGGATAAACGCGATCTCCTAGAGTGGCTCTCCGGGGGACGGCCGGCGGGCAATCCCGGCGATGCGTTGAAACCCCGCGTGTATCCAGCAGGCTGGCAGATCGGCACGCCAGATGCGGTCTTCGAGTTCGCTGAGCCTGTGGCAGTAAAGGCGACCGGGGTGATGCCCTACCAGAACGTGATCGTGGAGACCAACCTGCCCGAGGATCGTTGGGTGAAAGCGATCGAGGTGCAGCCGGGTGACCGCAACGTCGTTCACCATGCACTGATTCACCTGGCCGGTGCCGATGAACAGGGCAGCGACCCGCGGGACGCCGCCGCTGAGGAGCGGGGCGGATTCTGGGGCGAATACGTCCCCGGGCAGAACACGCTCGTCTATCCTGACGGCTTCGCGAAGCGGCTGCCGAAGGGTTCGCGCCTCCGATTCCAAATGCACTACACGCCAAATGGCACGGCCACGACCGATCGTACCCGCGTGGGAGTGATCTACGCGAAGGAGCCTCCCCAGCACGAGGTCCGCGTCTCCGGAATCGTCAACGCCCGGATTTCGATTCCGCCGGGCGCGGCGAACCATCGCGAGGAGGCGTCGCTGAGGCTCCCGTTCGACGCCACGATCATGGGCTTCCTGCCGCATCTCCACGTGCGCGGCAAGGCGTGCCGCTATGACCTCGTTCGCGGCGATGGGGCCCGCACCACGCTCCTTGACATTCCACGGTACGACTTCAACTGGCAGCTGCTCTATCGCCTGCACGAGCCGCTCGCGCTGGCCGCAGGAGACACGCTCGTTTTCACGGCCTGGTACGACAATAGTGCTGGCAATCCAGCGAACCCTGACCCGACCAAGACCGTGCGGTGGGGGCCGCAGACCTACGACGAGATGCACCTGGGCTACGTCGAGTACTACGTGCCGGGGGTTCCAGCTGGCGAAAAGCTACCCGGCCTACGCCGCGCGGGCCGTGGGCGCCGGCTGCCGCCTTGAGTGTCAGCCGCCGCCCCCGGCTCCGTCAGGGAGAAGGACGGAGTAAGGGTACTTTCGGTGACCGAGCCTCCACGGGCCACGCCACCACTGCCGAGCACATCTCCCACGACACCTCCCGCCTGGGCAAAGCTCCTCGCGCGGATTGCGGAGAGGTTTCCAGTGGTGTGCCCAGCCTGTGGCGGCGATATCCGGCTCATTTCGTTCATCACCGACCCAGCGCCCATTCGCAAGATCCTCGCCCACGTCGGCGAACCGGTGGAGCCGCCGCCGCCGGTCTCTCCCGCGCGTGGCCCGCCGACCGAGTGGCTTGAGCTCGTCCAGGCCCATGACGACCGCGACGTCATGCAGGCCGCGCCCGACGAGCTGCCAGAGATCGATATCCACTCGCTCTGATGCGCCTCACAAGGACACGGGCGGAACCGGTCTGCGCTCTGCGTGAAAAGCAGTGCTCAGGCAGGCGTTTTCGCGCAATTCCGCACGGCTCGAAGGCCGCCCATCGCGTCGCCAGGCAGGCTCCAGCGCGATCGGCTACGCTCTGGAATCGACCAGCCGCCGTCACCACGTTGCCGAAGTGCCATTGGCCGTCCTATCCTTCGGATGTTCTGTCCGGCACTGGACCACTCCACCGCACAAGCATTTTGACTTTACGCAAAAGTATTTCGACACTACGCAGACATTCGTTGTGGGTGGCCCTGCCCATCAGTGCCATTTTTGCTGACCAAGCGTGCATCGTGACCCATGCTAGGATGCCGTTTTCACGCAACACCATTCTGTGCTGAGGTGCCCTCATTCATGGCCGCACATCGTCGCATCGGTGTCTCGCTCGAGTATTTCTTGCTGTACAAGCAACACTCCGAGACTTTTGCCGGCGTGCATCGCTATGCCGATGAGCACGGTTGGTCGACCGTCATGGACGACTGGGTCGACGCCACGCTCGCGCGATCGCGCCGGACGGGCACCGCCTACGACGGTGTGATCGCCCGCGTCGGGCCCGAACAGGTTCGACTTGTCGAGGCGACTGCACGTGCCGGTGTGCCGATGGTGAACGTGCGCTTCGACTCACCGGCGCGGGAACGTCTTCCAGGGGTGTTCCTCGACTACGGGCAGATCGGCACGATGCGGGCCGAGCACCTCATGTCGCGCGGTCTGCAGCACTTTGCCTGTGTCTCGGTCGAGAAGAGTCACGCTCAACATCTTCAGGCATCGGCGTTCGCTTCTACAATCGCCGCGGCTGGACATTCCATCACGCGGTTAGACCTGGGCCAAGACTGGGAAAGAACCGTGACTCGTTACGAGGCGAGCCATGAGAGGCTTCATCGATGGATGGATCGGTGGCCGTTGCCCATCGGCTTGGCTTGTCCGACCGACTTGCTGGCCCGCACGTTAATCCAGGTTGCTGACGAGCGTGGCTGGCGGGTGCCGGAAGATGTGGCGATCGTGGGTGGACTCAACCAAAGTCTTCTTTGCGAGGCGCCAAAGCCCACGCTTTCCAGCGTGGAAGTCGGCTTCGAACGCGTGGGCTACGAGGCGGCGCGGCTACTGGACTCGCTCATGTCTTCGGCCGACCGTCGAAGGGACGGCCGCAAACGGAATCGACGATCGAAGCTGGTTCCGGCAGAAGACCAGCCAACGCATGTCATCCTTCCACCCGTGGGAATAGTCGTTCGCGAATCGACCGATTTCTTCGCGTCTGGCGACGACGTCGTGTCCCAGGCTCAAGCCTTCATCGCATCCCAGCTCCACAATCCAATCGCTGTCGGAGATGTCGCGAAGAAACTGTGCGTGAGTGAAAGAACCCTCCAGTATCGATTTACCGCAGTGCTCAAGCGGCCTGTGGCTCAGGAGATCCGGCGAGTACGGATCGAGCGCGCGAAACGGGAGCTGACGAACACCAAACGATCCATGCAGGAAATCGCTCGCCTTGCTGGATTCGTATCGAACGTGAGGCTGTGCGAAGTATTCAAAAGGGAAATGGGGGTAAGCCCGGGCGAATACCGCAAGCAGCGACTGACGAGGCCCAAACGCTAGCAGACTGTGGATAGAGTCTGCTAGATCATTTGGCCGCGCGCGTCTGAGCGAACAGCCATTCCCACACGTCCGATGTCTTGTCACATCGTTCGGATGCGTACTTCGTCATGCCGCCGTTTGTCTTGGTGTCGCCGGTATAGGCAAAAGCCGCTTCGTTCACATTGTGTCCGTGGTGCGCCATGTCGGTGAACTTCATGTTGGCTCCGATTGCCTTCATCCGCTCGAAGGTCGAGTTCCCCAAGCTGACCTGCGAGGGCTTGTCTCTGGCACCTTGGAATGACCAGATCGGCACGTCCTTCACTGCGCTGGCCTCGAACCACGGGCCCAGCCAGCCGGCCGAAGTGATCGCCGCGGCGAACCGCTGCGGCTGGTCGGCCAATGCCGTCCAGGTGCCGAACCCGCCGCCTGAGTGGCCAATCACATAAACACGATCCGTGTCGATCGGAAATTCCTCGGCCAACGCATCGAGGAGCAGGTACACGCGATCAAGGTTGGCACCTGCAGGATCTTGCAAGCGTTTCCGATGACCCGAGATCGTATCCTGCCAGTCCTTGGACAACGTCGCGATGCTCTCATTCGTGTAATGTGCCGACATGGCCGGGGTCCGCCAAAACCCGAACGTCTGCGGTGCCACCACGAAACAGGGGTGCTTGCGCCGCCACTCCTCCTGGGCCAGATCCGCGCACCATTCCCTCAGGTTGCGGACGTTGTCATTGCCGATTCCGCCTGCACCGTGCAGTGAGAGGATCATCGGATACTTCTTGTCAGGATTCTTCGGCAGATCGATCGGCTCGAGCAGGCGGTATTTCACGTCCTTGAACTCGCGTGCTTCGTAGAGCGAGAGCACCTGGGCGCTGACTGCCCCCTCGCCTCCTTCGTCCGCTTTTGCTTTCGAGTTTGCTTGCCGTTCCCGCCGCAGTTCGGGGTGTGCCGCGTTGTATGCTTTCGCCTCCTGGACCGTCAACGTGCCGTCCTTGTTCGTGTCGGCGTCGGGATAGCGATTCAAAAGGCTTTCGAGTTTTTGCTGATCGACTGCGTGCGAGTACGGCGCAGACACGATCCCAGCGCATAGAGCCACCGCCATCACCAACCGCAACGCCAGTCCTTTCGACGCACGCATAAGAGATCGCCCTTCAGCCATTCCGGGCAGGCATGCACTGGAACCACACCGAGCACAAAGGTCACCAAGAGCTGCTATCTTTGTGTTCATCGTTGCCTGCTTCAGTTGATCAGGTTTGTTTCCAGCCCGTGCGCAGTCGAGCGGCCGTCGTGGCATGGGAGCTCACTTGTTGAGCCATCCAAGATCGACGAGGAAGTTGTCGACTTCAGCCAGCGTCTTGGCGTGAGCCTCGCGTTTACGTTTATTGAAGAAGCCGTGTTCCTCGCCCTCGAAGCCGACCAGCTTGCACGGCCTTTCCGCCTTCTTCATCGCGCCCTCGAACGCGACGACGGAATCGTAGGGGACCGTGGTATCCGCCGTGCCGTGCAGGATCAGGGTCGGCGGCGTGTGCTTGCCGATGTGATGGGCTGGTGAGATCACCTCTGCATCGACGCCCAATCGTTTGACGCTGAGGTCAGCCACTCCTGGGGGTTGCCAGCCCGCGATGGGAGCGAGCGTGGCGGCGGGGTTGAAGAGGATCATGGCGTTGGGGCGTTCGTCGCTGCCCAAGCCGCTGATCGTTCCGGTGGCGGCGGCGAGGTGACCACCGGCTGAACCGCCGGACGCGGCAATCTTGTCGGGATCGATGCCCAGACGCTGGGCATTCTCCCGAACCCAAGCGATGGCCGCCTTGGCGTCCTTCACGCATTCCACCACTTGCACACCATGCCGGGACCTCACGCGGTAGTCGGCGGTGATGGCGATCATGCCTCGCTTGGCGAAATACCGGGCCTGACTCTCGAACTGTCCAGGCGTACCCCCACTCCAGCCACCGCCAAAGAAGAACACGATCGCAGGCTTCGGCACCTTGGGATCCGACTCCCCGAAAATCCAGAGCTTCAACTCGGTGGAGTCGACCTTGCGATATGTCTCGACGCGGGCGTCGGCAAATGTTGGCGGATAGTCCTTGGCGAACAGCGGGGCGTCAAGAAGGCAAAGAAACAGAAGAAGATGGACCATGAATGGGATCGAATGGCTCCTCGAGGAATTCCATGGTGCCGAATGCCGAATCCTCGCACGCCAGGCAGGAGCGACGCATTGACTGTGAGTTGAGGTTGAAGCGGTCATGAAATCTGGAACCGAAGGCAGGGCAGGCGACCAGAGTGGTGTCATGTTCGACCAAACCTACTTGCGCTGCATCTCGATCATGTCTTCGATGCCTTCCTTGCCGTCGATCAGCAACCAACACGGACCGTCCTCTTTCGCCGGCACCGACACGAGCAGGCGGGCCTCCAGTTCTTGCCCGCTGACTTCGTAGAGTTGCCGGCCTTTCTTGGCGGACTCGTCGGTCTTGACTTCCTTCAAATCGACTTTCACGGACCATATGCCCATTGCCGTACTCGCTCCGCCATGCTTGAGATTGGGATCGAGGGTCAGTTTGCCCGTTCCGCCCCCTTTCCCGTCCAACGTGGCCTCGAGCCCCACCGTCTTGGCGCCTAAATTACCTCCCATCGTCACAATGGGCTTTTCGAAGTACGCGGTTTCCAGAGCGAGTGTACCGCCGTTCCTTTCATCGTCCGCCGTGGATTCTGATGACGCCCCAAACAATGGAAGGGCACCACATGCGACCGCAAGAATGAACCAGTTTCGCCGAAACATCGCCACCTCCTTTCGATCGTATTTCTGCGTGAGTGGATTCGTCATCACAGCGAGTCGTTTGGCTGCACGATTCGTGTTGCTGCCGAAGGAATCCATGCATCTCGTGAGCTACCGGAGTTGACGGATAAACTAGTGCTCCGTCACCGCTTGATTTTGGGGTAGCAAAGGATGGTATGACCTATGATTCGAGGGCATGCTGCGACCTTTCTCCCGTAGATTTAGCCGTGACGGAGCACTAGGGCTTTCTAAAAAAGGTATGGGCCTTCCCTCACGCCTTCCGGCGGCGGACGAAATGAAGGCCGAGGATGGCGATGCCTGTTCCGATGAGAGCCGCGGTTGCGGGCTCGGGGACGGCGACAAACTGGAGCGTGTCGCCGCCGGTGATCTGAAATGCGCCCGTGTTGCCCCCACCCAGGTTCGTGAAGCTGAAATTACCGGCCGAGAAGCTTGTGGTGCCCCCCCAAGTCACGAGGTCAAACGTGCCGGTGCTCGTGCTGGCAGCAAAGTCAAAGACAAAGTCGGTGCCACCGACACCGGTACCCCGCAGAAAATCGCTCGTGCCGCCGGTGATGCTCAAGAGATCCGCGGTATTTCCGGCGCCCAGCTCGAAAAACCAAGGGGCACTTCCAGAACCATTCCACGTTACGTCGCTGGCGACTTCGAGCGTGTCGATACTGTTGCCCGGCGCCACGGCGCCGTTCACCGTCAGCGCACCGCCGATCGTACCGTTGCCACCGAGAGTGCCACTCAGACCGACACTCACAGCACTTCCGGACGCGAGCGAGCCGTTGACCCGAAGCGTCCCGGCATCAACGCTCGTGGCGCCGGTATACGTATTGGCACCCGAAAGCGTGATGACACCCGTGCCCAGCTTCGTGAGGGCCGTGGTTCCGCCGGTTCCGTTGGCGATGACACCCTGATAGTCTCCGCCACCAGAATCTCCTTGCCCAATCGTGAGCGTACGCGCCCCGGACGCCCCCTGGATCGTGCCGCCCGTGCCTGTCAGGTTACCCACGTTGAGGCTGAAGCTCGACATGTTCAGCGTCCCGGCGTTGACGGTGAGTTGGCCGCTCGTCGAGCCAAGGGCATTTGCACTCCCCATCGTGAGCGTTCCATTCGTCACGGTTGTGCCGCCGCTGTATGTGTTCGTGCCATTCAGCGTCCATGGCGTGACACCGGATTTCGTAAACGAGAGGGCACCGGCACCATTGTCGGCGAGCGTGCCGGAGAAGATGTTGCTGGTCGTGATGGCGGAATTCGCCCCCGTCAACGTGAAGGAACGCGATTGATCTGCCACGTCGAACGATGGGGATCCGCTCCACGTGAGCGGGCTGTCTATCGATGCAGAGCTCGTGATCGTCGCGTTACCGGACTGGATCGTGAAATTCCTGTTCGTTGATGTCGTCGCGGTGCCAAAGTATGCCAAGATCCCGCCGTTGAATACGAGGTTGGCTGCCGTGCTCGATGAGGAACCGACACCGCTGTTCAAGCCGCCGTTTGCAAGTTGCTCGACCGCGACAAGCCCACCGCTGAGAGTCGTCGCTCCGCCGTAGGTGTTCAAGGCCCTGAGATTGACTCGGCCGCTTCCATTGAGGGCGAGCGAAGTCGCCGCTCCACTCAGCACGGTTGTGGTCGACAAGTCGAGGGTCGAGGCGCTATTGTTCGTGATCGCGCTGACACTCGCGAGGGTGATGGTCCCTCCCGTCAGCGAGATGCTGCCAGACAGGCTTCCGACCACGAGGCTGCCCGCGTTCACCGTGTTCACAGCGATGGTGCCGGTGCCAAGCCCGTTCGCGCTGGTCCCAAAATTCCCCGTGTCCGCAGTGGTAATCGTCGTCGAGAATGTTCCGGCACCGCCCGTGCTGCTCGTGTTCCAGAAATTATTCGTACCCCAGGTGCCGCTCGCGCTGCCGAACCCGCCAGTGCCCGCGTTCGTGTCCCAGTAGAGCTCGGCGGCTGGGAGTGGCCGGCTGGCCAAAGAGCCCACGGCAACCGCAGCAAGGAGTGAAACACGAACCATGGAAGCGATAGTCTTCATAGAACGACCTCGGCTGACGACGCGAAAACGATCGCTGGGGAGTAACTCCATCCACAAGGCTGGAGACTACCGCACAAAAATTACGACCACATGCAGTTTCATATCGAATTGCTGCACTCGGATGCCAGGGCACGGTGCGGTTGCTGCGGGCAAGATGGTCGCGATGCGCTCTCGCTCAAGGGGCTGGGCGTCTGCCAGTCGTGCAACAGCCCACGCAATGCGCGATCCGCCGCCCCGGGGTTATGGAGTTGCCGTCGACCCTCCAGAGGCCCCTGCCGTCACGATCCTGGCTTCTCCAGGCCAATTCCCCCCTCAGTCACGAACCTGAGAGAATAGAAAATCCGAAGATCGACTCCCTGGGGCATGTTCATGAGCTTCACTGACAAGGTCGTTTTCGTCACAGGCAGTTCGCGGGGCATTGGTGCGGGGCTCGTGCGAGCTTTTTCGAGTCGTGGTGGCCGGTGCGTCATCAACTATGTTGCAGACGCCGCGGGACGAAACCGGGTTGACGCCGAATCGCTCGCCGCCGAGACCGCGGCTGCGATGACCGTCGAGTGCGACGTGGCTGACCATGCGGCAGTGGGAAAGGCGATGGCGGCGATCGTCGAGCGTCTCGGCGGCATCGACATCCTTGTCAACAACGCCGGGGTCCTGCGCGACCGAACGCTCAAAAACATGACGCCCGCCGACTTTGACGACGTGGTGCGAGTGAACCTCGGCGGAGCCTTCAACACGCTTCAGCATGCCGCGACGCTCCTCAGGCCTGGCGGCCGCGTCGTAAACATCGCGTCGGTCGCTGCATTCACCGGATTCTTCGGTCAGGCTAACTATGCGGCGAGTAAGGCGGGGCTCGTCGCGCTGACAAAAGTGGCTGCTCGTGAGTTCGCCAAGCACGGCACTACCATCAACTGCGTCGCCCCTGGCTTCGTCGCCACCGACATCATCAAGGACATGCCCGACGACGTGACCCAAAAGTTCATCGCCCAGATCCCGGCGGGCCGCCTCGGCGAAATCGCCGACATCGTCCACGCCGTACTCTTCCTCTGCCAGCCAGAATCCGCCTACATCACCGGCCAGGTCATTCACGTCAACGGCGGGTTCTATATGTAACCAAGGACCTGTTGCCCCGGGTTCTTGACGGCCACCAAGTCGCTGGGCCCGGCGACGTGCGAGCCGGGGCCAGCGGGGCCACTTGGCCAGCCCGACGGGCCGTCCGCCACCGAGACGCAGCAGCGTTCCCACGACACGTCCCGCATCGCGTGGGCCAAGCTCCTCGCGAAGTGGTGTCCAACCAGCATTCGTAGAACCCCCCATCACTCGTCTTTCAAGGGGCCGGCACCAACGTCTTCAATGACATCAAAGTGCTCGATGTCGAACCACTGCTTGAAGACGCGCCACGATCAATCCTTTGGCCATGGGCGCTCGTCCGTGTACCAGACTTCCAGTTCACGGCAAAAGATGTCGTCGTAGACCCGCTTCAGGATCTTCTCGGCGTCTTTTGTCAGTCTTCGGGCCTTCATAGTCCGGCACGAGATAGAGCGTCTTGTCGAGCTGTTCGAGCGTGATGTTTGGCTCCTCCAGCTCCTCGACCGACCGAAGCCAATCCACGAACGGCTGCCTGGGACAAACGACAACGGCACTACGGTTCAGCATCTCTTCATTCTCTTGGCGACCGGACGCAACCTGAATCTCGCGCATCAGGTTCCCGCTCGCCTTCCCTCTTCGCAATCCATCAACCTGGAGACCGCAAATTCATGTCCACAGCAACCACAACCGAATCCACACCCCCACAAACCTCACGCCGAAGCACCACCCCGCCCACCACTCAAACCTCCCCCAACGCCACCAACAGACTTCGCACGACGATGGCCGCTGTGAAACTTGCCTTCACGTGGCTTGGCGTCCGGAAAACCCTCGCCCCTGAACAACGCACGACAGCAGCCCGAGCGTTTCATGCCGACCGTGAACGGCTCTCGGCCAGCAAGCTCATTCTGGACACGCGAAATCCCGCTTATCGTGCTGTCGCTGCTGTTCGCTCGGAAGCATCTGGCTACTGGCGAACCGTGACGCTGCCGTTTCCCGAGTCTGGCATTCGTCTCCTTCCGCAAAACTCACTCGGCCTCTTCGCGAACACCATGGCCGGCTACAGGGAAAAGCTCCAAGAAGCCGCCCGTGAACTTGCCGACCAATACGACGCCATGAAGAGCGAGGCCCAACGGCGACTCGGCACGCTCTTCAACCCAAGCGACTACCCCCAGACGCTTGACGGCATGTTCGATCTGGAAGTCTCGTATCCCACCATTGATCCACCTGCGTACCTGATGGCCCTGAACCCGGAGGTCTACCAGCAAGAGCAAGCCCGAGTCCGTGAACGCTTTAAATCAGCCGTCGAACTAGCTGAACAGGCATTTGCGACGGAGCTTCAGCGGCTCGTGGCTCATCTTGCCGAACGCCTCACCGGCCTACACGACGGGCAACCCAAGGTCTTTCGAGATTCCGCCGTCGAGAACCTGCGTGAGTTCTTCGAGCGGTTCCGGCAGCTCAATATCAGGAGCAATCCCGAGCTTGATGCCTTGGTCGAACACGCACAGCAGACGATCACGGGAATCGAGCCCCAACAGCTTCGAGACTCCGTGCGGCTCCGTCAGATGGTCGCCAACGACTTCGAGCAGATCCAGGCGAGTGTTGGAGAAATGCTCGTTGATCGACCACGCAGGAACATTCTTCGGCGTGCGGGAATGGGAGGAGGCGTATGAACACGTTGGATCTTGTGGTCGGCTTGGATGGAGTAGCCCGGTGCATCTAGGACGAGGCTCTGGATCTACGTGAACTCGGGACGCTCAAGATCACCCGAGCGAGCCACGTTGAGCCCGATTCTGAAGGCAACTGGTGGGCGGATATGGGGCCTTCTGATGGGCCTGTATTGGGGCCGTTCAAGAGCCGGAGTGAAGCGTTGGTGGCGGAGAGGGCGTGGCTGATGGTGCGACAGCAGAAGGAGCAGTAGCCAATACAGACATCACGACGGCAAAAAGACCGCCGGCGGGATGTTGAAAAACTTGCCCAATGCAACCATGTGGCCCTTGGTCATCTCGCGTTCACCACTCAGGATCGCGGACAGGGTCGACTGCGAGATGCCGACTGACTTGGCAAGCTCCATCTGCGTGCGCCCGCTCGACCGCATCAACTCGCGCAGGACATCTGATTCTGAGGCGTCCGGGATCGTCGCGTGCTCGTCCTCGAAGGTGGCTACCAGATCACTCAAGGCATCCAGATATTCCTGGGCTCCGCGATCCAGATTTTGTTGGAGCAGTTCGTCTACCAACTGAATGGCCTGGCCCAAATGCCTCCGGCTTCGGATGTGGGTGAGTGGGAACCGTTTCACCAGCTCGAAGTAGGAATCAGGCATCGATGACCGCGAATGTTTTACGACCACTGCTCACCTCCTTTTCCTTGGGATACCGGACACTCGCCTGGCGCTCGGAGCTGACTTCCGCAGGGCCTCAGGTTTCCTAGGTGGCGGCTCATGACATCCACACTGCTTGGCCCACGGCGTTCTGTCGTATTCCTCGTGATCCATGACCCGCAAGACGTAGAGCCGGTGCGGATAAAACACACGGCCAATCAGACGGTAGCGGTTGTTGCCGACATCAAACACCACACAGTTGCCAACCTGATCAGCCGAACCGAACGTCTGCCTGAGGCCGGCAAAGTTCGCCCACTCAGCTTTTGAAGCGATCTTGTACCAGGCAGCGAGCGCCTTCTCCGCGTCGGCCCGGTTCCTGTGAGATTCCCAGAACGACCGTAGCCGAGACTTCGAGATGACTCGCATGCCGTCCTCATCGGCCGCCGACGATTACCTGCTGAAATCATAATCGCATTTTGCGATAGGACCAAGCCGACGGCCGTGGAATGGCCCCTTTCACCGTCGCCCTCTTTCTCATTTCCTCGTCTTCCGGCTCGCTGTGTTGGCGGCCGAAGTGCCCATTTCCGGGCGTGTTTTGATGGTTTTTTCCCTGTACGTGTTCCCTTTTCTAGGAGATTCTCTGTCATGAGTTACCTCGAACTGATCGATGCCGTGTCCCAGAAGACCGGCGAGGATTCTCACGAGATCCGCCGTCACGGGTTCTCCCTCGCGGGCCCTGATGACGCGCGGCCAGACCACGATCCGGACTGCCTCTTCGACCTGATCGACCTCCCTGATACGGGCACGGTCGATTGGGACGCGGTGCTCTACGGGTGTCGCGAGCCGTTCTTCACCCGGACGCTCAAGGCCCGAAAGAAGAAGCGGGCGAAGAGCACGGTCACGGAGATCGCCGCCGAGAAGCAGTTGTCCAGAGCGGCGTGACCTGCTGACCGGATAGCCAGAAGACCCAGCGACCCACAAGTGACGGGCGTGGAGTGTGGTGATGTGCCCAAGGCTCACTGCACCCACGCCCGTCGCTTTTTTCATTGATATCTGGAAGACGGCTACCGCGCGCTGCCTCACGGCCGGCATTCAGGCCAACAACCAAACCCAACAAACACGAAAGTAGGGTGTCTGTGAACGCCGGTCGAAAAGTGCAGCGCGGGGGTAGTAGCTCGGCCGGTCGAAAAATGCAGCGCACAACTGTGCAGTGTTCTTGGTGAGGAGAATCGCGGCGGAGCCGCGATTTCCCCCTACCGAGAGCGAGGCACGAGGAGTGTATGCAGCAATGGAGATGTGGATCGAAGTCCGTCGTCGGGTGTTGACCGGCGAGTTGTCGAAGCGAGCCGCATGCCGTGAGTACGGCATCAACTGGCGAACGCTTGTGAAGATGCTTGGCCACGTCGAGCCGCCGGGATACCGGCGACAGGCGAGCCGGGGCAAGCCGATTCTTGGCCCCCACCTGGCGTGGATCCACGAGGTGCTGGAGCAGGGCAAGAAGGAGCCGAAGAAGCAGCGGCATTCTGCGAAGCGGATCTTCGATCGCCTGAAGTCGGAGCGTGGCTACACCGGCGGCATCACGATGGTGAAGGACGCCGTGAAGGAGTGGAAGGACTCGACGAAAGAGGTTTTTGTGCCGCTTTCGCATCCACCGGGTGAGGCGCAGGTCGACTTCGGGTTCGCCTATGTCGATATCGCCGGTGAGCGGCAGCAGGTGGCGCTGTTCGTGATGTCACTGCCGTACTCGGATGCGCTCTTCATCCAAGCATTCCCTCGGGAGTGCACGGAGGCGTTCCTCGAGGGGCACAACCGGGCCTTTCGGTTCATCGGAGGCGTGCCTCGGAAGATCCGCTACGACAACAGCAAGATCGCGGTGGCGAAGATCACCGGGACCCGCGAGCGGCAGGTGACGAAGGAGTTCCAGCGACTTCAGAGCCACTATCTCTTCGAGACGCAGTTCTGCCTGGTGCGACGAGCCAATGAGAAGGGCCACGTCGAGTGCCTGGTGGACTACGGGCGAGGGAACTTTTTGGTGCCTGTCCCGAAGGTGGCGTCGCTGGCGGAGCTCAACGAGTCGCTTGAAGAACGGTGCCGTGCAGACCTGGAGCGAAAGCTGCGGGGGAAGGACGGCTCGAAGGGCGTACTCCTCGACGAAGAACGTGCGGCCTTCCTGCCGCTGCCGGCACAGGAGTGCGAGGCACGGCGGATCACGCAGGCCCACGCCAACTCGCTGTCCTTGGTGCAGTTCGACACCAACCGCTACAGCGTCCCTGTGAAGTACGCCCATCGAAGGATCACAGTGGTGGCCACCGTTGACGACGTGAAGCTCGTCTTCGAGGATCGGCTGATCGCCAGGCACCGTCGCCATTGGGGGCGGGAACGGTATATTTTCGACCCAATCCACTACCTGGCGCTCTTGGAACGCAAGCCCGGGGCCTTCGACTACGCCAGGCCTCTTGCCGACTGGCAGTTGCCTGAGTGCCTCAATGTTCTTCGTCGCAGGATGGAGCGGACACCCGACGGGCTCGGAACGAGAGAGTTCATCAGGGTTCTTCTGCTGCTCGAGAAGGCGACGCTCGAGGAGTTGTCGGCGGCGGTGGAGTACGCCTTGAGCCAAGGGATTGGCGATGCCGACACGATCCGCGTGATCCTCGAACACCGACGGGAATCGCCGGTTGCGCTCTTCTGCCTCGACAGTCGGCCGCACCTGAAGCTCGTGCATGTGCCACCGACGGACATCAGTGCCTATGCGTCACTTCTGGATTCGGGGGTGACGACATGAGCACCACCAAGAGCACGGTGCTCGTGAAGCACCACCTGAAGTCACTCAAGCTGCCGACCATGTCGAGCGAGTGCGAGAAGGTCGCCTCACGGGCGGCGGTCGAGAACCTTGATCACCTCGCCTACCTTCAACGGCTCTGTGAACTGGAGCTCATCGAACGTGAGCGACGGGCAGCCGAGCGGCGGCTCAAGGCAGCACGATTCCCCCAGACGAAGACACTCGACGAGTTCGACTTCGGCCAGCAGCCGTCGATCAATAAGCCTCTTGTGCTTGAACTGGTGAAGGGACAGTACATCGACGACCGAGAGAACGTCGTTCTCATTGGCTCCAGTGGTGTTGGGAAGACACATCTCGCGATTGCCTTGGGGCTTGCCGCCTGTGGTCAGGGCCGGAAGGTGCGGTTCTTCAGGGTGACCGAGCTGATCACGGTGCTGCTGGAGGCGAGGGAAGAGAAGCAGCTCCTGCGGTTCCGCAAGCAGCTCAAGCAGCTCGATCTGCTCATCCTTGACGAGCTCGGCTATGTGCCGACTGGGAAGGCTGGTGCCGAGTTGCTCTTCGATGTCTTGAGCACGGCATATGAGCGGCAAAGCCTGGTGGTGACTACGAACCTGCCGTTCGAGCAGTGGACCGAGGTGCTCGGCAGCGAGCGGCTCACGGGGGCGGCTCTTGACCGGCTCACGCACCGCTGCCACATCCTCGAGGCGAAGGGCGAGAGCTTCCGCCTCCGCGATGCCCGCAAGCGGCAACGGCGGGCCGCAGCGGCGTCCTGACCCACCGATCCTTGGAACAACCGGCCACCCAGAGTAGATTCAAAACCAGACCCAGCGCTGCACTTTTCGAGCGCCCCGCGCTGCACTTTTCAACCGGCGTTCACAAGTGGTCGGTGATTCCGCTGCGGAAGGACGTCGCATCGCACTCGCGGGAATGGATTGACGACCGGCGGCGCCGCTCGGCCGACAAAGGGCAGCCATTGCCGCCCGAGGGCCCGCTGTTTTACGTACCGACGGGATTGATTCGGATTTTTGATCGCGATCTTGCCGCGGCAGGGATTCCGAAAGCCGACGATCGCGGACACCGGCTTGATGTGCACGCCATGCGGACGACCTTCAACACGCACTTGGCCGTCGCCGGGGTTTCTCCGCGGACGGCCATGGCTGCGATGCGAGTCTCCTCGCTCGATCTCATCCTGAAAACCTACGCCGACGAGTCGCACTTCGACGTGGCCACGGCGGTCAACAGCCTGCCGGCACCTCCCTCACCTTCGCCCATGCTGGCGGCTGTCGATTCAACAGGTGCCGCCAGGCCCGTTGTACCAATCGTTGTACCAACTTCAGGGAAGAGGGGGTCTTTGGAGGGCTCCGAGGGGTCACGGAGTCCATCGGGCAAAAAATCTGCCTTCGCGAAGAAAGCCGGAAACACCCGGCAATTCGAGGTGTTTCCGGCAAAATCACAAGAGCGGGCGAAGGGACTCGAACCCTCGACATCCAGCTTGGGAAGCTAGCGCTCTACCAACTGAGCTACGCCCGCGACGCTTTTATCCTAGCACGGGCGGCTATCCTCCCAAGGGGGGTTTGACTGAGCGTAGAATTCGGTCGCCCTCCTTCCGGCACCATCACGCCCCTACCAGGTTGTCATCTCATGGTCGCTCCCACACCCGCGTCGCAGTCCCCTGTCCCCACACGGCGGAGTTGGTTCAGACGAGCGGTGAGGGTGACAATCGTCACGCTCCTCGTGGTCGCGGTGCTGGGCGGTGTGGCAGTGCCTTGGTGGCTCTCGCATCCGGAGCGGTTCAGTTCGATCGTTGCCATCCTCCTCCCCGAGCTTGATGGCTCCGTTCGATTCGAGCGGGTGCGGCTAGGCTGGACCGGGCCCATGATCCTCGAGGGGATCACGATCGTGCCAGCCGATGGAGGGAACCCACCTGTCGCCGTCTCACAGATCGAGGGCAACCACGGCCTGCTCGGGATGGTCTTCTCTGGCGGTGACCTCGGACGCTTGGCAATCGACGGCCTCGCAATCGACCTCGCATTCGACAAGAACCACGACACGAATCTCGAGCAGCTCTTCCGACCCGGTGACCCGAAGGCCGAAGCAGGAGGGCCGCGCCGCGCCCCCGTGCAGGTACGGCTCGATGTTGAGGATGCGATCGTTCGGATCACGGCGCCGTGGACGATCGAACCATGGGTGAGCGATCCCATCTCGATGCGGGCAGCCCTTGGCCCGACTGCCGATGGCCACAGTGAATGGACGATCGAGCCCGTCGAGTTACTCGCCGATGCTCGGATGGAACCGCCAGTTGCGTGGGGCGTCCTCGCCTATATCGCGCCCATCCTGGCCGACGCCACGCGCACCAGCGGCCGCTTCTCACTGCAGCTCGATCAAACTCGGCTACCCGTCGGAGATCCGGGCGGCGGCACGCTCTCCGGCATGCTCTCGATGCACGAGGTGGTCGTGGGCCCAGGGCCGCTGATCAAGGGGATAATCGAGTCGCTCCCGGCGGGATTCCCGCGGCCCACCGCCATTCGGGTGGCTGACGAGTCGCATGTGAAGTTTCGCTTGGCCGATAGAAAGGTCCGGCACGAGGGGCTGGAATTTGGTGTGCCGCTTCCCAACGGACAGCGGCTCGATGTGCAGTCCAGCGGCACCGTGGCACTCGACGATCGGTCGCTCGACGTGCAGCTGACCCTTCCAATTCCCATAGACCTGCCCAAAGATCGGCCGATCCTGGCGGCCTTCGCCGGTAAGCAGCTGTCCATCGGAGTGGCTGGAAATCTCGACGAGCCCCGCGTGGTCTTCGACGGCTCGATTGGCCAGGTGGCGGGCCAGGTGGCGATCGAGCTCCTGGACAAGGTGCCAGAGCTGATTGAACGCGTGCGAGGTGAACGACCTGTCGTTCCCGCCTCGGCGGCCGAGGAAGCTACGGTCGACGAGACTGCTGGCGATGCCACGCCGCCGGCGATCACGGGCGACGATGTGGTTGATATTGTGGGCAGCGTGCTCGACGAGGTCGCCCGCCGGGGGGCCGAGCGTCGCGCGGCTGAGGAACCTGGAGAGACGCCTCCGCGCCGTGGCCGGCTTCGCAACCGACTCCTCGGCCCGCAGGCTCCGCCACCGCCACCGCAGCCGACGCCCGCGCCTGCGCAATAAACACCCCGCGCGATGGCGACGATTCATCGGCTCGCCCGCACCTCTCCCGAGAGCGCACGCAATCGGGAGCCTGGAGGTGCGACCGGGCGGGCGGAGGCCCGGCAAGCAAAGCCGGGCCAGGGATGGCCTGCGCCGCGTAAAGTAGCCGGCCCGGCAAGCGAAGCGCCATGGATGGCACGCTGAGTGAAAACCAGATGCCCCGTCGGCCAAGAAGCAGAAAAAAACCTGGCCTCCCTTGCGGGAGGCCAGGTCATTCATGCTCACGCTTTTCCGGGGCCGGCCGGCCGAAGCCGCCGAACCTGGAAACGAGGCACCGTTCAGGTGCTCTCGGCGGGGGCCTTACCGGCCTCGGCTGGAGCGGCCTCGGTTGGCACGCCCTCGGACGAGATCACAGCCTCACCGCCACAGTCACCACCGGCGCAACCGCTGGCACAACCACCGCAGTCGCCGCACGGAGCCGACTCGCAGCAGCTGGTCGCACAGGGATCGCAGCACTCAACAGCAACCTCACCGTGGCAACGGCGGTGCTTGCCATGGCAACGCTCACGACCATGGCAACGCTCACGACCATGGCACTTCTCACGACCATGGCAACGACGGGCACCGTGGCAGCCGTGGCCGGCCACTGCGTCGCTGTCACCGCCAACAAGGGCGATGGCAACAATCGCGAACATCATCGCAAGGGAAAAACCGAGGAAACGCTTCATTAGGAAAACCTCCACCAGGGAAAAAAGCGAACGCAGCCGTCACGAATGGAACCTCGATCCGGGACGGCCACCGGACCTCAGCAATCTGTGTCTCACGCGCCCGCGGGAGGCTGCTACCAAGTCACGCCGATAAAACACGGGGACTGGGCAAACCATGCCACCCTTTGGGCTGCCGAAAGCCTAATACCAAGACCGCAGGTGTCAAGAAACCTGGGTAATTTACGGCAAGATTGCCGATTTTTGAGACTTTGCCACGCCACTTATGAGGGCTAGGGCTACCTGGGCCCGGCGTTTTCCTTGGCCGGTGGGTTTCCGGCGGTCCTCGGCTCCTCGGCGGCCGACTCTCCCGCGGCGGCCCGCTTCTGGAGTTCGAACGCCACCATTTCCTGCTTGGCGAGCATGTCCTCGGGATCCTCGAAGTTCAGGAGCAGCGGCGGGAGATCCTCGAAGATTCGCATGGCCATGCCGACGACCCGCCAGCCTTCCGGATCGAGTCGAACCACCCAGACGACGTTATCGCTGGTCTTGAAGCCATCCGCATCGGTGTCGGTCCAGGTCGTACCAACGTGGACGACATCGCCATCCTCGCTCACGACTTCCGATGCCTTGATGGTGTACGTGGCGGTGTCTTCGACGGGGGGGGCCACGGAAAGGCCCATTTCTTCAGTCTTTGTGCGAGCGGCCACGCTCAAAAGCCCGCGGGCTACCGAGTCATCCCCGCGGCGGATGGCCTCCAAGAAATTGACCACTGTCCGCTGGGCGGAGGCCGCCGCATCCCCGCCCTGGGGCGCCGTCGAACATCCTGGAAGGCCGACCAACACAGCGACGATCACGGCAACGATCGCATGGGAGGCAAACGATGTGAATGGGCGGATTGGCAATCGCATGGCAGGCCACTGCTCCAATGAGACACAGGCCCCGGCGGGGGCGCCGGGGGGCTTTGGGGCGGGAGAGTGACCAACCCACCCCGTGGCGTCAAGACGATTCCGGGCCTGAAACAGACCGCTTTTTGCTACGATCGGAAGATGCCACGCCGGTCCGCTGCGGCGTTCCACATGGAGCCTCAACATGACCACCTCGCGCCGTCGACCGAGGCTGTCCATCGGCATGGTGGCGATCCTCGCCCTCTCGGTCATGGGGCCCTTCGCTGCTGGCGCAAAGCCCAAGGGGCCTGTCCGCCGAGCAACGCCGCCCCCGGCCGCGTGGGATAAAGCTGCATCGGCGACCTTCTACGACAATGCCTTTGATGTGCTGACTGGCCCCCGGCCCGATTTCGCAGGTGCGGCCAGGCCGGCCACGACCGACTCGGCAGGCACCGGCCAGGCTCCCACGGGCATGGCCCCGGCGGGCAGCGGGGGCTTCAAGTGGTCGTCCATCGTCTCGGAAGACACGCTCGTGGACGAAATCAAAACCCAGCAGGAGCGACTCGCACCCGCCGCGGAATCGAGCTCAACCTTTAAGGGAGGCGGCTATGACCAGGCCCGCCGTTCCTTCAGCATGCTGGCTGTTGCGTTCGGCGTGATCGCATCTCACGACCAGGATGTTCGCTGGAAGAAGCACGCTGCTACCGCCCGCGACCTCTTCGCACGAGCCGGTTTCAACTGCAAGACCGCCACCGACCAGGGTTTCAATGAGTCGAAGCTTCGTATCGAAGACCTGGCCCTCATGATGAATGGGAGTGAGCCGACCGGAAAACCTGAACGCGACGAAGACTTTGTATGGAGCCAAGCGGCTGCGCGGCCGGCGCTCATGGCGCGGCTCGAGGAGGCGGAGAAGGCGGTGGCCGCAGGCCTGTCGTCGTCGGGTGAGTTTGGAAAGTCCCAGGCGATCGTCTCCCACGAGGCCGAGATCGTGGCCGCGCTCGGTGAGGTAATCGGCCAGCCAGACTTCGAGTTTCACGACGACGAGTCGTATCTCGAATTGAGCCGCGGCATGCGGGATGCGGCGATCCGTGTCCGCGATGCTGCCATGAAGAAGGACTACGCCGCCGCCCGCGCCGCCGCAGGCGAAATCTCAAAGGCCTGCAGTAGCTGCCACGAATCGTATCGGTAGCAGTTCGTTGATCGCCTGCTCGGCCTTGCTTGCGGGCTCTCAGTACACATCCCGCACATACCGCTTCTGGGCCTTCAGGCGATTCACATAGTCCTGGGCCGCGTCGGCGGGCATGCTGCCGTGCCGCGACACCAGCTCATGCAGCCCGCGATCCACGTCAGCGGCCATCCGCGTGGCATCTCCGCAGACGAAGAAGTGCGCCCCTTCTTCCAGCCACTTAAACAGCTCCGCCCCGCGTTCGAGCATCCTGTCCTGCACATACACCTTGTGCGCCTGGTCGCGGCTGAACGCGGCATCGAGTCGCGTCAAGCAGCCACTCTGCCGAAGTCCTTCCAGCTCGTCGCGGTACAGGAAATCGGTCGCCGCGCATTGGTCACCGAAGAACAGCCAATTCTTTCCAGCAGCTCCCGAAGCATGCCGCTCTTCGAGAAACGCCCGAAACGGAGCGATGCCGGTCCCCGGGCCGACCATGATCATTGGCGCTGATGGATCTGTCGGAATCGTGAAATCGGTTGCCTCATGGATGAAGACGCCCACCACGTCGCCAGCCTGGAGCCGATCGGAAAACATCGTCGATGCGACCCCGAGCCGGCGCCGTCCGTTCTGCTCATACGCCACACGGCCGACGGTCAAATGAACTTCGCCCGGATGCGCCGCAGGCGAGCTGGCAATGGAATAGAGCCGCGGCGCCAATGGCGTGAGGGCCGCGAAAAACGCCGCTGGCGACATGCTCGGCGCAGCCGCCATTCGCACGGCATCGAGCACATCGAAATCGTCAAACGACTCATTCACGATCGCTGTTTCAATGGCCTCGCGCTCCTCGTCGGTAGCCGCTGTTCTGGCAAGCACATGCAAGAGATCCTCTGAGGCAGTCCGCAGGCAGGCACGGTGCCTGAGAGCATCGCCAAGTGACATGGGCGCGCCATCCGATCCGGTGACCATCCCGGCTGCATCCAGCCTGGTCACCGCGAGAATCTCCTCGACAAGCTCTGGGGCATTCGTGGCGTACACCCCCAGCGCGTCACCCACTTTGTAGGTGAGGCCACTGCCGGCGAGGCTCAGCACCACATGGGTCGTGTGCTTCGCCGAGCCTGGCTTGTTGAGATTGCGCGTCGATACGAGTGGCGCCAGGAACGGATGCGTACGGCCATACCCGCGGCCCTCGGCCGCATCCCGCTGCGCGGTGTGACCGTTGGCTCCGACCGTGGCAGCGTTGCTTCCCTTGCCAGTGGCCCCGCCCCCCTCATCCTTGATGAGCTGCTTGATCGCTTTGGCCGTGTTCTTCCCGCCAGGCGAGCAGAGCGTGAGGTTTTTTTCCGCCCCGCCGGCGATGGCCTCGGCGTACGTCTGGCACACATAGCCACAGGCGCCGCAGTCGAGCTGGGCCATCGCGGCCATGAGGCGTCGTGGAAACGGCTTTCCTTCGGACAGGTTGAGCCGCTCGACGATCGTGAGATTCGGATCGTGCCACGCAAATGTCTCCCCGGGCTCGGCTGCCGGTGGCGGGATGGCGCCGAGGGCCTCGATGGCGGCCGTCGGAAGGCCTTGGGCGGCGCGGCCGGGGGCATCGAGCCCGATCCATCCGGCCAGAAACCCGTTGAGCCAGGCCCGCTGCTCCGGTGTGAACGGGGCGGTCTCGGGAACGAGGGAGTAACTCATGGGAAGACCTGCTTTCTACGACCCGCTGGCAGGACTCACGGTTCCGGCAAACATTCCGCGAAGGTCGGCAATGTCGTGCCGGTTCGTAAAGTCTGAAAAGCTCTCGTCGGGCGTGGTCCGTTGCTCCAAATAGATCTCGATCATCCGTGTGACGAGACGCGGCATGTCTTCAGCTCGGGTCGGGGGGAAAACCTCACGACCGATCCCGCGCCGCTCGCCGTAACCGCCCCCGACAAAGACCTGATACCCTTCGACCACGTCGTCGTCCACCTCGACAGCCGCGCCCAAGAGGCCGATGTCGCCGATGTAATGCTGGGCGCAGGAATGGCTGCATCCCGTCACATGGATGTTGATTGGATGGTCGAGGTCGATGCGCTCCTCGACGTACGACGCGATCGCCATCGCATGCCGCTTGGTGTCCGCGGCAGCATACTTACAGCCGGCACTCCCTGTGCAGGCAATGAGACCAGCCCGCGGGCTACTCGCTCGCCACTCGAGGCCAGCAGATTCGATCCGCGCCTGGGCTTCCTCGAGATGTTTCTCGGGGATGTTGCCGATCAACAGGTTTTGCCACGGCGTCAGGCGAATATCGCCGTTGCCGCATGATTCCGCGATAGCAGCAAGCGCCCGCATCTGTGCGGACTGAAGCCGCCCCACTGGCAGCACCACACCGATATACGAAAGCCAGGGCTGCTTCTGGGCGTGCACGCCCACATGCGCCTGACGGTCGTCCGGTCGCCGCGGGTCGAAGGCATCGTGTGGCACGCGGCGAAGCGGCTGGCCGTATTCCTTTTCTGTCTCGGCCAAAAATGCCTCAAACCCCCAGGCATCGAGGAGATACTTGAGCCGTGCCTTCTTGCGGTCGGTGCGATCACCATGGGCGATAAAGACACGCACGATGGCCGCCGCGAGCGGCACGCAGTCCGCTGGCTTGGCGACCACACCGGTATCACGGGCGAAGTCGCCGTGCCCCGTGATCCCACCGAGCGCGAGCTGGAACAGGACCTCACCTGCCTCGCCCGCAGCGGCCGTCCCCGCACATCGGACCGCGTGAAACCCGATGTCGTTGGTATCTTCGAGGGCGCTGATGGCACCACCACCGTCGAAGGCGATGTTGAACTTTCTCGGAAGTCCATACATCTCGCGATGATTGATAATGTAGTAGTGCATGGCTCGAGCCAGCGGCAACGTCTCGATGAGCTCGACAGGGTCCAGCCCGCTCAGGGGGCTCGCGGTGACATTGCGGATGTTGTCGGCGCCGCTTCCCAGATTGATGATGCCGAGATCGCGCAGGCCCATGATCACGCGGACGGAGTCTTCGGCAGCAATCTCACGGAGCTGGAGATTGGCCCGTGTCGTGACGTCCGCATAGCCACCCGCCAGCGCATCAGCCATGTCGGCCAGCCCCCGAAGCTGCCAAGAGCGGAGAGCGCCCCCGGGAAAGCGGAGCCGACACATGTAGGCGTTCTGCGCCGGCGCCACGAAGAAGAGCCCCTGGTATTTCTGGAGCAAGACATCGGTGCCCGTCGGAAACGCACGCCGGTCAGCGAGTTCGCAGATGGCATTCCATCGGTCGAGCGGATTCGTAGCGCGCTTGGCCTCTTCTTCGGGGCAGAGCGTGCCACCGGCGGCGACCTGCCGCTCCTGGGCCTCCCACTGGAGGCGATCCGGCCCGGCCGGAAGGGGGTCACCGAGTGTCATCGCTGTCGATGATTCAGCCGGCCCACATCCGCCCGAGTTGGCGAGCACCGGGAGCCCCTGGACACGACGGGCAACGTCGGCACCCAAGGCGAAGCCCTGAAGGTAGTTTTGTTGTTCCGGAGTAAAGCCGTTGATGCCTTCCGTCATGGTATTGGGGCCTCGTGAGGTGAATTTCCGATGGGCGTGATCCGCACGGCGCAGTTCTTGTAAGACGGTTGGCGCGACAACGGATCGAAGTGTGCGAGCGTGAGGCGGTTGGTCGCCCCGTAGTGCATCGGCATGAAAAGCTGCCCCCGCTGGATGGTGGGAGTCACCAGGGCGCGGGCGACAAGCTCGCCCCGCTGCGACGTGAGGCTCACCAGTTGGTTGGGGCGAATCTGCTCAGAGCGTGCGTCGGCGGGATGAATCTCGACATACGGCTCCTGGGGTGCGAGCCGCCGGAGCACGGCGCTTTTCGAGGTGCGGCTCTGCGTGTGCCACTGCGACGATGTCCCGCGGCCTGTAAGCAAGAGATACGGAAACTTTCTGTTCGGTGGCTCCGGCATTTCCTGCGGGTTTGCAAACAGGAATCGGGCCCGCCGGTCAGCGTGAAAAAAGGCTCCGTCGGCAAAGAGCCGCCGCTGGGGAGCATCGTCGCCACCGGCTTCGGGATAGGGCCATTGGATGCCACCCCGCTCGTCAATCATCCGGTAGTCTGCGATGCCCGTGATGTCGCAGGGCTGACCGCGTGACAGTTCCTTGAGTATCTCAAACACATCGTGTGGCGTTTTCCACCGCTCGAACATCGCTCCGCAGCCCCAGGACTCAGCCACCAGTTTGAAGATGGAAAAGTCGGACAGCGCCTGCCCCGGCGCGCGGGCCACTTTCTTGAGCAGCCCGATCCGCCGCTCGGAGTTGATGAGCGTGCCGTCCTTCTCGCCCCATCCCGCTGCCGGGAGCACAAGGTCTGCCAGCTGCGCTGTGTCGGTCGAGTGGTACATGTCCTGCACGACGAGAAAATCGAGCCGGTCGAGGATGTCGCGGCAGGTGTTCTGGTTGATCCAGGAATGCGCGGGGTTGGTGCAGACGACCCAGAGCCCGCGGATGTCGCCTCGGAGAATGCCTTCCATGATCTGGTCATAGGCGAGACTGTTCTCCTGCGGGATCCGCGCTGAGTCGATGCCGAGGATGCCGGCCACTTTCTCACGGTGAGCGGCATTCAGGAAATCATGGCCGCCAAGAAGATTCGTGGTGTTGCTGAAGAGCCGCGAGCCCATTGCGTTGCACTGGCCGGTGATCGAGTTGGCGCCGGTGCCGGGACGGCCGATGTTGCCCGTCATGAGAGCGAGGTTGATGATCGCCTGGGCCGTGCGCACACCCTCGTAGCTCTGGTTGACGCCCATCGTCCACCAAAATGAAGTCCGCTCGGCCTTGTGGATCGTGCGGGCCACATAGTGGAGCTGCTCGACGGGGATGCCCGTGGCGGAAGCCACACGCTCCGGCGTGAACGTGGTGACGTGGTCTCGAAACCCATCGAAGCCATCTGTGTGGCGGGCGATGAAGTTCTCGTCGATCCAGCCTTCGGTGATGAGGATGTGGGCGAGGCCGTAGAGCAGCACAAGGTCGCTCTTCGGCTCGAGCGCGAGATGCTGCGTGGCGGCCATCGCGGTCTCGGTGGCCCGCGGATCAATGACGATGATTTCGGGGGTGCGCGGATTGCGGCAGATCCGCTGCCACATGATCGGATGCGCGATGCAGAGATTCGAGCCGATCAAGACGATCGCGTCGGACTCTTCAAAATCCTGGTACGTATACGGCGGGGCATCGAACCCGAATGCCTGCTTATAGGCGACGACGGACGTGGCCATGCACTGCCGCGTGTTGCCGTCGCCATGGACCATGCCCATGCCGAACTTCGCGAGGCTCCCGAGAAAGGCCATTTCTTCGGTCGCGATCTGGCCTGTGCCGAGAAACGCTACCGACGATGGGCCGTGTGACGCCTGGATTGCCTTGAACCGCTCGCAGAACAGCCGCATGGCGACATCCCAACCCACCGGCACAAGTCGGCCGCGGGCGTCACGCGCCAGCGGGGTGGTGGCGCGGTCGTTGGCCTGCGTGACCGTGAGTGCTTCCCAGCCCTTCGGGCAGGCCATGCCGAGGTTGACCGGATAGCTCGTGTCGGGCGTGAGATTGACCGCCTCGCCGTCGCGGAGATGGAGCGTGAGGCTACAGCCGGTGGAGCAGTAGCCGCAGACCATGGAGGCCGTCGCGTCGGGCTCGAGCCGCGCGGGCACCTGGCCCAATCCAAATCGGCTCGAAGCGCGGAGGAGGTCGGCCGTGAGTGGGCCACACCATTGCCGCATGAGCGGGGCCCATTCCGGGTCGGTCGAGGGGGCCGGCGCGCCAGGCGAATCCGTGTGGTTCATGCGGCCGTCGCTCCTGGCATCCGAGCCGCAGCCGAAGCAGCAAAGAACAGATACCGCTCGATAAACTCCCCCACGAGCAGCGCCACGAAGACCGTCGCGACAATCGCGCATACGAACAGTGGGTGATACCCGGCACGACCCTCGAGCGTGGCGCGGTCACTGAGAAGGACCAACGGGAGGAGGATGCCTCCAGCAACGCCGAAAAACATGCGGAGCATCGTGGTGCTGCCAAGACTGTCCATGAGCAGGATCGCGGATCGCTTGAGCGGGGTGAACTGCGACCGCCGCAGCTCGAGGAAGATGGCCGACTCGAAGAGGAGCTTTGCCACGACAGCCACGACCACGCCAACGCAGACATCCTGGCCATAGCGCTGCATGATTGCGGCGGTGGTGACACCAGGCCGCCACGCCGACGCCGCGAGCGACACCAAAAGTGCGATCGGAAGCCCGAGCACACCGCATGTCAGCGTGAATTTCGTGGCTGTGCGATGGAGGCTCCAGTACGGCCGGCCAGTGCTCGCATAGATCATGATCGAGCAGCCCACGGCCGCGACACCCGCCAGACATGTGAGAAGGCCCAGGCTATCGGCGAGGACGTTCGAACGGTCGCGGCTCAGCGTCAACCAGACCGCAGCGGCATGCGCGGAGGCAAGTCCGCCAAACACGCCGAAGGCGAGGATCTCTCGGCTGAGCCAGGATGTCCTCAGGCCGAGAAGGGCTCGGTAGGCATACCAGGGCCGCCCGAGGTGAAACACGGCCGCCAGCATGCCGATCAAGCCGAGGAGCAGGCCGACCGTAGCGTGGGCCGGCCGAACGAGCGCCTGCGACGTGGCATCGAGCCATGCCCCGGCCACAAGCACATGCCCGACGACAAACGCCCCGACGGAGAGCTGCGTGAGCACGAGCATCACCACGAGGGTCATGTGGGCATGCATCGGGGTGGCAGCAAAGAAGTCGGCTGGGAGCAGATTCCGTGGGAGTGGCCGTCGGGCGGTAAAGGCCGTGGTCGGCAGGGTGATGCCAGGATCCGGTGCGGTCGGGATGAACTGGTCGGTCGCACACCGGCTTCGCACCGACTCCACGCTCACCGTCCGAATTCGGATAGCGTGACTCGGACAGGCTTGCACACAAGCCGGTGGCTCTCCCGCCGCCAGTCGGCCCTGGCACATGTCGCACTTGCGGACGATGCCTTTGGCCGTGCTGTACCGCGGCACGTCATACGGGCACATGAAGATGCAGTACTGGCACCCGATGCACTGGTCGTCAAGATGGCGCACGATGCCGGTGAGCGGGTCTTTGTCGTAGGCCATCACTGGGCAGCCGGTGAGGCAGGCCGGGTCGAGACAATGATGGCAGGCCGTCGTGACATGCTGGATACACGGCTCTCGATCCGTGCCGCCATACATGACCCCGACGCTCCGCCAGGTTTCATGTTCTTCAAGGCCGTTGAGGTTGTGGCATGCAGCCACGCAGGCCTTGCAGCCCGAGCAGGCATCGAGATCGACCTCGAAGGCATACTGCTCGCCGGGCCCGGGGCGCGTCAGGGGGATGAGATCGTGGTAGAGATCAGCCATCGCGGGAGCTGTGGATGCCGCATGCCGCTGCGCGAATCGATCGACCGCGGTGAGGTCGTGCTGGTCGGCCAGGAGGCTCTCGACGATTGGCAAGAGCCGTGACGAGTTGCTCGGATTCCCACAGGTCGCCATCGTCTGCCCTTCCTGTCAGATTAGCTCGCGGTCGAGAGATCCAGCGCCGGCGGGGCATGCCCGAGCAGCGATCCCGATTCCGTGGCCCCTTCGTGGTCGGCTGCTTCGGCGAACGTGACTCCAAAGGCTGCAAAGGACGAGGCTGTCACCACAGCGCCCATGACAAGCAGGGCCGTGGGCCACGAAATCCCCTCGGCCTTCATGAGGAATCCGCCGAGCACCGCGCCCACATTGCCGCCCGCGCCGACGATGCCGGCGACCGACCCGAGCGCCCGGCGATTCACGAAGGGCACGACCGCAAACGTGGCGCCCTCCGACATTTGCACGAACAGGCTGAAAATGATCAGGCCTGGAATGGCCCACATGAGCGTGGTCATCTGGGAGAACAACATCAGGGCGATGCCCTCGCAGAAGAGCGTGATGAAGAGCCACTTCACGCGGCCCGAGAGCCCCCACATCTGGCCGAAACGGTCGCCAAACACGCCGCCGAGAGTGCGGGCAAAGATGTTCATCAGGCCGAATAACCCGGCCACCAGGCCAGCCATTTTCAGGGCGGCCACTGGCTCCATTTGTTTGAAGGTGTTGAACGAGTCGACGAAGTAGAGAACAGCGATGTTGTTGATCGTCAGCTCGATGCCGAAGCAGGCCCCGTAAGCAATGAAGAGGGCCCACACGCGATAGTCACGACAGGCTTCGAGGAACGTGCCTGAGGCGCTGGTACTGGAGAGCCTTCCGGCGGCACGGAGCTCTTTGAAATTTCCTTCGGGCGTATCCTGGGTGAGAAAGTAATACGCGACGCCGGCGACCGCGCAGAACAGGCCGGCAACGACCATGGAGAGCCGCCAGCTCACAGCCGTGGAGAATCCAAACCCAACCATGAAGGCCGACACGATCACCGGCATTACGAACTGCGTAACGCCGCCGCCGAGGTTGCCCCAGCCCGCGGTCGTGGCATTGGCCGTACCGACACAGTTCGGGGCAAACATGAGCGTCGTGTGGTACTGCGTGATGACAAACGAGGCACCGATGGCTCCGATGAGGACACGAAAGAGGAGAAACGTGGCAAAATTGTCGGCCAGCCCGATGCCCATGACCGGCAACGACCCGAGCAGCAAGAGCCATGTGTATGTCAGCCGCGGTCCGTAGCGATCACAGGCCCAGCCAATGGCGAGGCGGGCCAGGATCGTGATCGCCACCGATCCGATGATGCACCAGCCGATCTGGTCTTTCGTGAGCCGCAGTTCCTCCCGCACCACCGCCATCAGCGGTGCGATCCCGAACCAGGCAAAAAAGCACAGAAAGAAGGCAATCCACGTCATGTGAAACGCCCGCATCTGTGGCGTCGAGAAATTGAAGAGCGCGATGCGGGTCGCTTTGGCGGAGGCAGTCATGGTGAGGCCCTGCAGGAAGACAACGAGGTGGGAGAGCGGCGCCGCCGCCAACGGCCCATGGTTCCATCGCACCGCAAGCCGCGTGCCTGACACGCATTCGCCGCGCCGATTTCGGTTACCCGAAGTGAATCCAGCGATTCCGCTGGGCAGGCCACGACGACGTGCTGCGGCGACAGGCATGCCTGCCCCACAACCGGGCACGGCCGCGATCACGGGCGGATCCAAGCACTCGCGAAATCCGTGGATTCCTCGGCAAAACCGCCGGGTACCTGGGATTGCCGGGGATCTCGCCCGCTTTGGAACGCCGTTTTCTGTTCTTCGGGTTACCCATGGATTCCATCGTGTCTACAAACCCTTCGCGGGGCCCGCCTGCTCGTGACCATTCCACGGAGTGGGTCATCCGCGGGTTGGCCTGGCGGTACGGCTTTGTGCTCGTCGCGGTTGCCGGGCTCGTGGTCCTCGACCAGATCGTCGTGCAGCAGATGCTTCAGAGGGTTCACGCGTTTGCGCCGGTTATCAATATGGCTGGTCGCCAACGCATGCTGAGCCAGCGGCTCGTGAAGGCAGCTCGGGCGCTGCGAGAATCTCCCGACGAAGCGGACGCCGCTCGTCACCGAGACGAGCTGCGATCGTCCTTGGCACAGTCGACGGCGGAGCACGAGGCACTCGTGAAAGGTGACAGCGGGCCAGGCATTCGCCCGATTCACACACCGGAGATCGATGATGCATGGATGTCGCTCGCGCCTCATTTCGAAGCGATGGTGACCGCCGCAAGGCACATCCTGGATGGCGCCGACGGCCCACGCAGCTCGGCAGAGATTCTCATCGCGAGTACTGCCACACTCGTGCAGCATGAAGCCCGTTTCCTTCCCCTGATGGATGGGATTGTCAAACTCTTCGAGGAAGAAGCAGCCCACGCAATCTTTCAGTTTCGCGCTTCCACGCTCGGGATTTCGGCGCTCGTGATCGCCCTGCTGATTGGCCTCGGGTGGTCGGTGGTTCGGCCCGCCACCCGCACGATTCGTTCCCAGTTCGAAGAATTGGAAGACCGTGTCACCCTGCGGACGCGTGAGCTGGCCGCCGCGCTTCAATCACTCCGGCAGGCAGCCCGCGAACAAGAGGAGGCAGACCAGCGAAATAAGCGGCTGGCGGCAGAATTGACGCATGCCGAACGGGTGTCGACGATGGGCCAGCTTACCGGAGGCCTGGCCCACGAGTTGAATCAGCCGCTTGCCGCCATCACGAACTACACCGAGACGTGCGAGCTCCTTTTGGCGAACGCGCCGCTCGATGGGATCGGAGAGCAGGCGCGCGACCTCCTCGAGAAGGCCAAGCGGTCAGCCCTCCGCGCCGGGCAGATCGTCCGTCGGATGCGGAATTTCGTCCGTCCAACCACGACGTTCCATGAAGCCTGCTCCCTCCACGGGCTCGTCGTCGAGATCATCGATCTCTGCCGCCCAGAAGGTAACGCCGCCGCGATTGACCTGCGATTTCAGGCGGGTGCGAACGATGACGCCGTGCTCGGCGACGCCATTCAGATCCAGCAGGTGCTCGTGAACCTCGTGCAGAATGCGGTGCAGGCCATCTCGTCGGACGGGAGCGATCGGCGGACGATCTCGATCAGCACCACCAACGTGGATGATGATGTGCGGGTGGACGTGGCTGACTCTGGCCCTGGGTTTGCGTCCGTCGGTCCCGACGCGGTGTTCACGGCCTTTCATTCGACCAAGCCCGATGGCCTCGGAATTGGCCTGTCGATCTGCCGGTCGATCGTCGAAGCCCATCGTGGCCGCATCTGGATCGAATCGTGCCATTCCGGTGGCCATGTGGCATTCACCATCCCCCTGGCGGTCGAGCATGCCAGCCGAGCCGACACACGATCCGACTGTCTTTGTGGTTGACGACGACGACGACATGCGGTCGTCGCTCGAAACGCTCCTCCACGCGCTGGGATTCGCCGTCTGTGGGTTCGCCAGCGCGGCGGCATTCCTCCGGCACTACCGGTCAGGCATGGCGGGCTGCCTCGTGGCCGACATTCGCATGCCGCGGCAAACGGGCCTCGATCTCTACGAGAAGCTCGTGCGTGACGGGAAGCGGCTGCCCGTGATATTCATGACGGCCCATGCCGATGTCCCGACAGCCGTGGCGGCGATGAAGTCGGGGGCGATCGAGTTCCTGGAGAAGCCGTTTGACCGTCACACGCTTTTGGAGCGAGTGCGGGCCGCCATCGCCGTGGACACCGAATGGCGGAAGCGCGAGGCCGACTTTGCAGCGATCGAGGACCGGATTGCTCGGCTCAACGCACGGGACCGTGAAACCTTGGCGCTCGTGCTCGCCGGGGAGTCGAACAAGGAAATGGCGGCCACGCTCCTGCTCACGGAGCGGGCCATCGAAATGCGCCGGTCGACCATCATGAAGAAGCTCGATGTCGATTCCCTGGCCGACCTCCTGGATCTCGCCATCACCCACCGGATCCTGACCGAGCTGCGGCACACGTCATTGAACCTGCCAGCGAACTGACTAACGGCTTTCGCGCGGGGTAGCCGTGATCCGCGGCAGGGGCTCGAGGCCGACGAGCTCGGCAAGCCCGGCCTCAGCCATCTCGCGGCCGGTGACATAGCGGTGGCTGCGAATCCAGTCGCTGATGAGCTGCTCGGCAGTGCCGAAGAGCTCACACAACAGCACATCCATTTCTTTTTCGAGCGCCGCGAAATGCCGCGACCACTCGGCCGCCTCGCGGATTCCGACGTGCTCCTCGCTCTGCCACTTCATCGGATGGAAGAGGAACACGCTATAGGGGGTCACAATCCGTCGGCGGCAGGTGGCAAAGGGCCAGAGGGCTGCCGACGAGCATTCGCCTGTGACGATCGCGGTGGCCCGGATATCCCGGATCCTCAACAGCGTCACCATGGACATCGCGCAGTACGGACTGCCACCCGGCGAATCAAAATAGATCGTGCACTCCTCACCGGGCCGTACGCCGAGGAGCCGCTCCGTGATGTCCTGCTCCTTCTCGGTCAGATCCCCGACAATCGCGATCTCGAGCGGGCCCTCATCTTCCTCTGGCTGCCGCTGGTCCTCGGCGGGCGGGGCGGTCTCGCGGCGTGCCATCAAGGGGCTCCTGGGGCAGTTATGCCGTGCCACGGATCCTGGCACGGAAGGATTCGGAGCATAACCCGGATCGCCGGCCGCGACAGCCCTCCCGAACGCTACAGGTTCAACTGCCACTGAACGTAGACAAAATCGGCGTCGCCGTCGTATGGCGGCGGCGTTGGGTTCGTGCGGAACCAGTCGCCGGTAAAGAAGTGCGAATAGCCGATGAGCCAGCTCATTCGCGGCGTCTGGTTCCAGATGAACATCAAGTCGAGCTCCTGCCCCAGATAGGGGCTGCCCCCCGGCGTGTAGGTATAGGGGAGGCCATTGATCCTGTATGGCACATCGTCTGGATTTTGCAGATGGAAGACATGCCACCAGAGTATCGTCTTGAGTGTGTCGGTCTGGGTGGTCTCCAGGAGCACATTCACATCCTCGATATTCGTACGGGCAAAGAAATCCATGAAGCCCAGATACTTGTGACCGAGCGGAAAAAGCTGATTAAAACCATTGCCGATGGTGTCGTCCCCGGAAGCCCAGTCGTAATAGAGCCAGGCAACCGGCTTCCACGGGAGCTTCTTCATGTCGCGGCCAAGTCCAAGCGTGTAGAACCCGGCTGAATGGCCGATGGCGCCGAAGGAGCCAAACTGGTAGGCGCCCTCGAACTCGGCGAGCCACTGGTCCTGCTCCGCTTTCCAGTGGCCGCCAACGGTCTGGAATAAGAACGAGCTGGCCGTGAGGAAGGGCGCGTCTTCGTCGGCGTAGCCAATCCAGTACGCTTCGAGAATCGTGCCGGGCGTACCCAGGTAGCTGCCCCACATCGCATAAAATTCTTGTGTGCCTTCGGGAGAGTCGAGGCTCTGCGGCTCACCGAACACCGGCCGCGTCCAGAATCCGTCGACGGTCCAGTCGTCGCTCTCGTAGAAAATCTTCGCGCCATCGAACGTGCGGCGGGTGTTCGCCCAGTCAAGGGGCGATATCAATCGCTGCGATCCATAGAGCAACTCCTGGCGGCCCGGCCTGGCCCACCAGTCACCGTCGATGCCCTCCAGGAGCTTCGCGTCGAAGAAGAGATTCTGGATCTCGTGGGGATTCTCCTCGATCGCCCGCGGCAGGAAGTCTTCGTAGTCACTCGTCGCGCCGAGGTACTCGGCGTAGATGCGAAACCGTTCGCTCACTTCCCAGTCGGCGAAGAGCCTGAGGCGACGGAGCAAGAACTGGTCGTCGAGGCCCGTCAGCCCCAGACCACGCATGTTGATCTCGTCCTGGAACCGGACGCGGTACTGGCCTCCGAGATCGAGCGTCGTGCTCCTCTCCCCCAGAGGCAGGTCGATCCCAGCAGTCCACCGTCGTAGCAGGGATCATTGAGGTAGCCGAAATCATTGTCGTAAAACGGATCGCGGTACGCCTTTGCAGCAGCTTTCGCGAGGGCCTTCTGCTTTTCGGGCGTGCACCCGCCGCCATCCTTGCCAGCTTTCGACCGCCGCGCAGGCGCGGCTTCGGTTTCAGGGAGCCCAGGAACGAGATCGTCTTCCTGGCTCGCGCCCCCGTCGCGCGGCTGCGCGGCGCCCAGTGGGCCACAGGCCACGGCAGAAGCCGCTACCGCGACCACCACCACGAGGAATGGACGAAGACTGGCCATGACAAGCCGTACCGACCTCACACGGGTTGTTACCGAGCGAGGTTGGCCGCAGTGATTCCCCGGAGACACCGCCAGGATGGTGATCGGCCGACTTGAGCGACGCCATTGAGTTGACTGGCCAGGGTTTTCGGACGTCTGCATCGCAGCAGCCGACCTGCCTTGCGCCGCTTCACCTGCTTGTCATCGGGTACCACGGACCTGGAACGCTGCGGGGCCTGGGCGGCGGCGCACGGCGCCAATCACGCCAATCATGGAAAGGTCAAAAAATTTTCCAGGGACGGCCACCGCCGCTGCCTACGGCGGTAGACTTTCCACGGCGGCGACCATGGCACGCCCGCACGCTTCATCCACCTCCAGGAACACTCGATGGGAATCGTCGCGTACTGCCCGAACCAGCATCGAGTGAAGGTCAAGGAAGACCTCGCGGGCAAGAAGGGCGTCTGCCCGACATGCGGGGCCAAGTTCCGGATTCCGTACGCGTCGCAGGCTGAGCCCGCGTCAGTCCCGGTCCTTCCCACAGCAGTCGCCACACCTGCCGCGGCATCCGTCACGGCAGCGCCTGCCACAGCGACATTCCCCTCGCGGGCTGAGCCACCCCCGATTCCATCCGCCCAGACTCCGGTGGTGAAACCACTCCCGATGGCAGAGATCGTTTCGATGGATGCCACACTTGCCGCCACCTTGCCGCGGGCGGTGCCGCTCACGGCGGGCTAGCCGCGCTACCGTGGGGCGAGGCCGCGATCGAATGCTTCTTGATCGCGGCGGAACACGGCGAGCGTCGTGTCGAACCGCTCCACCGGAATCCTGTAGACCGGCTGCTCGGCGGTGTGCGCATGGCAGTGGGCCACCAGCAATCGATAGAGAAACTTGAAGAGCTGCCGGGGCACCCGCAGGCTTCGTAGCCCATCGATGAGCCTGCGCTGATCCACCGACGCATCGAACAGCGCCGACAGGGTCGCTGACGGTTCGCCGACGCTTGCCGCCCTCACGCGGGTCGAGGCGATGTCGTAGAGCGTCTCGCCCGACCATTCGAGTGATGGCACGAGGTTTTGTTTGTCGAGCCTGGCCCGCTGGTTGAACTGCTCGTTTTCCCGCTCGATAAACCGGTAGAGCTCTTCCGGGAGGAGCAGCTTGAAACCCACGCCCGGCATCTTGAGGAGCTTGTTGTCAAGCAGCGGCCAGATGACGAGCCGCATCCGCTCGGCGGAGCCGTTGATGAGGTGGGGCTCATCGAGCCGGTCCACGATCACCACCATGCCGGTCCAGCCGAGTGTGGAGAGCACGCCTTGGAGCTTGGCGAAGAGTTCGTAGCGATCGTCCGAACGGGCGTGTGCCGGCAGCGGCTGCCCCGCCAGATCCATCTCGGGCATCGACGCGAGCGCCTGGGAGAGCTGCCCCACGGTGCGGTTGCCAGTTCGCATCCCATGCACGATCCGCCATGCGCGCCACGTCGACTTGAGCCGTCGCAAACCGGCCGGAATCCATGCGGCTCCCAAAATGGCCCACAGCCACCACGACGCGAGCCACTCAAACTGCCCCGCGGCAATGGCTGCGAGGAAGGCGATCACACACACGGCCGTTGCGGAAAATCCGAGCAGTCGCGGCCAACCACCGAATCGACCGTGGTAGCCGGTCCGCCAGCGCAGGCGGCGCCACCGCAGCTGAAATGGCTCGGCCGTTGACTGGTCATAGCAGGCGGCCAAGAGCGCGAGATCCCGCGCCTGAGCCCGCGACATCTTCGGTGGCCTGTCTCCGGTGACGAGGCCATCGACGAGCTGCGTGACGCCCAGCGACAGGATCGCATCCATGTGATCCCAGAGCTTCCAGTGCCCGAGTGCCTTCTCGACTGAGCGGCCGGGACCGACGCGGGCCACGAATCGATCGAGGAAGGGATTGAAGTCGTCGTAGAGCACCGTGAAGCAACGCGCCTGCGGGTGGGCCTCGTTATGCCGGTCAAACTGCCGGACCATCTGGAGCTTGAGCGCCGTCTTGCCGCTGCCCTTCTCGCCAAACACGATCGACGTGCTGGGATCGGATGGGCTGCCGACGATTTTGTCCCAGGCGGGGTGGAACGTGGTCTCGAGGCAATCCCGCTTGAAGACGGCGTCTGTCTGCGCGTCCTCTTCGGCAAATGGATTGCCGGCGATCCCGTGATGCTCGAGAAAATCCTGAACCTTCATGGCGATCGCTTCGCCGGCACCATGCCTTCGAGCATCTTCTGGAAGCCCTCGGCCTGCTTCTCGACCGTGGTCGATGGTCCATAAAACTTGAGGAAGTAGTTGCCTTCATTGGGCGTCTCGACAATGCCCGCAAGCATCCGATAGGCGGGCCGCTGGACCACATGGCCACCAGCGAACGGACCGCCGGGCTGGTCGAGATAGGTGCCCTGAATGTCGACGAGCGTGACGCTCGAGCCAGCCACCTTGAATGTCTTGGTGGTGGTTTTCTCCTTCGTGTCGCCCCCGTCCGGCTGCGTGAATTGACCACACCAGCGGTCGATATTGGCCTGAATCGAACCGCCCGCCCCCATCACGGTCATGCGGCCCGGCGGCAGATCGGTGTCATCGGCTCCCTTGCCCTCCGACGGAATCGAAAACTCCGTCTCCACCATGCCCGACGACGGCCGCACCCGCACAAACGCCTGGGGTGCCTCGAGCGAGAGGCTGTCCTCGGCGATCGTGAAGGCGGATGCCTCGGCTGGTGCCTCGGCCTGCGCGGCAGACAGGCTGACCACGACAACGACACCGGCAAGAGCGGGGAGAAAACGGACAAGAGCGGCACAGGCTGGCACGGAAATGGTCTCCTTCGGCGGAACGAATTGGTGCGCGGCGGTGTGGGGCCACTGCCGCGCGGGCAATGTACCACACCGCCGACCCTGCTGCGGGCCGCGTAAGATGACGCCATGACGCAGGCGGAGCATCACACCATCGTCGTCGGCCGTGAGGCCATGGGCTGCCGGTTTGAGACCGTCTTCAACGCCGGGGAAGTGCCCGAGGCGACGGAGCTTGGGATCGCATTCCTGGATTGCATCGACGCAATCGAATCGCACATCAGCATCTATCGTGAGTCGAGTGAGCTCAGCCGGATCAATGCGGCAGCGGGTGCCTGGGTTGCAGCATCGCCCGACACGATCGCCCTGCTCACGCTTGCCCGTGAGATCTCGTCGCGTACAGGCGGTGGCTTCGACATCGCCTCCGGATCACTCGTCGAGGCGTGGGGATTTCTGAAGCGGCAGGGACGCACTCCGAGTCCAGTCGAGCTTACGGCGGCGCGTGCCGCTTCCGGCACACAGTTCATGGAGATCGATGAGGCAGGTGGCCGCGTACGGCTGCTCACGCCGCGCACATCACTCAACCCCGGCGGCATCGGCAAAGGCTGGGCGCTCGACCGTGGTCTGGAGGTGCTCGTGGCGGCGGGAGTGCCGAGCGTGCTCGTGCATGGCGGCCAGAGCAGCGTACGAGCCATGGGCACGCAAGGTCCATCGCTGCCGGGCCGCGCGGGATGGAAGGTTGGCCTTCGGCATCCACTGCGACCCACGCGGCGGCTCGCCATGATCACGCTCATCAACTGCGCCCTTGGCACGAGCGGATCGGGGACGCAGTTTTTCATCGAACATGGCCGGCGGCTGGGCCACATCCTCGACCCACGAACGGGCACGCCAGCAGAAGGCGTTCACTCGGCGACGGTCTTTGCCGAGTCGGCCGCGGAGGCGGATGCCCTCGCCACCGCGCTCTACGTGCTCGGCGAAGAGGGACTGCCTCTTGTTGCACCTGCTGGTGGCACCACGGGTGGCATCCTCGTGCTGCCAGCGCCGGGCGACGGCGTCCGGGTCGTGCTGGCCAGCCTGGATGAAGCCGTGGTGGCGATCGAACCCGAGCCGGGGCTCATCGTCGAGCGTTTTTCCGCCTAGCCATGGGCTGCGAAAACGTCATGAACGAGCCAAACTGACGCAGCGTCCTTCCGCATCGCCACGGGCGGGTACACTTCGTGGTCCCGCGGATCGCATCTTCGTCCACTCTCCGTTGTCATGCTCCCAGACTGGTTCCACGCCTCCTATCTCGGCATCGTGCTGTTTCTGGCGCTGACCGGTATCGGGCTACCGATCCCCGAGGAGGTGCCAATCGTCGCGGCGGGCGTGGCCAGCCAGGCCGGACACTTGGTCTGGTGGAAGGCGCTCCTCGCCTGCCTGGCCGGTGCGCTCTTGGGCGACAGCCTGATGTATGGCATCGGCCGGTTCTTCGGCGCTCGGGTGCTGCGGGCGCATCCCTGGTGGAGCGGTTTCCTGACGCCTGAACGCGAAAAGACGATCGAAGACCTTATCAATCGCCACGGCATCAAGGCCTTCTTCGTCGCCCGTTTTCTGGTCGGCCTGCGCAGCCCCTTCTACCTCACGGCGGGCATGCTGCGGGTGAAGTATCGCTGGTTTCTGTTTGCCGACTTCATCTGCGCCACGGTCGTGATTGGAGGCTTCTTCGGGCTGGCCTACCTCTTCGGTGAGCGGATCGGCGGGCTCATCCAGTTGGCAGAGCGGAGCGCGACCCTTGTCGTAGTTATCGCCGTCGTGGTGACGTTTGCTGTGATCGCGTTCTTCTCCTTCCGCCGCCGTCGCATTCAGATGCTCGACCAGGATCCTGAAGCGCTCTTCGAGAACCGTGAAATCCTCCTCGGCCCCGCAGCCGACCGGATCGCGGATGTGGTGCGGCTGGGTGAGGTCGAGGGCAAATCGGCCCCGAAGCACCCCGACAAGCCGCACTGACGCAGCCCGAACCAACCTCCGCTCGCCGAAAACGGAACGGTAGCTCGTTGGGCGAGCCCGGGGGTGCGAGCGGCGGCCTGAGGCTTTGATGTTGGTTAGGCGCGAGGCCTGGAAGGCCGGTTGACTTCCTTGCGGAGGCCCGGCAAGCGAAGCGGGGCCAGGGATGGCCTGTTGGTATGAGGTCGAATGCCCCAAGACTGCGACGCCGGATGCGTCGCCACTTCCGGGCGGAGGCCCGGCAAGCGAAGCGGGGCCAGGGATGGCCCGCGCCGCGTGTAACAGCTGTGCCGGTTGCGCGGTGCCGACCGTGCCGATCAGGCAAACCTGTCGCCCGCAGGCGACGCCCTGTGGCGTTTCGGCGACCTAGAACCCTAGTGGGGCCGCGAGCGGTCTCGTCACTCAGGGTATCTCTCATGCCGAGCCGTCCCATCGCCAACGACCTCTCGGCACCCGGCCGTATCCTCGTTGTCGACGATGACCGCCGTCTCGCCTCAAGCCGCGCTGAATGGCTCTGTGGCCTCGGGTGGCACGCCTTTGCGACTGGATCGGTCACCGAAACGACTCGCTCCCCAGGCCGTGAGCGATGCGCTGCCTGCCTCGTCGATGCGATGCTGCCGGATGATGGTGGGCTCCGGGTAGCTGAGGCTGTGCGCGGGCTGTCGCCAGCCGCCGGCATCGTGGCCATTGTCTCGCCGGGCACCGCATGCCCCACATGGGCCGACGCCACTGCGGCGCACCCCGGCTCCGATGCCGACCTCCTCGTAGCGATCACGGCTGCCCGCGCATCAGCCCACGACCGGATCGCACCACAAGCAGCCACGGGCAGCACAGGCTCAGCCGTCATCGGATCGCATCCATCGATCCTGGGGGCCCTCGACATCGCCCGACGGATCGCACGCACGCCTGCAACGGTGCTCGTCACCGGTGAGAGCGGCACAGGCAAGTCCCTTCTTGCCCGTGAGATCCATGCTGCGAGTAAACGCAATGGGCGGTTCGTCGACGTGGCCTGCGGCAGCCTTGCCGAGCCCTTGCTCGAGAGCGAGCTGTTTGGCCATGTCGCAGGCGCGTTCACCGGCGCCACTGCCGACCGCGACGGCCGCTTTCTTGAGGCCGATGGTGGCACGATTTTTCTGGACGAGATCGCAACCGCCTCGCCCGCCATGCAGGTGAAGTTGCTGCGAGTGCTTCAGGAGATGGAGTTTGAGCCCGTGGGCAGCGGTCGCACCCGTCGCGTCGATGCCCGCGTGATCCTTGCCACGAATGAAAATCTGGAGCCGCTCGTCGCGGCCGGTCGCTTCCGTGCCGATCTCTACTGGCGGATCAATGTCGTTGTCATCGAGATGCCACCGCTCCGCAGCCGCACTTCCGACATCCCAGCGCTCGCTGATTTCATTCTGCGGAAGGCCGCTTCCGGCGCGGGCCATGAAGTCACAGGGTTTACCGATGCGGCCCGCACCGCGCTCGCGGCGCATCCCTGGCCGGGCAATGTCCGTGAATTTCAGCATGCGATCGAGCGGGCCGTGTTTCTGGGCCGTGGACCGCTTGTCGATGCCGCCGACCTGCCACCTTCCGTACTCGCGGGTGCTCGCTCCATCCCAGTCACCGCAACTCCGCTCAAGGCCGCGCTCGCCTCGCCTGAGCGGCAATTGATCCTCGATGCCCTCGAGCGTTCCGGCTGGCGCCGCGACATCGCCGCCCGCTCGCTGGGGATCAACCGCACCACGCTCTACAAAAAGCTCCGCCGCCTCGGCCTCGATATCGCTGAACTGCAAGCCGCTCGGTGACGAGACTGCCGGTAGCAAAGCATCCGTGCGGGGCACCGTGGCCATGGCCCTTGCCAACTCCAACGCGAGCACGCGGCCTCTCACTTCGTCGACTCCTGCGGCGCGGTCTCCTCGCGGCGGAGGGAAGGCGTCTTGGCGATGAGGTCAAGCATGGCGGCTCGTCGAGCTTTGTTGTACGCCTCGCCGCAGAGCGCCTCGCGTTGTTCGTCCGAAAAGGGCGGGACGCCTGCGGACGCACGGATCGCATCGATGAGATTCGCAAGGTATGGTGAATGAAAGGCAAATACCTTGCTGGATCCCAGGAATTCCTTTGGAACCGTGACGAGCCTGAAGAAGGTCGGATGAATGTCAACTTCCACATAGCCATCGGGCTGAGTCAACACAAGCTGCCCAATTGGGCGGGAGTCACAGGGTTTGTCCGTCGCTCTTGGGAGCGTCGTGGTCATAATCCTCACGGCATCTGCAAGCAGCGAGAGAACCTCTTTGTTGTCCAACAACACACAGAGCTCGCGCGCCCCATCAGCTTCCATCACCAGCCAAGCGGAGTCTGCCTCACGAGCCTTGTTATAGTCAGCGACGGTTTGCCATAACGGCTTCCCCTGCCGCGGATCGACTTTCTCGAAATCCACATCGCCGACCTTGTTTACGATTCGGCCATCGCGGAGCCCGTGCATCTCCGCGAGTGTCTTTTTGAAGAAGCCAGAAACGGAATAAAATCCATCCGTTAACGACTTATATCTGAATTTAGACGATTGCAGCCTACCCTCTCTCTCCAGAAACGCCTCAAGAAGCGTTGCCAGTGACGTCGAATAGAATTTCGAGTAAGTTCCGATCCCATCGCGATCTTTTGTGATGAGATAAAAACTGTCCTCGTGTACATAGACACGCAGCTTTCCACGGGTCGTCTTCACGGTGAGGTGGCCGAGCCTTGGGTTTGACCCGGCAAGGTTGTTGTACTCGATGGGGTAAAGAACGCGAATATCTTGAAGAGCTTGCGTGAGAAGATCCAAGAAAGCTCGATCCTCGATCTCGGCGGTAAACGTCACGAGGTTATCTGCACCAAAAAAGCCGCTGTGTTGCAGGACGAACTCTACGGACTCAATGCGGTTATCCTCAGAGAGATCGGTCGCTCCAAGCGCCATCCACTCGCGAGTAATTGACTCTGGTGTCTCACCAACAGAAGGTGGACCAAGATCGAGATCGTCACAGTATGCGATCGCCGAGCACGCAGTGGCGAGTGACCACAAGCACATGTAGTTATTGAGCGCCCGCATGTTCCCTCCACCGTTCTTCGTCGCCGAAGAGATCTTCGGCAGTGGTCCACCGATTCTCGCCGTCGACTGGTTTGAGTAACCCGTCCCTCTTGCCGGCCGCGTTCTTGAGGTCAAAGCCGGCCACATCATCGCCACAAAGGGCAAATTCAGTCGTTCCGTAGGCCTTTACGCCAACTGGAAGGAACTCTGTGGCCCATCGTTCCACGACGCCATCGGTATTGCACCCAAAGAAGCGGAAGGAGCCATTCCTCGTGAACCACCCGCGCACCGGTCCAACTCCGATTCTCGCCGTAGCGAAGGTATTGTTGTTTAGCTTGACATCCGCGACAGCATCCCAATTCAGAAAACGATCTTCCACATCCTCGGCCGCCACGGGCTCGGCGCGCCAATGCCCCACAAACAAAACTTCGCTGATCGGCGTTTTCCCCTGCGCTGAGATTCGCTTAAGTAGGCCCGCAAGCTTCTCGGGAGAGTCTACGTCCGCCGCCACCGTTCTGGGCTTACCTTCCGCGTCTTTCTCCTGCATGTAGTCCCGAAAGAACCTTCGTCCGTGTTTCACGAACGAAGCCGCCTCGCCTGGAAGTTCATCAAAGCCAAGTATCACGATCCTGACACCTGTCGTGGCCACGAGGTTTGAGACATCCGCGACGGCGCCCTCTTGCGGGGACGTACTAAAATCACCGTCTCGTCGCCAGAGCCCAAGGTCACTGCCCTTCAAGGGCCAGATTGATGTCCAGGCGTCGTCATTAATTGTCACCATCATGGCCAGTGCTTTCAGGCTCGCGTTGTCGTGCACGGCCCTGTAGCGCGTTCCATCGCCGATTACCTGCCACTGGTTGTCCTCAGGGAGTACTGCGTCGACAAGCATGATCGTCGCGAGGACGTTGAACGCAGCGGCTGACACGGTGGCGGCGCCAACCGTGTACGAGTAGACGCGGAGAGACAAGTCCTCGATCAGCTCTGGGATGCTGTCTTCAAACGCCGTCACGAAAAGGTCGGCCGAATGCTCGCCAGGCTCAAAGTGGATCGTGAAGGACGAGCCACTGAACGTCTCGCTGCCGCGGGTGATCACAAAATCATCACGGCCGACGGGAACCGTCACCGGAGCTGCCACGAGATCGAGAACGACGTCAAGGCTCCCCGACGCATCGGAACGCCAAATTTGAAACCGTCCGAGATCCGCACCCTCCACGGCGTTTTCGAGTCCGGTGATCGTAAAGCCAAAATCCGGGGCTGTGACCAAGATCTCAACGTCGGCATAGTCAAACTCACCGCGTGGATCTTGGGCCATCACCCTGACTTCGTACCTGCCCGGTAGAAGCATCACTCCGGGCCGTAGTTCGATGCTTCCGTCGGCGGTGACCAGAAACTCATCGCTCTCGCCGGTGTATTCAAGAAGATCGCCGTCTTCGTCGGTCGCCTCGACGCTGCCAGCCACCCCGACCAGATCACTCGTCACCGAGATAGAATAAAAATCTTCGCCGGAATCGGGGGAAGATTGCTCCGATTGAAACTCCGGAGCGTGATTGACCAGTGAGGTGGCCCGCACAATGTCGACGAGCAGAGAATTCGCCGACTCGTCTGCCGGCACGAGCGCGATCGAGATATCACCATCGCTCTGGCTCGCGGCTATGGCTTCGATCCAGAAAGTCCACTCGGTGCTTGACGGTCCTTCGGGTGCTGTCAAGTCAAGCTGCGGCTGAGCCGCAGAGAGGACCATGCTGCCACCCGTCTCGGCCGTCCACACCGCGACCTTGTCGGCTCCATCGCCCAGCATGAGAGAAGCGGTACGTCCGGGGCCGATTGCCACGACGATCGGTTCGCGCTGCGTACCGAGC
>JANNSZ010000056.1:0-2543 GCA_031403195.1 Planctomycetota bacterium | reverse complement strand
GTGAGCGCCCACCACCCCCATACGCTTCGCGGAGCGATTTTCGCCTTCGGGGGCCCGGTCAGCGCTTCGCCGCCGCCCGCCGCTTGGCTCGCTTGGTCATCTTGGCGTCGGCCCGCGCCAGTCGCTCCTCGACGCGGTACTGGCGGATGGCTTCGGGATGCGATTGCTTCCAGACATCGGGCCGAAGGGCGGCGAAGCGCTGACCGGGCCCCCGAAGGCGAAAATCGCTCCGCGAAGCGTATGGGGGTGGTGGGCGCTCACGGGCTCGAGCCGAGAAGTGTTTTCTGACTTTGTCGATATCGTGACGGATTGCGAGATACTTTCTGCTCAAGCGCGACTCGCCTTCGATGAGTCGCCAGCGCTCGCGAAGCGATGGCCGGTGGGTGTGGCTCAACCGAAAACGTTTCGCGTCGGCCAGGTGCGAGTCGCTGTCGCGGTCAACAAAAAGAACGGGAGCGTTTCGCAAGTTACGTTCAGTCAGATTCGCGACATGCTACGCGTCGATGGACGTGGCAAGCAATGGCAGGAGCTTGGTGGAGGAGCTGGCGAGATTCATCCCTATGGCGAACGCGAGTTTTCCACGAGCCGACTGGTCATCCGGCAGGCATGTATGATCGTTGGAGACGAGCAGCCCGGCTGGCACTACACGTTCCGCCCCGAGTTCGAGATGCTTGACGCCGCGGAGGTCGTGATTGAAAAGCTGCGAACCGATCGGCACGGCATTGGATTCTTTCTCTACACGGGGCAAGAGTTGCCACCGCATGTGAAACTGCTCGATGTCGCGCGAACCGCGGACGATAAGCCAATCACACTGGAGACAGGCCGGGTCATTCAAGACGACTACCCGCTGGCCGAACACCTCGTGCTTTACCTTCGCCCCGACGCTTCACGAGCGGCTCGCGCATTCTGCGAGTTTGCCGTGAGCCCGGCCGGAGCCGAGATTGCCGCCAAACACGGCTTGACGACGCCGGCCCAAGACGCCGAATCCGCTGGTGAGAAGCGACTGGCCGACGCCAAAGCAGGCCGCGGACAGAAGATTTTTGTCAGCGGGTCGCCAACGCTGCGGACGGCCATGCCCGACCTCGCGGTTGAGTACGTACGAGCCCGTGAAGTGATCCAAGTTACGTATGCGGCGACGGATTCCGAGGCGGGAATCGTCGGCGGATTCGTGAGCGATCGACCAAACCGACCCGAGCTCGTGTTCTTGAGCGGGCCCCCTCAAGGCAAAGCTCTCGAAATGCACGGCGAACGCTGGAACGTACTCAAACCCGAAAGCCACTTGCTCGCCGGTCGAGCCACGGCGTTGGTCGTGAACGCAGCCAATAAAATTGACGCTCTTACGCTCGACCAGATCGAAGCGATTTGGAGCGGAGCTGCCGACGACTGGTCCGTGATCGAAGGCACCGGACTCACCCCGCCAGACCGACCGCTCCCAGGCTCAAAAGGCCCGGATGCCATCCCGGTTCATCGATTTGGTCTTCGCAAAAACGACCCGGCTGCCGAAGTGTTTGAGCGAGCCCGTCCACCCCGAGCCAAACAGGGACGCCTGACGTTTCTGCCTAACACCAAGGAGGTGGTGGCCGTGGTCGGCATCGATCCCTATGCCATCGGATTTGTGGACCTCGCCGCGATACCGAAGACTGGCCAGACGGTGAAAGTGCTTGGAATCGTCAGCACTGAGAAGGATGCCGGCGGAAATAATGGGCCCAACCCCAAAATCGTTCGCCCGACTGCGGCCTCAGTCCGAGACGGCTCGTACCCATTTGCCGAATGGGTTTTTGTGTATGTGCATCCGGAGGCGAGTGACGCAGCCAAAGGGTTCGCCAAGTTTTTGGCCGTCGGTGAGGCGCTCGACCAGGCGTACGAAAAGCATGGCCTCCTGGCGCTCGTCAGAGACAAAATTGATCTTGCACCTTCTCCGTCCAATACAGCGCCGTCGCCCGCTGGTGATTGGTCATTTCCGTAGAGGGGGTGGCCGAGATACGAAGGCCCTTCCTCGGGCCCCCGACCTTGCGAGACACACGGTTGCGCGGCAGTGTGGCAGACGTCGTGCTCGCAATCAGCCAGTTCACCCACCGCTGCCATATTCTGGAGACGAAGGGCGAGAGCTACCGGCTCCAGGATGCCAAAAGGCGGAGGCGGGCGCTGGCCTGACGAGGGGATCAAAAGGACCGCGACACCCCCACGAACGATGGGATATCAACACCACCAAGCGCTGTCGTTTTCGACCGCCCAGCGTCGCCATTTTCGACCGCCGTCAACAATCCATCCGCATCAGAACCAGGCGTCAGCGAATCGTGAGCACTGCTGGCAGCGAGACCTGGCCGCCGTCGGGGCCCGCGCGAAGGTGGAAGAGCCGCCGGCCGGGCTTTGCCTTCGGCGCCGCGGTGATGAAAAACTCCCGCTCGTCTTGCCCCTCGACGATGAGAAGCCCATTGAGCCCGATATTGTCTACAAACACGCCGTGCGGCAGGTTGCGGCCGGCCTCCTCCTTGCCAAATTCGATTCCGCCCTTGAAGTCATGCCGAGTAGCCCGCACCCTG
>JANNSZ010000055.1:0-11235 GCA_031403195.1 Planctomycetota bacterium | reverse complement strand
CCATCAGGTTGAAGCACTACACTAGTTTGCCTGCTTCGCGATCGAGGTTCTGGTCCGACCATCAAATCCGCATCAGCCAGCTCGTATCCCCAAACACCTGGCTGGGCTCTCCGAAAGCCTCTCTAACCGCCTGCTGCACGCCTGCGAAGTATCCCGTGAAATCGTGCCCGCAACAGAACCCGCCTCGCTTGACCTTGGACTTCCATCGACGGATCGCCCCAAGGGTGTCGAGGTACGTGTGGACGGAATCGATGTAAACAGCATCGAGCGATCCAGGGCCGTACTCTTCAACGAAGTCCCAGTCGTATCCTGTTGTCCTCACGATAATCTTTGCTCACTTGAGACTTGAATCAGGTAGAGGAATGACCTTCTCCTATGAACCAGGAGAACGTCATGAACGAAGAGCAGAAACCAGGTCAGAGTTCAGAGAATCACGCGGGGGAAGACAGGTTTTCGCGCAGCGAAAACTTGTCTTCCCCCGCGACGCCGCCGGCGGGGGCCGGGGTGTCGCCGCCGTGGGGACCGCACGGAAGTGTGCCGAAGGCTGCGGACGAACCGATCTGGGCCGAGGTTGTCGACTTGCCGGAGAGCGAACCGGAGGCTGGGGAGGAGGCCGCCGGACAGCAGGCAGCACGCGTACCCCAGGCGTCGCTCCCCTGGGATGACACGCCGCCGGTGCGAAAGACCCGGCCGCGGGGAACGCTCAAGCCGGCGGCGGAGCGTCCGGCGATGCCGCTGTCGCCACCGCAGAAGTTGCTGCTCTTGGATACCTGGCAGCGGAGCGGCCTGCCGGCGCGGGACTTCGGCGCGCTGGTGAACGTGTCGCGGCAAACGCTCTACGCCTGGAAGCGGCGGTTCGAGGAACTCGGTCCGGCGGGGCTCGTCGATCAACCCAAGGGGGCCAAGCTGGGCAGCAAGCTGCCGGAACTCACCAAGCGGACGATTCTGATGCTCAAGCAGGCCCATCCCGATTGGGGCTGTGAACGGATCAGCGACATGCTCGTCCGCGGACCGGCGCTGCCGGCCAGTCCGAATGCCGTGGCCAAAGTGCTGCGTGAGGCGGGCTATGTGTTGCGGGAGCAGCCGACGACGCCCCATCCGGATCGGGTCCGCCGCTTCGAGCGGGCCACCCCTAACCAGTTGTGGCAGACCGACCTGTTCACCTTCATGCTCAAGCGGCAGAACCGCCGGGTGTATCTGGTGGCCTTCATGGACGATCACAGCCGGTTCATCACGGGCTTCGGGCTGCATGGCAGCCAGTCGACGCCGCTGGTGATCGAAGTGGTGCGGGCGGCGATCGCCGGCCATGGGGTGCCGCAGGAGATCCTCACCGACAACGGCAGCCAGTATGTCACCTGGCGGGGGAAGAGCCAGTTCACCCGCGAACTGGAGAAGCTCGGCATCAAGCAGATCGTGGCCAAGCCGCAGCGGCCGCAAACGCTGGGCAAGATCGAGCGGTTCTGGGGCACCCTGTGGCGGGAGTGCGTTGAGAGCGCGGTGTTCCTCGACCTGGAAGATGCTCGTCGCCGCATTGGGCTGTTCATTGACCACTACAACTTCCAGCGCGTGCATTCAGGCATCGATGGCCTGGTGCCGGCCGACCGCTTCTTCCAGGCTGCGCCGCAGATACTGGCCACGTTGCGGCAACGGGTGGCGGCCAACGCCTTGGAACTGGCCCGGCACGGTGTGCCCAAGAAGCCGTTCTATCTGACGGGGCAGGTCGAAGGACAACCGTTCAGCGTGCATCAGGAAGGGGACCGTGTGATCCTGCGTCAGGCGGGGCAAGAGCGGGAAGAGATCGAGTTGGTGCCGCCCAGGGCGGAAGGGGCCGCCGATCTGCCGCCAGCCATCTGCCCGCAAGGCGTGCCGACGTCCTACGGTCCACTCCCGGAAGAGTTGCCGCCGGGCGTATCGCCGCTCGACGACTATCTGGCGTCTCCTGATTCGGAAGGAGAGCTGGAATGAAGAAAGCGTCACCAACCAACTCCCGGGCTACAACTTCCACGCCGTCCTCGGCGAAGAGGTTAGCGCCCCCGGCGGCCACCCTCAGCCAGGCGCAGCGGTTCGCGGCCACGATCTTGGAGGTGCTCGGTGGTCTGCGCTCTCCGCCGGAGGCGGCGGAGACGTTGGCCATCTCCCTGCCGCGCTATTACCAACTGGAAGCGCGGGCCTTGGAGGGGTTGGTGGCGGCGCTGGCGCCGCGGCCTCAAGGCAAGCAGCCATCGCTGCAAATCCGCCTCAATGCCTTAGAAAAGCAGCTGGAAGCGGCCCGTCGCCAATGTTCCCGGCAGGAAGCGTTGGTGCGGGTCACGCAGCGTGCGTTGGGGCTGGCGACGGCCGCGAAACCTAGCGAGCCGCGCGATGCACGCGGGCGGAAGAAGCGTCGTCCCACGGTGCGGGCCTTGAAGGCGGCCCGCACCTTGCACACGCAATCCGAGACCAAAAATGCTGTTCAAACGGAAGCCGCTTCGTTACAACAAGCAGCGCCGCGTGGCGCGGAGGAGGTCCGCCCATGATCGGCAGGGAACACTTATTGCCAGGAGATGCGCATGGCGGGACGGAAACCGTTGGGTCCGGCCTTGGTGGAGCACTTGGAGGGCTCCGCCAATGCCAAGGAGCGACTGGAGCTGATGCTGGCGACGATCGCCGGGCAGGTCTCCGTGGTGGAAGCCTCCGAGCGGTTGGGAATCAGCGAGGCCATGTTCTACAAGGTCCGCAATCGGGTGCTCCAGGTCTGCCTGGAGGACCTGGAGCCCAAACCTCTGGGTCGTCCACCGGTGCGTCTCAGCGAAGACCAGCAGCAGCGTCAGGAACTGGAGACGCAAGTGGCGGCGCTGCAGCGCGAGTTGGCGGCCCAGTCGGTGCGAGTGGAGTTGCTGCAAGCGCTACCCTACGTGGTGCAGCCGGCCCCCGCTGGAAAAAAAACGACGCGGCAGACGCTGCTGAAGCAGAAGCTGCGACAACGCCGTCAGCGGAAGGCGAAGTAGCCAGCGACGCCCCGGTACCAGAGGCCGTGTCGCTGTCCCCCGCCAGCGACGTCGCGCCGGTCGAACCCACCCCTCCTTCCCGCGTCGCGGAGCATGCGGCAGCGCAAGCACCACGGCGCGAACGGGAGTGTCGGGCACGTGAGCAGGCCGTGCAATTCGCCGAGCAGCACGGCCCTTCCTGCCGCCGCGCTGCACCGAGCTTAAACATCTCACCGAGGACGTTGGCCCACTGGAAACGCCGCCAGGTACGTGGGGAACGGCTGCGGTTGCGCGGTCGTCCTTGCCGCGAGGTGGCTGTGACGGAGCGGGCTGTGGTGGGAGCGCTGCTCGACGAAGCCGGTCCACGGTTGGGTCTGCCGGCTCTCCAAGTCTCCTGCCCGGAAACGCCCCGCTCGATCTTGGCCTACCTGCAGGCGGAGTATCGCCGACAGTTCCAGCAGGACCATCGGCTGGTCGTCGAATCGCTGCGGTGGGAGCGCCCCGGCACCGTCTGGGCCATCGACCATTCGCAGCCGCCGCAGCCAGTCGATGGTTGTTTCGATCAGATCCTGGCGATTCGCGATCTGGCCAGCGGCATGCAACTAGCCTGGTCGGCCGTGGCTGGCGCCACCGCCGCCGAGGCCTTACCGGTCTTGGAAATGCTGGTGCGGCAGTACGGCCCCCCCTTGGTCCTGAAGAGCGACAACGGCTCCGCCTTCATCAGCCACGCCTTCCAGACATGGCTCGCCGACTGGCAGATCACTCCGCTCTTCTCTCCCGTGCGGATGCCGCGCTACAACGGCGCTTGCGAAGCCGGCATCGGCGGGGCCAAGCGCCGTACCGAGTACAGCGCCGCCCGCTGCGACCGGCTGGTGGATTGGACCAGCGATGATCTCTACGCCGCGCAGCTCTGGGCCAACCACGATCACTACCCTTGGGGCCTGGCCGGCGGCACTCCCGCCAGGCGCTTCGAGAGTCGCGTGCCGCTTACCGAAAATGAACGTGACACGTTCCAGGCCTTCGTCGTAAAATGCGAACAACAACTCGGCCAACTCGCTCGACTCCTTGACCATCACCAGGAGGTCCATTTCTCAACCCATTCATACCACAAAGTGCGCAAGGATTAGCTGAGTGGCACATGTGACTCGGGTACGGTTTCTCGGGCACCTTACGCATGAGCAGTGGGAGAGTCGCTGCTCCAAGGCTGGTTGAAGCATTTGGCGAGCACCGTTGCGAACGAGTTCATCCAGCGGACTCGGCGGCAATGCCATCGACTTGAGTGGCAGCGAAGCGACGGGCGATGACTCCCTGGCCAACGCTGTTTGTGCCTCTGGAGAAAAACGATTGGTAGTGGTAAGTTGGTTCATGTGGCGTACCTTTCCGGCCTAGTAGGCCCTGAGAATAAAAAACACTTTCAGTAAGGTACGCCTGACATTTTCCTTTCGGGTAGAACACAAGATTTGGTTATAACTCGCGACGAGGTCGGCATGCCGTCTATGAAAAGTGAGGTGCATCTGGCGATTATGGCGACCCTTGTTTCCCTATTGGTTGGTTGTTCGCGACCATCCCGGGAAAGCAGTTATTCGTTGCGCGCTGAGGCTCGCAAGCTTCCCGTCAAAGACGAAGGGGAGCGGGGGAGACATCTTAAGGAGTTAGCAGGTTATCTCGAACGGTTCTACGGTACGGCTCGATTCCCCTTGTTGTGCGTTTCCGCTCCTTCCCCGGAAGCAACATCCGAAACGGCTCCCCCGCCGAAGTCTTCCGCGTTCGATCCTGTTGACAAGCTTGCACCCGCACTTCTCGAACACGGTAGAGAGGTTTACACCCAACAGTGTTTGGGCTGCCATGGTGTGACAGGCGCAGGCGATGGTCCTGCCGCCGAGTTTCTTGATCCTCCGCCGCGTGATTATCGCAAAGGGGTCTTTAAGTTCACCTCGACTCCGCGCGGACGTAAACCACGCCACGAAGATTTGGTGCGTCTCCTCCGCCATGGTGCCAAAGGCACCTCCATGCCAGGTTTTCCATGGATGACACCGGAAGATTTGCAGGCGGTGATCGCCTACGTGAAATCGCTCAGTTGCCGCGGGCAGCTCGAGTTAGCGCTGATTCAAGAAGCCGAAGACAATCTTGATTGGGAAGACGATTCGAAGGACAACGATAGCTTCGATCCTGAGATGGTCGCCGAAACGGCCGATGACATCGCCAAGCGGTGGGACGAAGCGGCGGCGGAGGTCGTGCTGCCTAAGACGCCGATGGTCCCCTACAACGACGAAACCATTCAATTAGGTGCCCGGGCGTTCGTGAAAGAATCGTGCTACAAGTGCCACGGGATCGATGGTCGCGGCAACCGTCAGTTCAACGTAGGCAAGGACGATTGGGGCCGCATTTCATACGCCGCGAACCTCCGCTCTGGAATGCTGCACGGGGGACGACGCCCCGTGGATATTTACCGCCGCATTTACTCGGGGATCAACGGCACTCCCATGCCGAGCTTTGGGGCCACGCTCGAATCCCAGGGGAAGCTCGATACGATCTGGCACCTCACGCACTTCGTCACCAGCGTTGTGGAGGGACGCGAGTTGCCCGAGGAACTTCTCAAAGAACTTGCCGCCGAGGCCGAGGCCGCGGTGCAACGCGAGTTGCAAGGCACTGCACCGGAAGCGCCCGCCGAGCCCTCCTCTCCGTCGCCCGAATCGAAGTGAGGCATTGAGTCATGTCGAGCGAAGAAACCACCCAACAACAGCGACGAAGCGAGCTCGCGCGACTGCGTGCGCAAGCCGAGCAGTTGGATCGCCAGATTCGCGACCTCGAAAGCGAGGTTGACCCCGTGCGCCCTTCCTCCGACTGGCGCGACCGCGGCGATTATTTCACGTTTTACGCTACCACGGGCTTCTTCCTGGGCATGGCCGGCGCACTGGCGAGCCTACTGTTCAACATGGTGGGCTCCGTGGCCGTGGGGCAACATCCCCTCAAGCTGATTCAGGTGTATCTAACGTTTGGCGTGGGCGAGAAAGCGATCACGGGCAGCTACAACGACAGCCTCGCGCTGTTGATTGGGTGCTGTTTGTATATCGCCACCGGCATGGTGTATGGCGTTCCGTTTCAGATCGCCATGTCGCGACTGGTGCCCAAAGGAGACCTGCTCACCCGCTTGCTGTGGGCCAGTGCGTTGGGTTTGGCTTTGTGGATCGTGAATTACTACGCGATTCTCACCTGGCTGCAGCCGCTTCTGTTCGGCGGCAACTGGATCGTGGATCGTGTTCCCTGGTATGTGGGTGCAGGCACTCACCTCGTATTCGCGTGGACGATGGCCGTGCTCTATCCCTACGGCGCTTTCGCTCCCTATCGCATTTCAACGGAGCCGCAATGACCGCGCAGATTGCCATTTCCGATACGTCTGCTGAGACGCCGCGGCACGATGAGCTGGTCGACGAGCAACTGGTGATGTGGTATTACTTCGCCGCCTTGACCTTCCTCACCATCTCGATGCTGGCCGGCATTCTGATGGCGTTGCAACTCGTCGACTGGAATCCGCTGAACGGCCTCGAGCTGTTTTCGCCTGGGCGTTGGCGCATGATTCACACCAACGCCGTTGCGTATGGGTTCCTGGCGAATGCCTTCTTAGGAACGCTGCACTGGGCGGTTCCGCGGCTCACGTTCCGCAAGGTCGCCAGCGTGTGGCTGTCGTACTTTATCTTTGTGGCGTGGCAAGTGATCCTGCTGGCCACGGCGGTGGGGATTGTGATTGGTCCCACCTTTCAAGATCAGCCCTGGATCTTGGAACTCGCCAAGAAAACCCATCTTCCGATGAACCTTGGTGCCCAAGGGCTGGAGTGGGGCGAAACCCCCTTCTGGATCGATCCGGTCGCACTGCTGGGACTCGCGCTGGTGGCGGTGAATTTCATGACGCCGATCGTGCGGACCAAGGGCCCCATGTACGTGTCTCTGTGGTACTTCATGGCGGCCTTCGTGTGGACCTTCCTCACTTACGCCATGGGCAACCTGTTGCCTGAATACTCTGTTTCCGGCACCAGCGCGGGGGCCATCGGCGGACTCTTCATTCACGACCTCGTGGGCTTGTTCGTAACGCCGCTCGGCTGGGGACTGATGTACTACTTCGTGCCGATCATGCTCAAGAAGCCGATCTGGAGCCACGGCCTCTCGCTGGTAGGTTTCTGGGGCCTGGCGTTCTTTTATCCGCTGCAAGGGATCCATCACTTTCTCTACACCCCGATTCCCATGTTCCTGCAATATGGAGCGGTGATCTCCACGATTGCGGTGGAGCTGGTCGTGGCCACGGTGGTGATTAACTTCTTTGGCACGCTCGTGGGCCGCGGCCGGGTGTTCATTGAGAACCTGCCCATTCGCTATTTCTACACGGGCATGGTGTTCTACTTCATCACTTGCTTTCAGTGCGCGTTACAGGTGACCCTCACATTCCAGAAGCTGATTCACTTCACCGATTGGGTCGTCGGTCACGCCCACTTGGTGATGTTCGGCGTGTTTACGCTGTGGTTGTTCGGAATCATGACCTACCTGATTCCCCGCATTCTCAAGCGGGAGTGGTACAGCCGCACGCTGTGCGAATATCACTACTGGCTCTCGGCAACCGGCTTGTTCGTGATGTTCCTCGACCTCACCCTGGCCGGCATTTTCCAAGGCTACTATTGGGCGTCGCTGCAGCCGTGGGAGGCCTCCACGTTGGGCTCGTATCCCTTCTGGGCCACGCGTGTGTTCGCGGGACTCGCCATGTTCGGCGGACTCCTCTGCTTCCTTTACAACCTGTTTATGACCTATCGCGCAGTACCAGTCGCCTCGCCAGAGCCTGCTGCGGGATTGGCAACTGCGTCTTAATTCATCTTTAGCCGCCTTGCCTCAAGGCGAAGACTGTTGGATTCAAATCATGTTTGAAAGTAAAACGGGCATTTTCCTGATCGCGGGCCTCGGCTTCTTTGCCTTCGCCTTCGTGAGCAACGGTTTGCTCCCGATGGTGATGTACAAGGATCCGCCGCCGGAGGTGAGGAAGGCGATCGAAGAATCGACGAAGAGCGGCGATCGCCCCGAGCAGATGATGTACGAGCAAACGGTGCGTGAGGTGATCAATCCCCGCCTCCGCATTCAGTTTGAAGACCTCGCTTCCCGATGGCCCGAGTCGTTCAACTCGGCCTTCGGTGAATTCAAGGATGAGAACAAGGACGGCATTGCCGACGATCGCGAGCAACTAGATGACAAGATCGAAGAAGCCTTGCGGTTGGGTCGCCAGATGTATGTGGGAGAAGGGTGTTGGCATTGCCATAGTCAGTTCGTCCGCCCGGTCTCGAATGAATCGCGCCGCTGGGGCCCCGTCTCCACGCCGGAAGAATATCAGAACGAGTTGCAACGACCGGTGATGTTCGGCACGCGTCGCGTGGGACCCGATTTGAGCCGCGAAGGGGGACGGCGCAGCAACGACTGGCATGCCGTGCATTTCTTCCGTCCCAAGACCATCTCCTCCGATTCGCCGATGCCAAACTATCCCTGGTTTTTCGATGGCGCAGCGAACAAACCGAATCGTCGCGGCCTGGCTGTGATGACCTATGTGCAATGGCTCGGCTCATGGCTGGAGAGCTATCCCTACTATGAAGAACTCACGGCGCTGGAATCGGAGGATTGATCCATGGCAACCCACAAAACATCGCGCTGGCAGAACCGAGTCACGGTGATTCTGGCGATTCTGATTCTGCTGCCGAGCATGTACGGCTTCGTCGGCAAATTCATTGAGTTCGTGCATGTTTTCCGTGGCGTGCCGGGCGGGCAGTTCGCAGTTGCGCCGATGCTCAACTATCTGCTGGCCAGCATGGGCTTCTTCATGCTGCTGCTATGGGCGGCCACCAATGGCATGTTCAACAACATCGAACAACCCAAGTACACCATGTTAGATAACGAAGCGCGGCTCGATGCCGCCTCGCGAGGAGGCCGCTAAGCATGTCTGTCGAAGACCCAACCACAAGTCACGCGACCAATCAGACCACAGCCCAGGCTGAGCATCGCCACCACGATTACACTAGCAACGACATTCCATGGTACGTGCGTGCCATTTGGATTGGATTCTGGATCTTCGCGGTGTACTACACCATTCGCTACCTCTTGCCTGCGCTGCAGGTGGAACTGTTTCAACGTCCATGACGCCCGACGCAACTTCCTCGTGCGAGTACTGCGGACTGCCGATTGTTGGCGGCGGACCTGTAACTGCCGATGAACCGCTCTACTGCTGCTTTGGCTGCCGCTTCGCCGCGTCGGTGGCTGGGCAAAGCTCGGATGCCGCCGATGCCAGCGGTGCCCAGTTACGGCTGGGATTGGCGGTGTTCTTCGCCATGAACGTGATGGTGTTCACGATGTTTCTCTGGTCGCAGCCCGACCAGGTGAACGACGCGACGGCTGCGGTGTTTTACGACGTTACACGGTACTTGTGCCTCTTGTTCTCAATTCCGGTCGTGCTGCTGCTGGGCCCGGCGCTCGTGCAAGATGCCGCCGCCGGTATCAAGACGGGCCGGTTGGCTGCGAGTTTACTGCTAATCGTAGGAGTGGGCGCATCGCTCACCTATTCCGCATGGTCGGTCGTTCAAGGCTCGGGTCATGTCTATTTTGAAGTCGGCGTGATGGTGCTGGTGCTCGTTACGCTGGGGCGTTGGCTGGAAGCGGAGGGGAAGCTGCGCACTACCCGCTCGCTGCGCGAACTCGAGCGTTTGTTGCCCGACAAGGTTCGACGCATCTCTGGCGGCGTGATCGAAGAGGTCGACCGCTCCTCCGTTTGTGTGGGGGAGCGGCTTCGCATTTTGCCGGGGGAGCGAATCGCGATCGATGGCCGCATCGTCCGTGGCCGAGCGACGGTCGATGAGCAGATGGTCACCGGCGAATCGGTCCCCGTCGAGAAAGACCCGGGGCAGAGGGTTTACAGCGGCACCTTCAACCTCGACGGCGAATTGATCGTGGAGGCCACTTCCACCGCAGCGGAGGGAACCTGGCAGCGGTTGGTCGACACGGTGCTGCAAGCCGTTGGAAAGCGGAACACTTTTCAGCGATTAGCCGATCGCATTGCGGCCTGGCTGTTGCCGCTGGTGTCGGTAGTCGCGGTGATCACCTTCGGCATGCATGCCTGGCTGGGGAGCGAAGCCGGACAGCCAGCAATCGCACGCGGCCTGCTCGCGGCCCTGGCCGTGCTGGTGATCGCTTGCCCCTGCGCATTGGGCTTAGCGACTCCGATGACCCTCTGGGCCGCGATCTCGCGTGCGGCCCGAATGCAGGTGTTGTTTCGCGATGGTGACGCTCTCTCTCGATTGGCCTCGGCCAAAGTGGTGTGCTTCGATAAGACCGGTACGCTCACCACCGGCGAACTGGAGGTCCTCGATAGGTGGATAGCACCCGGAGTGAAGCGGCGGCTGGCCGAACATGTCGTCGCCGCGATTGCTGGGCGATCTAACCACCCGGTTGCTAGAGCGGTGGCCGATAGCGTGATTGCCGACCCCGTGCTCATCGACCTCGAAGTCCTCGAAGAATCGCCCGGGCGCGGTGTAGCGGCGTGGTGCCCGTCGCTCAAATCGCAGATTGTCTTCGGCAGCTGGCGGTGGCTGGTGGAGAATGAATGCAGTGCTGCGGGCTGGTTGCAAACGCCCGAGGCGATGGACTGGGATCAGCACGCGCTGGCCTATCTGGCGATCGGTCCCCAGGTGGCGGCGGTCTTCGCGCTGCGCGACGAGATTCGCCCCGAGGCCAAAGCGGCGATTGATGCCCTGCGGAACTTGGGCCTCAAACTCCGACTGCTGACCGGCGATCGACGCTCGCGCGCCGCCTGGATCGCAGCGTACCTCGGACTGGAATACGATGCGGAACTTCTTCCCAACGAAAAGTTGCTGCGTGTTGGACAACTGCGCCGCGAGTTTGGTCCCGTGGTAATGGTCGGCGACGGTCTCAACGATGCGCCCGCGCTGGCCGCTGCCGATTGCGGCATCGCCATGGGCTGCGGTGCCGATGTATCACGCGATGCCGCGGGCGTATGTTTGCTCGGCAGTCGACTCGATCGCATTCCCTGGAGCATTGAAATGGCTCGCGAAGCGTCGCAGTCGCTGCGTTGGAACCTGTTGTGGGCATTTGGGTACAACGCAGCAGCGGTGCCGCTGGCTGCGTTGGGGATCGTCAATCCCATCGTGGCGGCCGTGGCCATGGCGGCGAGCAGCCTTTTGGTGATCGCCAATTCGCTGCGTCTGGCGAATGCGGCATCGGCCGAAGAAGG
>JANNSZ010000054.1:0-4990 GCA_031403195.1 Planctomycetota bacterium | reverse complement strand
CTGAGTTGAGCGTGTAGCTGATGAGATTGCGACGCTGGATGCGTCGCCACTTCCGGGCGGAGGCCCGGCAAGCGAAGCAGGGCCATGGATGGCCACTGAGTTGAGCGTGTAGCTGATGAGATTGCGACGCTGGATGCGTCGCCACTTCCGGGCGGAGGCCCGGCAAGCGAAGCAGGGCCATGGATGGCCTGCTTCGCGTGCAGTCAGTTGTTTTCCCGGAGGCCTTCGAGGTGGCCGATGTTCTTCACCGGCTCAAAAATTGCCTGCACATCCCGCAGGAGCTCCTCGTCGAGCGGCTCGGCGGCCCATTGGGCCCAGGCGAGGATGTTCGCAGGGTTGGCACTGCCCGCGACGGTCGTGGCAATCGCGGGATTCGCGAGTGAGAACTGCAGGGCCAGCTTCGCGATGGAGCTGCCACGCGCGCGGCAGAGATCGGCCGCCTGGCGGGCTGCCGCCTTCACTTCCTCGGGCTCCTTGAGCCAGACCGGGAGCGGGGCATCGGTGAGGAGCCGGGCGCTAAATGGCCCCGCATTCATCACGCCGACGCCTTTCTGCTTGAGATAGGGAATCGTCTCGTCGGCGAAGCGCGTGTTTTGGAGTGTGTACTGGTTGTAGTTGAGCGCGCAGTCCACGGTGGTCTGATCGCAGATGAACCTGAAAATCTTCTGGGGATACCCGGAAAAGCCAATGAACCGGACCTTGCCAGCGGCCTGAATCGTGCGGAGGGCGGGAATCGTCTCGTCGACGATCTGCTGCATCGGCACAAACTCGATGTCGTGGCAGAGGATGATATCGAGATGATCGGTGCCGAGGCGATGGAGCGACACGTCTACGCTCTCGGCCACTCGCTTGGCCGAGAAATCAAAATGGGGCAGGTCGTAGCGGCCCAGTTTTGAGCAGAGGAGATACTCGCTCCGCGGCACATCGCGAAGGGCCACTCCCAACAGCACCTCGCTCATGCCGCGGCCGTAAAACGGGCTCGTGTCGATGAGCGTGAGGCCGCTCTCGAGTGCGGCCCGCACGCTGCCGAGTGCCTCTTCGAGCGTGACGCGGCGAAACTCCTGGCCGAGCGATGACGCACCAAAGGCCAGAATCGGAACGACGAGGCCGGTCTTTCCGAGCTCACGGGTTTGCATGGGATCAGGCTCCTATTGACGTTTGAATACTTGATTCAAGGTTGAAGGCCAGAAAAACCCGAAGCGAAGCGAAGGGATGCCATGAGTGAACCGTTCAAAGATCTAGAAAGCGACAAAGCGACGAAAACTCTGGATGCTGGCGGTGGCGGCTTCGTCTGCTGACGGCAGTGGAAACACCTCGGCAGCAAGCTGGCCCGCAAAGCCAATCTGCCGAAGGGCGGCGACGATTGGGGCTGGATCGGTGTGACCCAGGCTCATTGCCCGGCGGTTGGAATCGGCCCAGTGGACATGGCCCACACGTCGGCCAGCGGCCACGAGCGTTGCAGCGACATTGGCCTCCTCGATGTTCATATGAAACAGGTCGCAGAGGAGCCGGACGTGTGCGAGGTGCTGGGCGTCGAGGAATGCGGTGGCCTCCGCCTGGCGATTCAAGAGGTCGGTCTCGTAGCGATTGAGTGGCTCATAGAGGAGCACCTGGCCGTGACGGTGGGCTTGTTCACCGAGTGGGCCGAGTGCTTCCGCGAGCAGATCAAGGGCCAGCTCACGCGGGACCGCGGGTGAGGAGCGGCCCTGCATCGACCCGATGATCGCCGGGGCCCCACATTCCCCGGCCACATCAATGATCCCGCCGATGAAGCTCTGCGCCCGGGCCCGCTTCTCAGCGTCGGGATCGACGAGTGACAGGCCATGCTTCACCCAGCCGGCGCCCGTGCCCACGGCGGCGAGGCCGAGGCCGTGTGTTGCCAGCAGCTCTTGAACCTGCGCTCGCGGAAACGTCTCCGCATCGGCCGCAAAGATTTCCACGGAGTCAAAGCCGAGCTCGGCCGCTCGCTGGCAGCAGGCATCGAGGGTGACCGCTCCAGCCGTCGTCGGATCAGGATCGACGTGAAACACAAACGGCCCGCGGCGTGCTTCGGGCACAAGCGAGATCGTGATGGCCGATTTCATCGCGCCGCGCCCCGATCCCCGGTGGTCGCCGCAGGAGCCGGCGGCTCACGTAGACGAAGGCCAGGGATGGCTTCGTCCGCGGAAAGAAGAAACAGCGGCTGCATATGTCGCTCGAAGAGATTGTCGGTCACTTGCTGCCCCACGATCTCGCGGTTGGACGCGAGCAGGTCGGTGTACCGCGGGCCCTTCTTCGCGGCGAGCTTGAAGGCGACATGAAGGAGTTGCCGGATATGTGGGTTGAAGTCGGGATTCGTGGGCACGTGCCGGATCGCGGCGGCGAGCCGAGGACCCGTCCATGAATTGACTTCGGCGGGCGGTGGCAGCCGCGAGCGGTCAATGTCGATCACGGTGGCATACGGACCGCAGAGCGCATCGATGTGTTCGAGCGCCTCCGCATAAATCTCCTTGGCAAGCACGAGGCCATCTCCACCAGCTTCCGCCAAGCCGATGATTTCTTCGAGCCAGGTGGTACCCGCCGTCTTGATATGAAAGCCCGCGCCGGTGCGGGCCGACGCCTCGCGAATGACGGGATAGAGCGAGAACTTGTCGCTGCCTGAGTGGACCGACAGCTTGAGGCCAGCCGGCAGGCCGTAGGCTCGTGAGGCGTGGGCCAGGACCGCGAGGTCGTCGGAATACTCACGGGCAAACTGCTCGAGATCGCCGACGTAATCGACCCCCTTGTTGAACCGGCCTGTGAACTTGGGCGCGATCGTGTCGACCGGGATGTGTTCGTCTGCCAGCATGGCCAGGATGACGAGCAGCTCTGGAGGCGTCTGGGGCGAGTCGGTCTCGTCCATGCTCACCTCTGTCACAAAGCTGTCTTTCCGCGCCGCGATGTGACGGTAAACACGGCCCGCTTCCTGGCAGGCCGCGAGATATTTTTCTGCGGTCGTGCGGACGGCATCGTCGAAAAGAGCCACGCCCCCCTCGATGCCCTCGATCGTCACGGGCCGTGTCAGCTCCGGATGCCGCGACACACAGGCGTCGATGGCGGCAGCATCCGCCGGTTTCCCAATGGCATCGGCCACGTCGATCGTGAAGAAATCACTCGGCTCGAGAAAGCGATCGACGGTGGCCAGCCCAATGTGGTCGGCATCCACAAACCACGGATGCTTCCAGCCCCGCTCAGCCACGGCCACGGCTGCCGCGTTCCGGACACTCGTCGGCTCGCTGCCGATAAACGTGTGCTCGCGGTTCGACTTGTTCCACACCGGCGCCGCCACCACGCCTGCCGCCGCGAGCTTTTCAAAGGCCGCCAACTGAGCCCCGGCCTCGTGGGCAAAGCGGTCACCGACACCAAACGAAAAGCGAGGCAGGGCGGGACGTGACATCAGGGAAGAGCCCCCATTGAAAAAGGTGTCGAGAACACAGGTCGATCGCCAGGCGGATGGTCCGCGTGACGGCCGCGAGTTTCGCTGGCGAGAGCATCGCAATCAAGGCGGTGACGTCGGCGTCGTGTCGTGCCTACACGAGCTTCGTCTTGCCGGGGATGGCGAACTGTGGCGGAGGGAGCGTGGAATCCCACGTGAGATCCTTCGGAAAGAGATCGAGTTTCGATTCCTTCGCCAGAAAATCAAAGGTCACCCGCTGGCCGGTATACGCCGCCACACGGCCGAGCACGGCCACGAGCGAGCTATCGGCGGTCTGCACGAGCTCCACGATCGGCGTGCCCGCGCGGATCGAATCGACCAGGTCTTTGTGTTCCTGTTTGTAGGCAGCGGCAATGCTGCCCTCCATCGACCAGACTTCGTTGGCGTTTCGATCGATGATCCGCGAGCCGGCGTTCGCCGCACCGATGAAGCAGGTGCCCGCGCTGCCATAGATCACGCTGCCGATATCGCCCACAGCCCCAGGAATCTGTCGGCAGATGAAGGAGACGAGCTTCTTTCCGGGGTACTCATAGTCGATCGACATCGAGTCCCACATCTCGCTGTCATCGGGCCGGGTGAAGCGACCGCCGGAGCCAAAGGCCGACACGGGGTTGTCGCCCATCACCCAATTGATGATGTCGACATTGTGAACGGCCTGCTCAGCGATCTGGTCTCCGCTGAGCCAGATAAAATGCATCCAGTTGTTCAACTGGTATTCGGCGTCACTCATCCCCGCCTTGCGTGGCCGATACCAAATGCCATTCGAGCAGTAGCGGCTCGTGGCGGCGATGACGTCGCCGATCGTGCCTTTGCGAATCTCATCGACCGCCCCGATGTAGTTCGTCTGCCGGCGGTACTGGGTGCCGGTGACGATCGCGAGGCCCTTTTCGACCGCTTGGGCATGCGCCTGGAGGCAGATCCGGTAGCCGGCCGGGTCCACACACACGGGCTTCTCAGCGAAAACATGTTTTCCGGCCTGAATGGCCTCCAGGATCATGCGCGGTCGAAACCCCGGTGATGTCGCGAGGAGCACGATGTCTACCTCGGGGTTGTTGAGCACCTGCTGATAGCCGTCGACGCCGCCGTGCATCGCCGCGTCTGGAATCATCACCCGGCCTTCGTGACGGGCGATCAGGGATTGTCGAAGCGACGCACATTTTTCCGCATAGAGATCCGCAGCCGCGACAAGCGTCACGCCATCGTTGATCGACAGCGAGTCGTTGGCGGCGCCGGTGCCACGGCCACCACATCCGACGATGCCCAGTCGCAATGCGCGGCTTTCCTCAGCCGTGGCGTGGGAGGAATGCACCATGAGGCCCGCGGCGAGCGAGGCCGCCGCACTTGACCCTAGGAATGTGCGTCGGTTCGAGGTCGATCCATTGTGCGGCATGGGAGGCGTCCTTAGCAGGCTGTGGGGAAAATCTCTCGCCGCAGGAAGTGGCGATCGCCGACCGTGGAAAAGCTCGGCTTTTACACGGTCGGCCCAGTGGGAAAAGGCCCAGGATGGCTTTTGCCCCGGACAGTTAGAGCAGCGGG
>JANNSZ010000053.1:0-5016 GCA_031403195.1 Planctomycetota bacterium | reverse complement strand
CCCTCCCCCTCCCTCCCCTCACCCTCCCTGCCCTCACCCTGCTTGCCTTCACCCTGCTTGCCTTCACCCTGCTTGCCTTCACCCTGCTTGCCTTCACCCTGCTTGCCCTCACCCTGCTTGCCCTCACCGTCCTGCGGAGGCTGCTCCTGCGGCTGCGCACTTGGATCAATCTCGATCGCTTTCCAGTCGGTCACGGTCGTGTTCGGCTTGTCGGGCCTGGTATCCACTGCAACAGCCCGATACTCGAGTTTGCTTCCCAACGTCGCGCCGAGTGCCTGCGGCAAAAGCGTCGCAGCGCCGCGGAAGCTGAGCCGAGGGGGGCCGACGAGAAGCTCATCGCCGCTGCGGACATCCCCTCCTGCAAGCCTGGTCTCAACTCGCACACTCGCGAGCCCGAAGTCCGGGTCAACCGCTCGCACTCGCACCGTCACCGGCGCGTCCAGTGGCACCCGAAGCACCTTCTCCTCCGGCACCTCGATCGCCACTTCGGGCGCCAGATCGGGCGTGACCTCAATGCGATGTTCGATTTGCCCCATCACATCAGGCTCGGTCGGATGGCCCCTCGTAGCCCGCGGGCGATAGATAAACCGATACGACGAGAATTTCGGCCCCGTGCGTTCGGCGTTGAGCTCAAGCGTGAAACTGGCTTTGCCGAGAACAGCGGCCGGTCGTTCAATCGCGATCGCGACATTGGGGCGACCATCGCATCCCAAGTCGACAGCCGCCGATTCAAGCGGCCGATTGGCCTCAACGAAGATGGTGACCCGCGTTCCCTCAACCCCGCGGATGTCGCCCTGCCACGGCAGCGACTCGCTCTCGCGGCCCATGGACTCGGGGTAGTCATAGCGAAGCTCGCGAACGAGGAGCGTCGGAACATCGACGACGGCCACGCGAACACGCTCGCTGCGGCCGTCCCCTACGACGACCTGAAGCTCCACGCCATGATCGAGCCCGCGATCTGGACCGGGGATGACCGCGGCGCTGACTCCGTCTCCCTTGCCCAGCATCGGGCCCTGCCAAGGCTCAATCGCTGTGTCGATCGTGCCGTCATCGTGGAGCGGCGAGACGATCACCATAGGACGCTCGTCGGCCTCGAGCCCCTCGATCTTTGCCGAAACGACAAGCTGGCGACCTCGCACCAACTCCGCACTCCCGTCCACGATGGCCAGCGTCCGCTCTGGCCCCGCGACAGCGCCATCCTCGCCCGGCATTCTCCACGCGAGTTGAGGCCGCTGGATCTGAACCCGCGACGGCGCCGCCATGGCGGTCCAGGGAGCCACCAGCCGCGCGGCCGACGCCACAAAACTCTTGGGCGCCATGACGCCATACACCAGCGTCAGGCAGACGAGAGCGGTGAGCGTCCAGGCGAGCCAGACCGCGGGAGTCCGGTCGACCACGGCATCGTCGGGCATCCTCGACAGCCTGCGAGCGGCCCGGCGACGCAGCGATTTCACCACTGCCTCCGCCGCCGCGCTCGCTCGCTCCTTGACGAGCACTGCATTGACAAGGTCGTTGTGGAGATCGGGATTGCCGCGTTCGAGTTCGCGGGCCGCGTAGACGAGATTTACGCGGTAGCGCACCAGCGGCAGAAGCCAGATAACCGCTGCCACCGCCGCCGCCGCGCCACCCACTGCGAACCACATCCACCGAGCCCACGTGGCTAGGCCCCCTGGCACGAGCCAGTGCTCGACGAGCACCCCGACCAGAAACCAGCTCACCCCCCCCACGGCGATGGCCAGGAGGAACGTGGCCACAGCCATCGCTTTGAGATCCGCACTCGCCGCCGCAAACCGCCGAGCCAGATACTGCTCGGATTTCGAAGCCTGCGTGGCTCCCTTATCCCAGGGGGCAACGGCCAGCGGGTCGCTTATGCGGTCGGACACCGTGGCCATGATCGACTCCTAGGGAGGACCGCAACGCCGCGGCCGACGCATCCTTCAATCAGTATATCGGCACGGCATACCGTCGGATCCTGCTCCCTCGGCAGATAGGCCTAGCCGTCTGCTATGGTGCCCGGCTGCCCCCCGACACTGCCACGAAAGTCAACCGGACATGTCGATCCTTCCGGATCCGGAATCCTTCAAGCGGCTCGCTGACGGCACCGCAGTCGGCATGGGGCCAGCGATTGCCAGGGCGGTCCTCGCGGCATTGGCCATGCCCTATGCCGCCGCCGCAGCAGCCCGAAACCGCTTGTATGACGGAGGGATTTTCCGGCAGCACCACGCCCGAATTCCGGTCATTTCCGTCGGGAATCTTACCGCCGGCGGCACCGGCAAGACTCCCCTCGTCGCCTGGATTGCGAGGCGGCTCAGGAGCCTCGGCCGCTGCCCTGCGATCGTGAGCCGTGGCTACGCCGCCCGCCCCGGGGAGCCGAGCGACGAGGCCGCCGAACTCGCACTCCTCCTGCCGGGCATTGTCCACATTGCCGACCGCAATCGTGTCGTTGGCGCCGAGGCCGCCGCCATCCGCGGTGCCGATGCCGTGGTGCTCGACGATGGTTTCCAGCACCGCCGGCTCCACCGTGATCTCGACCTCGTCGCGATCGACGCGAGCGATCCATTTGGATGCGGGCACATCCTGCCTCGCGGGTTCCTTCGGGAGTCGGTGCGTGGTCTGAGCCGCGCCGACGCGATTATCCTGACCCGTGCCTCACAGATCGATCAGGCGGCACGGGGTGAAATCCGCGAAGCGGTGAACCGAGCCCGCGGTGGGCACCCTCCGCAGGTCTGGCTCGAAACGGAGCATCGCCCCGTCGCGGTCCGTTCGGCAGGCGGGGTGACGGAGCCCATCGAGGTGCTCAGAGGCCAACGCGTGGCTGCCTTTTGCGGTATCGGAAATCCCTCCGCCTTCCGTCGCACCCTCGCCGATATCGGCGTCGATCTTGTGGGATTTCGGAGCTTCCCCGACCACCATCCGTACTCATGCCAGGATGTTGACACGCTGGCACGCTGGGCCGCGTCGACCGGCGCCGATCGCATGCTTACAACCCTCAAGGACCTCGTGAGAATGAGGCTTGAGCACCCGGGCAGCGTTCCGCTGGCGGCCATCGAGGTCGCCCTCGAGCCGCTGGGAAGCGTTGAAGAATTTGAGCACCTTCTCGACGAGGCTGTGTTCGCCGAGGGCGTTTCCCGATGACTCCACAGCCATCCTCTTTCACCACACTCGATGCCTCGATCCTCGTGACGACCTTTCGGCGGCCGAGGCACCTGGCGCTCGTGCTCGAATCGATCGCGCTCCAGCGGAGCGTGCCCCGAACGTTCGAGGTGATCGTGGCCGATGACGGGTCTGACGATAACACGGCTGACGTGGTGGCCGCCTTTGCGGCGCACGCCGACGTGCCAGTGCGGTTTACCAGCCAGCCCCATGACGGCTTCCGGCTGGCACGGGTGCGGAACAACGCCGCTCGGCTCGCCCGAGGCCGCTATCTGCTTTTCGTCGACGGCGACTGCATTCTTCCCCCCTACCACCTGGCCGCGCACGTGCGCCGACGCCGCCCCGGCGTGGCCCTCCTGGGATACTGTGGCCGGCTGAGTGAGCAGGAAAGCCGGCATCTGATGCCCGAGAACCTCGCGGTTGCAAATGTCGTCGGCATGCTCTCCCCCATTGAGTTCCGACTCCTCGCCCGACGCCATCGCCGCGCCCGCTGGCATTCCCTCATTCGGCATCCGACCAAGCCGCGCTTGGCGGGTGGCGACTTCGGCGTTTGGCGCAGCGACTTCGAGGCCGTCAACGGATTTGATGAACGGTTCGTGGGCTGGGGCCAAGAGGACGATGATCTGGGCCTCCGGCTGCGGGCCGCCGGTGTGCGGCTGGAATCAGTTCTCGACCTCACGCAGTCGTTGCATGTCTGGCACCCCACCGACCCGTCCGCCACGCGGCGGTGGAGGGACGGGGTCAACGTGGCCTACTTCCAGCGGCGCGGACGGCTGACTGCCTGCCGCCATGGTCTCGAACACCGCAGCCGCGAAGCCGTGCTCTGGGGACTCCCCGCCGACGTGGAATCCACACCCATCGGTCGCCAGGTCGCCAGGCTCCTTCACACCGCAAAGAAGACCCCACTCGGCTCTCCGTGCGAAGTTGAGATCGCGATTGACGGCACGCGGGCCACATGGACCCGGCCGGCGGAGTGCCGGCTGCTGATCGTGCCGCAAGGATCGGAGCCGGCGAGACACGGCCTCCGCGGCGTTGACCGAGTCGTGACGGAGCACCCCGATGACACAGACTCAATTGCCGAAGTGCTCGACGCGATCGGGTGAGCAACCCGGATCATCCACACGGCGGGGTTCTCGCCAGGGCCCACCAGCGATCGGCGGGCGCCAACCGATCCGTAGCATCGCGGCCGCAGGGGCTGCCGCGCCTTTCGGCTACTTCTTTTTCTCGTTGTGGAGCGTGTGCTTGCGAAGCCGAGGCGAATACTTCTTGATCTTGAGTTTCTCGCCTCCGCTCTTGCGTCGGAGGGTGTAATTGAGGTCGCCCGTTTCCTGGCAGACGAGGTGAATGATCTCCAGTTTTTTCTTGCCCTTGGCCATTGCTCGTGCCCGTGTTTGTCTGGAGTCTGCCGAGGGGCCTGCCCGGCACGACCAGATTCAGCCCGGCGGCGGCCCAAAACGCCCGAGCGTACACGGCCCGGCCACGGATTACCAGCGGCTCATGGGCGACCCTGGAAACGCCGGCTTCGCGAGGCAAGCCCTCTGACGGCCGGCTCTGGGTCGCGAGGTAGGCCATGTGCGGAATAATGCCGCGAGCGCTCCACGAATAGCCCTGGCGACAGGGCTTTCGTTTTCATCAGACCGGGCGGGCCGCCATCGACGTCCTAGGCGTTGGCGATAAACTATAATTTCCGGCTGGGAGACTGGCCGTAGGGGATGACGGGAGTTCCAGGGCTCCTGCTGCACAAAGATCATTTCGAGGGAGATTCACATGGCCAATCAGACCGGTCCTGATCCGATCCGCAAGGGCTCCAAGCCGGGTGCCCAGGGAGCCGCGCCGGCGAAAGCGGGCAGTCGCGTGCCACCG
>JANNSZ010000052.1:0-34060 GCA_031403195.1 Planctomycetota bacterium | reverse complement strand
CGAATTTAGGCAGCCTGCGTCATGCCATCCCCGCGCCGCATCGGGCTCGCGATCGAGTTTCATCTGCCCTACAAGCACCATGCGGGGATTTTCGCCGGCGTCCAGCGGTATGCCGACGAGCGGGGCTGGCTGACCGCTTTCGACGACTGGATTGAGGAGTCGCTGGCGACGTCGCCCCCAGGCCGCCCGGACTACGACGGCGTGATTGCGCGGGTTGGGAACCCGCAGATCCCGATCATCGGAGCGACGGCTGCGGCGGGCATTCCGCTCGTCAACGTCATGGCCGGATCGCCCGCCGTTGATGAATTGCCGGGGGTGTTCCCAGATTTCGAAAAGGCGGGGCAATTGCAGGCCGAACACCTGATCGCCCGCGGACTGCGGCACTTTGCCACCCTGACCACACAGGAACGACCAACGTACGCCTGCCGGGCGTCTGCGTTCGCTGCCACCGTCGAAGCGGCGGGCTACGCGATCAGCCGGGTGGAGTTGCGTGAAGATTTGGGTGGGTCGGTCGCGGTGTACCGGGAGAATCAGGCACGCATCCGCGGGTGGATGGATGCCTGGCAGTTGCCGATCGGCCTCGCTGCTCCGTCGGACGTCTTCGCCCGACTGCTGGCCCAGTTGTGTCATCAACGCGGCTGGCGCATACCGGAGGATGTTTCCATCGTGGGCGTCATGAACGAAGAGATGCTCTGCGAGAACGTGAGGCCGTTTCTCTCGAGCGTGGAGATGGGCTATGAACGCATCGGCTACGAGGCCGCGCGGCTCCTCGAATCGCTCATGGACGAGGCCAAGCCAGCGCGCAGGCAGGGCAAAACTCCGCTGCGAGGAAGTAAGCCCAAGGCTGCTTCCCGCGATCGCCGGATTCCGGCACCTGCGCCGTCGGCAACCGTGCCAGTTCCTGGCGGGGCGAGGCATCTGCTGCTGCCGCCAGTAGGCGTTGTTGTTCGTGAGTCGAGCGATTTCTATGCGGCACACGACGAGGTCATCGCGCAGGCGCAGGCCTTCATTGCCGAACGATGCCACACGCACCTCGAGGTGAGCGATGTTGCGGAGCAGGTCTGTGTCAGTGTCAGAACGCTTCAGAATCGGTTCGCTCAGATTCTCAAGCGATCCGTCGCCAAGGAAATCGCCCGGGCACGAATCGAGAAGGTGAAGTGGGAGTTGATGGGGACCGACGGATCGGTCCACGACATTGCATCGCGGGCGGGATTCACGTCGAACGCGCGGCTGTGCGAGGTGTTCAAACGGGAAGTGGGAATGAGCCCGACCGAGTATCGGGCCGAGCGGAAGGTGGGGGAGGGTCGCCCAAAAGTCCAGCCACCTCCATACGCCCAGTGACGGGAGCCGTACTGGACGTGAGGCCGCATTCAAAGGGTGCCGCGTATCCGGGCCAGCGGGCCAGGGCGATCGGGTATCCTGTGGCCTGCTCTCATCTGCCTCACCCATCCACCGATGCCAGACAATCCGATCGACCTCGTCTTCCTGCTGACGGCTGCCACCATCCTCGTGCTGCTCGTCGCCTCGGCATTTTTCTCAGGCTCCGAGACCGCGCTCACGGCCGCTTCCCGCGCCAAACTCCGGGCGCAGGCCGACAAGGGCTCGGTTGGCGCGACGACGGCCCTCCAGATCAAGGAAGACGACGAGCGGATGATTGGGACCCTACTTCTGGGCAACAACGTCGTCAACATCCTCTCGGCGTCGCTCGCGACGGCACTGCTCACTCGAACCTTCGGGGCGACCGGCGTCGCCGTGGCCGCGGTCGTCATGACGATCCTGGTCCTCGTGTTCGGCGAAGTCATGCCCAAGACGCTGGCCATCGCGATCCCCGAAGCCGTCGCTGTGCGTGTCGCCCGGCCGGTTCAGATGCTCATCTGGGTCTTTGGTCCGGTGATCTCGCTGGTGCAGGTTTTCGTCCGGGGTGTGCTCGCCATCTTCGGCTTCAAGACCGACCCCAGCCGACATGTCCTCTCCGTGCACGAGGAGATTGCGGGGGCCATCGCCCAGGGCCACTCCGCCGGCGCGATGGAGAAGGAAGATCGCGACCGACTCCTCGGAGCGCTCGACCTCTCGCAGCGCGAGGTCTCCGAGATCATGAAGCACCGCAGCCAGATCGAGATGATCAACGCCGACCGACTGCCTGCAGAAATCATCACGCAGGTGCTCGCGAGCTCGCACACACGTCTCCCCGTCTTCCGCGGCAACGACGAAAACATTCTCGGTGTCATCCACGCCAAGGACCTGTTGCGGGCGATGGACAAGCACCTCCGCGCCCAGTCTGGGAACGGGAGTGGTCACCTCGACGCGCTCAGCGACCTCGATGTGCTCGACGTGGCGATGCCTCCCTACTTCATTCCCGAAACGACGCCGCTCGACGAGCAGATGCGACAGTTCCTCCGGCGGCACACCCACTTCGCCATGGTCGTCGACGAATACGGTGCGCTGCAGGGCCTGATCACGCTCGAGGACATCCTCGAGGAGATCGTCGGTGAGATCACCGATGAATTTGACGTGGGTGAGACTCCACCGATCGAGAAAGCCGCCGACGGTGACTACCTCGTCGACGGCGGCCTCGCCATCCGCTCGCTCAACCGCGCCCTCGACTGGAACCTGCCCGACGAGGAGGCCACGACCGTCGCCGGGCTGGTGATCCACGAGGCCCGACGGATCCCTGAGGCCGGGCAGGCTTTCGAGGCCCATGGCTTTCGATTCGAGGTGGCTGGCAAGGCTGGTAATCGGCTCACGCGGATTCGCATTCGTCCGCTGGCCGACGTTTCGCCCGCTGGCGATGAGGCCTGAAAACGCCCTTTTGGAGCGTTTTCAGCGACCTTGCGGCCGGTTCTCGCGGGCCTTTATAGTCCCGCCCCCCACTTTGCCCCACGGCCACAGCATGTTTCGACCTAGCGCCTCACTTCTTTTCGCGACGATCGTGGCCGTCGGCTGGACGGTGGCCGGCGTCGATCGGCTGGTCGCCAACCAGGTGCCCGGCAGCCCGCCGTTGGCGAGTCCCACTGCTGAAGAAGCCGCCGCGCCAGCCTACGCTCCGCACATGCCGGCCAGACCATCGCGGCCGGCTGATTGGCCAGGGGGCGTGTCTCCGGGGAACGTGGTGAAAGGGGTGCTGTCGAGCATTCGCGACCGCCCCGGTGAACCGCTCAACGCGGAAGCCGTGAGCATTCTGCCAGCAGGCGTTCGGTCCCAAGAGGGCGTCGTGCCGGCGCAGTTCACCGACGACGTCGCGGCCACTTCGACGCCGGGGCTTCCTGAAGCCACGTCGCTCGAGGCTGCCCTGGTGGTGGCCCGCGTTGGCCCCGAGGTCGTGCTGGAAGCCGATCTGCTGACCCCCAAGGCGCTGGCGTGGCTTGCCCAGGTGAGCCCCGGTCTTTCGCCCGAGAAGGTCCGCCAGTTGCGTCTCCAGATCTGTGAGCAGGTGGTCCCTCAGCACCTCGAGACGCTGCTCGTGTACGTCGACGCCTGCCGTGAGATTCCGGCCGACAAGCTGCCCGAGATCCGCGGGAATGTCGACAAGGCCTTTGACGAGACTCAGATTCCGCGGTTGATGGCAGAGGAAGGCGTCAGCAATTCGCTGGAGTTCGAGCGGCTGCTCCGGGAGCGAGGAACCTCGCTCGACCGCATGCGAAAGATGTTTTTTGAGCAGGGGCTGGCGCAGGAGTGGCTGCGAAAGAACACCGGCGAGATCGCGGAAATTCCCCACGCCGAGCTGATCGCCTGGTACCAGAACCACCTCGAAGAATACGACATCCCGGCTCGGGCCAAGTTTGAAATTCTCACGGTCAAGACCGGCCTCAAGCGGTCGCGGTCTGCTGCCTGGGATATCCTCGCGGCGATGGGCAACGAGGTGCTGGGTGGCCGGCCGTTTGCCGAAGTGGCCAAAAGCCGCTCCGAGGGGCCAACCGCTGCCGCGGGCGGCATTTATGATTGGACGACCAAGGGGAGCCTAGCCCTGCGGAAGATCGACGAGGCCATCTTTACCCTGCCGGTTGGCGAGTTGAGCGCTGTCATCGAAGACAGTGATGCCCTCCATATCGTGCGGGTCACCCAGCGCGAGCTCGCTACCCGCACCCCGTTTCTCGACGCCCAGGTTGACATCAAGAAGTCGCTCTTCGAGGCGAAGCGGAAGGTCGCCATGGAGGAGTACCTGGCAAAACTGCGGGCGAGGACGCCGGTGTGGACGATTTTTGATGATCCCGCCGGCAGCCCAAACGATCCCGTCTTCACCGCCGGCCGCCCGACGACGCCCGTGAACCGGCACTAGCCAGACGATGTCGGCCGGCGGAGCCCGGGCTCATTGCCGGGCCACGAAACGGCGGCTAAACTTCTGTGTTCTGGCTCGACCGTAGATAAAGCCATCCGTGGCCTTTTTCTCCTGTGGCCGCCCCTGAAAAAGCCGAGGTTTTCCAGGGTCGGCTGTCGCGGCATCCCGCGGCGGGAGAAACTCCATCGTCTGCTCTGCCAGTTCACGCTGTCCGTTCGTCCGCCTGGGGAGTCCCCTTCATGACGCCTCCCGCCCCGCAAGCAGCCCTCAAGAACTCGCCAGTTGCGGCCACCACGCCGTGGCCTGGCGTTGTTGCAGATGGGAAGGCGCGGCTAGAAGTCGGCGGCGAGGTCTGCGAGTTCCCGGTCGTCATTGGCACCGAGGACGAGCGGGCCATCGACATCTCCAAGCTCCGCGCCCAGACCGGGCTCATCACGCTCGACGAGGGTTTCGTCAACACGGGCTCCACGACGAGCGCCATCACCTACCTCGATGGCGAGCAGGGAATTCTTCGCTACCGCGGCTATCCGATCGAGGTGCTCGCCGAGAAATGCGACTTCGTGGAGGTGGCGTATCTGCTGATGGAAGGCGAGCTTCCGACCGCCGCGCAGCTCGAAACCTTCCGCATGTCGCTCGCGCGGCACAACATGATTCACGAAGACATGCGGAGCTTCTACGGCGGCTTCCCGCGTGATGCCCACCCGATGGCGATCGTGGGCAGCGTCGTGGGGGCGCTCTCCACCTTCTACCAAGACTCGCTCGACGTGCGCGACCCGCGGCAGGTGGAAGTGAGCGTGCACCGCCTCCTTGCCAAGTTGCCGACGATCGCGGCCTACAGCCACAAGAAATCGGTTGGCCAGCCGCTCATGTATCCCCGCAACGATCGGACGTATTGCGAAAACTTCCTCCACATGATGTTCGCGGTGCCGTGTGAGGAGTACCACATCGACCCCGACTTCGCCGACGCGCTCGACATGCTCCTTATCGTGCATGCCGACCACGAGCAGAACTGCTCCACGAGCACGGTACGGATGGTGGGGTCGAGCGACGCCAACCTGTTTGCCTGCATTTCGGCCGGCATCTCGGCCCTCTGGGGGCCGCTCCACGGCGGGGCCAATCAGGCCTGCGTGGAAATGCTCGAGCAGATCGTGGCCGATGGCGGCAACGTGCGGAAGTATGTCGATCTCGCCAAGAAGAAGGACTCGGGCTTCAGGCTCATGGGGTTTGGCCACCGCGTCTATAAGAACTACGACCCGCGGGCGAAGCTCATCAAAGCCACCTGCGACAAGCTTCTGGCCAAGATCGCCCGCCACGATCCCCTGTTCGACATCGCCCAGCAGCTCGAAGAAACGGCGCTGGCCGATGAATACTTCATCGAGCGGAAGCTCTATCCCAACGTCGACTTCTATTCGGGCGTGATCTACCGGGCGATGGGGATTCCGGTGCAGATGTTCACGGTGCTCTTCGCGATGGGCCGCCTCCCCGGCTGGATCGCCCACTGGATCGAAATGCACAAGTCTCCCACGAAGAAGATCGCCCGGCCGCGCCAGGTCTACTCGGGCGAGACGCTCCGCGAATTCGTACCGATCGACCGTCGCGGGTAGCAGAGGCGTCAAAAAGGCTGTCAGCAATCGCCTGAGGCTCTGTCGCGAGAGCAAGCCGTACCGTCAGCCGCCGCAGGAAGCGGCGTTGCCGACCATGGAAGACCTCGGCTCTTCCATCGGTCGGCCAAGTGGAGAAAGGCCATGGATGGCTTTCTCCACGGGATTAATAGAGCTCCGCGGATTCTTTCCCCGTAATGATCGGAGCCCGCCAGGTGCTGTTGCCAAGCTGCTTGGCGGCGAAGAGGTTGATGTTTTCTCGCCCGTGAAATTCCCGGTCGGGTTCCAGGCGGATCAGTTTGCACGTGAACAGGAAGCAGTCGTCCGACGTGGCGGTCAGCCAGTGGACGTTGTCGCGGTAGTCGGAAATGCTCGACCAGGTACCCGGGCCCGCGTTCTTCTGATCCGCGGTTTGGCGGACGATCATGTCGTTGCCAACATCGCCCAGGCGGTCGTAGAGCCGCACGTCAAACTCCCCAGAAATGCACAGGAACGCCGACGTCATACTGCCATGCCCGTGTGGCGGAATGCTCCGCCCTTTCTTGATATGCGCCACTTTGACGATCGCCGACGTGGCATAGGCTTCGCTCGTGGTCTTGGCGATCGGGCCCACGCTGATGTCTTGGAAGACTTCGCCACGCTCGGAAAGATCGAGTGCCGTCAGTCGATCGGCCAGCTTGCGAAAGTCGATCAGCTTGAGGAGCGACTCCATCGGCACATCGGCGAAGAGCTTGTCGATCGCGTCTTGCCACTGCAGTGCCGAGATCTTTTTGGAGGAGAGCTGCTGCGATAGAGCATCGAGCTGCTCCACCCAGTCTTCAATCGTCCGTTCGCGTTCATCGGCCGCGTAGCCCATGCGGCTGGCATGCATGGCCAGCCAGCCCGTCACCATGGCATGCCCCGAGAGACCAAACATGGCACGACGATTCAAGGCGGCCGACATGGGGTCCTTTCCTCGATGGATGGAGTTGGGGGCGGAGTCTTTCACAGCAGTGGGGGCTTGCCGAGCGACCGGCGGACGCTCGAGAGCTGCGCGAGGTGGAAGCCGAAATGGTTCGTGAGGAGCAGCGCGATCGCGTGGTCCACCGTTGCAATCGGCGTCGTGAGAAAAAACGGGATGCCATGCGGCCGAGCGAGGACCTCGGGAGCAGCTGTGTCGTACGTCTCTCGGAGCGAGGCATAGCCCGACCGGATCGCTTCGACGAGCACCGACTTGGATACGCCGGGCGGCTCCGACGTGACTGGGTCTGGGGTGCCCGGACCAAACGCCTCGGCCCAGCCCGGCGGCGTCTCGACGCTGGCGCCGAGACGCTGGCGGCCAAAGCCGCCCGTCAGGGCGAGGTGGCCGAGGAGCCAGAGCGGCGTGTGGCCATGACCGGCGGCCGGAGTCCGCAGATCGGAGTCGGGGATATCTGCCACGATCTTCTCGAACATCGCCATTTGAAACGCATTGATCGTGCACTCGTTTTTCATGACCGGAGTACTCCGTTCCTCAAGGAATCCACATTTGGCGACGAGACCATCACCGTCATGATACGACCAGCGTTAGGCCGAGTGTGAAATGAGATGGACTACCGCTTGCGGCGAAAAAATTCGGAGAGGATGCGGCCGCATTCGTCGGCCATGATGTGGCCCACATGCTCGACGCGGTGGTTGAGCCGCGCGTCTTCGAAGAGCCGGTAGAGCGTCTCCACGGCGCCGGCCTTGGGATCGGCTGCGCCCCACACGACCGCCGGTACGCGGGCCTGCAGGATCGCGCCGGCGCACATCGGGCAGGGCTCGAGCGTGACATACAGCGTGCAGCCTTCGAGTCGCCAGGAGCCGAGCGTGGCTGCCGCCTGCGTGATGGCGATCATCTCGGCATGGGCCGTCGGGTCGGCCAACTGCTCTCGCTGATTGTGGCCCGAGCCCACCACCCGGCCACCCGCCACCACGATCGCTCCCACCGGCACCTCGTCTTCCTCGGCCGCCGCACGGGCCTCGTCGAGGGCGAGCCGCATCCAGCGGTCATGCGGCCGCGAGCCCGGCAGATCAGAGGTGTCCAGAAAATCCATGGGAGCGCATTGGCCAGAGGACGGGATCGAGTACGATTCTGCGTCAATCGGCCTCGTATTCGCAACACGCCTGCTTGTCCCCTGAAAAGAGCCTTGCCCTATGGACCCTGTCACGCTCCTGCTTCGCTGGGCCCACATTCTTGCCGCGATCGTGGCGCTCGGGGGCCTGCTCTTTGCCCGGTTCGCCGTCGTGCCCGCGGCCGATGAGCTTGGCCAAGAAACGGCCGATCGTCTCCATGCCGGAATCCGCCGCCGCTGGCTGCCGTGGGTGATCGGAGCCATCACGCTGCTGCTGGCCAGCGGCCTGACCAACTACATCCTGCTGATGAAGCGGATCAAAGCAGACCCCGAGCTCTGGGGCGGCGACTGGATGCGGCAGACGGGCTACCACACGCTCTTCGGCGTCAAGTTTCTGCTCGCGATGATCGTGTTCTATCTCGCCAGCGGCCTCGTGGGTCGTGGTGCCAGCACGCAATGGATCAGGGACGGCCGCAAGCAGTGGCTCTCGGTGACCGTGGGCCTGGGCGTCGCGGCGGTGCTCATCTCCGGCTGGATGCGGCAACTCCACACCGGCGCCAACGACATGCCCGACCCGGTACGCATCTACGCCGCCACGTATCTCAAGGATATCCAGGCGACCAACGCGTCCGACGACGGCGACCGCGATGCGTCACCCGCCCCTCAGAGCCGGCCATCCCCCGACGAAACCCTGGAGGTCAGCCCTGCCGCCGCCACCAAGCCCGAGGAGAAGCCCGATGGACAAGAAACAAAAGAAGCGGATGGAAGTGCTCCATCAGAAGATCGCCAAGCTCCAGCAACTGCTGACGGGAGCGAAAAAGCAGCCTGACGACCCGACTGAGGTGCCGCGGCTCGAGCGCGAACTGGCAGCCGTCCACGCGGAACTGGCCACCCTCAAGCAGGCGTGACTGCGGCCTCCGTTTGCCCCCAGCGTGCCAGGCATCCATAATCAGGTGTCGGGGCTGGAGGGTCTCTTGGCGATTGAATAACCGACTCCATGCAGTGTGCGCAAGACTCCTGTCGCCCAGCGGCGGGAGTCCTGAGTCGGTTTTCAAGGTTCAAGAACGTTCGTTTCTCTCGCTCGGAGGTCGGTTGTGTTGCCACCCTCACCCCACCCAACGGCGTCATCCACGCTCCTGGTGGGCGGGCCGCCGCCACTGCTCCTGGCTGGTTCCCCGCTCGTTGCGCCGCTGGTGACGAGTGCGCCGCTGCTTTCGCCGCTCGCACCGCCAGGGGAGCCAGAGGTGCCAGTGCTCCACCCGGTCGCGGTGACCGAGAGCCCGGCTGAAGACTGGCATGACCTCGTGAGCATGGCCGTGAGCATGGCGGTGCATGTCGTGGCGCTGCTCCTCCTCGCGGTCTTCGTGCCGCTGGAGATCATCCGCCAGCCAGCCGTGCAGATTATCTCGTCTGCCGAGGAGCCCGAGGCAGACTTCGAGGAAGCTGAGATGCTCCCGATCGAGGTGACTGCCGCGGAGCCCGAGAACCTCGACCAGCCAGTCCCCGAGGTTGCGATGGATGTGGCGGCCATCGATGCGACCGACATCGACACCGCCGGCACTGCCGATCCCTCCGACATGGCGGCGTTTGCAGGACCGCTCTCCGATTCGACGTCCGGCATCGACGCGCTCCTCTCGGAATTCGGCACGGTGCAGGCGGGCGGTGGGCCCGGGGGAGGTGGCGGCTTCGGCGGCGAGATCGGCCGACGGCTCGTGCGGGCCGGCGCCCGCAGTGGCTCGATTCAAGTCTCGCTCTCGTGGAACAATCTCAATGACCTCGACCTCCATGTCGTGGCCCCATCGGGCGAGCGGGTCTACTTCGCGTTCCCGAGGTCCAACTGCGGCGGCCATCTCGATGTCGACATGAACGCCAACGAAGTCAAGCGATCAGCAAAGCCGGTGGAGAACGTCTACTGGCCGCGGCAGCGGGCCCCGCGCGGCAGCTATGCCGTCTACGTGCATCACTTCAACCAACACGACCAGACGAACGACACGCCCTTTGAGGTGCATGTGTTGGTCGACGGCAGAAAGCAGTCCTTCAAGGGGATTGCTCGCGTCGGTCAGTCGCCCGCGCTGGTGGCGGAGTTCAACCGAGTCGGAGGAGGCACATCCACGTCGTCTGACGACGAATTCATGGAGTGAACCAGGGATGGGTTTGGCGGGACTTTTTTCGGGACTCTTTGGCAACGCGCCTGCCAAACGAGTCGATCTTTGGAAGCGGTTCGAGCGGCTTCATGAGAGCCACTCCGGCACGATGGCGGCCTTCTACAAGGTTCGTGATCGGCAGGATGGTGCGATCAAGGGGCTCAAGGTCATCGACTGCGAGAAGGCGGCCCCGATTGAGGGCCGCTACAAGGAGCTCAACAAGCCTTCCGAGGGCGAGATCGGCTCCCGGATCAAAGGCCCCAACATCGCCGTCACGCTGGAGTGGGGCACGGCCACCACCGATGACCCCTACATCCTCCAGGAGTATGTCGAGGGCACGCTCCTCCACAAGCTCGTCGCGATGAAGGGCAAGACGCCGCTCCCACCTGCCCAGAGGCTCGACCTCGTTCGGCAGGCCGCGCAGGCCATCGCGACGGTCCACGCGGCGGGGTTCGTGCATCGCGACATCTGCCCGCGGAACTACATCCTCAGGCACGACGGCCGGCTGGTGCTCTTTGATTTTGGGCTCACGGTGCCCGACAAACCGGTGTTCCTCCAACCGGGCAATCGGATCGGCACACCCAACTACATGGCTCCAGAGGTGGTCCGGCGGCGGCAGTCGGATCGCCGCATCGACATCTTCTCGTTTGGCATTTCGGCCTACGAAATCTGCACGCTCTCAGCGCCCTGGCCGCGTGGCGCCAGCGGCAACGCGGCCCTGGCCCACGACACCATTCCCGCGCCCATCCAAGACGGCTGGCCCGACATCCCCCAGGAGCTTGGCGACGCCATCATGGCCTGCCTGGCCGCCGAGCCCGCCCGACGGCCCGCCAGTATGGAGCAGTTTCTGGCGTCGATCGCCTATGTGCGGCTGTGAGCCCGGGTGGTGCCCCCCTGCGGCCGTCGCGAGCGGGTCTTGAAGCGGCCGGGAGACCCGCGTATCGTCTAGCTCCCCGTTGCAAAGCCAGCTATGGCCTTATTGCGACGGCCGCCCCGAATTTCTTGGCGCAAGCCACACCAGCCTCGGACGAGGGATACCACGATGACGATGGACAAGAGCCTGCGGGTCCGCAAGGGATCCTCGAGCGTGCGGGGCGTGCTCACCCGAGCCGAACGGATCACCAAGCTCAAGGAGCAGGAGCGATGGCACGAAGGCAGTAGCCCGATCGGCCTGCCGAAGGTGCGAGTGATGAAGCTCACGATGAAAAAGAAGAAGGTCAAGGAGCCAGCCGAGGGCGACGCCAAGGCCCCAGCCAAGGCAGCCGGCAAGCCAGCTGCGAAGCCAGCCGGCAAGAAGTAGCCCCTGGCGGGCTGGTTTGCGGATAACTGTGCTGCGGCAGTCAACCGCGTCCCTCATACAAGCCCCTCGCACGCGAGGGGACGGAGGGTGGTGAGGCAAGTGCCCGCTCACAATAGCCCTCGCGATGGCTTTTGAGCCCGCAGTCCCCCGGCTCTCGCCGGGGGCTTTTTATGTCGGTGCATTGCGAGCCACCATAGCTGGATGCGCTCTACAGCGAGCCGGTGGTGCCTGTGTTCACGAGGACGCGGGCCGTGGCCGCTTGGCCCGAGGCGATGACCTGGGGAATCCCCACGCCGCGGTAGGCGGCGCCGGCCAGGGCGAGGCCCGGATGCCTGGCCAATGCGGCCTCGATGCGATCCACGCGGTCGGCGTGGCCAACGTGGTACTGCGGCATCGAATTGCCCCAGCGATCGACTTGGATCAGGAGCGGTTCGCCCGTCGCGCCCACGATCGCCGTGGCTTCTTCGCGGGCCACCGCGACGAGCGACGCATCGTCGAGATCCAGGGCCGTCGGATCGAGCGCCCCCCCCAAGAACACCCGCATGAGCACACAGCCTGCCGGGGCACGCCCCGGAAACTTTGAGCTCGAAAAGCTTAGGGCCAGTGCCCGGCGGCCTGCGGTTCGCGGCACCACCAGCCCCGCTGCATCGAGCGGATGGGTTACTTGGTCGCGCCGCATGCCGATCGACACGATGACTGAGCCGGCATACGCGATGCCCGCCAGCTCCGAGGCGATGGCCGGGTCCACACCGGCCAGCAGCACTGCGGCCGCAGACGCGGGCACCGCCACGACGACGGCGTCGGCAGCGAGGATGTCGGGTGATTGCCCGAGGCCTGGCCGTGCGACAGTGACATTCCAGCGATCACCGCCGCGCACCAGCTGCTCGGCGCGGCCCTCGAACATGTCTACACCACGCTCACGAAGCCGCGCAGCAAGCCCGCGGGGCAGCGTCTCCATGCCGTCAGCAAAGGTTACGAACTGCCCGTAGCGGGCGCCGGTGGCGGTGCCCGCGGGTGCTGCTGCGATGCGGGCGCATTCGCCGGCCCAGAGGCTGCCGCGTTCCTGCTCCATCGCCAGAAAGTCACTACACGCCGCGGCCATGCCGAGTTTGGCTGGATCGGCGGTCCAGATGCCGGCGGCGAGCGGCTGCACGAGCCGGTCAAACGCCTCGCGGCCGAGCCGCCTCGTGGCAAACTGCTCGAGCGATTCTTCCGCGCCAGCCTGGCGGCGCGCGACCCAGCGTTCGGCGAGGATGCGAGCCTTGCCTCGCAGCGACAACAGCGGGCTCGAGAGAATGCCACTGACCTTGCCCGGCGCGATGAGTCGAAAACCGTGGGGCACCGGCACCGCGCGGCCTTGATGCCACACGAGCGCCCGACGCACGCGAGGATCCACGCCCACGATCTCGCGTTCGAGGCCCAGTCGCTCGACGAGCGCGATCCCCTCAGGCCGCGCCGCCAAAAAACAGTCGGCCGACCGCTCCACGAGCCAGCCGTTGTCGTGGCGAACCGTTCCCAGCACGCCCCCAAACCGTCCCGACGCTTCGATGAGCGTGACACGACGTCCTTGCGGCCCGGCTGTCTCCACCGCCGCCTCGGCGGCCGCCAGGCCCGCCAGGCCTCCCCCGATGATGACAATGTGCGACGGGGCTTCTGACATGGCACACACCTGGGCAAGGGAGGCCTTATGGTAAAGGCCCGCGGCAGGCTGGGCAGGGGGGAGAAGCCAAAATTCCCGCGGCGACGGGCAGGGCCCCGCAGGTTTAAGAAGTCCGCGGGTCTGGTCTGGACCCAGACTGATGCAATCCCTAGCTTCCCCTCGCTCCGGGCTGTTCCGGGGTTCCTGGTGCATCCGCTCAGAAACGTTCTTGCTCTCGCTTTCAAGGAGTCGCCTCGTGGCCACGCTGCGGTCTTCGACCTCGCGATTGATCCTGTCGCTCCCGGTGGCTGCTGCCGCCTTGTGGGCGACGTCCCTCCACGGTGCTAACCCCGAGGGCGAATCTGCTGCGCCACTGCGGATGCCTGGCTCGATTGAGTCCTTGGGGCAGCCAGTGGACGAGGTGGTCGATGCGACCCCCACTATTATCCGTGTGTCGGGAGCTGACGTGGCGCCCGAGACGCCGGTCGTGCCCGCCGTCGGCAGCGACATCGATCCGACTGCCAATCGGCCGGTTGCCGATTGGCGTAGCCCCGCGGCTCCCTCGCCCTCGCCCATCTCGGCCCCGATCGTTCCCACTGCTGCCCAGACGAAGCCAGCGGTCCAGTCAAAGGCGGCAACGCCCCCGGCCTCCCAAGCGAGTACGGTCCGCCGCTGGATCTCCGAGCGGTTTGCATCGGCTCCTCCCGAGACCAAGCCGGCTGACCAGGTCGCAGCCGAACCGGCTGCCGTCGCCGAACAGCCCGCGAGCGTGACTGCTCCGGTGGCTGCCACGCCAGATGAGGTGCCCACCCTGTCCATCGATCCGGCCAGCTTCCGCGGCGCCTATCCGGGCCGCACGACCCGAGAGGAGCTCGAGGTCACCTGGGGCCGCGGTGAGGCAACCGAGGATGGCGATCCAAATGCTGCCGTCTGGAAGATGGAGCCATTTGAGCGGGTGGAAGTGACGTTCGCCGAAGGCAAGGTGGCCGCCATTGGCATCAAGCTGGCCGCAGCCATGCCGCTGGCCGACCTGGCCAAGCAGTTGGAGATCACCGACCTTCGAACCGTCGCCATCAAGGACGATGCGGGCCAGTCGATCGGCGAGGTCTATCCCGAACGGGGCGTGATCCTCAGCCTCGAGCCCGGTACGCAGCAGGCCAACGCCATCCTCATCGAGCCCCTCGACCCCGAGGCGTTTGTGTTGCGTGCGGAGGGCGAGCTCGATTCCTGCTCCGCCTACGCGGCGGCCGACCTGAAGCATGCCATCGAGCTCGACCCCCAGCATCTGCGTGCCCACCAGCTCCTCCTCACGATCGCCTGCGATCAGGGGCAGTGGGATCAGGCGCTTGTCCTGGCAGTTGGGGCCACGCAACTCGCCCCCGATGCGGCCTGGGCATCGCTCAAGCACGCTCGGGTCTTGATCGCGCTGGACCGTCCGGCCGAAGCCAAGGAAGTGATCGCGAAGGCCGAGAAGTCCGCCGACACCTCACCCCTCGTGGCGGCCCAGTGCCAACGGTTGCTGGGCCGTGCGGCGCTCGCCGGCCCCTCGCCCGACCACCGCGCGGCCGTGGAATACTTTACCGCGTCAATTCGTCTGGCCGCGCCGCTCTTGGCCAAGAAGTCGCCTACGCTTCAGGCCGCGGTGCGTGAGCTTCTGTTGGATGCGCACCTCGGCACGGCACTGGCCATTGCCGAGGGCACTTGGCAGCAGAAGAGCCGTGTCATCCCGAAGTGGGTTGTCCGCGCGGAAACGGTGGTCAAGGACTTCACCGGCTCCGACTTCGAACGGCGGGTCCTCGAGCTCCAGCTCTGCCGCGGAGCCCTCGCGGTCGCTGCTGCCTCCACCGAATCGATCGAGCCACTGCCCTGGGTCAAGCGGTTGCTCGAGCTCCGTGACATTATGGGCGACACGATCGCCGACCCCTGGCGCCGGCGGCAGATCGACTGGGAGGTGGGGCAGGCGCTCGGCGATGCGCTCGCCGCCGCCCAGATCCGCGGGGATGCCTCCGACATGCTCGACAACGCCACGCTCACCGCGGCCTACCTCGAACGGGGCTCGGAGCACCGTGAGTTGACGGCGCAGGAACGGAAGCGGCAGGGCGATCTCCTGTTCCGGATCGGTATCCTCCACAGCCTCCAGCGGGGCGACCATGCCACCGCCGTCACCTGGTTTGATCGCACGATCCCGCTGTGGACCAAGAACGAGCAATTCGAGACCGATGGTGAGCTGGGCCGACTCGGTGAGTCATATGTGAGCATGGCGATCTCGTACTGGCAGGTCGATCGTCGCGATGATGCCCTCGAGCTCGGCCGTCGTGGAGTTGATCTCATGGTGAAGGCGGTCGATTCCAAGCAGCTCGAAGAGCGGGCGTTGGCCGTCGCCTACGGCAACCTCTCGACGATGTATGCCGAGCAGGGTGACGACGAGCGGTCGCGGAACTACGCCGAGATGGCCACCCGCGCCGAAGCATCCGGCACGACCCTCCGGTAGGGCGGGTTCAAAATTTGTCACTTGTGTGGAACCACCACGCAAAGCGCACGAGCAAGGCCGCCGGGATGTGCGGCAGCCGGCCGGAGGGCCGGCTAGGCAGGCATGGCCATGGATGGCATGCCTGCCGCTAGAGCAAGCTTTCCAAGAGCAGCCGCATCTTGCGAAGCTCGGCCACCTGGTCGACGCCCTCAATCGGTGCCATGTGAGCGCACAGCGCCCGCTTGTAGCCCACCCGCTCGAGTTGGGCCACGAGCTTGCCATACTCAACGTTGCCCTGCCCGATTCGCACCTGAAAGATGTCGGGCTTCGTGTCCCGGAGGTGGGTGTGGGTGACGTACTTGAGGATCGATTCCCAGGAGCCAGGCTTCTTCGCGCCGTAGATGAAGTGGGTTGGGTCGAGGGCGACGCCGAGGCCAGGCACGTTGCGGCAGAGCGAGGCCGTCGTTTCGGCGTCTTTTGTCATCCGGTCTGAGGTCGTCTTCACAGCGACAACCGCGCCGAGCCTGGCGGCGATCTTGACGAGCTTCTGAAGCCGCTCGATCTCGACGTTGAACGGCGTGCCAGGCTCCGATGCTTCGACCACCATCGTCACGATGCCGAGCGACTTGGCCAGACTGCAGCAGGCGTCAAAGTGCTCAAAGAACAGCGGATTGTCGGGAGCTGAGAACGACACGGCCACCGGACGCAGCCGCTGGAGGTCGCTGCATGCGGCAATCGCAGCCTCGGGGTCGGCGGCGACCTCTGCCGGCTTGAGATGGCCGCCCGTTTCGTGGACATCCAGCTCGACGGCGGTGAACTCGAGCTCTGCCAGCCGCTCCATCGCGGCCTTCAGCGGCATATCCGGTAGGCATTCCGTGCTAACGCAAACGAACACGTGCAATCGCTCCTCTGGCTCTCGCGGCGTTTCTGGTGCCGCGGGGTCGCGCGGCGACTCCAGCGCCGCGGACCCCAGAGGGTAACGGCCCACCCGGCAAGCAGGCAACCGCGCGTGTCCTCACCTGCCGCGTACAATGCCACCAGAACGCCCCGGCATGTGCCGTCGCGTCCACGAATCAAGGAGCCTGAGAGCCATGACGATCGACCAGCAGCCGCCCACACGAGTCATTCTCGAGCAGTCCGGGGGCTGGAGTCGCTGGAGCACGCGGCTTGCCTGGGTCGTGGCGGGCATCTCCTTGATGTCGGCCCTGGGGAGCGCCGCGGCGTTCTCACAGTACTTCCAGCGAGACGATCGCGTCGTCGAGAAATGGCATTCGCTGTCCCGCACTGCGGGCGACAAGGTGGCGATCGTCACGGTCGCCGGGGCGATCATGGGAGGCGATGGGTTTGCACGGGCGCAGCTCGACTTTGTGGCCGATGACCCGACCGTGAAGGCGATCGTGCTGCGGATCGACTCACCTGGCGGCACGGTGAGCGGCAGCGACGAGATTCATAACTGCCTCACGAAGCTCATTGCCGGCCGCAAGCTTCCGGTGGTCGTGAGCATGGGGGGCCTGGCGGCCAGTGGCGGCTATTACGTCGCGATGGCCAACGGCGGTCGCGAGGATTGTATCTTTGCCGAGCCAGCGACCCTCACCGGCTCGATCGGTGTGATCATTCCCCATTTCGATGTGTCAGAGGCCCTGGGCAAAATCGCCATCCGCGACGACTCGATCGCGAGTGGTCCGCTCAAGCAGATGCTCAGCCCCACGAAAGACCGCACACCGGAGGTCGCGGAGCAAGAACGAAAAATCCTCCAGTCGCTTGTTGACGCGATGTTTGCGAGATTCAAGTCGATCGTGAAAGGCGGACGGCCCAAGCTCGACGATGCGGCGATCGACGCCGTTGCCACAGGGCAGATCTTTACGGCCGAGCAGGCCCGCGACGCCGGCCTCGTCGACAGGATCGGCTTCCTCGAAGACGCCGTTGACCGGGCCGTCGCGATCGCCGGCCTCACGAAAGACACAGCCCGCGTCGTGAAGTACACGAAGCCGAAGGCCATTCTCGATGAAGTCCTCGGTGGCCAGTCCCCCGGCGCGAGCCTGTCTCTCGAAGCCTTCGCCGAGTTGGCGACGCCCCGCGCCTGGTATCTCTGTAGCTGGTGGCCCGCCCTCGTCCGCAGCGAGTAAAGCATGATGGCCCGCGCCGCGTGCAGCCAGTCGGCTTCGATGCCAAGTTTCTACTTCTTCTTCCGCTTCGGAGCCTTGTCCATACCGGTCTTGAACTCGTCGAGCGAGACCTTGTCGTCGCCATTTGTATCGAGCTTCAAGAACCGTGCACCGGCCTTGTCAGCGGCCTTCTCCGGCATGCCGGCTTTGAACTCTTGGAGCGTCAGGAAGCCGTCGCTATCCGCGTCCTTCTTTTGAAAGAACTTCGCGGGATCGCGGTCCTTTTTCGGCTTGTCTGCGGCAAAACCAGTCAGGCAGCACGAGCCGATAACGGCGACAGCGAGCATGCGGAGGGACAAAGAGCAACGCATCGAAAGGTCTCCAGAAGGGGTGCCGCCGGCCGATCGAGTGTGACCGGTTTCCATTCAACGGCCCGACTTCTCGAGAGTTGCGGCCCCGAGGGCTGAGAGTGCCGAAAGGTCAGGTGCCGTAGGTTTGTGACCGGTAACGCGGGCGAGGGCGGCGCGGCACCAGCAGTCGGCGGCGGCCACGGCGCGGTCGTCACCCGAGGCATCGGCGTGATGCGCCACGGCGAGGACGCTGGCGAGTTCGCGAACGTCGTCTGACAGGCAACCAATCTCGAGTTGCCGCTCCGCAAGCTCGCGTCCGTGCTTCCGGATCGCCCCGTCGATTCGCAGGGCGGTGTGCGCGAGGAGCCGGCGGCCCCTGCGGGCATGGGTGCGCAGGCCACGATCGAGAATCGCGGTGTCGCGATGGCGTGGTGAAACAAACCTCGACCACGCGCCAGCCCGCCAGGCCAGCCACGCGGCGGCCCGTTGCAGGCCGCCCGCGGCGACGGGATGACCCTTCGCGATGCCGCGGAAGAGGGCGAGGCCCAGCAGGTCGCTCTCGCCTTCATACACGCCCACTGCGAGATGATCGTGAACAGCGTCGCCGAGCGGATGCCCCACGAGAAACGCACGGCCACCGTGGATGCCGAGCGCGTCGATCGCCGCCTCGCGCACGCACCGGCTCGCCACGATCTTGGCGGTGATCGCCTCCCATTCACCGCCCCCTGCATCGACAGCCGCGGCTGCCCACGTGCTCACTGCATCAACCGCCGCAATCGACGCCGCGATTCTCCCGAGCCTGCCCTGCACGAGTTGTCGCGTGGCGATCGGGCGGCCCCAGGTGGTGCGGCGGCGAGCATGCTCAGCAGCATGGGCGAGCAGCAGCCGCAGCGTGCCGGCGGCCTGCGCGGCGAGAGTCGTGCGGCCACGATTGAGACCATGCCACACGATCGCCATACCGTCGCTGCCGGCCGGCGGCGCGAGCACGTCGCTCGGGGATACTTCACACTCCAAAAACTCGAGGGCGGCGTTGGCGGTGTGCTTGAGTGGATGGATTGCGTAGTGCCGCAGGTGAAATGTGGCCGTGTCGGTCTCGGGGAGCGTGACGAGCACGACGGTAGGTTTGCCATCATGCATGGCGAGGAGTTTCACGAGCCGACCATGCACGGCGTTCGTGATGAACATCTTGGTGCCGGTCAGGAGCAGTCTGCCGTCGCGCCGCTCGATGACCGATCGCCCTCGTGCCAGGTCGCAGCCGGCGTCGGGCTCCGTCGCGCCGAAGATCGACAGCGGTTTGCCTTGGGCGAGGCCGGGCAGGTAACGAGCCTGCTGCTCAGGCGTGCCGAATGTGGCCAGCGCTGTCACTGCGCCGATCGACGAATGCACCGCGAGCATGCCGGCCGCCGTGGGCACATCGGCCGCCAGCCGTGTGATGGCCCGCGCGAGATCGACCATGGAGGCCCCCGCGCCGCCAAACGCCTCGGGGACTGCCAGCCCCCAGAGGCCAGCCTCACCGAGCGCGGCCTCGGCCGCCGCTGAAAAGCGTCCGCGGGGTGGCGGCGGCGGGTCGTCGATTGGTGGGACGGGGGGCGGGTCGCCAACGGGCGGGTCATACAGGCGGCCGGCTGATCGGAGGCGCGCGATTTCGGCAGCCGTGCGTTCGAGGACGGCCTCAACGCCCGAGGCCAGCAGAGTCGCAGCCAGTTCGGCCGCTCTCTCAAAGCCACCTCCCTCGCCATGCCAGATGGCTGGCAGGAACGCCGACGAAAAAGGGGTCAGGAACCTTTTCTGCGAAGCACCTTGGCCGGCGCAGGCGGCCAAGGCCGTGTCTGCTTCGCCGGCCTGGAAAAGGTTCCTGACACCATTTTCAAAATGCGATTGGATGACGTTGCGGCGAAGCTTGAGTGACTCGGTCGCCTCGCCATGAGCAGCATCGAATGGTCGACCGACAAGCATCACGTGACGCGCCTGCCATGCCTTCGGCAGGTGCCGCTGCCGCCGTGCGAGCCGTCGATTTACCCACGCGACAAGTCTGGGATGGCGAAGAGCGGCCTGGCGTGAAACCACGAATATCCCCAACTGGCGAATGGCCCGACGGATGACGGCGGGCTCTGGCACGATGAGGGCCACAGGCCATCGCAGGCCATCGCCGATGACGCACACCTGCGCGACAGCCTCATCCTCCGCGATCGCTCGCTCGATCTCCGCCGGCGGCACCTTCACGCCGCTGGCCAGCACGAGGACATCCTTGATGCGGCCAGTGATTCGCAGGTGGCCAGCTTCATCGATCTCGCCGGTATCGCCCGTCTCGAGCCAGGCCGGCAGCGATTCTGGTTCGCCCTGTCGCGAAATGACGCCGAGTGCCTGGCTGGGGGTTTGCACGAGGAGTTGACCGCGGGTTTCTGGACGGTCATCGAGTCGGATCTCGACGCCTGCCAGCGGCGGCCCGACGGTGCCGGTGCGTGCGTCTCGCGGCGTGGCCACGGCGACGACCGGCCCCGCTTCGGCCAAGCCGTAGCCTTCGACGAGCGGGATGCCGCGGCCCTGAAAAAACGCAGCCGTTCGCTCGCGGAGCGGCGCGCCACCAGAGATACACACCCGCACCTCGCCGCCGAGTGCCGCAGCGAGATCAGGAATCCGTCCACTGCGAGTGTTCGCCTCGAGTCGCTCGAAGAACGCAGGCACGCCCAGGATCACCGTCGGCGGCATGGCCCCGCAGGCGTCGAGAATCCGAGACCGATCGGTCACCAGATGGAGGCAACCACCTCGCGCGACGGCCGAATAGAGGTCGCCGACTCGGGCATACAGATGGCTCGCTGGCAGCCACGAGAGCCGCACATCCCGCGGGTCTGACAGGAACACGTCGGACACGGCGCGGGCGTTCCAGGCGAGCGACCGCTGGGAGTGCACGACACCATGCGGCAAGCCCGTCGTGCCGGAGGAGAGCACGATCGTCGCCGGGGCGTCGGGATCCGTCGCAGCGACGCGCGATGCAATCGCTTCCGTGACCTGCTCAATGCTCGTACTCGAGCGGACAAGCCAAGCATCGTCGGGTACCGTGACGACAATCCGGCCTCCGGCATCGCTGGGCCGTCGCCGATCGCGCGACAATCCACCATTGAAGACCACGCCGCGTGGACTGAGCCATGCAATCTGCTCGCGGTGTTCTGCTGCCGAGGCATCTGCATGCAACGGCACATGCGCGAAACCTGCGAGCAGGCAAGCCAGATCGGTAACGATCCATTCGAGCGAATGCGGCCCGACATGGACCACGCGATCACCGCGTGCGAGCCCCGCGGCTTGCATGTCAGCCGCCGCGTGAAGCGCCGCCGCTCCAAGCTCTGCCCACGTGACGCTCTGTCCTGTTCCAAAAACGACGACCGCCAGACGGTCCGGCGTAGCCTCTACGCGTGCCGCAAGGAGGCCCACGAGCGAGGCGTCGGCGGGGCGTGGGGCGAAACCGCTCATGATGGCAGGCGGGACGATGCGCTACCCGCAGACCCACCAGCTTGCGCAGATGGGCTTCTATTAAAGAAGGCTGTTCGCGAGGGGTTGCCCGTGTCATGGAGCCGGCGTAGGAGGCCGAGCGGAGCCAGGATGGCGAAGCGAGGGCTCCTCCGAGTGAGCGAAGGGCAGGATGCCTGGAGCGAACGTCCGGCGACATGACACGGGCAGCCCCTCGCCTCAGTTGACGTTTTCTCAGCATGCAGAAGCACGGGCGTGGTCATCCCCTGGCCCCTATCCGCTCGAAGAGGACGGCAATGCCCTGCCCGAGGCCGATGCACATCGTGGCCAGCCCGAAACGACCACCAGAGTCTCGGAGTGCGTGCACGAGCGTGGTCGTGATCCTCGCGCCGCTCGCACCGAGCGGATGACCAATGGCGAGTGAGCCACCTCGCACGTTGACTTTTCCAGCGTCGAGGCCAAGCTCGCGGATGCAGTGGATCGCCTGAGCCGCAAAGGCTTCGTTGATCTCGATAAGGTCGATGTCGCCCAGCGTGATCCCAGCCACCGCCGGGCGCGAGAGGAGTTTTCGCGTGGCCACGATCGGCCCGGTGCCCATGGCGGCCGGGGGCACACCGACCACAGCGGTGGCGACAATCCGCACCATGGGCTCGATGTTTTGCCGCGCCGCCTCAGCCTGACTCATCACGACCATCGCTGCGGCGCCGTCGCTCAAGGGCGCACTTGTGGCGGCGGTGACCGTGCCGATCTTGGGTAGGAACGCTGGCTCCAGGGCCGCCATCACGTCGAGCGACGTGTCGGGGCGGATCGACTGATCGGTCCATACTTCCACGATGCCGCCTGCCGCGTCGTGCCCGATGACCGGCACGATCTCATCTTCAAACAGCCCGCCGGCACTGGCGGCAGCGGCGCGGCGGTGGCTCTCGACCGCGTATTCCTCCTGGGCGCGCCGCGAGATGCCGTGGGACGCCGCGAGCTGCTCGACCGTGAGGCCCATCGAGAGCATGCCGCGGCTCGAGCGTGCAAAGACCCGCGGATGGATGTCGATGGCCGACTCCATGGGCAGGTGGTGCATGTGCTCGACACCGGCAACCACCTGCACGTCAGCCGCGCCAGCGGCGATCGCGTGCGAGGCGCGGGCGAGTGCTTCGAGCGACGAGCCACAGAGGCGATTGACCGTCGTGCCCGCCGTGGAGAGCGGCAGATCGGCCATGAGGGCCACGCATCTGGCGACGTTGCCGCCGAGCTCACCCCGCTGCTGCGTCGCGCCGAGCACGACATCCTCGATCGACTCGGGGTCGACACCGCTGCGCTCGACCGCCGCCCGCACGACCGCCGCAGCGAGCTCGTCGCCACGGACGTTGCGATAGACACCCTTCTCGGCGTGGGCACGGCCGATCGCCGTCCGGCATGCAGCCACGATGACGGGCGTGGTCGCGGGATCACGGAAAGGATGTGTCACTGGCATGCTCGTTGGTGGCTGTCGAACTCACTCGGCAAAACGCCCGCCGCTGGCAGCGAGCCTCACAAGCCGCGCGGTGGGCTGCATCCGCACACCGAGGTCGGCCAGCGGTTCGAGGCGTTGAATGACATCAGCCGCACCCAGCGAATCGGCCCACGCGAGGAGGCCGCCGCGAAACGCCGGGAATCCCAGGGCGTGGATCACTGCCAGGTCGATGTCGCTGGAGTCGCGCACGATGCCCTCGTCGAGGACCCGCAACGCCTCCAGCAGCATCGGCAGCAGGAGTCGATCGGCGATCGTGCGATCGGTGGTGTCGCGGGGTGGCAGGGCATAGCGGCTGACAACGCGGGCCGTCTCCGCGTCCGTGCCCACGATCCGCGCCTTGGGACCAGTGCCTTGGAAAGTATAAAAGCCCGCACCGGTTTTTCGGCCGAGTCGGCCCGCTTTCACGAATGCGGGAATGAGAGGCGAGGCCTCGATCCGGTCGCCGTATGCGGCAGAGAGGACCAGCCCCGCATAGAACGCCGTGTCGAGGCCAATCATGTCGTAGAGCTCGATCGGGCCCATCGGCATTCCGAACCGGCGGGCGACGCGGTCGATCCTCGCGGGCTCCACGCCCTCCCGCACCATTTCGACCGCTTCATGCAGATAGGGCATGAGCACGCGGTTGACGAGGAAACCGGGGCTGTCGCGCACGACGACCGGGCATTTGCCGAGCCGCTTGGCATGGGCCACCACGGTGGCCACGGTGGCATCGGTCGTGGCCGGTCCGCGAATCACCTCGACGAGGATCATGCGCCGGACCGGGTTGAAAAAGTGCATTCCGCAAAACCGCGACGGATCAGCCAGGGCTTCTGCGAGTTTGGCGATGGGGTTCGTGGACGTGTTGGTCGTGATGATCGTCGTCGGGCCCACGGCTCGCTCGATGTCGGCGAGCACTTTTTGCTTGAGGTCAGTGCGCTCCAGCACGCTCTCGATGACGAGGTCGACGCCCGAGAGCGATTCCAGCGACGTGCCCGTGCGGAGCCGGCCGGCCAGCGCCATGGCCGCGGCCGCGTCGCTCCGCTTGGCTACCCGGTCCCAGGAGGCCTCGTCGAGCACGCTCGGCACGCTTGCGGCGAGGGCGTCGGCGTTGATATCGACCAGCACCACGCCCAGGCCACTGCGGAGATGCCGCGCGGCGATGCCCGCGCCCATGATGCCGGCCCCGACGACGGCAGGCGCGGTGAAGGTCTGCGGTGGATCAGTGGCGTCGCGGCCCACGCCGGTGTCACGGCGATTCCGCTCGCTGAGCCGGAAGACTCTCAAGAGATTTTTGTGGGCTGGCGTGCCAGCGAGCTTGGCGAAGGCAGCCGACTCGATGCGGCCTGCGGCTTCGGCGTCCACGGCAGAGCCCGCGAGGATCGTCTCGAGGATCGCCGCTGGTGCAGGATAGTGACCACCGGTGCGGCCAAGGATCACGGCTGCTGTTGTGGCCTCGAGAAAATTCCGCTCGGCCGGGTCGAGCGTCACGGGCTCGCGCATGAGGCGACGACGCTCAGCCACGGCGAGCCCGCCACGCATGGCGAGCAGCTTGTAGGCCGATTCAAGAGCAACGCCTGCAGGCACACACGCATCGACGAGTCCAAGTCGCAGCGCCAACGGTCCATCGACCGGTTCACCCGAAGCAGCCAGCTCGATCGCCGGCCCCGGCCCGATGAGCCGCGGCAGCCGCACAGTGCCGCCCCACCCCGGCATCAGCCCGAGCTTTACTTCGGGGAGCCCGATGGAAGTGTGGGGAGCCGTCGTGGCCACCCGAAAATCGCAGGCCAGCGCGAGCTCGAGGCCGCCCCCCAGGCAGGTGCCGTCGATCACAGCCACCGTGGGCCATTCGGCCGCGAGCCGACCCAAGAGTTTTCTTCCCGCATCGCAGAGGCGGGCAACGTCGTCGGGTGGCATGTCGGCGAGCGTATCAAGACGGTCGAGGTCGGCTCCCGCGAAGAACGAGCCTTCCTTCGCCGACGTGAGGATCACGCCCACCGGACGCGGGCCGGTCGCGACCTCATCCAGGGCCGCCGTAAGGTCTTCCAATACCTGCCGGGTGATGACATTTTGCCGGTGGTCCGGCACGGCGAAGGCGAGCACGGCGATCCCGTCGGCCGACCGCTCCAGAGCGAGGGTCGCAAACTCCCGGGCGGTGGAGGGCATGGGCGGCTCGGTATTCAGCTTGCCTGGAGGCAGAAAAACGGTAGTGTATCTGGCTCCACGCGGGAAAAGTCCTCCAGGGCCTTTTTCCGCTTGGCCGACCGATGGAGAAGCCAAGGCTCTCCATGGTCGGCGATCGCCGCCTCCCGCTAGGACCTTCGGCCCGCGCATGAATGCACACAAGACCCCTTCCGTCAGTGACTCCTCCGAGCGGCCCTCGGTGGGCCTCCTCGCGGTCGCCTGGTTGTTCCTCGTGACCCTCGCGGTCGTTGGCCGGGCCTGGCAGCCGGGCTGGAACATCACGCCAATGGCTGCTGTCTCGCTGGCTGCCGGCGCGTTCTTTCCGTCGCTGCTCCTCGCGGCGAGCGTGCCGGTGGCGGCCATGGCAATCGGTAATCTTTTCTTGCCACCATACGAACATCCGCTTCTTGCCCTGGTCATGTTCGCCGGATTCACATGGCCAATCCTGCTTGGCCACTTCGGCCTCCTCGGTGGTATTGGCCGCGGCACTCGCTGGCTCAACGTGGCAGTGTGCGGAGCGATTCCAAGTTTTGTCGTTTATCCACTTGCGGATGTTGCCCATTGGCTCCTGACCGACATGTATCCCAAGTCGGCCGAAGGACTCCTCGCCTGCCTGGCTGCCGGGCTTCCCTTCTACCGCTGGGCACCCGTGGGCGACGTCGCTTGGAGCCTGGGAGTGTTTGGCATCCTGGCAGGCATGGTCGCCGCGGGCAACGCCCTCGCGATCCGTCGGCTGGCCCCCGCGAGCGTGGCCCGTGACGGCCGCTTGACTGGCGGCATCCGGGACTGAGAATGTTGGAGGAGTTGAACGTCACCTTAAAGCGGACGATCGACTTTAAAAACCGCGGGAATGGCGGAATTGGCAGACGCGCCAGGTTGAGGGCCTGGTGGTAGTAATACCGTGCAGGTTCAAGTCCTGTTTCCCGCATGCCATCTTTATGTGGAAAAAGCCATTCATGGCCTTTTTCCACTTGGCTGGCCACGCAAAAGCCAAGGTTTTGCATGGCCAGCCACCGCCACTTCGTGCGGCGGGCAAGTAGTGTGTAGTCTGTTGTAGCCTGTCAATGAGCGGCCGAGCCGATGAGTGACGTTTCTGAGGGGGCCCCTCCTGCTGACGACGCCGAGGCGCAGTCCCGCCCGCGGCGGATTCCCATTGGCACCCAGCGGGCCAATGTTGCGCCGCCGTCGCTCGCGCCGAAGGTGCAATACGTTGCGCCATCGCCTGAGCCGGCCGCGCCTCAGGCGTCGGCACCTGCGAGCGACGTGACGAGCGACGCAGTCCACTCACCTGCCGAGCCTCCCACCGCGACGATAGCAACCGAGCAGCGACCGCCGGCTGGGTCGCCGTCAGGGAGGGAACCTCGTGGTGGCCGTGGCCGCCGTCGCGATGCTCCACGAATGCCGTCGCCTGCGGATGTGTTGCCACCTGCCAAGCGGGTGGCGGTGCCGAGCCTTCGGGCGGCGCTCGACGATGATCTCGAAGCCGAGCTTGCCGCCGCCGTCGAGGGGCTCGCGATTGACGATATCCTCGACGCACAAGCTTCGCTCAAGGTTGACGCACCGCTTGAGCCCGGCGCGAAGGTCAAAGGCACGGTCATCTCGATCGGCCCCGACACGGCGTTCATCGATCTGGGTGGCCGTCGGCAGGGCGCCATGAAGCTCGCTGGCTTCTTGGAGCGTGGCGACGAGATTCCCGAGCCGGGCCAGGTCGTCGAGGTAAGCGTCGGAGGCCGCAACGACGACGACAACCTCTACGAGGTCGCTCCCGGGAATCGGGCCGTGGCCGTCGAAGACTGGACGCAGCTGGAAGCAGGCATGGTGGTCGCGGCCCGCGTGACCGCGGCTAACAAGGGTGGCCTCGAGTGCGAGGTCGCGGGGCTGCGAGGCTTCATGCCGGCCAGCCTCGTGAGCACGTGGCGAATTGAAAACTTCGAAGAGATGGTCGGGCAGACGCTCGACAGCCTCGTCACGGAGATTGTTCCTGCGGCCCGGCGGCTTGTGCTCTCGCGGCGGGCCGTGATCGAGAAGGAAGCGGCGGACGCAAAATCAAAGCTGCTCGAGACACTTGAGCCCGGTGCCGAGTTTGATGGCCTGGTCCGGAATGTGCGTGAGTTCGGGGCATTCGTCGATATCGGCAGCGGCGTGGAAGGGCTCGTGCATGTGAGCGAGCTGTCGTGGGACCGTGTGGCGAACGCTGCCGACATCCTCCAGGTGGGCCAGAAGATCCGTGTGATCGTGAAGAAGGTTGACCGGGAAACCGGCAAGATCGGCCTGTCAGCCCGAGACCTTTTGGAGAGCCCCTGGAAGCGCGCCGGCGAGAAGTATCACACCGGCGTCACGGTCAAAGGTGTCGTGAGCCGGATCGCCCAGTTCGGCGCGTTTGTGAAGCTCGAGCCAGGCATCGAGGGGCTCGTGCACATCTCGGAGCTAGCGACTCGGCATATTCGCAGCGTGGCCGACGTCGTCAAGGAAGGCGAGCAGGTGGAGTGCCGCGTGCTCTCGATTGATCCCGATGGCCAAAAGCTCTCGCTCTCAATCAAGGCGCTCGCCCCGCCACCCGCGACTCGCGAGACGATGGCGGCAGCAGAAGTTGAGCCCGAGCCCGAAGCGCCTCCACTGCCGCCCAAGAAACGCACCACGCCGCTGAAGGGTGGCGTCGGCGGCGACTCGAACGGCGCCCGCTTCGGCCTGAAGTGGTAGCGGCTCGCGCAGGACGCTGGAAGTGACGTCCTGCGTGGGCTCGGGGCTGCCTGTGCCATGTCGCCGGACGTTCGCTCCGGGCATCGTGCCCGGAGCTCACTCGACGAAAATTGTGCTTCGCCCTCCAGGCTGCGCAAAAATTCCTACGCCGGCTCCATGACACAGGCAACCCCGAGCGGATGTGACTTAGACGATGATGCACTTTCAGGGCCGGCAGGAGGTCGGCCCGCTCGTCGGGGGCCTGGCTGCCCTGGCAGAATCAGCATTGAGGCGTGCACGCGCTCGCGTAGCCATTGGGCAGAATCATGGGAATGGATGGCCTTTTTCTCGTCATGGAAGTGGAAGAGCACTTCGGCATTGCAATCCGAGACGAGGAAGCGCCGCAGATCCTCCGCACGATCGTACGGGAGGTCGTACACATCGACCGATTATGCGAATTATCGACGCGCTCACCCCTCGGCAGCGCCTTCGCCTCTGGACTCAGTTGAGGGGTCAGATGAGCCTGCGAGCAACGGGTCTCCGCCGGCCACATTGGCTTAGGCGGTTACTGGTGTCCATGATCGTTGTAGTGATTCCGCTCGCGATCGCGTACGCAGCATGGGTTGATCTTGGCTACTTTCCATGGGCCCTGATTACGTGGCCGTTCGCAGCTCGGGGCGGACCGTGTCATGGAGCCGGCGTAGAAATTTTTGCGGAGCCCGGAAGGCGAAGCGAGAATTTCTCCGAGCGAGCGAAGGACACGATGTCCGTAGCGAGCGTCCGGCGACATGACACGGTCCACCCCGAGCGGATCGCTTGTTGCGAGGTCTCGCCGCACAGCTTGGTACCTTTGCCGTCGTAGGGCAGTTCCTTATTGACCTTTGAAAAAGCAGATTACGACCTACAGGCGTAGCCACGACGTCTCGAAGAACGATCGCAGGAGCCGTTGATCGCCTTTGGTTTGCCGGAGTCGTGCGGTGATTGTGCGTCCAAGATGGTAGACATCGTCCGGGACGAAGTTCGCGAGATCGCCGGTCTTGGAGTGTCCCCAGACATGCTCCGTGGGATTGAGCTCGGGTGCGTACGGAGGGAGCCACTCAATCTCGAGCCGAGACGACCGTACGCCGATCGTGGCGGCGTCGCACGTGAGGATCGGTCAGCTTCGCGGGCCTGGGATTTCCTAGACTTCAACAACTCCAGGCCTCGAAGCCTGCGCTTTTCCGCGAACTCTTAAGTGATTGCTGAGTGCCATGCATGACGTATTGTCCGCCAGGCTAAAAACCTTGAGCTGCTTGTTCAAAGGTCGATCAGGCGTACGGATGGGGCTGGGCGCCACTTGTCTGCTGGCAAGGTTGGGGCATGCTCGCCGCCTCCCTGGTCAGCCCACGAGGTGGCGGCGGGGACGGTAGCCCACTTTCACACCAGACGACGGCAGGCAAGGTTCTCGGATCGGCGCTCAGTCATTCCGCGAGAAGCGCGGCGATGCGGCGGCCCGGAGCGGTCATCGCGAGTTTTTCCAGGGCGGCAAGGGTGACCAGCCGACAAGCCGGACCGGTCGTGGGGGCATCGCACGTGTGTCGCTCCACGACGCGGCACGTGACGCGGTGATGCGTGACGGTGTACGTCACCTCCCCACGCCGACGGTCACCGGCGACCTTCGCCTCACCACGCGTGGCCCTCGGAAAATCCCAGAGGCCTTCCCACCACTCACCGGCTGTCCGGCGCTGCACCACGACGCGGCCAGCATGGCGAATCACGACCGCCGTTTCACGAAGCTGCTTCGCCGTTTTTCGCCGCGGCATCGCTGGGATCTTGGTCGTCGCCCGCGTGCGGAGCGCGACGCATGCGTCGGCCAGCGGGCAGCGGCTGCATGCGGGCCGCTCCGGTGAGCAGACGAGCGCCCCGAGCTCCATGAGCGCCTGATTGAAGGTGCCGGGGTCGCGGGACGGCACGAGGCCAGCTGCGATCTGCCACAGAGGCTCGTCGCCCGCGCCGCCCACCGGGGCAGCATGGCCGGCCAGCCTCGCAATCACGCGCCGTGTGTTGGCCTCGATAATCGGCTCGGGAAGCCCAAAAGCGATTGATGCGATCGCACCGGCGGTGTAGCGGCCGATGCCGGGCAGCCGTTGCAATTCAACAGCCGACCGAGGGAACGTACCACCATGGTCGCTCACGATCTGCTTGGCGGCCGCGTGCAACTGCCGCGCACGGCGGTAGTATCCCAGGCCCTCCCAATGCTTGAGCACGTCCCGCTCACGAGCCCGCGCGAGCGACACCACGGTTGGAAACCGCGCCATAAACCGCGTAAAAAAATCCTTCACCCGCTCCACCTGCGTCTGCTGGAGCATGATCTCGCTCACCCACACACGGTATGGGTCTTGATTCGCCCGCCAGGGGAGGTCGCGGCGGTGTCGGCGATACCAGGCCATCAGCGGCCGGGCGATCGTGGCGTTGGCCAGCGGTTTCGGGGGCTTTGGTCGTTTCGTCGCTGCCACTTGAAAAGGCTCGGCTGCTCGGGTCCAACAGTCTCGTGAGGCCGAAGGCCGCTTGGCTTTGCTTCAGACGATCGGTCACGAAGCAGGACTACGGGTTTTCGCCGTTCACTCCACGCCGCGGAAGTGTAGCCGCGGCTCGCCTTCTGATCCGCAGAACCCGCGGTGCGATGAGCTCATCCGACAAACCCCCTTCGAAGCGTTCCGGGCCCCGCCGGGGGCGGCCAGCCGGGGGCGAGCGAATCACGGTGGTGCGTCGCGAGCTTTCGGGAAGCGTGGCCTGGGAAATCGTGCAGCCGCGGTGCGCCCGACGCCGCCGCGAAGACATCGAAGAGGTCGCGGCGATGCTGGCCGCTGGCGAGGGTGAGATCGCCCGCGACGAGCTTGTCTGGCTCCTCTCGGAATGCCCAGACTTTCTCGAAGCCCACGTGCAGCTCGGGCTGGTCGCCCTCGACGAGGGTGACACCAAGCTGGCCCGCGGCCATTTTGGGCGAGCCTATGAGCTCTGCCTGCGGGCTCTCGAGGCGGCCGGCAACCCTCCGCCCAAACCACTGCCCCACGCACTGCCAGGCAACCAGCCATTTTTCGAGGCAGCGAAGGGGCTCGTGCACTGCCTCATGGAAACGGGTCGGAAGAACGTGGCCGTGGATGTGTGCCGCCGCATTGCGCCCCTCGATCCGGCCGACCCACTGGGCATTCAGAAGCTCGTTACGCGGTAGGCTGGCCCGCACCGCGTTGCCATGCCGTATCATGCTGCGGTTCGTGGTGGACTTGGCCATCCAATCGCCCAAGGGAGATGCCGATGCGTTTTCGAGTGAGCCGTTTTGTGGCCACGATGGCCGCCAGCCTTGTCGTCGGAGGAGTGGCCCTCGCGGAGCCGCCAGCCCGTGCGCCGACGACGATGACCCAGGACGCGCCCGAGACGATCCGCCTCTGGGAAGGCGACGCGCCAGGATCCCTCGGCAAGGCCGATCACGACATCCCCACGATCACATGGTGGCCCGCGAAAAAAGCGGCCGGGTCAACGTCGGCGCTCGTGGTGTGCCCCGGTGGCGGGTATGGCGCTCTCGCCGATCACGAGGGCTCCGACTTCGCCCGCTGGCTCAACACCCAGGGCATTTCCGCGTTCGTGCTCCGCTACCGACTCGGCAGCAAGGGCTATCGGCATCCGGTCATGCTCGGCGATGTCCAGCGAGCCCTGCGGCTTGTGCGTCACAATGCTGAGAAGTTTTCGGTCGATGCCCATCGCGTGGGCGTCATCGGCTCATCGGCCGGCGGTCACCTGGCCCTCATGGCCTGCCTCAAGGGAGACGATGGCGACGCCAAGCACGACGACCCTGTGGAGCGGCAAACTTCGCGGCCCGCCATCGGCGTCCTCTGCTACCCGGTGGTGAGCATGCTCCCTGAAAAAACCCACGGGGGCTCTCGCAAGAACCTGCTGGGCGACAGCCCCAACGAGGAACTTGCCCGCGAACTGTCGGGCGAGCTCGCAGCTCACGCCAGCACGCCGCCGCTCTTCATCTGGCACACCTACGAAGACCAGGCGGTGAAGCTCGAGCCGATTCTCGAGCTGGCACTCAAGCTCAAGAGTCTCAACAAACCCTATGAGCTGCATGTCTACGAGACGGGGCGTCACGGCCTCGGCCTGGGCGTACGGCCCTACGACGGCACAAAGCCGCTGCACCCATGGACAACCGAATGTGCACGGTGGCTCGGCAGCCACGGGCTATGACGCTGGATCCGGGGTTGCATGCTCGTATGACGCAGCCACGGTTTATCGTGCTCGACGGTATGGACGGCGCCGGCAAGTCGTCGCAACTGGGCGTACTGTCAGCCTGGCTCGCGGAGACTGGCCGCGAGGTCGTCACCTGCCGCGATCCAGGGTCAACGCCAGTCGGAGATGCCATCCGGGCCATCCTGCTCGACCGACATGATCTTCACCTCGATCCGACAGCGGAGATGTTTCTCTATATGGCCGCGCGGGCGCAGCTTGTCGCGGAGGTGTTGCGGCCGGCGCTGGCCCGCGGCGCGTGGGTCGTGTCGGATCGTTTCCTGCTCTCAAACGTCGTGTACCAGGGACATGCCGGCGGGCTCGATCCGGCCACGCTGTGGCGCCTGGGCGACATGGCGACCGGTGGATTAGCTCCCGATCTGGTGCTCGTGTTCGACATCGATCTCGAAACGGCGGCCCGTCGGATGAATCGCCCGCTCGATAAGCTCGAGGCCCGCGGCGATGAATACCGCCAGCGGCTGCGTGCCGGCTATCTTCGCGAAGCGGCAGCTGATCCCGGGCGGATGCGTGTGATCGATGCGCGCGGCACGCCGGATGAGGTAACCGGTCTCGTCCGCGAGGAAGTGCTCAAACGGTTCCCGGAGTTGGCGTAAACACCGAGGGTGTGTGTGATGGCGTGGCAGGGTATCGAAGGGCATGATGCGGTCGCAGCACGGTTCATGGTGGCCGAGGCTCGCGGGCGAATCGCCGGGTCGTATCTCTTCACCGGCCCGCCGGGCGTGGGCAAGGGCGCGTTTGCGAAGGCACTGGCCAAGGCGATTGTCTGTCGCGAGCCCGGCCCAGGGCTGACAGCCTGCGGGCGGTGTAGTTCGTGCGTGCAGGCGGCTGCTGGCAGCCATCCCGATATCGATGTCGTCTCAAAGCCTGCCGATAAGAGCACGATCCCGCTCGACTTCTTCATTGGCGATGCGGCCCATCGCATGCGTGAGGGGCTCTGCTGGCGGATCTTGCTCCGGCCCGCCGTGGGCACCCGCAAAGTAGCGATCATTCTGGATGCGGATCACCTCGCCGAGGAGGCTGCCAATTGCCTCCTCAAGACACTCGAAGAGCCACCACCGGGCGCAGTCATCATCCTCGTGGGCACGGGGCCCGAGCGTCAGTTGCCCACGATCCGGTCGCGGTGCCAATTGATTCGTTTCGGGCCGCTCGACACCGAGACGGTGCGACGGCTGATCGCTGAGGAGCTAGCTCGCGAAGGCGATGAGACTGCTCCTGATGCAGTTCTCGCAGCAGCGGCTGCGGCGGGCGGCAGCATCGACCGCGCGCGACTCATGCTCGATCCCGAGATGGGTCTGTTTCGTGAGCGACTCATCGGGCTCGTCTCGCGGCGTCCGTTAGCGGGCGTCGAGCTGGCACGTGAGACCAGCGCGCTCGTCGATGCTGCCGGAAAGGAAGCCCCTCCACGGCGGGCCCGGCTCACGGCCGTGCTGCTGGCGGCGGTTGAATTTTATCGTGCGGCCGTGCGTCATGCTGCCACCGGCGACCTGCCAGGTGATTCGGTGTTGGCCCGCGGTGTTGCCCAGTGGGCCGCCGATGGCGATGAGGCGTCGGCCGCGCTCGAGCAGACCCTCGACGCGCTCGATGCGATTGATCGCAATGCTCATCTTCCCACGCTCGTCGACGCGTGGACTGCGGTGCTCGAAGCGCCGCGGCTTGCCTGGTCTACCTGAAAGCCCACGGTGCCAGCCTGAATTGCCTCGGCGGTGAGGCGACTGCGGACAGGCGGCGATGGCAACAGCCCTTCTGGAAAGCCGTGCGGGCCGTCATCGCTCGAATCGATTCTGCCGGTCCTGGCTGTCGATCCTTGCGTGCTGGGTACGCGGATTGGGTCGCGTCCCGCGCACGCTTAGGCGGACGGCAAACGATCGATGGGGACCACGCGCCACCAGGTCGGCAGACGAGGCGGGGCAATCCTGATAGCCGCATTTGTGGCTGGCATGATTGCCGCGGTCGGCGTCTCTCTCGACCCCTCGAGCTGGACTGTCACGGAGCCCTTCTTCGGGCTACC